>CAYGRU010000054.1:0-23408 GCA_964352385.1 uncultured Candidatus Planktophila sp.
ATACGGCAACGGCACCGCGATCTTCACCCGCGATGGCGACACGGCGCGCGATTTCGCGAACCGGGTCAATATCGGGATGGTCGGCATCAATGTGCCGATCCCGGTGCCGCTGGCCTATCACACCTTCGGCGGCTGGAAGAAATCCGTCTTCGGCGACCTGAACCAGCATGGGCCGGATGCGTTCCGGTTCTACACGCGCACCAAGACGATCACCGCGCGCTGGCCGTCGGGCATCCGGTCCGGTGCCGAATTCTCGATCCCGACGATGAAGTGATCCGATGCGGGAGCCGGATTTCACCATTGGCGTAGAGGAGGAATACCTCCTCGTCGATCGGGACAGTCTGGCGCTCGCCGAGGCGCCGCAGGCGATGATGGACGCGCTGTCTGCGGCGCTGGAGGGGCAGTTCAGCCCCGAATTCCTTGCCTGTCAGGTTGAGGTCGGCACCAAGGTTTGCAGCCATGTTGGTGAGGCGCGTGACGATCTGAAACGGCTGCGCGCAACGGTGGCGGCGGAGGCGGCGAAGCACAACCTCGCCCCCATCGCCGCCGCATGCCACCCGTTCAGCGACTGGAAGGATCAGCGCCATACCGACAAGGACCGCTATCGCAACCTCAGCAGCGCGCTGGGCGGGGTGGCGGAGCGGTTGCTGATCTGCGGCATGCACGTTCATGTCGGGCTGAACGACGATGCGCTGCGGGTCGATCTGATGCCGCAGATGTCATATTTTCTGCCGCATCTTCTGGCGATGTCAGGCTCTTCGCCGTTCTGGCAGGGGCGCGATACCGGGTTGAATTCCTATCGCCTGACGGTATTCGACAACCTGCCGCGCACCGGGTTGCCGCCGGAGCTGACAAGCTGGGCGGAATATGAACGCACGACCGGCGCGCTGGTCGATCTGGGCATCATCGAGGACAGCTCGAAAATCTGGTGGGACCTGCGACCGTCGCACCGGTTCCCGACGCTGGAAAGCCGGATCTGCGATGTCTGCCCCCGGATGGAGGATGCGCTGACCATCGCCGCCGTGACGCAGGCGCTGATGCGGATGCTGTGGCGGCTGAAGACGAAGAACCAGCGTTGGCGCACCTATGACCGATTTCTGATCGGTGAAAACCGCTGGCGGGCGCAGCGATACGGGATGAAAGAGGGGCTGATTGATTTCGGCCGGGCGGAAATCGTGCCCTTTGCCGATCTGGTGGAAGAACTGATCGAACTGGTGGCCGAAGATGCGGGTATCCTTCGGTCCACTGAGGAGTTGTTGCGGATGCAGGACATGTGCGCCGCCGGGTCCAGCGCGGATCGCCAGCGCGCGGTCCGGGCGGCGGCGGATGGCGACCTCTCTGCCGCGGTGCGCCATCTGATCGAAGAATTTCACGCCGATCTGTGACCCGAATTTGACCGCCCGGCCCGCCCGGATACAAGACAGAGAAGCCGCGCGAAGCGGCACCGAAGCCAAGAGGAACGCGCAATGCATTTCGCCCTGACCCCAGAACAATCCGCCATCTTCGACATGGCCTACGCGTTCGGGCAGCAGCATATCGCCCCCTTCGCGCGGGACTGGGAGGCGGCGGGAACGATCCCGAAGGACCTCTGGCCCAAGGTGGCGGAACTGGGCCTCGGCGGCATCTATGTGAGCGACGAATACGGCGGATCGGGCCTGACCCGGCTGGATGCGACGCTGGTCTTCGAGGCGCTGGCAATGGCCTGCCCCTCGGTCGGATCGTTCCTGTCGATCCACAACATGTGCGCCGGGATGATCGACCGGTTCGGGTCGGACGAGATGAAGGCCGAATGGCTGCCACGCCTTTGCGCGATGGAAACGGTCATGTCCTATTGCCTGACCGAACCCGGATCAGGATCGGATGCCGCCGCGTTGCGCACGAAGGCGGTGCGCACGAACGAAGGCTGGGCGTTGACCGGCACCAAGGCCTTCATCTCCGGCGGCGGCTATTCCGATGCCTATGTCGTGATGTGCCGCACCGGTGATGACAGCCCGAAAGGTGTCTCCGCGATCATCATCGAGGACGGGGCAGAGGGGCTTTCCTTTGGTGCGCTCGAAGACAAGATGGGATGGCGATCCCAGCCTACGGCGCAGGTGCAATTCGATGCGGCAAAGGCGAAGGCCGAAAACCTGATCGGCGAGGAAGGCCGCGGCTTCGCCTATGCGATGGCGGGGCTGGATGGCGGGCGGCTGAACATCGCTGCCTCCGCCCTTGGCGCGGCGCAGCAGGCGCTGACCCAGACGCTGATCTACATGGGGGAGCGCAAGGCCTTCGGCAAAACCATCGACCAGTTTCAGGGGCTTCAGTTCCGCATCGCGGATATGGAGACGGAGCTTTCGGCGGCGCGTATCCTGTTGCGCCAAGCAGCGTGGAAGCTGGACACCAGCGCGCCGGACGCGACGAAATTCTGCGCGATGGCGAAACGGTTCGTGACCGATACCGCCTTCAAGGTCGCGAATGACGCGCTGCAACTTCATGGCGGCTATGGTTATCTCGCGGATTACGGGATCGAGAAGATCGTGCGCGATCTGCGCGTGCATCAGATCCTTGAGGGGACGAACGAGATCATGCGCGTCATCATTTCGCGCGCCCTGTTGGCGGAGCGGGGCGCATGAGCGAGATCGAGGTCAGGATCGAAGGCCGCGCCGGGCGCATCACGCTGACGCGGCCGGAGGCGTTGAATTCCCTGACCGTGGGGATGCTGGAGGCGGTCGACCGCGCGCTGGATGACTGGCGGCATGATGATCGTGTCGCGCTGGTGATGATCGACGCGATCGGTGATCGTGCCTTCGCGGCGGGCGGCGACATTGTCGACCTCTACCGCACGGGCCGGGCCGGGGACTTCGGGTTCGGGCGCGATTTCTGGGCCTTCGAATACCGCCTGAACGCCAAGATCGCGCGCTATCCGAAACCCTATGTCGCCTTCATGCACGGCTTCGTCATGGGCGGCGGCGTCGGTGTCTCCGCCCTCGGATCGCATCGCATCGTCACCGACGGCACGCAGGTTGCGATGCCGGAGGTCGGAATCGGGCTGGTGCCGGATGTGGGCGGATCGTGGATTCTGGCGAATGCGCCGGGCCGCTGCGGCGAATATCTCGGCATGACCGCCACGCGAATGGGGCCTGCGGATGCCATTTACGCCGGGTTTGCCGATACCTATGTCCCAACAGACCAGTGGGACGCGCTGAAGGCGAAGCTGATCGAAACCGGGAATCCCGATGTGATCGCAGGTTTCGGGAAGAAGCCAACAGGCGGCGAGCTGGCCTATTTCCAGTTGCCCATTGACGATGCGTTTTCAGCGTCCTCTCCGGTCGAACTGGAGGCCCAGTTGGAAGAGGGCGCGGCGGCAGGTCTTGAATGGGCGACCGCGACACTGAAAGCGCTGCGCAAGGGGTGCCCCCTGTCAGTCGCGGCGGCGATGGACCTGATCCGCACAGCGCGCGGCCTGTCGCTGGAGGAAGCCTTGGCGCGCGAATACCGGTTCACTTGGCGCTGCATGTCGGAAGGGGAATTCCTCGAAGGCATCCGCGCGGCGGTGATCGACAAGGACCGTGACCCGAAATGGGCGAAACCCCGCCTTCGGGACGTGACGCAGGCGGATGTGGATGCAATGCTCAGCCCGCCGGAGGGCGGCGACCTGAAGGTAGGGGGAGAGTGAAGATGAAGATCGGATTTATTGGCCTCGGCAATATGGGCGCGCCGATGGCGGCGAACCTGATTGCGGCGGGGCATGATGTGACGGGGTTCGACCTCGCGCCCTATGACATTGCGGGCATTGCAAAGGCTGCAACGGCGGCGGAGGCGGCAAGCGGGCGTGATGCAGTCATCACCATGCTGCCCAATGGCGCGATCCTGACGGCGGTGACGGCGGAAATCGTGCCGGCGGCGGCCCCCGGCACCTGCCTGATCGACTGTTCCACCGTTGATGTGGCCGCGTCGCGCGCGGCGCATGATGCGGCGGCGGCGGCGGGCCTGCTATCAGTCGATGCGCCGGTGTCCGGCGGGATCGGCGGCGCAGCGGCGGGGACGCTGACCTTCATGTGCGGCGGCTCCGACGCCAGTTTCGCCAAGGCTGCGCCGCTGTTCGAAATCATGGGCCAGAAGGCCGTGCATTGCGGCGCGGGGGGGGCCGGGCAGGCGGCAAAGATCTGCAACAACATGATCCTCGGCGCCACGATGGTCGCCACCTGCGAGGCCTTCGCGCTGGCTGACAAGCTGGGGCTGGACCGGGGCAAGATGTTCGATGTGGTATCCACTTCGTCGGGTTATTCCTGGTCGATGAACGCCTATTGCCCGGCCCCCGGCATCGGCCCGAAATCCCCCGCCGACAATGGCTACAAGCCCGGTTTCGCGGCGGAGTTGATGCTGAAGGATCTGCGCCTGTCGCAACAGGCCGCCGAAGAGGTGAATGCCGCCACCCCGATGGGGGCGCGGGCGATGGAATTGTATGAGGCATTTGTCGCGGATGGCGGGCAGGGGATGGATTTCTCCGCCATGTTGCCGCGTTTTGAAAAGATGAACCGGAGCTGAATGATGAGTGACACAGTCCTGATGGAGCGGCGTGGCCGCGTGGGTATCCTGACGATCAACCGCCCGAAGGCGCTGAACGCGCTGAACTCCGATGTGCTGCGCGAAATGCTCGCCCATGCACAGGAACTGGACGCGGATCGCGGCATCGGCTGCATCGTCATCACCGGGTCGGAAAAGGCCTTCGCCGCCGGGGCGGACATCAAGGAGATGAACGAGAAGTCCTATATGGACATGTATTACAACGACTTCTTTTCCGGCTGGGACGTGTTCGCCAAACTGCGCACGCCGAAGATCGCCGCCGTATCCGGCTATGCGCTGGGCGGGGGGTGCGAGTTGGCGATGATGTGCGACTTCATCATCTGTTCGGATACCGCGCAGTTTGGCCAGCCGGAAATCAAGCTTGGCGTCATTCCCGGCATGGGCGGATCGCAGCGCATGGCCCGATCCATCGGCAAGGCCAAGGCGATGGACATGGTCCTGACCGGGCGGATGATGGGCGCGGAGGAGGCGGAGCGCTGCGGCCTCGTCAGCCGCATCGCGCCGGTGGCGGATTTGATGGATGTGGCGGTCAAGGCGGCGGAAACCATCGCCGGGTTCTCAAAACCGTCCACCATGATCGCGAAGGAAGCGGTCGATCGCGCCTTCGAGGTCTCACTGGCGGAAGGGCTGAATTATGAACGGCGGACCTTCTTCGCGCTCTTCGCGACAAAGGACCAGTCAGAGGGGATGAGCGCCTTCGCCGAAAAGCGGAAGGCCGATTTCAGCCACGAATGACGGTCACGACACGCAGGACGGCAGCGGCACCTCGGCATTATTGTCGCTTCCGAACCTGCCTGTCGCGGTGGTGCCATCGACCGTGAGCGTGACGGTGGCACCGCTGATTTCGGTGCCTGCAATCCGTGTCTGACCCAGTGCGCCATCTGCCAGCCGGTCGTCGAGGTCCATCGTCACGACGATCATCTTGCCGGGCCGCAACGCCGGGATGCGCAACTCCAGCCTTGTGTCGCCGTCGCCGGTGACGCTCATCTGCTCGACATCGCCCGCGATCAACTCCACTGGCTGGAAAACGTCGACCCCGGCCCCCGCCGCTGTCGTGTCGAAATAAAGTCCGCCTGCGCTGTCGGTCAGGTCGATCAGCGCCACGGCGGGGCCGGTCTCGCAGCCGCTGGCATTGACCAGCGAAAGGCGATCCTTGGGCGCGCCTTCATCGAACCGGATCAGAAGGTCGGCACCTGCCGCCACGGGGAGCAGGGTCAGGCACAATCCGGTTGTCAGGCGGGTCAGGGCTTGTGGCATGGCATGCTCCTTGGCTGTTCCCTGAAACATGCGCTGCGGAATGCCATCGTCAATGCGGTGCCCGCGTTAAGTGCAACTGTAATTGTTCGATAATGCCCAGAGACGTGAAAGCAAAATGAATCCATTCAGGCACTGCAACGGCGTCAGTTCAGGGAAAGAAACTTGTGAAAATCACCCTCGGTGATCCGGTATGACCCACCGCTGCACCGGTTCGCCGGATTTGGAAAGTGTGAATAGACCGCCTTGTGACGCGGGTGATAGCAGCGCAGCATATCGTCGTCGTAGTAATCGTCCATGCTGACCTCTTGCGGCACATATTCGCCGGTCGGGGCAGGTTCGGGTGCCGGGGCCTCGGGCGCGACGGCTGCCGGGCGCACCGGGGTCGGGGCAGGCGCAGGCGCGGCGGGCGGCTGGGGTTGGATCGACACGGGCTGCGCGGGCTGAGGCGGCGGCGCACCGCCACCCGGCATGAAATAGAAATCCCCGGTCAGGGATGTCGATTCCCAGGGCAATTGCCGCTCGCCGGTTTCCGCCAGAACGCTGCGGCGCACCTGCTTGAACGTATCCTCGATCTTCAGGCCGGGTGTGCGGATCGCGGTGGCCAGCGCCTTTGTGAACGGGCTGTTCACCCCGGTGCCATCCGCCGCGACATCACCGGGCGCGGTGGAATAGGACAGCAGCGCCCCGCGCGGCGCGTCCATCCGCGCCAGTCCACGGGAGGATGATCGTGTGAACGACCGGAACGGGTTGTCGCGGCAGGCGTCGAGAATGATGATCGACATCGAAGCGCCGGTGTCGCCGATCATGTCGAGCACCCATTGCGCCTCGACCGTTTCATACTCGAGATCGGGTTTCGCGGTGATGGTGGCATCGACCGGGATCAGGTAATTGCGCCCATCGACCTGCACGCCATGCCCGGCATAATAAAATGCCGCCACGGCATTCGGCCCGGCCCGCTGCAACCGCACCGCAAAGGCACGGATATTCTGTTTCATGCTGGTCTGGCTGGCATTGATGATCTTGGTCACGGCAAAGCCCGCATCGGCCAGCGCCGCCGCCGTCAGCTCCGCATCATTGGGCGGATTGGCCAGCGCACCCTTGTCATAGGCCCCGTTCCCGATCACGAGCGCGAGGCGTTGCTGGGCCGAAACCTGCCCGGCCCAAAGCGCAAACAAAGCGCAGATTATGAGGATTCTGCGCATGACAAATATCATCTCAACCTCCCGACATCAGGGGCAGTATAGGCGAAATCGTGACTGCCGCCCACATGAATTGCAACCCGTCGCTTAGCCGGATATGACCGGGCATCAACGCGGCACCTGCGATCGAGGATCAAGGATGTTTGAAGACCGACTTGCGGGAATGCTGGCCCGTGGTGTGAAGAAGGGCGCGGTGGAAGTCACCTTTCCGTCGGGCAAGACCCGCGCATTCGGTGATGGCTCCGCCCCTGTTGCGCGGCTGCGGCTGACCGACAGCGGTGCCGTGCGGGCGGCGTGGATGGACCCGTCGCTGCAATTCGCCGAGCTTTACATGCAGGGCCGTCTCGTGGTCGAGCAAGGGGAGATGTATGAATTCCTCGCGCTGGCCAAACGTAACGGCGCGAAGAACTTCGCCTCCGCCCCCGCCATCGCGCGCGAGTTGGGCCGCATCCTGCACCGCAAGCTGCGCCGTCATGTCCTGCCGGAGACATCGAAGAAGAACGTCGCGCATCACTATGACCTCGACGAACGTCTGTTCCGGCTGTTTCTTGACAAGGATCTTCAGTATTCTTGCGCCTATTACGAAACCGGCGACGAGACGCTGGAGGAAGCGCAGCGCAAGAAAAAGCGGCATATCGCGGCCAAGATGCTGATGCAGCCGGGCCAGCGGGTGCTGGATATAGGCTGCGGCTGGGGCGGCATGGGCCTTTATCTGGCGCAGACCACCGGCGCGGATGTGACCGGCGTGACACTGGCCGAGGAACAATTGCGCGTCGCCAATCAGCGCGCCGCCGATGCGGGCCTTGCCGACAAGGCACGATTCCTGTTGCAGGACTACCGAAAGGTGACCGGCAAGTTTGATCGGATCGTGTCGGTCGGCATGTTCGAACATGTCGGCCCGCATCATTTCGACGAATATTTCCAGACCATCTATGATCTGCTCGAAGATGACGGCGTGGCGCTGATCCATTCCATCGGGCGGGCGAAACCAAATGCCTCCGACCCGCCCTTTGTCGAGAAATACATCTTTCCGAACGGCCATATTCCCGCGCTGTCAGAGACGTTTCCAGCCATCGAGAGGGCGAAATTCCTGACCAAGGATGTGGAAATCCTGACGATGCATTACGCCGACACGCTGCGCGATTGGCGGATGCGGTTTCACGCCAACCGCGACGAGGTGCTGAAGCTTTATGACGAGGTGTTCTTTCGCATGTGGGACCTCTATCTGATCGCCTCCGAAATCTCGTTCCGGCATGGCAAGCTGGCGAATTTCCAGATCCAGTTGACCAAGCGCCATGCCGAAGGGCCGCGCAACCGCAACTATATCCCGCTGGCAGAGGCGGCGCTGGCGAAGGCGGAACCGCCGCTTTAGAGCACTTTTCGATCAATCTGGTTCACCAGATTGATTGGAATGTGCAATTTGCCCAGTCCGATCTTGTCTTGGTTTTCGATCAATCTGTTCCAGATTGATCGAAAACCGCTCTAATTCTGGCGGATATAGCAGGTCTGACCGGCACGGGTGATGCGCAGGCAGATGCGCCGCGCCTCCGACCGGCTTTCGGCCCCGATCCGTGCGGTGTAAAGCGGTCCGGTGGTCTTGCGGCCCTTTCTGATCACGTGGACATTGCTGGCAGCGATGACCGTCGGGGCCTGTCGGCGCGCCCGCTCGAACGCGATAAGCGCCGCGCGTTGGGTCCGCCCACCAGCGATCACCACGCCCCAGGGTGGCCGCGGCGCGGTGCGGGTTTCCATCACCGGAAGGCGGGCACAGGCATCGGCGAAGCTCGCCTTTGGGTCGAGCGGCAAATCCGGCAGCACGCGCCCCGGCTCGCGGAACCATTCGGCGGGTTTGGTGGTGATCGAATAGACGTAATCCCGCGTCTCGCCCGGCAGCCCGCCCTTGCCGCGCAGCCATGCGGCAACCCGGCCTTCGCCGCTGTTATAGGCGGCGGCGGCGAGGCCGAGATTGCCGAACAGATCGCGCAATTCGGCCAGATAGGCGGCGGATTTCGGGATCGCCTCTGCCGGATCGAACGGGTCGGTCAGCCCACGCAGCCGCGCCGTCGCGGGCATGAACTGCGCGATGCCCTGCGCCCCGGCATGGCTGATGGCGCCGGGGTCGAACCGGCTTTCCTTCCAGATCAGGCGGGCGAAGAATGGCGGGGGCAGGTCATACTGGGTCGCTGCATCCTCGATCAGCGCGCACAGGGTTTTCGGATCGGATGGCTCAGCGGCATCTGTCGGCCCCGAGACGATCAAGGCCGACAGAATGACCGAGATAAGGGCAAGCCGAAGCCGGAGGTCCGGCTTGCCCAATCTCATCCTGAGCTGACTTCGGGCAGCGTGTCGAAAGCATTGCGGATCGCATTTGCCCACCCTGCCGAGATCGCGCCGAATTCCTCGTCATCGCTTTCGATCCGCCGGTTGGTTGCGAACCGGATATTCACCGGGTCGATCACCGCCAGGTCGAGCGGCAGGCCAACCGACAGGTTGGATCGCAAGGTGCTGTCCATCGAAAGGAACACGGCCTTCATCGCCGTGCCCATCGGGGTTTTCGGGGTGATCAGGCGGTCGAGAATCGGCTTGCCGTATTTGTGCTCGCCGATCTGAAGGAACGGCGTGTCCGGTGTCGCCTCGATGAAATTGCCTGCCGAATAGATCAGATAGAGCCGCGCCTCGCCGCCCTTGCGCTGACCGGCGAACAGGATCGACGCGCCCGATCCAACGCCCGCCGCCTGAAGCGTGTGGCTGTAATGCGCCTGCACGTCCTTCATCGCATCGCCGATCAGTTGCGCCGACCGGAACAGCGTCGCGGAATTCATGATCGTCTCGATCGAGCTGTCCTGACGCGAGCTGGCGATTGCCGAGTTGATCTGGCTCAGCACGCCCTGCGTGATCGACAGGTTCCCGGCACAACAGCAGGCCAGCACCCGCTCGCCCGGTTCTTCCCACGTGAACATCTTGCGAAAGCGCGAGATGTTGTCGAGACCGGCATTGGTTCTGGTATCGGACATCATGATGATGCCCGCATCGAGCTTCACGCCCATGCAATAGGTCATTGTTTCATTCCCCCCAAAGAAGGGCGTGTCTATTGTTGGGACTGAACGACCTGCACATCGGCATCCAGCGCCTCTTCGACACTGCCCGTTACCGATCCACGTAAAGGCGTGGCATCTGGCGCGTCAAGCCCGGATGCGAGGCGGATGTAATGCTCTGTGGGGCAAATCCGGTTTGACGGATCGAAGCCGACCCAGCCGAGGCCATCCACCCAGATTTCGACCCAGGCGTGGGTCTCCGCCTGGGTGATGATGTCGGGGTCGGACTCCTCGTCGACATAAAGGTAACCGACCACATATCGCGCCGGTGCGCCGATGGTGCGTGCTGCCGAAATCAGCACATGTGCATGATCCTGACAGACCCCGGCACCCTGCGTCATCGCCTCTGCCGCTGTGGTGTCGGCGTCGGTCGATCCGGGGCGATAGTCGATCGCATCGCGCACGGCGGTGGACAGGGCGTGCGCGCTGGCAAGACCGGTCGTGCCTGCCGTCGCCTCCTGCGCCAGCCCCCGGATCGCGTCATCGGGTTTGGTCAGTGCGGTTTCGCGCAGGAACATGGCCGGTCGCGCCTTCATGTCCCAGTTTCGCAGAACGCCGTGAGTATTGAACGTCTCCACCACGCCTTCGGCAACCACCTCGACCTCGTCAAGTGCGTCGGTGCTGAGCCAGATCGCCTCCGCATCGCCATAGCCATTGATGATCTTGGTATCCGGCGCGGTCCCGTTCACCGTGACGGCCCATGAGAGCGGCCTTTGCGCGGTGGAAGGCCCCGGAAACATCTTCAGCCGCAACGCGACGCGCATCGCCGAAGGCTCGTAGCGATAGGTCGTGCGGTGGCGGACTGACAGAAGCATGGGACCTCAGAAATGATAGGCGCGAGAAATCGCGGAGGACAGTTTCGCGTTGTGGCTGATCGTGTTCATCACGAACTCATGAAGGCCGGATTTGAACAGCTCTCCCATTTCCATATCCGCCAATCGGGCGACCATCGCGTTCGCAAGATGATGGCAATCGTGGCGGCGGCCATAGGCGTTGGAGATCATGTCGAGGTGCCGCGCCATTTCCGTGTAGCAATGGTTGATGGACCGGGGGAATTGCTGATTGAGGATCAGGAAATCGGTGATCTTCCACGGGCTGAAATCGCCGCGATAGACATGGTGATAGGCCCGGCGCGCCGACAGTGCCTCCAGCACGGTGGTCCACTGGTGATGGTCCCGTCCGCCGCCCACAACCTCGGTTTCGGGCAGCAGCACATAGTATTTCACATCCAGCAGGCGCAGCGTCAGGTCGGCCCTTTCCATGAACCCGCCGATCCGCAGAAAGAAATACCCGTCGCGGCGCAGCATCGACGCCTCGGATGCGCCGCGAAAGATCGACGACCGCTGTTTGACCCAGTCGATCAGCGTCGGCAACTCGCGCGTTGCGCTGTCCACATCGGCGGCCTCCAGCCGACGCCAGCCGTCGTTCAGCGCCTCCCACATCTCGGTCGTCAGCGCGGTGCGCACCGCCTTGGCGTTCTCGCGTGCCCGGTCGAGGCTGTAACGTATGGATGAAGGGGTTTCAGGGCAGAGCACCAGCTTTTCGACGATCCGCCGTTCGGTGATCCGTTCCTCTTTTTCGAACAGATGCGCGGCCCCAGCGGCGGCGGCGACGGATCGCCATTCGTCGCGCCCGGCACCGGGGATCAGCGTGATGCGCTGGCCCATCTGGATCAGGCGCGCGACGCCCTCTGCACGCTCCAGATAGCGGGCGGCCCAGAAAAGTCCTTCTGCGGTACGGCTCAGCATGTGATCATTCCGACAATACCCATGTATCCTTGACGCCTCCGCCCTGCGACGAGTTGACGACCAGCGACCCCTCGCGCAGCGCCACCCGTGTCAGGCCGCCGGGCGCGAGGCGCATCTGCTGTCCGACGAGGCAATAGGGGCGCAGGTCCACATGCCGCGCGCCGATGCCGCCGCCTGCCAGCGACGGCGCGGTTGAAAGTTCCAGCGTCGGCTGCGCGATGAAATCCGATGGATCGGCCGCGATGCGCTTTGCATAGGCCGCGATTTCCTCTGCCGTCGCCTTCGGCCCGATCAGCATGCCATAGCCGCCCGATCCATGCACCTCCTTCACCACCAGATCGCCGAGATTGGCCATGACATGGGCATAGTCGTCGGGATTGGAGCATTGCCATGTCGGCACGTTGTCGAGGATCGGCGTCTCACCAAGATAGAATTTGATCATCTCGGGCACGTAGCAATAGACCGCCTTGTCATCGGCGACGCCGGAGCCGGGGGCGGAGCAGATCGTGACGCCGCCCGCGCGATAGACATTCATCAATCCGGGAATGCCGAGCATGCTTTCGGGGCGGAACGTGATCGGGTCGAGGTAATCGTCGTCGATCCGCCGGTAGATCACATCGACCCGCGTCGGCCCGCGCGTCGTGCGCATCCAGACGAGGCCTTCGTTCACGAACAGGTCCTGCGGCTCCACCAGTTCCACGCCCATCTGGTCGGCAAGGAATGAATGTTCGTAATAGGCGGAATTCAGCGACCCCGGCGTCAGCACGACCACATTCGGGGTGCCGGTGCAGGCAGGGGGCGCGACCTCCTCCAGCGTTTTCATCAGGAGGTCGGGATAATTGTCGACCGGGTCGATGGACAGGGTCTGAAACAGTTCGGGAAACATCCGCATCATGATCTCGCGGGTTTCCAGCTTGTAGGACACGCCCGACGGTGTGCGGCAATTATCCTCCAGCACCTGAAAATCGCTTTCGCCGGTCCGCACGATGTCGATGCCGACGATGTGGGAATAGACCCGGCCCGGCGGATCGACACCGATCATTTCCGGCAGGAAGGCAGCGTTCTGATACACCAGATGTTCCGGCACCACACCGGCGCGCAGGATTTCGCCGCGATGATACACATCCCAGAGAAACGCATTCAGCGCGCGCGCCCGCTGCTTGATCCCCTTGTCGAGCCGTCGCCATTCGTCGGCGGCGAAAACCCTTGGGATCAGGTCGAACGGGATCAACCGTTCCGGATCGCCGCCTTCGCCATAGACCGCGAACGTGATCCCGATCCGGCGAAAGATTGCCTCCGCCTCGGCGGTGCGATCCATCAGGGATTTGACCCCGGTTCGTTTGATCCAGGCTTCGACACCTTCATAGGCGGGTCGCGTGACACCGTCACCGCCAGTCATCTCGTTGAACATGCAGGCGCCTCCCTCATGCCTGATTATGCCTATGACGCGGTGCAATACAACTGGACATTGATGGACGGTCTCAGGATTTGCGCCTCGATAAAGCTGACGGAACCGGCGCAGGCCGGTGTTTTGGTGTCATGCCTCTGCCCAGAGGTGATGTGCCATCAGGCCGACCCGTGCCTCGACTGCCTCGCAGGCATCGACCACCAGATCCTCGCGCCAGCGCCGCCCGACGATCTGCACGCTGATCGGCTGCGGCCTGGCGGCAAGCTGCGCCAGACGGGCAGGGACGCATCCGGCAGGCAGGCCAAGATAATTCATGGCGTATGAATACAGCGCAGCGCCCAGCACATCGCGCACCCCTTCGGCCCCTTCCGTATCGCGGCCTGGCGCAAAGAAGGGCTGCGGCAGGAACGGGGTCAGGACCAGAGGATACTGTTCCAAAAACAGCGACCAGAGACGGGCATAATGGCTGCGCTTTGCCATCATCTGCAACAATTCTGACCCCTCGAAGGGGGGAAACTGTTGGTAATATTCGTCGAAGATCGCGTTGATGGTTGGTGACCCTGCGGCACGGATATCGGGGCCCATCAGGGCGCTGACCTCGCCCATCAACGCGCGGTAGCCGGCAAGCCCGATTTCCTGCACCAGCGGCGGCTCCACCTCCTCCACCTGATAGCCCGCGTCGGCAAGCGCATCGCGGGCGGCATCGAGCGCGGCTTCGACCTCCGGGTGCAGATCGAACCCAAAGGTTTCCTTCGTGAACGCGACGCGGATCGGGTGGCCCATCGGCTGGCCCTGAAAGGGCAGCGGCACATGCCACGGGTCACGTGGATCGGCGGCGCAGATCGCGCCCATGCCCAGCCGCAAATCGCGCGCCTCACGCGCGATCAGGCCCTGCACCGACATGGCCTGCGCCAGCATCCCCCGCTCCGCGCTCTGACTGGGGTTGAAGGCGGGCACCCGGCCGAGACCGGGCTTTACCGTCACCGCGCCATTGGCCGCCGCCGGAAAGCGGAGCGAGCCGCCAATATCGTTGCCATGCGCCAGTGCACCGATCCCCGCCATCACCGCCGCCCCCGCGCCGCCCGATGATCCGCCGGGCGAGATATGCGCGCCCCAGGGGTTATGGGTGCGGCCATGCAGCGGATTGTCGGTATCGGCGCGGAACGAAAATTCGGGCGTGTTGGTGCGCCCGATGATCACGGCACCGGCTCGTTTCAGGTTGGCGACCACAGGCGCATCGCCGGGCGCGATCAGGTCTTTCAGCGCGGGAACGCCATTGGTCGTCGGCCAGCCCGTCTGATCGACATTGATCTTGATCGTCACCGGCACGCCATGCAGCGGGCCGCGCGGCCCATCGGCCTTGTCCAGTGCTTCTGCATCGCGGCGGGCCTCTTCCGAGAGGTCCATTACCACGGCATTCAGATCGGGGTTTGCCTTTGCCATCCGGGCCAGCGCGGCCTCTGTCGCGTCGCAGGCGCTGAGATCGCCCGCCGCGATCCGTGCCGCGAGGTCGGTGGCGCTGAGTTGCCAAATCGGTGTTGTCATGGAACCCTCCTCTTGCAGCCGAACCTATTCGGATTGGCGGCTTTGTAAATCGGCGCGCAGCCCTGCAGTGCGGCTATTTCAGGAGCAGCGGCAGGCCGGCGGCAACGAACTCCACCCGCGTTGCGGCGGCGGCGATGCGCTGGTTGAGGTGGCCCTGTTCATCGCGAAACCGGCGCGATAGCGGCTCCATCGGCACGAGGCCAAGGCCGATCTCATTGCTGACCAGAACGACCGGCGCGGTCGCGCTGGCGAGCGCGTCGATCAGCGCGCCGGTCTCGGCGGTGATGTCGCGGTCGGCGGCCATCAGGTTCGACAGCCACAGCGTCAAGCAGTCGATCAGCAGCGCGCGCCCTGCCGCTGCGCTGATCGCGCCCGCAAGGTCCAGCGGGGCCTCGATCAGATCCCAGTCCGGGCCGCGTTCCGCCTTGTGGGCAGCGATCCGGTCGGCCATCTCGCCGTCATGCGCCTCCGCCGTTGCGACATAGGCGCGGGGTGCCGGGGTCAGTGCCAGCGCCCGCGCCGTCTTGCCGGATCGGGCGCCGCCGAGGATCAGGGTGATGTCAGCCATCGCGCCCGGCTCCCGGATCATCCTTCATGGTCAGAACGATGGGCGTCGCGAAGGGCACCGGATTGGAAAACGCCTCGGCAAAACTGATGCCATGCTGAATCATCATCGCCGCCCGGATCGGCCCGGCATGGGTGACGAAACATCCGCCCGGCGGTGCCTCCATCAGAACCGCGCCGATGCGGGAATGCACCATCGAATAGCTTTCGCCCTTCGGCGGGGCATTGTCCCAGGGGTTCGCCGCCCAGGGGTCGCTCTCCGCCCGGTCGATATCCGACCATAACTCACCTTCCCACCGGCCAAAATCCATCTCCATCAACCGGTCGTCCAGCTCCAGCGGTTTGCCGGTGGCCGCCGCCAGTGCCTCCGCCAACTGGGTTGCGCGCCATGACGGGCTGGACACGATATAGGCGAAATCCGGTGGCGCGGCGCAGGCGGCGGCGATCTCCGCGTCAGCGGCCTTGGACAGGCCGATGTTCCAGCGGCCATAGCACAGGCCGGGCATCGCATCGGGGGTAGGGTGGCGGTAAAAGATCATGAAGGCCCCGCAAGACAGAGGAATGTGACGACCTGCCCGATCTGTTCTGCCGCGCCGAGGCCGTCGCCGGTATAGCCACCAAGGCGGCGGTCGAGATAGCGCAGCCAGACGAGGGCGGCGACAAGCGAAAGCAGCACCGCCATCAGGCCCGGCGCACCGCCCGCCAGCAATCCTGTGCCGAGCGCGATCGCGATGGCAATGGCGGCCTCCGCCACCGTCACGCCGCCCGCAACGCCGCGCGCTGCGCCGTCATCGCGGGCATAGGTGCCGCGCGCAAGGATCATGGTGATCGCCGCGCGCCCGGTGGTGGCCGCGATCAGCAGCGCGGCCAGCCCGCCAAGCGGCGTCATCCCCGCCAGCGCCGCCCCGCGCAGCCCGATCACCAGCACCAGCCCCGCCCCGGCATAGACCCCGATCCGGCTGTCGCGCATGATGTCCAGCGCCCGGTCGCGCGAAGCCCCGCCGCCAAGGCCATCGCAGCAATCGGCAAAGCCGTCCTCGTGCAGCGCGCCGGTGATGACGATCATCGTCGCCACGGCCAGCAGGGCTGCGACCGGGGCCGGAAAAGCAAGGCTCGCGCCATACCAGACCGCCCCCGCCGCGCCGCCGACCACAAGGCCGACCAGCGGGAAATAGCGTGCAGCGCGGGCGAGCCTGTCCGGCTCGTGCCCGATCCAGCCGGGGACGGGCAGCCGCGTCAGGAATTCCTGCGCCGAAAAGTATAGCGCAAGCTGACGGCGAAACCCGGTCTGGCCGTGCGGCTGCATTCAGTCCGCCTTTCCCGACACGCCCGCGCTTTCAAAGGTCGCCATTTCGGCCAGCATCGCGGTTGCCGCTGTCAGCAAGGGTAACGCGAGCAGCGCGCCCGACCCCTCCCCCAGCCGCAGGTCGAGCGCGAGCAGCGGCGACGCCTCCAGATAGGTCAGCATATGCGCATGGCCCGCCTCGTGCCCGTTATGGGCGAAGATGACATAAGGCCGGGCCTCGGGCCGGGCCGCCAGCGCCACCAGCGCTGCCGCCGTGGCGATATAGCCATCGACCAGCACCGCCGCGCGGGCGGAGGCGGCGCCGATCAATGCCCCGGCCATCGCCGCGATTTCCAGCCCGCCAAAGGCCGCGAGCGCGTCCAGCGGTGCCAGCGGTGCCGGACGCCGTGCGGCACAGTCAGTCAGCACCGACAGCTTGCGGCTGACCCCCGCTTCGTCCAGCCCGGCCCCGGCCCCGACCAGATCGCCAAGCTGGATGCCGGTCAGCGCATGAACCAGCAACGCAGCGGCGGAGGTATTGCCGATGCCCATCTCGCCAAGCGCGATGACGCGCGCACCGTCAGCGACGGCGGCCCGTGCCTCGGCAGCGCCGAAGGCGAGCGCAGCTGTAACCTCGTCGCCGGTCAGCGCATCCTCGTGACGCGCATTGCGGGTGCCGTTGCGGATCGCGGCGCGGCGCAGGTCCGGGTGATCGGGCAGGGGGGCCATGACGCCGCAATCGAGGATGCGGATTTCGGCCCCCGCCGCACGCGCGAACACATTCGCCGCCGCGCCGCCGCCGAGGAAATTCAGCACCATCTGGGCCGTGACCTCCGACGGCCAGGCCGACACCCCCTCCGCCGTCAGCCCGTGATCCCCGGCACAGAGGAGGAGCGTCGCCTTCGCACTCGGCGCGGCGCTGTCTTGCGCCAGCGCAAGCTGAAGCGCCAATGCCTCGATCCGGCCCAGCGATCCCGGCGGTTTCGTCTTGATGTCGATTGCCGCCTGCACCTCGGCGGCAAGGTCATCGGAAACAGGGGCAATCGTCAGGTCTGCGAGCATCATCGGCGTCCTTTGGTCAGAATGCGCGGAGCCGTCGCGCCGCGCCCGCACTTAGTGGCGCAAAACAGCGTGGCGCGAAAGGATCGCGGTGCGGAAAATCGCCGGTCAGGCAAGAACCGCTACGATCAGACACAGGCAGATCATCGCCCCCCAGCCCCGCCACAGCATATCGGTGCAGCGGAGGATATCGGCGGGGCCAGGTGTGGGGTTACCCTCGGCAAAGACGAACGGGTCATCGGTGCGCTGGCCGTCATAGACACGCGGCCCGGCCAAAGCGACGCCGAGGGCGGATGCCATTGCCGCCTCCGGCCACCCGGCATTGGGCGACCGGTGCAGGCGGCCATCGCGCCGTGCGCTGTGCCAGTGGGCCAGTGTGAAGCGCGACAGGCTGAGCAGCAGCGCCGACAGACGCGCCGGGATGAAGTTGATCGCATCGTCGAACTTCGCCGCTGCCCTGCCGAAATCGGCATGGCGCGGGGTGCGATAGCCGATCATGCTGTCGGCGGTATTCGCTGCCTTGTAGACCAACATGCCCGGCAGACCGAAGATCAGAAACCAGAAGGCGGGGGCGATCACGCCATCAGAGAAATTCTCCGCCCCGCTTTCAATGGCGGCGCGGGCGATGCCGGGACCGTCCAGCGCATCAGGGTCGCGCCCGACGATCTTTGCCACCTCCACCCGGCCCTGACCGATGCCTGAATCAAGACCCGTCGCGACCGCGCGGACATGATCGACGAGGCTGCGCTGCGCCAGCAGGATCGCTGCGCCGATGATCTGCGGCAGGGGTTGCAGCGGCAAGGCCGCGATCAGCAACCCGGTCGCCAGCGCGGCCCCCAGCAGGATCGCCAGCGCGAGCGCCCCCTTTGCCTGCCGCCGTGCACCGTGGTTCAGCCGCGCATCGAGCCAGCCGATGAACCGGCCCATCACAACCGCCGGATGCGGCACGCGCCGCCAGATCCAATCCGGCTCGCCGAATTTCGCATCCAGCAGCAGTGCGGCAACGAGGGCGAGGGACAGGCTCATCAGGTTCTGTTCTTTTTCGGGTGGGCAGGATAAGGGCGGGCCATGACCTACCGTATCCGCCCCGTCAAGACCGACCGCGCCCGACCAAACCCGGGGATGCGATGACCGGGTTCGAGATCGGCGCGGTGGAGGCAGCGGCGATTGCGCTGATCTTCACATTTGGCGGGGTGGTGAAAGGGGCGACCGGGTTCGGCCTGCCGTTAATGACCATTTCGCTGATGCCGCTGTTCCTGCCGCTCGACCTTGCGCTTGCGCTGAATACGCTGGTCGTTCCGCTGACCAATGTGGCGCAGTTCGCCGTCGCCCGCGGATACCGGCGCAGTGTGGAGATTTGCTGGCCGCTGATCCTCGGCCTCTGCCTGACCATCTTTGCGACGGCGTTCTTTGTGGTCGCGGTCGCCCCTGCGATGCTTTCGGCCATCATGGGCACGATGCTGCTTGTCTTTGCGCTCCATGCCTTGTTCGGCGGCGGCATCAGAATCTCGCAGCGGGCGGAGCGTCCGGCGGCGTTCCTCGCCGGGCTGGCGGGCGGCGTCGTGGGGGCAGCGCTGACAGCACCGGGGCCGATCTTCGCCGCACTGTTCGTCGGGCTGGGGCTGGAGCGTCGGCAGATGATTTCGGCGATGGGCCTTGCAATGCTGTCATCCGGCATTCTGGTCACCGGGGCCTTTGCCGCCGTCGGCATTCTGGATATACCCCGCGCGATCATGAGCGTCGCCTGCGTGGTTCCGGCGCTGATCGGGATGGCGCTGGGCGACCGGATCGGTCGGCGGATATCGGTGGACGGGTTTCAGCGGCTGGTGCTGCTGATGTTGCTGGGGCTTGGCCTCTATCATCTGGGAAGGGGGGTCTTGTGACCGCAACGATGACAAGGCCGCCGCTGCTCAGCCCGTTCTGGGTGCTGATCGTTCTGGCGCTTATTTCGGCGCTGGGGCCGTTTTCGATCGACATGTATCTGCCTGCCATGCCGCAGATGGCATCGGCGCTGAACGCCTCGCCCGCGTTGTTGCAGATGACCATCACCGGCTATCTGATCGGTGTCGCGATCGGCCCGTTGCTGCTGGCCCCGATTGCGGATGCCAAGGGGCGCAAGCCGGTCATGGCGGCGCTGCTGGGGCTATACGCACTGGCCAGCGCCGCCTGTGCGCTGGCGCAATCAGCGGAGGCGCTGGTGGCACTGCGTGTCGTGCAGGCCATCGCGGGCGGCGCGGCGATGGCGATTTCGCGTGCGATGCTTGCCGACCTCTATCAGGGCGATGCGCTGTCGCGGGCATCGTCGATCCTGATGACGGTGTTCACCATCGCGCCGGTGGTTGCGCCGCTGTTCGGCGCATGGCTGCTGGAATTCGGAAGCTGGCGCTGGATTTTCGGCGCGCTCGTCATCGTCGCCTTTGTGTCCATCGGCCTGTTGCAGCTTCTGCCCGAAACGCTGGCGGTGGAGGCGCGTCGCCCCTACAACCTCCGCTCGGTGATGCGCGGCTACGGCGACATCATGCGGTCGGCGCGGGCGCGGCGGTATCTCGCGTCCACCTTTGCCTTTGCGTTCATGTTCTTTGCAATGCTGTCGGCGTCGCCGTTCATCTTCATCGACCATTTCGGCATCAGCGCGGGCGGCTTCGCGATCTTCTTCGCCGCCATTTCCGGCGCGGCCATCGCGGCCAATGTGCTGAATGCCCGCATCGTGTTCCGCTTTGGCTATGATGCCATGTTGCGGGGGGCGACATGGGGCCTTGTCGTGCTGGCGCTGGTGATGGCCGGGGTCGCGCTGACCGGGGTTGGCGGGGTCTGGGGCATCTTTTTCGGGATGCTGTGGCTGATGGGGCTGTTCCATATTTCCATCGCCAACACGATGGCCGGGCTTATGCAGGCGATGGGGCGCGGTGCCGGGGCGGCATCCGCCGCGCTGGCCTTCTGCCGGTTCATCGGCGGGGCGTTGGGCAGTTTCGCGGTCGGGGCGTTCAATTCAAGCGCGCCCTGGCCCTTTGCGATCATCATCGGCGTTGCGGCGGCGGGCGCGGTGCTGGCGCTTCGGCTTGGGCGGGTTACAGCCGCGCCAGACGTTCGGTAAGCAGCGCAAAGAACCCGTCCGCGTCCACATCGCCGATGAAGGTCGCGTTCGGCGCGCGGTCCGTCACCCTCCACCAATCCGCAACCGTCGCGCCCAGCGTCAGGGGCGACGTCACCTCGACCGCCACATTGATGAACCGCCCGGTGAAAAGATCGGGGCGCATGACATAGGCGATGACGCAGGGGTCGTGCAGCGGCGCGCCGGCGGAGCCGTATTTTTCCTTGTCGTACCGCTCGAAGAAATCCGTCAGCCCCGCCACCGCATCGCCCACCGGCGTGCCGAGCGCGCGGAACGCATCGACGCGCGCACGGGTGGTCAGCGCCTTGTGGGTGCAGTCGAGTGGGATCATCGTCAGCTTGATCCCGGCATCGACCACGATCTTCGCCGCCTCCGGGTCCACATAGATGTTGAATTCCGCCGCCGGGGTGATGTTGCCACCCTCGAAATATCCACCGCCCATCAGCACGATCTCGCCAACCCGCGCAGCGATGTCCGGCGCGCGGGTCAAGGCCGCCGCGATATTCGTCAACGGGCCAAGCGGGCAGAGCGTGACACTGCCCGCAGCCTCCGCCCGGATCGTGTCGATGATGAAATCGACGGCGTGCGCGGGTTGCAGCGGCATGGCCGGTTCCGGCAGGTCTGCCCCGTCCAGACCGGTCTTGCCGTGGACATGCTCCGCCGTGACCAGCTTGCGCGACAGGGGCGCGTCGCAACCTGCGAACACCTTCACATCGGGCCGCCCGGCAAGTTCGCACACCTTGCGCGCGTTCAGCGTCGTCAGCGCCAGCGGCACATTCCCGGCAACGCAGGTGATGCCGAGCACATCAAGTTCCGGCGATGCAAGCGCCAGCAGAATCGCGACCGCGTCGTCCTGCCCCGGATCGGTGTCGATGATGATCCTGCGCGTCATGCCGCTGCGCCGATGCCAAATACCGCACGGGCGAATTTCGGGTAGGGATCGGCGATCTGCGCCGCGATCGGCCCCCGGATCAGCGCCAGATCATCGGGTGGCGGCGTCGGCGTCTCCGGTACAAGATCGGGCAGGTCGAAGGCGAAGCCGGTATTGTCCTGCACCTCCTCCACCGTCACACCGGGATGGGTGGAGGCAAGGCGAAAGCGGCCCTTCGCCTTGTCGAACATCATCAGGCAGAGATTGGTCAGCAGCGCATGAGGCCCGCCGGGGCGGAACGTCTCAGGCGCGGATGTGCCGGGGGAGGATATGAAATCGACCCGTTCGGGAAACACCCGCCGCGAGTGTTCCAGCCGAAACAGGATTACGCGCGGCACAAGGAAATAAAGATAGGCGGAGCCGAAGGCACCCGACCAGCGCACATCCATTTCAGGATAATGGCCGACCCCGTGCAGGTTGATATTGCCCTGTCCGTCGATCTGTCCGCCCGACAGGAAGAACGCATCGACACGGCCTTGCGCGGCCTGATCGAACAGTTCCACACCGCCATCGCAGCGATATTCTGGCAGATCGCAGCCGATGATGGAAACCCGCCCACCGTGCCGCCGCGCGGCCAGCATCGCGGCGGCACCAGGGATCGGTGACAGCACACCGCAGGCGATATGCGCACAGCCCGATAACAACCCGGCGGTGGCGTGGATCAGGCGCTCCTCCAGCAGAATGTCGGTCATTCGGCGGCGCTCCGTGCGGATGCCCCGAACACCTGTTGGTGCAGGTAATCCGCAAAGGCGGCATCGTCCCGCGACAGGCTTGCATATGCAACGATATGATCCTCGTCGAACGGATATCGACCGGGCGCGGCGGTCGGCCAGGCCCCGCGCGGGGCCTCGGCAATCGCGGTGACATAAATCGACCCGATCAGATTGTTTGCTGTCGCGGGGTCGGTCCGCAAGTCGTCATCGACGATCTGCTCGACCGTCACGATGCTGCGCTGCGCCGCATGGGCCATCGTCTTCAACTCGTGTCGCCCGCCGACGAAGACGTTGCCGAACCGGTCGGCGCGGTCGGCGTGGATCAGCGCGACATCGGGTCGGATCGGCGGCAGAACAGCCACCATGTCGTCGGGATCGAACGGATTGGCGATAAGGCGGTAATCGTCGCGGCTGGCGAACACATCGGACCCGATCAGCCCCCTTATGGGCACAAAGGGTTGGCCTTTTTCGGCGGCCTGCAAGGCGGCATAGACGGCGGGGCAGGTGCTGTCCTTGATCCTGACCGAGCCCGATTTCACCGCCTTGGTAAAGCGATGCGCCGGGCCGAACTCACCCAGTGACACGCCGGAGGTTTCAATGGTGCCGATACATCCCGCACCGACCAGAAGATCGGCGATGTAGCTGGCCGTCGGCACGGTCACGAGGTGCAGATCCCGCGCCCCGCGCCGGATCAGCGCCCGCGCCAGTGCGACGGGCGACAAAGGCTCCTTCGCGATGGCGATCTTCGCCCCGTCGGGGATCAGTGCCGCAAGCGCATCAACGTCGTTCGGAAATTCGGTCATGGCGGTCTCCTCCGCCGCGATCATGGCGGCGTGGTGTTTTTCGTCAAGGCCGGTTGCGTGGGGGCCGCTCGGATGCTGCGAAGCAAGGTCGAGGGCCCGGATTGAATCCGGGGCGGCGGC
>CAYGRU010000055.1:0-23228 GCA_964352385.1 uncultured Candidatus Planktophila sp.
GAGCGCGCGCCCCGCGCAGCGGCATTGGCCCATCCCGGCGGTGCGGTGTCGGCAGCCCGCGCGGGCATGACGCTCGCCGCATTGGCCCCTGCGTTGGAGGTGGAGGCAGCGCGCCTGCGCGTCGCGATGGCAGAAATCTCGGAAATCGAGGCCCGCCGCGACATTGCGGTGGCGGAATCGCGGGCATCGCTTGCGGCGCTGCAACGGGCGCGGGCCGAACTGTCCGACCTGATCCGCAAGAACCGCGACGCGACGCAACTGCCAAAGGCGCTGCGCGACCGTCTGCGTGCCGAGGCCGCCGCCCTGACCCAAAGTGCATCGTCGCTGCGCGCGCTGGCATCGGCGCTGCCCGATCAGGACGAATTGACCCCACCCGCCGCAGGAGGCGGGCTTTCGTTCAGCGCGGCACGCGGCGCGATCCCCACACCACTGGAAGGACAGATCGGGCGGCGCTTTGGTGATCCCGACGCCGCCTCTCCGCTGGAAGGCGTGGAGATCATCGCCCCCGCCTATGCCGAAATCTATGCGCCCTGGTCCGGCGTCATCCGGTTTGCGGACGAGTATGGCACCTATGGCGGCGTGATCGTGCTGGAGGTGGAGCCGGACACCCTGATCGTGATGTCCGGCGTTGCGCGGTTCTTTCGCGAGGCGGGCGAAACTGTTCTGGCCGGGGAGCCGTTAGGTTCATTAGGTGGGCCACTGCCCCAAGATGAAGAATTTTTGATCGCCGGAACGGTTCCTGTTGAAGCTTTGGCCCCGGAAACGCTCTATATAGAGGTCAGACGGGGCGGAACACCGGTCGATCCGGCGCAATGGTTCGCTTTTTGAGACTGAGACACAAAAGGAAAGACGATGAAACAGGCCTTAGTCGGTGCTCTGGGTGGTGCCGCTCTCGGAATTTTCGCCGCGACACAATTGACCTCACCGCTTGGTGCGCAGGAAAATAACGCCCGCTCGACTTATGAGCAGCTCGACCTTTTTGGCGATATCTTCGAGCGTGTCCGCAGTCAGTATGTTGAAGAAGTGGATGAGGCCGAACTGATCGAAAGCGCGATCAACGGCATGCTCGCGTCGCTCGATCCGCATTCCAGTTACCTCGCGCCGAAGAATTTCGAAGACATGCGCGTGCAGACCAAGGGCGAGTTTGGCGGGCTGGGCATCGAGGTCACGATGGAGGACGGCTTTGTGAAGGTCGTCGCGCCGATCGACGAGACGCCCGCAGCCAATGCCGGGATGCAGGCAGGCGATTTCATTACCCACCTCGACGGCGAATCGGTGCTGGGCCTTACCCTGTCTGACGCGGTGGAGCGGATGCGCGGCAAGGTCGGCGAAGATATCGTCATCACGGTGGTGCGCGAAGGCGCGGCGGAACCGTTCGACGTGACCATCACCCGCGATGTCATCAAGATCCGCGCCGTGCGCGCCCGGACAGAGGGCGATGTCGGCGTGATCCGCATCACCACATTCAACGAGCAGACCTTCGAGAACCTCGAAAGCGGCCTTAAGGACGTGACGGCGGAAATCGGCGCTGACAAGATCAAGGGCTATGTCATCGACTTGCGCAACAATCCCGGCGGCCTGCTGAACCAGGCCATTTCCGTGTCGGACGCCTTCCTCGAAAAGGGCGAGATCGTATCGACCCGTGGCCGCAACCCCGAAGACAGTGAGCGTTACAATGCCGAGGCTGGCGACCTGACCAATGGCAAGCCCATCGTCGTGCTGATCAATGGCGGCTCTGCCTCAGCCTCCGAGATCGTTGCCGGGGCGTTGCAGGATCATCGCCGCGCGATCATCCTCGGCGCGAAAAGCTTCGGTAAAGGGTCGGTCCAGACCATCATGCCGCTGGCGGGTCAGGGCGCGATGCGTCTGACGACGGCGCGGTATTACACACCCTCGGGCCGGTCGATTCAGGGTCTGGGCATCGAGCCTGACATTCTGGTCGAGGAACGCACCCTCGCGACGGCAGCATCGGAAACCGAAGAATCGCCCGCCGCCCGCCGGTCAGAAGCTGATCTGCGCGGCAGCCTTGAAAACAGCCTGTCCGAGGAAGAGCGGGACCTGCTGAAGGCGGAACGCGAGCGGCACGAAGCCACCGCCAAGTTGCGGGGCGAGGACCTGCAACTGGCCTATGCGCTCGACCTGCTGGCGGGCCTGTCCGTCTATGCCAAGGGCCAATGAGCAAGGTGATGTCGGCGGCAGACATTGCCGCCCTCCCCTATCGGCCCTGCGTCGGCCTCGTCGTGATGAACCGTCACGGCGAGGTCTTCGCGGGTCAGCGCATCGACAATCCGGGCAAGGCCTGGCAGATGCCCCAGGGCGGGATCGACAAGGGCGAGGCGCCCGAGGCAGCCGCGCTGCGCGAGCTCGGGGAGGAAACCGGAATCGCCCCCGATTCAGTGGAGGTGTTGGGCAGCACTCCCGGCTGGATTCCTTACGATCTGCCGCACGACCTCGTCCCGAAACTGTGGAAAGGCCGTTATCGCGGGCAGGAACAGAAATGGTTCCTGCTGCGGTTCACCGGCGATGACAGCGAAATCGACATCACGAAGCCCCCCGCCGAGTTCAGCCGCTGGCAGTGGATGGCGCCCGAAATGCTGATCGACCATATCGTGCCGTTCAAGCGGGCGACCTATGAGCAGGTTTTTGCCGCCTTTGCGGACAAGATCACGGCATCCTGAGTTTACCTCGCAAAGACATGCCCTATCTGAGGGTCAGGTTAACCAAATGAAGGAAACCATCATGCTGAACAGACGCACATTCCTCGTTTCCGGAAGCAGCCTTGCCGTCGCAATGGGCGGCGTGACCTTGCTGCCCTATGCAGCGCAGGCCGCCGGTCATGAAGCTGCCAATACCTTCAAGACCGCGACCGGGGAGATCAAGATTCACCCCGTCGCCCATGCCTCCTTCGTGATGGAGACGCCGGCAGGCACCATCTACAACGATCCGGTCGGCGAGGTCAGCGCCTATGCTGCGTTCCCGCGCCCCGACCTGATCGTCGTCACGCACCATCATGGCGACCACCTGAATGTGGACACGCTGAGCGGTCTGGTCGGTGCGGATACGAAGATCATCATCAACCAGACAGCATTCGACGCGCTGCCCGCAGACCTTCAGGCCCGCGCCACCGTGATGGTGAATGGCGATGAAACCACATTCGGCACGGTCGGGATCACGGCGATTCCGGCCTATAACCTGACCGAAGACCGGCTGAAATATCACCCCAAGGGGCGCGACAACGGCTATGTGCTCGGGATCGACGGCACCACCGTCTATATCGCGGGCGACACCGAGGATATTCCCGAAATGCGGGCGCTGACCGGGATCGACATTGCCTTTGTGCCCTTCAACCTGCCCTACACGATGGATGAGGCGGCGGCAGCATCCGCTGTTGCAGCCTTCGCGCCGACCTATTGCTACCCCTACCACTATCGCGACAGCGACCCGGCGAAATTCGCAGCACTGCTGAGCGAAAGCGGGGCGAAGACCGAGGTTCGTGAAGGGCCGTGGTATAGCTGACCCTTCGTCCACGACATGATCCGGCGCGCGCCTGCGTGTGCCGGGTCGCCTTGGCGGCCCCACCCGGCGCGCCGATCGCAGGAAACCTGTCCACCCCCTCCACAAATCCGCCGCACTCGCATAGGATGGGTCAAAACGCGAAAAGCGAGCAGTGAAAAGAGGCGTTTGTGGCCGCCAAGACACCAAGAAAACCGTCCGGGTCCACCCCGGCGAACCAAAAAGGCAGGCCGCGCACATCCGCGCGCAAACAGGGCTGGGCGGATCGCTTGGTGAAGGCGGTTTTCTGGTTCCTGTTCCGCATGGGTCTGCGGGTCGGCCTTGTGGCGGCATTGGTCCTCGCGGGTGCGGTCGGGTATTACTATGTCTCGCTGCCCGGCGCCGGGGAATTGCTCGATGGCCGGTCGCGCGGGTCGGTCACGCTGATGGACCGGAACGGCGATGTATTTGCATGGCGCGGCGCGCAGTTCGGCGGCGAAATCAGGCCCGGCGATGTGTCGCCCTATCTCGTGCAAGCGATCATGGCGGCGGAGGATCGGCGGTTCTATTCCCATTTCGGCGTCGATCCGCGCGGCCTGCTGCGGGCGATGGTCGCCAACGCGCGCGCCGGACGTCTCGTGCAGGGCGGATCGACCCTGACGCAGCAGGTGGCGAAGAATGTCTTCCTGACATCGGAGCGGACGCTGGAGCGCAAGCTGAAGGAAATCCCCGTCGCGATGGCGCTGGAGCTGCGCTATTCCAAGGATGAAATCCTCGCGATCTACATGAACCGGGTCTATCTCGGCGCGGGCGCGACCGGGTTCGAGGCTGCCGCGCAGCGCTATTTCTCCAAATCCGCCAAGTTCGTCACATTGCCGGAGGCGGCGATGCTGGCGGGGCTTTTGAAAGCCCCGTCTAAATTCGCGCCGACCTCGGATATGGGGCGGGCACAGGGGCGCGCCTCGGTCATCATCAACGCGATGCGCGAAACCGGCATGATCGACGAACAGGCCGCCGCTGCCGCGCTGTCCAATCCCGCACAGCTCAGCCGCGAGGCCGCACGCCGCACCGGGGGTCATTTTGCCGATTGGGTGATGGATGATGGCCCCGCCTTCCTGACGGCGACGACCGCCGAGGACGTGCAGATCAAGACCACCTTCGATGCCGCGATTCAGGGCGCTGCCGAGGCGGCGCTGGACCATGTGTTCAGCACGATGGTGCGCAAGGACAGCCCGGCAGAGGCCGCCATCGTCGTGATGACCCATGACGGCGCGGTGCGCGCATTGATCGGGGGCCGTGACCCGAGCGCGCAGACCTTCAACCGCGCCACGCAGGCGCTGCGCCAGACCGGGTCCGCCTTCAAGCCCATCGTCTATGCCGCCGCGATGGAGGCGGGATTTTCGCCGCAGGACACGATTGCGGACGAGCCCCTGGTGATGAACATCCCCGGATCGGGCCGCTGGAGCCCGGAAAATTACGGGCGCAGCTATCGCGGCACCGTCACGCTGGAAGAAGCGCTCGCCTATTCCATCAACACCGTCGCGGTGCGCCTGTCCGAAAAGGCCGGGCGCGAGCGGGTTCGCAATCTTGCGAACGCGATGGGCCTGACCGCGCCCATCGCCGAGGGACCGGCCGTCGCGCTCGGCGTGTCCGAGGCAACATTGGTGGAAATGACCGGCCTTTACGCGGTGATCGCGAATGGCGGGCGGTATTCCCCCGCACGCGGCATCAGCGAGATCAGGATCCGGGGCGACGAGGCGCCGGTGATGACGGCATCCGAAACGGCGGGCGGCACGCAGGTCATATCCGAAAGCTCGGCTGCCGAACTGACGTCGATGATGCAGGCGGTGATCCGTTACGGCACCGGCACCCGCGCCGATCCGGGCAGGCCCGCAGCCGGCAAGACCGGCACGACGCAGGGCGCACGCGATGCGTGGTTCATCGGGTTCACGGCGGATTATGTGATCGGTGTCTGGATGGGCAAGGATGACAACGCCCCCCTGACCGGCGTGACCGGCGGCGGCCTGCCCGCAGCGATCTGGCGCGAGGTTGCGATCCGCATCCATGACGGCCTGCCGCCCCGCCCGCTGAACACCAGCGCCGGACGCAGTGGCAGTGACCTGCTGGTCGATGCCGGGGGCGGCGATGACGGCGTCGTCACTTCGGTGTTCAGGGAAGTATTCGATTTCCTGTCATCGGAATCGGGGGGCAGCGGATCTTCGGGTGGGTCAGGTTCCGGCGGGTCAGAGCGGATCGACAGATAAGCCCTGGCCAAGCCTCCCTAACCGATCAGGCCGACACGCCGCCGGACATCCTCGTCGCGCAGGGATACGTCAACACCCCGGAATTCGGCGGCGTCAGGCCCCGCCAGCCATGCCAGCGCCCGCCCGACCCATTCGGCAGGAATGTGCACATCGGGGTCGAGCCTGCTGACCGGGTTGATGCCCGACGCCTTGATCGCCACCTGCATACCCGTCGCCACGGTACCGGGGCTGAGGCCGACCACCCGCACAGCGCTGTCAGCACCCAGTTCCTTGTCCGCACAGCGGGTCAGCGACAGGACAGCGGCCTTGGACGAGCAATAATGGCTCCACCCCTCCAACGCGCCCGTTGCGGCACCGGAGGAGATGTTGATGATCGTGCCCCGCCCCTGCGCCACCAGCCGCGGCAAAGCGGCACGAAGGCCGTGGAACACGCCCTTCACGTTCACGTCGATGACATGACCGAAATCCTCGGCCGACAAGTCCTCAATCCGGGCGATCGGGTCGATCACGCCCGCATTGTTGATGAGCGTGTCGAACCCGCCGAACGCCGCCTCGGCCTGCGCGATGGCCGCTTCGACATCGGCCATGCGGCTGACATCGCAAACCACCGCCTCCGCCCGCCCGCCAGCGGCGCGGATGCGTGCGGCCAGTGCGCCGGTTTCGGTGACGGAGCGGGCCGCGAGGATGACCCCCGCCCCCGCCGCCGCAAAGATTTCAGCAGCGGCGGCGCCGATGCCCCGGCTTGCGCCGGTGATGACGACGGACGTGCCTTTGAGATGGTCCATGCGATGATCCCCTGTTCCGGCCACGGCGCGGGTCAGCGCGCGTCAAACCGATAGCGATGCAGCGCCGCGCCTTCACGTTTCAGCCAGTCGCGCTGCCGTTCCCAGCCGGGGCGCAGCCTTGTCACCAGCGCCCAGAATCGCGGCCCGTGATTCATTTCGATCAGATGCGCCGCCTCATGTGCCGCAACATAATCCAGCACCTCCGGCGGGGCCATCGCCAGCCGCCACGAAAAGCTGAGATCGCCGCGCGATGTGCACGACCCCCAGCGCCCCTTGGTGTCGCGCAGCGAGATGCGCCCGATATTTCCGCCAACCTCGCGCGCACAGGCCTGCGCAATCGGCGCAAGGGCGGCGCGGGCGCGTTCCTTCAGCCATGCCGCGATGCGTGGGCCGGGCGCGCCTGCGCCGGGGACAATCAGGCTGTTCTGATCGACAAAGGGCGCATGTCGCGGGCCGGGGACGGCGTTGATGGTCAATAAGGCGCCGCCGACCGGCAGTCTTGTTCCCGGCCCCACCGCAACCAGTTCGGGCGCGCGCGCGAGCGCACCGCGCAACCAGTCCGACTGCCGCAGCAGAAACATGCGAATATCGGGGTCGGTGGCGCGGGTCGGGACGGTAAGACGCGGCAGATCGCCATTCTGCGGGACAGACAGTGTCATCCGCCGGGCCTGCGCGGACCGGCGGACCGTCACCTCGGTGTCGGGATCGTCGAGCCGTATCAGCCCGGCCATCGCATCACTCAGCCCGCAGCAGCCGGTTTCGCTGCCGGACGCTTTGATGCCTTGGGCGAACCGGCGTCAGCGAGCGGATCGGCCTTCGCGCTTTCAGATGTCTTGTCCTCCCCGACGACGCGCAGCTTTGCCTTGGCATTACCGGCATCGGCAGATGCAGCACCATCGCGGTTTTCAGCGATGAAATCGGCGATTCGGGGCTGGATGTTCGCCCGGAAGCGGGAGCCGTTGAAGACGCCGTAATGCCCGACGCCCGGCTGTTCCCAATGGAATTTCTTTGCACCCGGCAGATTGGTACAAAGGCCATGCGCCGCAGCGGTCTGACCGCGCCCGGTGATATCGTCCTTCTCGCCCTCGACCGTCATCAGACCGACATCCTCGATCTTGCTCGGCCGAATCGCGCGCGATCCGCGATACATCATTTCGCCACGCGGCAGGCAATGGCGCTGGAACACCACGTCGATGGTTTCGATGTAGAATTCCTCGGTCATGTCCATCACGGCCATGTATTCGTCATAGAAGGCGCGATGTGCCTCGACGCTGTCGCCGTCACCTTCGACCAGATGCTGAAAATGGTCCACATGCGCATCGACATGGCGGTCAAGATTCATCGAAACGAAGCCGGAGAGTTGCAGAAAGCCCGGATAGACCCGCCGCATGAAACCCAGATTCGGGAAGGGCACCGTCACGATCACCTTTTCCTTGAACCACGACAGCGGCTTTGTGGTCGCCAGCACGTTCGGTTCGGTCGGGCTGCGGGTCGTGTCGATCGGGCTGCCCATCAGGGTGACAGACGACGGGCGATGCGGTTCGTGATCCTCGGCCATCAGCGCCGTCGCCGCCAGTACCGGCACACCCGGCTGACATACGGCCATGACTGCAGGCCGTTCGGATTTCAGCTTGTAGAGAACGGCGCAGAATTCGCGCACATAATCGATGTAATCGTCCAGTCCGAACCGGCCCTCAGACAAGGGCACATCGCGCGCGTCGATCCAGTCGGTGATATAGACATCATGGGTCGGCAGCATCGCCTCCACCGTGCCGCGCAGCAGCGTGGCGAAGTGACCGGACATGGGCGCAACGATCAGAACAGCAGCATCGGGCCGGGCAGCAGCGCCCTCACGGCGGAAATGCAACAGATTGCAGAATGGCTTCTCGACGACGTTTTCCTCGATCACCGACGCGGTCTTGCCGTCGATCTCCACCGAGGTGATCGCAAAATCAGGCTTTCCATAGCGCGCGGTAGAAGACAGGAACATGTCCACGCCTGCCGCCATCGTGCGGGCCGGAAGTGACGCCGAAAACGGATTGAAGGGATCGCGCAGCACGCGAAGGTTCATTTTCGCCATGCTGCGCATCGGCGAAATCGCTGCGTGAGTATACTCATACATGTGATACAGCATCGAAAAAGCTCCTGTTCGAGTATGCGAAGCTTCGCCCCAACGATGCTCACATCCACATTTTGTGACAGCCTAGCGACGGTTTTGCAGTGCGGCAAGCAGGTTTCGCAGATGCGGTATTCCACCGGAAGTGCGCGCATTCCCTTTGACTAGTCCGCCCGCATGTGACATGGGGCGGCTTCCTTCATTCCAATGGTCCTTTTGGGGGTCTTAATGCCCAAAGATGAGTGGGGCGTAAAACGCCTCTGTGCTGCCTGCGGTTCGCGCTACTATGATCTGAAGCGCGATCCGATCGTTTGTCCGAAATGCGGCGAGACGTATGTCTCGGCCACATCCGTTGTCACGAAGTCACGTGTGACCAAGGCAACGGCCCGTGCCGCCGTGGTTCCGGATGATGACGAAGATGATGACGTGGTGCTCGACGATGATGATGATCTCGTCGTGGATGATGCCGACGAGGACGATGACGCCGACGAGGTGATCGTCGCGGATGTCGAGGACGATGAAGAGGACGAAGATCTTCTTCTGCCGGACGATGACGACGATGAGGATGACGACGAAGAACTCGACGGGTTCGAAGTCGAGGACGATCCGAAAAGCGTCTGATTGCAGGATTGCGCGCTGCGGGCGAAGATTTTCACTTGCAACGCGCCCTGCCCGGACCTAAGAACGCGCCGCTCCGGCAGAGATGCCGGAGCATGATACGGGGCCATAGCTCAGCTGGGAGAGCGCTTGCATGGCATGCAAGAGGTCAGGGGTTCGATCCCCCTTGGCTCCACCAAATTCAGGAAAGCCCTGATTTATCAACGATCTGTTGGTGATTGGGGCTTTTTCTTTGGGTTTTGTTGCGATTCTCTGCTGAGATTACGCATGGCGAGAAGCTCTGAACCGCCCCGGGTTTGCCGGAGGCTCCATTTCCTGAGAAGGATGGAGCATCTTGAGCAAGACAACGAACAAGTTTTCCCCTGAAGTGCGCGAGCGGGCGGTGCGTCTGGTTCCCGACAACGAGGGTCAGCATCCGGCGCACGCGCCCAACCCGAAACCGACAACGATCACCCCCCAAGGACTCTCGTTGTGATCGAGGGACGACAGGGGGGCAGGTCAAACGCCGCTGCCTCTGGCGCAGCTTCGAGGCCGTCGAATATGCCACGCTGGCATGGGTCGATTGGTTCAACAACTGCCGCCTGCTCGAGCCCATCGGGAACATCCCGGCAGCAGAAGCAGAGGCCGATTTCTACGCGGCTCTGAAAACTGAAGTCATGGCAGCGTAACTAACGTCAATCAGCCTCCGGCAAACCCGGCGCGGTTCAGATTGAATATACAAGTCTCGATAATGGGGATTTGCAGCATCAACGAAAATCCCTCGACTTGGGAATAACCCTAGCATCGCGGGGGTGCCTGTCACGGCCCTCTGGAATGGGTTTGCGCACCTCATCTGCCCGGGCAAGCGGTGTGGCGAAAGCATCGTCTGACAATCGTATCAGTGCGTCACTGCGATCAGTGAGGTGATCAGCAGCTATGTGAATCACATCCTCATCACGCTGCACAGCTCCTGTAACGTCGAGGAGCCGGGATTGCATGATGGCCTTGCGATAGGTCTCCATCATCTTTGGCCACACCACCAGGTTGGCGATACCTGTTTCGTCTTCCATTGTTATGAAGCACACACCTTTGGCACTGCCGGGCCGTTGGCGGATAAGGATTATACCAGCCAAACGCACTCTGGTGCCATGCCGTTTAGTTTTAAGATCAGCAGCGGTAACATAGCCTTGCTGTCGCAGACTCTGGCGTAGGAATCTCATCGGATGCGCTTTGAGTGACAGGCGCAATGTCTGATAATCTGCCACTACATGTTCGCAGGTTGGCATTTCGGGAAGTTGGAACATCTGTTCGCTTCCTTCGTCATGTCTGTCGCGGAAAAGTGGGAGATCGGGAGCGTCACGCAAGGCTTGCGCATCCCACAAGGCTTGCCTGCGATCCAATCCGATGGAGCGAAAAGCGTCAGCGGCGGCGAGCTTGCGTATTGCACCTGCATCCAACCGCGCATTTGTCTTGAGATTATCGAGGCTGGTGAATGGAGCAGTTCGTGCGGCCATCAATCGGTGCGGGGGTTCCTTGCCGATTCCATCAATCTGTCTAAGGCCGAGGCGAACAGCAAACTTATTGGGACCTGTAGGCTCCATCGTATTATCCCAATCGCTGTAATTTACATCGGGTGGACGGACAACAACACCATGCTCCTGCGCGTCGCGCACGATCTGGGCGGGGGCGTAGAACCCCATGGGTTGAGAGTTAAGCAACGCGGTGCAAAAGACATCCGGATAATGGCGCTTGATCCAGCTTGAGATGTAGACAAGCAGCGCAAAGCTCGCCGCGTGGCTTTCAGGAAAGCCGTATTCGCCGAAGCCCTTGATCTGATCGAAACACTTCTGAGAAAATTCGGGACTGTAGCCGCGTGCCACCATGCGCCCAACCATCTTTTCCTGTAGCGTTTCAATAGTCCCACGAGAGCGAAACGTCGCCATAGCCTTGCGTAACTCGTTGGCCTCCGCCGGGCTGAACTTCGCGGCATCGATGGCGATCTTCATTGCCTGTTCCTGAAATATCGGCACGCCTAGCGTCCGGCCCAGAATGTCTTTCAACTCATCGGGGTTATGCTCAGGGCCGGGAGACGGGTATTCTACGTTTTCCTTACCACTACGCCGCCGGAGATAAGGGTGAACCATATCGCCTTGAATGGGACCAGGGCGCACGATGGCTACCTGAATGACCAGATCATAAAATATGCGAGGCTTCAGTCGGGGCAGCATGTTCATCTGTGCCCGACTCTCTACTTGGAACGTGCCGAGACTGTCACCTTTGCAGAGCATGTCATAGGTCGCCCTGTCCTCTTTCGGGACGGTCGCGAGATCGTATCGCTTACCATAATGGGCGTCGATCAGGTCGAACGCTTTCCGAATACACGTCAGCATGCCCAGCGCCAGCACATCCATTTTCAGGATGCCAAGTTCGTTGATATCGTCCTTGTCCCATTCAATGAAGCTCCGCCCCTTCATCGCACCATTGCCGATGGGCACGGTTTCTATCAGCGGGTTCTCGGTCAGAATAAAGCCACCCACATGCTGACTCAAATGTCGGGGCAAGCCGATCATTTGGTCCGCTAGCTTGATGGCTCGCGCCAAGAGTGGATCGCTAAGGTCCAGTCCAGCCTGTTCAGCCTCCCGTGCTCCAATCTCCCGCCCCCAACTACCCCATATGGTTTTGGCGAGTGCCGACGTGATGTCTTCAGACAGGCCCATAACCTTACCGACCTCACGGATCGCCATGCGGGGGCGGTAATGGATGACCGTAGCGCACAGGCCCGCGCGATCTCGACCATATTTGGCGTAGACGTGTTGGATGACTTCTTCGCGTCGTTCATGTTCAAAATCGACATCGATATCGGGGGGCTCCTTGCGCTCCTCACTAATGAACCGTTCAAACAACAGGTCATGCTGCGCCGGATCGACGGAGGTGATACCAAGAAGATAACAGACGGCAGAGTTTGCTGCCGAGCCGCGCCCTTGGCATAGGATAGGCGGCGTTGTCCCGTGACGGGCGAACTGGATGATGTCGTAGATGGTGATAAAATATTGCGGGATGTTGAGCTTTTCGATCATCGCCAACTCTTTCATGACACTGGCATGAATTTTCTCTGGCATCCCCTCCGGATAGCGCCACTCAGCGCCCTGCCACACCAGTTCGCTCAGATGCTCAATGGGTGTGCGTCCCGCTGGAATGATCTTTTGCGGATACTCATATGACAATTCACGCAGATCGAATGTGCAGGCATCTGCCACCTCCCTCGTTGCACGGATGGCGTGTGGCCACTCGGCAAAAAGGGCTTTCATTTGGGCGGGGGATTTCAGGTGCCGCTCCGCATTCGCATTCAAGAGGAACCCTGCTTTCGCTATCGTTGTCTTATGCAGAATACACGTCATCACATCCTGCAAGGGACGGCGCTCTGGCGTATGGTAATGCACATCATTGGTCGCGAGGATGGACAGGCCATGCATCCGCGCAAGTTTGTCCAATCGATTGATGTGGGCACGATCATCGCCCCGATAGAGATAACTGACCGCGATGTGTTTCAAGGTCGGCAAAAGTGGCTTCATACGAGCCAAGTCGCTGGTGAAATTTGCTAATTTTTCTGGCGGAATCGCTATCAGGTGGATGCCTTCGGAATGGCGAACCAGATCATCCATAGTGATGTCACAATCGCCCTTGGTCTGCCATCGACCATCAACGGTCTGCATTTTTCCTTTTGAGAGCATGGCGCAGAGGCGGCCATAAGCGGGGCGATCCGCCGGATAGGCTAGAAACGCCTGCCCGCTCACCAGTTGCAATCTGCACCCGATCACCGGACGAATATGGGCTCTGACCGCTTGGGCATGATGACGAACTACGCCCGCCATTGTGTTCAGGTCAGCGATCCCCAATGCGTCATAGCCCTGTGCCGAGGCCGTAGAGATAAGGTCCACAGCATCGGATGCCCCACGTAAGAACGAGAAACAGCCGGTAACACCTAACTCCACATACGAAACCCGTGGGTTTTTTGGAAACTCCGCTCCCTCAAGCGTGCGCTTGGGATGCTGGTGATCGTTTTCTGGCATCAGGCAAACATCCCATGCACGAACCATCGTGGATCCCCACCCCGACCATCATCATGCAAGCCCTCACGATATAGCCACAGGCGCAGGCCGGTATGATCTTCCACCTTGAAATAGTCGCGGAGCCGAGTTGATGGACGATCTTTCCACCATTCTGGAGCGATCCGTTCTGGTCCTTGATAGCGCGCGACCCTGTGGGTTTGCCTGCGCCAGATGAACTGTGCTGGGGGGCCTTCGGGCACGGCATAGACAACGCGCACTTCCTCTGCTGGTTGAAGCATCCGGATCGGTCGATCATTGTTGGTCATGTCTGTTGCCGGGCATGACGCCTCAAGCATTTTCACCCAAGTTGCGCCTCTTTCAGGCATGTGGGAGGAGCGTATGTGCGGGGTTGTGACGGCGTCAGCACCCAATCTTGCGATCAGTCGATCTATAAGACGTGGCAATTCGAGATCGCTAGAACTGCTGTCATCCAACCGCTTCTGCACCGTCTGGAAGGGTTCGGTTGCACTCGCTTCAAGACGGATCAGATCAAACCCAAACCCTGGATCAATGCGCTCCAACCTGTCGCCAAACAACCACAACAAATGCTTCGATTCACGGCTGGCTGCGGCCATGGCGATGTTGATGACGCTCACCTCACCATCGCTACGGTAAACGGACAGTCGCATAGCCCGGCAGCCGACACCTTGATCCGTGAGTATTGCGCACAGGTTCTTACATAGTGCAGGCAGGTGTGGCTGCGCATCCAGGATTGGTTCTGGCAGCCTGAGATCAACCCGCAGGGGAGACGGTGTCTCTTTGCTGGAAACAGGCTCAGGACGTGCTCCTGTGGCTTGGTCGAGCCGCAACAAAGGATTCGCTGAGACCGATGCGCGAGCGAACCGCCGCGTTAATGACAGGCGAGGTGCTTTTGCTAATGCACCGATGGTCTTCAACCCCAGACGGTGAAGCAGGAGGGTAGTGTCAGATTCCAGTCGCAGGCTTGTAATGGGTAGGGGAGCCAACGCTGCCGTCAGACCTTCATCACTGCACTGGCCACGCACTGGCCCATATCGCGCCAATGCCCATGCTGCACCCCATGTAGGTGCGATAGCTGGTCTTGCCGTGATCCCCAATAGGGCAAAGCGGGCTTCGATATCCTTCAACATTGCTGCTTCACCGCCCACAAGGTGATCCGACCCGGTCGTATCAAGGATCAACCCATCTGGGCCATCTACCACTGTCCACGGACACCACCGTCGCGCCCACAAGCTCAGGCGCTCCAGCATTCGCTTGTCTCCAACGATGTCAGCGTATTCAACGACTATGTCAGGGCAGAGTGCACGCACATCTACAATACGGCTACCTGTAGCGATGCCTGCACGGCGAGCCATACGGTTGGAGGCGTGGACGATAGGGCCATGTTGCCCCTCAACCGCCAACACAATGGGAATGTCATCGGGCGGCGAATCGTGGTTGCGTTCTTTGCCCTTCCTCCACCGTTCCATCGCGAAATGGGGCATCGAAACAGAGACAATCCGCCGCCCTATCATAGCTCGCCACCCATGTTCCAATACGCATAGTGCGAGACCGAAATAATTCCGCCCGCCATCTTGGTGCTCCGGGAGCTTGCGGGTCGTCCGGGTGAGGAAATGATGCCAAGGACGCAATGCGCCATCGGTTTCGAGCCGCACTGAGATTGGGATGCGCTGCCCTCCGGATCAGCCAACATGGCGTTCCATTGGCTTCGGACCGAAAGGCGAGGCGTTTGGAAGAGGTGAAACTCAATATGGGAGGATCGCCCCAAACCTCGCCAATCACCGCGCAAAGTGATGCGAATTGCAATCCTTCTTCCATCGCCCATAGCACATCTATGGGGCGCGAGACATTGACGCGGATGATCGCGTGATTTGGTAATGCGGGAACATATGGGATTCCGGCTTCCCTTTGCGACATACGATCCTGCACCCACAGAATTGGGGCGGTGTTCCGTTTGATGCTTGAGAGCACAAAGCTGATAGCGCCCGCATCTGCGACTGATCCCGGGAACACCTCTGACATAAAACTCATACCGGACAGGTGAGATAGAGCCCCCTCTCCCATCCGCAGTGTGGATATGTTTGTCATGCGCCATCATGCCTAGAATCGATCTACTTGTTCCCTTTTTGTTCTATCGCAAACAATGATCGTTTAGCAATCAGCAGGCTATCGTTGGGCTTGAAAGGCCAAGCAACGCAGCAGCGATGTCTGCGCACTATCACAGTAAATTTTCGCTAACCGCAGTAATCGCTTTCTTGATCACCCCTCCTCTGGGAGAGGCGAATATCAGGCTTGGATAAATATCATCAGATTCAAAATTCAGGAAAATAACCAATGCGTTCCAAACATACCGAGGATTACCTAAATATCGTAAATGCCGGAACATTGCACTGCAAACAAAGACGCTATGATCGTTTTGCTTGAAATTAACAATAAATTGACAATCAAAGATATTTCTGGGCGCTGCTCGATCCCCCTTGGCTCCACCACATTCAGGAAAGGCCCCGTGCGTCAGTTCAGGATCCGGGGCCTTTTGCTTTGGGGGAGCGATGCGACTGTGCGCCTCTGCATGGCCGCGTTCGAGCAGAACGCGACATTCCCAGCCCCGCCCTCTTGAAACCGGCCCGATCCGGGTGATGATGCGCGCGAAGATCAACCAGAGGACCATACGCCCATGCCCTATGATTTCGACCGCCCGATCACCCGTCTTGGCACCAATTCAGCGAAATGGGACAGCATCGCGGCGCGCTTCGGGGTCGACCCGGAGGGGATCCTGCCGATGTGGGTCGCGGACATGGAATTCGCCGCCCCGCCGGCGGTGAATGCCGCCTTGCAGGCCGGGATCGAAAATGGCGTGCACGGCTATTACGGTGATCCGTCTGATTACCTCGCCGCGATTCAGGGCTGGATGAAGCGGCAGCATGGCTGGGACATCGAGCAGGATTGGATCCTGACAACGGCGGGCATCGTGAACGGCGTGAACCTTGCCTTGCAGACCTATTGCGAACCGGGCGACGGGGTGATCCTTCAGCACCCGATCTATCATCCCTTCGCGCCCGCGATCCGCGCCAATGGCTGCCATGTCGTGGCCAATCTGCTGTCCTATGCGGATGGCCGGTATACGATGGACCTCGACACACTGGCGCGGCAGGTCGATTCAAAGACGCGGATGCTGATCCTCTGTTCACCGCACAATCCCTGCGGTCGGGTCTGGACGCGGGATGAACTGACCGCGATCGCCGAATTCTGCCTTGCGCGCGATATTCTGATCGTGTCCGACGAAATCCATCATGACCTCGTCTTTGATGGCCCGCACACCGTGATGGCCACGATCAGCCCGGAGGTCGCGGCGCGGACCGTTACCTTCACCTCTGCATCCAAGACCTTCAATCTGGCGGGTGGGCATACCGGAAATGCGATCATCTCCGACCCTGAATTGCGGCGTCTGTTTGCGCGCACGCAGGAACGGGTGGGCATGTATTCAAGCAACCGGTTCGGCTACATCATGGCGACCGCCGCCTATGGCGAAAGCGAAGACTGGCTGGAGGCGCTGCTGGTTTATCTGAAAGGCAACCGCGACTATATCGACCGGGTGGTGACAGACAACCTGAAGGGCGTGAAGTCAGTCAAGCTGGACGCCACATATCTGAGCTGGCTCGACTTTTCCGGCACCGGCATGGACCAGGCGGAGATCGAGCGTCGCTTCACCAAGGATGCAAAAGTGCTGTGCAATCCGGGGCCGAGCTTTGGCGCGGGGGGCGACGGCTTCATGCGCCTGAACTTCGCCTGCCCGCGCGCGATGGTCGAGGACGGCATGAACCGGATCGTCGATGCCTTCGCGGATTTGCAGTAACGCTATTTCGCGGCGATCCGCGCCAGTTCGATACAGACCCGCGTCGCTGCGGCCATGTCCTGCACGCTGATCCATTCCAGCGGGCCGTGGATGTTCTGCATCCCGGTGAACAGATTCGGCGTCGGAATGCCCATTTCCGTCAGCCGCGAGCCATCGGTGCCGCCGCGAATCGGCGCTGAATACGGCTCGATCCCCGCCGCGCGATAGGCGGCGCGGGCGATATCCACCGGCGTCATGTCCTGCTCCAGCCAATAGCGCATGTTGCGGTATTGTGGCCGGATGGTGCAGGTAATCTCTGCCCGCGGTTCGGTTTTCTGCACGGCGGCGCAGATATCGGTCAGAAGCGTGCCAAGCGCCGCGAGGCCATCACGTTCGAAATCGCGCAGGATCGCCTTCACCTCGGCATGGGCCGCGCCGCCCTTGATTTCATAGACATGGATGAAACCCTGCCGCCCCTGCGTCGTCTCCGGTGTCAGGGTCGCCTGCGGCAGCGTCGCGACGATCTTCGCCGCCAGATGCAAGGCATTCACCAGCACATCCTTCGCCCAGCCGGGATGGGCGGAGACGCCCTTGATGTCGATCACCGCGCCGTCGGCGGAAAAGCTTTCATATTCCAGCGATCCCCTGTCCGCCCCATCGAGCGTATAGGCGAAGGCCGCGCCGAGGTCGCGGGCAAGGTCCGGGCCAACGCCGCGACCGATTTCCTCATCCGGGGTGAAGGCGATGCGGATCGGGCCGTGCGGGATGGAGGGGTCGGCGAGCAGATGCCGCGCCGCCGTCATGATGATGGCAACCCCCGCCTTGTCATCCGCACCGAGCAAGGTCAGGCCGCTGGCGGTGATGATGTCATCGCCAATCTTGGTGCCGAGATAGGCCGATTGCGCCGGTGACAGAACCAGCGACGGATCGTCGGCAAACCGGATTTCGCCGCCATCATAGGCGCGATGCACCACCGGCTTCACACCCGATGCGTGAAAGGCGGGTGCGGTGTCCACATGGGCCACAAGGCCGATGGTTGGCACGGTGTCGGAAACCGTGGCGGGAATCGTCGCGAGCACGACGCCGTAATCGGTCAGCGTCACATCCGGCGCACCGATCGCAATCAGCTCGTCCCGCAGCATGTTCAGCAGATCGAACTGAATTGCCGTGCTGGGCGCAGTTGGCGATGTCTCGTCGCTCTGGGTGTCGATGGCGGCATACCGGACCAGCCGGTCGCAAAGCTCGGTGTCGAAAATGTTGTTCATGGTCTGGGTTCCGGGATGGATCATCTGGCGGCGATCCTGCCCATGCGACGCCGGTTTCACAACAGGGCAATCGGGTCAGACCAGCCCCGCCAGCAGGAACGCCGCCAAAAGGATCAACCCCGTATCGCGGTTCTGTCGGAACAGGCGCAGGCAAAGGTCCACATCGTTGATGTCCAGCGCGCGAAGCTGCCGCGCCATGTGCAGACCATAAAGCGCGACCCCCGCCAGCGCGACGGCCAGCGCCGCCCCGGTCAGCACCAGCGCCGATGCCAGCCCCGCGCCGACCGTGGCCAGCGCCGCGAAGACCGCCAGATATCGCCCGGTGCCGTCGCCAAACAGCCGCGCGGTGGATTTGACGCCGATCAGCGCATCATCCTCGGTATCCTGATGCGCATAGATCGTATCGTAATGCAGCGTCCACGCGATCCCCGCCAGATAGAGGATCACCGGCGCTGCCGACAGGCCGCCCATATGCGCGGCCCAGCCCATCAGCGCGCCCCAGTTGAACGCGATGCCGAGAAAGATCTGCGGCCACCACGTCACCCGCTTCATGAACGGATAGATGCAGACCGGCAGCAGCGCGGCGATGCCAAGCCAGATCGAGAATGTGTTGAAGGTCAGAAGAATTGCAAAGGCGACCAGCGCCTGAACGACCATCCAGACGAGCGCCCCCTTCGGGCTGACCTGACCTGAGGGGATGGGGCGAGATCTTGTCCGCTCTACCTTTCCATCGAAATCACGGTCGGTGAAATCGTTCCAGGTGCAGCCTGCGCCGCGCATCAGGAAGGCACCGATCCCCATCGCGGCGAACAGCCAGACATCCTCGATCCGCCAGCCCGTGGCGGCGATGGCCAGCGCCAGCGACTGCCAGCAGGGCAGCAGCAGCAACCATGTGCCCGCCGGACGGTCAGCGCGCGACAGGCGCAGCCAGGGCCGCGACCAGCGCGGGCAGAACCGATCGACCCAGTTTTCTGCCGTCGCATCGGCGACGCGGCCATCATGGCTTGCGGTTTCGTTCATCCGGCGATCATTCAGGCTGTTGTGACTGGCATTGGCGGTCGGTTCGGTCATATTCGGGGTATGGCACGAGGCAACACGAAAATCAGGCTCTTTGTCGAGGCCCCGCTGGCAGCGGGCGCATCTGTCGCGCCAGACCGCGATCAGGTGCATTACCTCAGCGCCGTCATGCGGCAGGAAGCGGGCGGCGAAGTGCTGCTGTTCAACGGGCGGGATGGCGAATGGCTCGCCCGGATCGAATTGATGAACAAGCGCAATGCGGTGCTGATCTGCGAGGCACAGACCGCCCCGCAGACCGCGCCGCCCGACCTCTGGTTGATGTTCGCGCCGATCAAGAAGGCCCGCACCGACTTCATCGTTGAAAAGGCCGCCGAAATGGGCGCGCGCCGGATCATGCCGGTGATGACACGGCATACCAATGCGGAACGGGTGCGCGAAGACCGGCTTCAGGCCCATTGCCGCGAGGCCGCCGAACAATGCGGGCTGGTATCGGTGCCGGAGGTCGCGCTCGTGGCGCGGCTGGACAAGGTTCTGGATGGCTGGGACCCTGAGCGCCGGATCATGTTCTGCGACGAAACCGCCGATCACGGCGCGGCCCATGCTGCGCTGCGCGATGCCGGGCGCAGCCCCTGGGCGGTTCTGATCGGGCCGGAGGGCGGGTTCGCCCCGGATGAGGTCGCGCGACTGCGCGGCCTGCCCTATGCGCTGCCGGTCTCGCTCGGCCCGCGCATCCTGCGCGCCGATACAGCGGCGGTGGCGGCGCTGACCCTGTGGCAGGCTGCGTTGGGCGACTGGTGATGCGCGCGCTTGCAGGGATCGTATTGCTGGCGTTCACCCTTTCCAATGGCAGTGCCGAGGCGGCGGGGCGTGCCGGGCTGCGGGCCTTGTCGCCGGATGCTACGAGGGCGGTGATTTCCTATGGCGTGGAATGGGTCGAGGTCGATCTTGCGACCGGCGCGACGGAACTGATCGTGCCGACCGTCAGTTGCAGCTTCACCTCCGCCGTCTATGCGCCCGAAGGCGGCGACATGGCGCTGGCGGCGCATTGCTCTGTCGTGCTGGAATGCGCGGCAACCCGCGCCAGCCTGTTCACGAAACCGGCCGGCGGCAAGCTGAACCATATCCTGACCGAACAGGGCGTGCGCTGGAACGCGGCCTATTGGCGACGCGGCGCGCAGGGCGATGACATCATCCTGCGCGAAACCGGCGTGTCCGCCCCGCTGGCGCTGCGGCTGAACGAATTGGGCGGGAACGATGCCTGCGCCGCCGCGCCTGCGGTTTTCACCGCCGTTTCGGTTGAAACCGGTCGGACGGCGCGGCTCGACTATCTGCCGAAGGGCTGGACGGCGGTGGAGGTTCTTGCCGCGCCCGGCCGCGACCTGATCGCCGCTGTCAGGGCGCGCGATACCGGCGCGGACATCTTCACCGCCGAGGCGGAGGTCGCGGCGATCTGCAACGCCGATGCATCTGACGATTGGCGTTTGCGCATCTGCGGGGCGGAGGGGCACGAGATCAGGGCGCGCTGGTCGGGTGGCGACTGGCAGCTTTACGACGGGCCGGGGGCGACACCGCTCCGCCGCTTCATCGCCGATGAAGGTCGGGTGACGGCGGAGGAGACATGCGATGCGCGGCAGGTCGGGCGGTTGCTGGAAACCGATTGCCGCGTGACCGTCACAGGCCCCGATGGCAGCCGGGTCATCAGCGCACCGGATGGCCTGTTCGGCGACCTGCGCCTTTCGGCGAACGGGCGCTGGCTTGCATCGCTGGTATCGGGGCGCGGATTCGCGCGGGAACGGTTCGATCTGTTCGATCTGCAAACCGGCGAGCAGCAGTCGCTGTCGCATCTGTTGGCGCTGTCATCGCCGTGGGACGTGGTGCGCTGAGATGGCAGGATTTTTCCGCCCCGAGGCCATGCGGTCGGTCAGGCGCTGGGCAGAGACGGCGACCTATGTGGCGGCCTTTGCGCTGCTCCTGGCCTTCATCCTGTCATGGACGGCAACGGCGCTGTGGCTGAAGCTGGGCATCGCAGCGGTCGTCGCGCTGGTCGGCATGTGGATCGTGCGGTCCGCCGCCCTGTCCGCACTGGGGCAGCGTGAAGGCGAGGCACCGGGCATCGTGACCATCGACGAACGGCGGATCAGCTATTTCGGGCCGCATATCGGCGGGGTGGTATCGCTGAACGACCTTCGGTCCATCGAGGTTGCGACCGCAGCGCCGAATGTCTGGCAATACGAGACGCAATGGATCCTCCGCTGGTCAGAAACGGAACCGGCGCTGGTCATCCCGATTTCGGCGAAAGGCGCGGCGGGCCTGATGGATGCGTTCGCCGCCCTGCCCGGTTTCGCCCCGACGCGGGCGCTGTCCGCCCTGTCCGCCGCACCGGACAGCACGATCACAATCTGGCAACGACAGACGCTCGGCACACGCGCGGCCCTTGAACATGCGCCACCGCGCGCTTAATCCAGCAGGATGAGGTCGGCGCGGATCGACCAGAACCCCAGAGCGAAGGATCTGCGCGATGTCGATACCACAGCAGGGCGGTGGCCCGATTGAAAGTCGCGACCAGCTCGCCGCCTACCTCGCGTCCGGCTGCAAACCCAAGGACGACTGGCGGATCGGCACCGAGCACGAAAAATTCGGCTATTGCCTGACGAAGAAGCTGCCGCTGCCCTATGAGGGCGACTGTTCCATCAAGGCCATGCTGGAAGGTCTGCGCGACCGCTTCGGCTGGGCGCCGGTATCCGAAGGGGGCAACCTGATCGGCCTTCTGAAGGACGGTGCCAGCGTGTCGCTGGAGCCGGGCGGCCAGCTTGAACTGTCAGGCGCACCGCTGGAGACGATCCATCAGACCTGCGACGAGGTGAACCAGCATCTGGCAGAGGTGAAGGAAATCGGCGACGCCATCGGCGCCGGATTCATCGGCCTCGGCGCGACGCCGGACTGGACGCATGAACAGATGCCGCTGATGCCGAAGGGCCGCTACAAGCTGATGGACGCCTATATGGGCACCGTCGGCACCCACGGCACACAGATGATGCGCCGCACCTGCACCGTGCAGGTGAACCTCGACTACGCGTCAGAGGCGGATGCGGTGAAGAAGATGCGCGTTGCGCTGGCCTTGCAGCCGGTCGCGACCGCGCTGTTCGCCAATTCACCGTTTTTCGAGGGCAAGAAGAACGGCCATGTCAGCTGGCGTTCACGCATCTGGCGCGACCTCGACCCGGCGCGGACAGGAATGCTGCCCTTCGTGTTCGAAGACGGGTTCGGGTTCGAGCGATATGCGGAATACGCGCTCGATGTGCCGATGTATTTCGTTTACCGCGACGGCAAGTATATCAGCGCGCTGGGCCAGTCGTTCCGCGATTTCCTCGACGGCAAACTGCCCGCCCTGCCGGGTGAGACGCCGACCCTGTCGGATTGGGCCGATCACCTGACCACCGCCTTCCCCGAAGCGCGGATGAAGAAATTCATCGAAATGCGCGGCGCGGATGGCGGCCCGTGGCGGCGCATCTGCGCCCTGCCCGCCTTCTGGGTCGGGCTGATGTATGACCAGGTGGCGCTGGACGCGGCCTGGGACGTTGCCAAGGGTTGGACCGCGGAGGAGCGGGAGCAGTTGCGGGTCGATGCCTCTGTCATGGGGCTGAAAGCGGAAATCGGGGGCCGGTCGATGCACGACCTCGCCCGCGAGATCGTCGGCATTTCCGAGGCCGGGCTGAAGGCCCGCGCGCGGGCCGGTGCGGGTGGCATGTTGCCGGACGAGACGCATTTCCTG
>CAYGRU010000056.1:0-22070 GCA_964352385.1 uncultured Candidatus Planktophila sp.
TCGCCCACCCGCCCCATCGCCTGACTGTCGGAGGCGATGATGGAAAATGCGCCCATGTCGTGCAGGATATCCTCCGCCGCGATGGTCTCGCGCCGGATGCGGCTTTCGGCGAAGGCGACATCCTCCGGGATCGACTTGTCGAGGTGATGGCAGACCATCAGCATGTCGAGATGTTCTTCCAGCGTGTTCACCGTGAAGGGCCGCGTCGGGTTGGTCGATGACGGGATCACATGCGGCTCGCCGCAGACCTTGATGATATCGGGCGCATGGCCGCCGCCAGCACCCTCGGTATGGAAGGCGTGGATGGTGCGGCCCCGGATGGCCTTCACGGTATTTTCGACAAAGCCGCTTTCGTTCAGCGTGTCGGTGTGGATCATCACCTGCACGTCCATCTCGTCCGCCACCGACAGGCAGCAGTCGATGGCACCGGGGGTTGTCCCCCAGTCTTCATGCAGTTTCATCGCGCAGGCCCCGCCCTGAATCATTTCGATCAGCGCTTCGGGGAGGGAGGCATTGCCCTTGCCCGAAATCCCGAAATTCATCGGAAAGGCATCCAGCGCCTGCAACATCCGCCCGATATGCCACGGGCCGGGGGTGCAGGTCGTCGCCAGCGTGCCGTGCGCCGGGCCGGTGCCGCCGCCCAGCATGGTGGTGACACCGGAATGCAGCGCATCCTCGATCTGTTGCGGGCAGATGAAGTGGATATGGCTGTCGAACGCCCCCGCCGTCAGGATGCGCCCCTCGCCTGCGATGATCTCTGTGCCGGGGCCGATGATGATGTCGACATTGGGCTGGGTGTCGGGGTTTCCGGCCTTGCCGATGGCCGCGATGCGCCCGGATTTCAGGCCTACATCGGCCTTGTAGATGCCGGTCCAGTCCACGATCAGCGCGTTGGTGATGACAGTATCGACCGCCCCGCCCGCCCGCGTCACCTGGCTCTGCCCCATCCCGTCGCGGATCACCTTGCCGCCACCGAATTTCACCTCCTCGCCATAGGTGGTGAGGTCGCGCTCCACTTCGATGATGAGGTCGGTATCGGCGAGCCGCACCCGGTCCCCGGTGGTGGGGCCATACATGGCGGCATATTCGCGGCGGGAAAGGGTTGTGGGCATGGGGGTGTTTCCCTGTGTTACGGTGCGGCGGGCTTTGTGGCGCGGGGCTTTGTCAGGCGTTTGACATTGGACCGCGTCTTGCGCCCGATCGGGCCGAGCGCGGCGCGGGCGATCGCCTCCGGCGTTCCGCCTGTCATAGCGGACAATGTGGCAGCGATGGCGGAGCCGGTGAAGGCGTTCTGCTTTTCGGCGATCATGCGGTCAAGCTCCGCCGCTGGCATTGCCCAGAGGCCGGCCATGCCCATCATGCGGATGCCGATGACCATGTTCGCCTCCATCATCATGCGCCCGTAATCGCTGGCGAGCGCGGCTTGCGTCCTCAGTGTTGAGGTCTTGCGCGCCATCACAACGCCCCCATCACGGCCTGATTGAAGCCATAGACCGTTCGTGCGCCTTCAAAGGCGATCAGCGTCACCTCGCGGCGCTGCCCCGGCTCGAACCGCACGGCGGTTCCGGCGGCGATGCAGAGGCGCATGCCGCGCGCCGCCGCCCGGTCGAAGTCGAGGCCGCTGTTCGCCTCGGCGAAATGATAGTGCGAGCCGACCTGCACCGGGCGGTCGCCGGTATTGGCCACCTCGATGGTGATGGTGGCACGCCCGGCATTCAGCGTGATGTCACCAGCGGCGGGGAGGATTTCTCCGGGGATCATGGGTTGGTTCCTTTACTATCCACCGTCCCGGCCTTGAGCCGGGACCTCGAATCTCGTTGGACGGCGCCTTGTTCGTCGAGATCCCGGCGCAAGACCGGGACGGCGGAGAGGCCGTTCATCGGATCGGCTCGTGCACTGTGACCAGCTTCGTCCCATCGGGAAACGTCGCCTCCACCTGCACGTCGTGGATCATTTCCGCGATCCCCGCCATGCATTGATTACGGGTGATGACGCTCGCCCCTGCCTCCATCAGGTCGGCGACGGAGCGGCCATCGCGCGCGCCCTCAACCACGTAATCGGTGATGATCGCGATGGCCTCCGGGTAGTTCAACTTGACGCCGCGCGCCAGTCGGCCCCGCGCCACCATCGCGGCGAGCGAGATCAGAAGCTTGTCTTTTTCGCGGGGCGTGAGGTTCATTCACAATCTCCAGACCTTGGGGAGGGGCGCGGCGCGCAAGCCCTCCAATGCGGGAATCAGCGTCTTGCGCAGGGTGAAGCCATCGGGGGCGAGGATGCGGGCGGCAAGGAGGCCGGGGCGGATCAGCGATGCGCCGCCATTTGGGCCAAGGCGGGTGCGCAGGGCCGAAAGCTGCGTCTCAGCGGCATCGCAGACCAGCAGCAGGGATGCAAATGCCCCGGCATCCGCAAGCGTCGCCACGCCCTGCAAGGCTGCCGGTGACAGCCGCAGCGCGTCGGCATAGACGAGCCTGCCATCGCACCGGACGCGCCAGTGATCGGCGAAGGCGAAATCATTCAACCGCTCACCCATTGCAGGGCGGCCCAGAATGACGGCCTCCACCGCCAACAGCCGGGCACCGGGCGCGAGGTCGATGTCGAGCGTCCGGCGCAGGTTCGACCCGTCGTAGAGGATCGTCTCCTGCGGCAGCCAGTCGATCCGTGCGCCCTCAGCCGCGTTCAGCGTCACATCCATCCGCCCTTGCTCGCCCGGCTGGGCGCGATAGGCGCGCTCCGCCGCTTGGGTCGAAAGGGTCAGCGCGGCCCCGGCCTCCGCCCGTCCGGCATAGGCGAAGCGATCCCCGCCGGTGATCCCGCCCGCTGTGTTCAGTAGAATCGCCGTCAGGTCCGCGCCGGCTTCTTGCGGCAACAGAACCTTGGCGGAACCGGACTGATGCAGACCCGACAGGCGCGCGCGGCCATCGCGCAACGCCGTGCCGACCCGCGCCACGCCCCGTGCGCGGGGTTGGCGGATCGGGGCGGCGTTCGCCCGCGCTTCGCCATGCTGAAGATCGTGCTGAATGTCGTCTCGTGGCATCAGGGATGATCGGTTTTTCGGCTCATCCACCAATAGGACGGCCAGTTGATGCGTTCGTAAAGCCCTATCTCGATTGCGGATTCGCTCAACCGGTCTGGACGCCGCTCAACTGCCCAAGTCCTGCGCAGTTCGCCTAATTCTTGGGCGGCCACCCAGACTTTCGTGAATTTTTCGCTACCAATGTCGGTGCAGCGCCTTTACGTTCACGCCAAGTCGCAAGGGACGCCCATCAAGACGGCAGCAGCGACGGTCATCACATTCAGGAGGAATATCATGAAATTCTCGAACGTTTTTGGTGCGGCCCTCGCGGTCGGACTGGCGGGAACCACGGCGGGGCAGGCCCTTGCCGAAGCGCACATCACGCTGCCGAAACAGATCGCATGGACAGCCTATGACACCGGTTCCGCCGGGTACAATCAGGCCGTCGCCATCGGTGCGGCATTGCAGGATGCGACGGGCGTGAACCTGCGGGTTCTGCCGGGCAAGAACGATGTCGGTCGCACGGAACCCTTGCGTCAGGGCAAGGTCGAGTTTTCGGCCACCGGCGTCGGCGGTGCCTTCATGGCGCAGGAAGGCGTGTTCGAATTCGGCGGCGAAACCTGGGGCCCGCAGCGGGTTCGGGTGCTGCTCTCCAACAATGGCGGTGCGGTCGGTCTGTCGGTCGGTGTGGCCGGTGACCTCGGTGTCGAGACCTATGCCGACCTCAAGGGCAAGCGCGTTGCCTGGGTCAAGGGCGCGCCTGCGCTCAACGTCAATGTCGAGGCTTACATGGCCTATGCCGGGCTGACCTGGGACGATGTGGAGCGGGTCGAGTTCGGCGGTTTCGGCGATAGCTGGAAAGCCCTGACCAATGGTCAGGTCGATGCGGCCTTCGCGTCCACCAATTCCGGTCTCGCCTATGAAGCTGCCGCCGGGCCGCGTGGCCTGATCTGGCCGCCGATCGATGCGAACGACGCCGAAGGCCTCGCCCGGATGAAGGCGATCGCGCCGTTCTTCGCGCCGATCACTGCGAAGGTCGGTGCCAATATCGACAATGGTCCGGGCGTTGCGACGGCTGGCTATGCCTATCCGGTGCTGGTCGCGATGGACACGCAGGACGAAGAGCTCGTCTACAACATGACCAAGGCGATGGTCGAACTGTTTGATCAGTATGACGGCAAGGCACCGGGTATCGGTGGCTGGGCGCTGGCCAAGCAGGATTTCAACTGGGTCACGCCGTTCCATTCCGGCGCGGTGAAATACTTCAAGGAAGCGGGTGTCTGGACTGACGAGGCACAGGCGCACAACGACAACCTGATCGCCCGTCAGGATGCGCTTGGCAAGGCATGGGAAGAACTGAAGGCAGAAGGTGCGGAAGACTGGGAAGCCGCATGGGCCGTGAAGCGCAACGAGGCGCTGAAGGCCGGCGGGTTCTCGCTCGTCTTCTGAGGCCGCGCTTGATTGGCGGGGGGGCTTTTGCGGCCCTCCCGCACCCTCTTCCCGCATTACCTGACAGGACACGCATATGGACCAGTCCGAACGACGCGCCGCTGCTGGCGACGTGGTGGCGAAGGCCCCTTTGCCGCCGATGGCAAGACTGGCGATTGCCGGGCTGACACTGGCCGCGATTGCCCTTTCGATCCATCAGCTTTTCAACATCCAGTTGTTCGGGATTGTCCTGATCGAAGGACGCTACCTTTATATTCTCGCCGGAATTTTCCTTGCGCTGTCATTCCTCGTGTTCCCGCTGCGCGCAGCGCGCGGGCCGGGCCTGCCCGACTGGGTCTTGTTTGCGCTATCTCTCGTCACCAGTGCCTATTTCGTGGCGACCGCTGACACCAGTCTTGAGATGGGCTGGGAATATGCGGCGCCAGACGAGGCGCGCTATGCCTCCATCGTCCTCTACCTCCTGATCCTCGAGGCGACGCGCCGTGCGGGCGGGCTGGTGTTGTTCTTCATCGTTCTGGCTTTCTCGCTCTATCCCACCTTCGCGGATGTGATGCCGGACCCGCTGTCGGGCTATGCCTCGCCGTTCTGGGATCTCGCGGCCTATCACATGATCTCGTCCGAAAGCTCTTTCGGGATTCCGATGCGCGCCTTTGGCAGCCTCGTGATCGGCTTCATCGTGTTCGGAGCCGTGCTGCAACAGACCGGCGGCGGCAAGTTCTTCAACGATCTGGCGCTCGCGATGGTCGGGCGATACCGGGGCGGCGCGGCCAAGGTCGCGATCTTCGCATCCGGCTTCATGGGGTCGATGTCCGGCTCCGTCATCTCGAACGTGCTGACCACCGGCGCAGTCTCGATTCCGGCCATGCGCAAGACAGGTTTTTCCAAGGAACATGCCGCCGCGACGGAGGCTTGCGCCTCCACCGGCGGGGTGCTGATGCCGCCGATCATGGGGGCGACAGCCTTCGTGATGGCTTCGTTCCTCAGCCGCCCCTATATCGACATTGCCATCGCGGCGGCGATCCCATCGCTGCTGTTCTATTTCGGCCTGTTCGCCCAGATCGACGCCTATGCGGCCCGCAAGGGCCTGAAGGGCCTTGCCCGCGACGAGGTGCCCGCGATGCGCGATGCCGGGCGCGAAGGTTGGCCCTACCTTCTGGTGTTCGGGCTGCTGATCTTCCTCATGGTGGCGTGGCGGATGGATACGCTGGCGCCGTTCTATGCGACGGGCCTGCTGCTGATCATCAACCAGCTTCTGAAACGCTATCGCTTCACGCTCAAGACGGCGGGCGACCTGATCGTCGGCGTCGGGCGGGCCTTGGCTGAACTGACTGCGGTGCTGCTCGGCGTCGGCCTGATCGTCGGCGCATTCTCCGCCACCGGGCTGGCGGGCACGCTGGTCAACGAATTGGTGTTCATCGCCGGTGACAGCGTCTTTGCGCTGTTGCTGATGGGGGCGCTGACGGCGTTCATCTTCGGCATGGGGATGACGGTGACGGCCTGCTACATCTTCCTCGCCGTCGTGCTGGCCCCGGCGCTGGAACAGGCCGGGCTGAACCAGCTCGCGGTGCATCTCTTCATCCTTTACTGGGGTATGGTCAGCTATATCACGCCGCCGGTCGCGCTGGGTGCCTTTGCCGCCGCGACGATGGCGGGGGCCGGGCCGATGCGCACGGGGCTGGAGGCGATGCGCCTTGGCGGGGTGATCTATGTCGCGCCGTTCTTCTTCGTGCTGAACCCCGCGCTGGTCGGCGAAGCCCCGGCATGGGAGGTGATCGTGACCCTGACCACCGCGCTGATCGGCATCTGGCTGATCTCGGCGGCGTTGCAGGGCCATGTCAGCCTGATCGGCGGGCTGGGCAAGGGGGCGCTTGGGCTCGTGCTGCGTCTGCTCGTCGGATTTGGCGGTCTGATGCTTGCGATGCCGGGGGGCGGAGAGATCGGCCTGTCGCATCTGACGCTGACCTTGATCGGGTTCGCGATGGCCGCGCCCGCGCTCATCTTTGCGCGGGTGAAAATGTCGGAACGGGTGCGCCCGGCCTGACGCGTTCAGTCGATGACGTGGTCTGTGAACCGCCGATAGGTTTCGAAATGGCGCATGATCGCCGCGCTACAGGCTGCCGCGTCCCGGTCCAGCGCGGAGGTCAGGATATCCGAATGCTCGCGGATCAGCGATTCGCCGCGAAAGCCCAGAGACGGGTCCTGCGTGATGACGTGCTGCTTGAACCGGTCGAAGGCGGACCTGTGCTGCGCCTTCATAAGGTTCGATCCGCAGGCGGCGATCAGCGCCTCGTGAAAGTCGCGGTCATAGCGGGACCAGAGGCGGAGCTGGCCGGAAACATCGGCATCGCCGCGCATCCGCCCCTCCAGATGCGACAGCCGGTGATGCGCGGCGGACAGGTTCGCCTCCCACCCCACATCGCCATGCAGGATCGACAGGCGCGCGCCCTCGCTTTCCAGCAGGATGCGGAAATGCGCGATTTCCCAGATTGACGAGGGTGTGGGCGTCACGACGCGAAAGCCACGCTGAGGCTGGCTGGTCACGAACCCCTCGGCGGCGAGGCGCAGCAACGCCTCGCGCAGCGTGGCGGTGGATGCCGGATAGTCGCGCGCGAGGTCTTTGGGTTTCAGCTTCGCGCCGGGATCCATCCTGCCGCGCACCAGATCCTCGCGCAGGCGCGCATAGACCCCGGTCTCGCCGGGATGTGGCCCTTCGGTCAGCGCGTCTGGGCCGATCATGTGCGTGCGTTCTGCTGATTCATCTGCATACGCTAGTGATGAAATTTCGAAATTTCAAAGAATTTCGCGAATGACGTTGCCGATTGATTAACCCGTTGCTAGCGTTCCCCCGTGCGGCGGCTGGTCGCGGGAAATTCCCCTAGATGCAGCCGGATAAGAACAACACCGCTCTGGAAACTTTGGGAGGAAAACCATGAAACTTTTGAAAACCATCGCAACCGGCCTGATCGGCGCTGCGGTTGCGGCCACGATGGCGCAGGCAGAAACGACCACGCTGCGCATTCAGACACACTACGCCCCGGAAACGGTGTCGGGCAAGCTGGCAGGCCGCTTTGTCGAGGATGTGCAGACCATGTCGAATGGCGAAATCGCCATCGAAATGTTCTATTCGTCTTCCGTCGTCTCCTCGGTCGAAACCTTCGACGCCGCCGCAACGGGCATCCTCGATTGCGACATGACCGGCGGTGCCTACCAGACCGGCAAGAACCCTGCCTTCCAGTTTGTGGGCGACATCATGGGCGGCTATGACACGCCCTATCAGCAGCTTTCGTGGCTCTACTATGGTGGCGGCCTCGAAGCGGCACAGGCGCTCTACAACAAGTTCGACATGCAGCTGATCGGCTGGTGGGTCTATGGACAGGAATCGCTGGCCTCGACCAAGCCGATCCGCGGCATGGCTGACCTGAAGGATTGGAAGTTCCGCTCTCCTCCGGGCCTTGAAACCAATATCTTCGCCTCCATCGGTGCCAGCCCGATCGTGATGGATTTCACCGAAATCTTCACGGCGCTCGAATCCGGCATCATCGACGGCGCGGATGCGTCCGGTATCGCGAACAATGTGGGTCTCGGCCTCTATGACATCGCGAAATACACCAACTTCCCCGGCTTCCACTCCATGCCGTCCGACCATCTCGCCTGCAACAAGGCCAAATGGGACGCGATGCCCGATCATCAACGCCGCATCATGGAGCGGGCGATGGAATCCCTCGCGCTCCAGACCGCACTGACCTTCGAGAAATCGAACAACGAAGCGGCCGCAAAGCTGCGTGCGGATGGGGTTGAGGTCGCGGCCTGGTCGGCAGAGGATCGCGCAGCGTTCCGTGCCGCCGCACTCGGCCAGTGGGACAGCTTCGCCTCCACGCCGGAAGCCAAGGCACTTGTGGAAAGCCACATGGCGTATCTGCGGGTTCTCGGCCTCGCAGAATAAGGCAAACCTGCCTGAGTTACGGGGCGGCCCTGACAGGGGCCGCCCTTGTTCCCTCTGCTATCGGTAAACCCACGAGGAGGCGGCCATGGTCGAACATGAACGCACAGGTGTGATCGACTGGATCACATGGAGTTTCAGCCGCGTCGCCATGTGGGCGCCCGCCTTTGTCGTTCTCGTCATCATCTATGAGGTGACAGTGCGCTATGTCTTCTCTGCGCCGACCCTTTGGGCGAACGAACTTTCGCTCTGGGTGGCGGGGGGAATCTATCTGACGGCGGGGCTCTATTCGCTGCAACAGCGCAGCCATATCCGCATCACGATCTTCTACGACATCTCGCCGCGCTGGTTGCGCCGGACCTTCGACTGCCTTTCGGTCGCCTGCGTCTGCATCTTCGCCTTTGCGGTCGTCTGGGGCGGCTATGGCGAAGCAAAAGCGAAACTGCTGCGGTGGGAGACATTCGGAACCGCGTTCGACCCGCCGATCCCGGCGACCGTGAAGCCGCTGATCCTGCTCACTTTGGTCATCCTCGCCATCCAGTCCCTGTCGAACCTGTATTACGACTGGAACAAGGAACCCGATTCCTATGCCGAAGAGGCTGACATCGACGACCTGCGCGCCGCCGCCGGCGTAAAGCGCGAGGACTGATCCCATGCTCGATATCGGCACAATCTCCCTGGTCGTTCTGGTCGGCATGCTGTTGCTGCTTGCCATCGGCATGCCGCTCGGCTTTGCCTCCGGCTTCCTCGCCGTCGTCGTAATGGTCCTGAAATTCGGCCCTGACCTGCTGTTCGGCACATTCGGCACCGGGCCGCTGAACATTCTGGCGCAACGGCTTTACAGTATCACGACCAATTATGTGCTGATATCGGTCCCGTTATTCATCTTCATGGCGACGCTGCTGGAGCGATCCGGCATTGCGCGCGACATGTATTCATCGCTGAATATCTGGATGTCACGGACTCGCGGCGGCATTGCCGTCGTCACCGCGATCATGGCCATCGTCATGGCGGCCATGTCCGGCATCATCGGCGGCGAGGTCGTGCTGCTCGGCCTCATCGCGCTGCCGCAGATGTTACGGCTCGGCTATAACCAGAATCTCGCCATCGGCACGATCTGCGCCTCCGGCTCGCTCGGCACCATGATCCCGCCCTCGATCGTGCTGATCTTCTATGGCCTGATTACCGAAACCTCGATCCACGCGCTGTTCAAGGCGGCGTTCCTGCCGGGGTTCATGCTGGCCGGATGTTACATCATCTACATCCTGATCCGCACACGCCTGCACCCGGAACAGGCGCCGCTGCCGGAACCTTCGCCGGATGACATGACCGGGCCGGAAAAGGCCCGATATGGCACCACGCTGATCGGTATCCTTGTCGGTATTGCTGCGGCTGCCGTGTTGCTGCGTTGGGGTGTCCTGAACCTGACCGGGGCCATCGACGAACAGACCGGCATGGTCGATACCCGAACGGCGCTGATCTGGGGCGGCGTTCTCGGCGTCTCGCTCGCCTATATATTTGGGGCGATGGGCCGCGAAACGGCGGCGGCGGCGTGGGAAAAGGGCAAGGGCCTGATATCGCCGCTCATCATCGTGTTCGTCGTGCTCGGGTCGATTTATGGTGGCATCACCGGCATCACCGAGGCGGCGGCGATGGGGTCCATCGCCGTGCTGATCCTCATCGCCATACGTGGTGAATTTTCGTTCACACTGCTGCGCGAAGCGTCGATGCGGACCTTCAAATCGACCGGCACGATCATCTGGGTGACCTTCGGCGCGACCGCGCTGGCGGGGGCCTATACCATCGCGGGCGGGCCGACCTATGTGGCCAATCTGATCCTCGGCTTTGATCTGCCGACGATGGGCGTCCTTCTGTTCATGATGCTGATCTTCCTCTTTCTCGGCGCGTTCATGGACTGGACCGGGATCGTGCTGCTGGTCATGCCGGTGTTCCTGCCCATCGTGCTGAAACTGCCGATGAATGAATTGGGCCTGACCGGCGGGCTGGACAGCGTGTCGCTGGTCAAAGTGTGGTTTGGCATCCTCTTCTGCGTGAACATGCAGGTCAGTTTCCTCTCACCCCCGTTCGGCCCGGCGGCGTTCTATCTGAAATCGGTGACGCCGCCGCATATCACGCTGCCCGACATCTTTCGCGGGTTCCTGCCCTTCATCGGGATCCAGATCTTCATCCTGCTGATCATTCTGTTGGTACCGGAGATCACGACCGTCTTCCTCTGAGGTTCGCCATGCCCGCCACCATCGACCGTGTTCGGTCCGACTTCTACTTCATCCCGTTGAAGGAGGTTCTGACCGACAGCATGCATGGCGACATGCACGGGTTCGAGATCATCACCGCCCGCGTCACCGACAGCGACGGGGCGGAGGGGGTGGGTTACACCTTCACCTGCGGTCAGAACGGCGGCGCGGTGCATGACATTCTGGGGCGGGAGATTGCCGCGCTGGTGCAGGGCGAGGAAGCCTCGCGCATCGAACATCTCTGGCGGAAAATCTGGTGGGGGCAGCATTACGGCGGGCGCGGCGGGGCGCTGGTGCTGGCCATGTCGGCCTTCGACATCGCGCTGTGGGATCTGGCGGCGAAAAAGGCCGGGCAGCCGCTGTGGCGGCATCTCGGCGGGGCCGATCCGGCGGTGAAGGCCTATGCGGGCGGCATCGACCTGATGCTGACGGCGGACGAGTTGATCGCGCAGACGGATCGCAATCTGGCGCGCGGGTTCCGCGCGATCAAGATGAAGGTCGGGCGCGACCGGCTGTCGGAAGACGTGGCGAAGGTCGCCGCGATGCGGGCACATCTGGGCGACGATTTCCCGCTGATGCTGGACGCAAACATGAAATACACCGCCGACGAGGCGATCCGTGCCGCGCGCGCCTTCGCACCCTACGATCCCTATTGGCTGGAGGAGCCGGTGCAGCCCGACGACATCGCGGGCAATGCACGTGTGCTGCGCGAGGGCGGCCTGCCGGTGGCCAATGGCGAGAATCTGCGCACGGTCCATGATTTCAAGAACTTCATCACGGCGGGCGCGGTCAGTTTCGTGGAACCTGACGTGACCAATTGCGGCGGCGTGACGAATTTCATAAAGATCGCGAAACTGGCGGAGGCGTTCGGCCTGCCCGTCACATCGCACGGCGCGCATGATTTCACGGTGCACCTGCTCGCGGCGGCCCCGAATGCAAGCTATCTGGAGGCGCATGGCTTCGGCCTCGACGCGTATATCGAACACCCGATGGTGGTGAAGGACGGCATCGCGACAGCACCGGAGCGCCCCGGCCACGGGGTGAATTTCGACTGGAAGGGCCTCGAGACGCTGAGGAGGGGATGATGGAAGCGCTGACCGCCGATCAGAAGTCCTTCTATGACAAGAACGGCTATCTCATGCTCGAACGCCGGGTGCCGATGCCCATCATCGAGGCGATCCGTGCCGAAATCGCTCGTTTTGAATCCATCGCGGTCGGCATGACGGCATCCGATGACCGCATCGACCTTGAGGACAGCCACCGCCCCGATGCGCCCCGCATCCGACGGGTCAAGCGCCCCGATACGCAGTCGCAGGTCTTTGCGGACCTGATGCGATCCGATCTGATTCTCGCCCCGGCGCGCGATCTGATCGGGCCGGATATCCGGCTTCAGACATCCAAGCTGAACATGAAATCTGCGGGATATGGCGCGGCCATCGAATGGCATCAGGACTGGGCGTTCTATCCCCACACCAATGACGACGTGCTGGCGATCGGTGTCATCATCGACGATATGGAGGTTTCGAACGGCCCGCTGATGGTCTTTCCCGGCACCCACAAGGGGGCGGTGCTGGACCATCATGCGGATGGCGTCTTTGTCGGCGGCGTCGATCTTGCCGCTGCCGGGCTCGACACGGCGGATGCGGTGACGCTGACCGGGCCTGCCGGGTCCCTCTCGCTTCATCATGGGCGGGTGCTGCACGGATCGGCGATGAACCGGTCGGACAGGTCGCGCCGCCTGTGCTTTTTCGAGATGATGGCGGCGGATGCCTTTCCGATCATGGGGGCAATGACCGATATCGGATCGCTTGCGGATTATAACCGCCGCATGTTGTGCGGCACCCCGACCATCGAGCCGCGCGTGACATCGGTGCCGGTGCGCATCCCACTACCCTTGCCCACCAGGGCCGGGTCGATCTACGAATTGCAGAAGGGCCTCAAGGCCCGGACATTTGAGAGGATGTGATGCGGATTGCGGTAGTCGGGCGCGGGCTGATGGGGTCGGCTGCGGCGCGCCATCTGGCCAAGGCGGGCCACAAGGTGACACTGATCGGCCCGGTGGAGCCGGCGGACAAGCACGATCATCAGGGTGTGTTCGCAAGCCATTACGATGAAGGCCGCATCACGCGGAAGAACGCGACCGACCCCTATTGGGCCGAAGTGTCCATCGCATCCATAGGCCGTTATGCGGAGATCGAGGCGGAAAGCGGCATTCCGTTCTTCACCGAGGTCGGCGCGATGATGGCGGGCGATGCCGATGGCCCGCTGATGCGCGACGCCTTCGCAACCCGCGCCGCCTGCGGCATCGACTGCGAGGCGCTGGACGACGCGGGCTTGCGCGCGCGCTTTCCCTATTTCGCCTTCCCGCCCGGCCATGCGGCGCTCTATGAACCCACTGGCGCGGGCCATATCAGCCCGCGCCGTCTGGTTGCCGCGCAGACCGAGGCGGCGCATCGGCATGGGGCGGTCATTTCCGACCGGATCGTGCAGCGGATCGAAGAAGCGGGCGATCACGTCACCATCCGCACCTCGGGCGGCGATGTGGTGGCGGATCGTGTTCTGGTGGCTGCCGGGGGTATGACCGATCACGTCCTGCACCGCCCCGCGCGGCTGTCGATCAATGCCCGCACCGTCGCCTTTTTCCGGGTCAGCGCGGCAGAGGCGCAGCGCCTTGCGGCCATGCCCTCGCTGGTGTTTCGCTGGACCAGACCGGGCGATCCCTATCTGCTGCCGCCGATCCGCTATCCCGATGGCAACTGGTATCTGAAACTCGGCGGCGACCCGGAGGACCGCAAACTGACGACACCCGCCGAAATCGGTGACTGGTATCGGTCTGGGGGCGACCCGGTGGTGCGTGATTTTCTGGAGGATGCTTTTCGCGAACTGATGCCGGATGTCGGCATCGAAACCGTGACGATGACAGCCTGCATGACCACCTGGACCGATGACGGCTATCCCGAAATCGGCCGCCTGACCGACCGGATCGCGGTGGCGACCGGGGGCAATGGCGCAGGCGCAAAATGCTCGGACGAACTGGGTCGGCGCGGCGCGCTGGCCGTGATGGATACCTGACCTGAGGAGGCGACAATGGCAAAGCCAGCAATCGGATTTATCGGCCTCGGCCTGATGGGCGGCGCGATGTGCCAGCGTCTGCTGGACATGGGCTATCCCCTGACCGTGATGGTGAACCGCACCCGCACGGAGGCCGACAAGGCGATCAAGCGCGGCGCGGTGGAGGTATCGACGGCGCGCGAAATCGCCGCCGCGTCCGACATCGTGATGCTGTGCATTGACACATCCGCCTCTGTCGAGGGGCGGATGCGCGGGCCGGACGGGGTGCTGGCGGGGTTGCGCAAGGATGCGGTCGTGATCGACTTCGGCACCTCGCTGCCCGACAGCACAGTTGTGCTGGGGGCGGAGGTCGCGGCGGCGGGCGGTGTCTATCTCGACTGCCCGATCTCGCGCACCCCGGCGCAGGCGCTGGAGGGGATGCTGAACCTGATGTGCGCCGGCGATCAGGCGGCATTTGCCCGCGTACAGCCGGTCTTGCAGGATCTGGCGGAGAACGTTTTCCACCTCGGCCCGCTCGGCATGGGTCACAAGATCAAGCTGATCAACAATTTCTTCGCGATGACCACGGCGATGGCGATGTCGGAGGCGTTCGCGATGGCCGACGCGACCGAGGTGCCGCGCGAAAAGCTGTATCAGGTGATGTCGGCAGGGCCGCTCCGGTCGGGCATGATGGATTTCGTGAAAGCCTATGCCATCGACGGCGACGCATCGAAGCTGTCCTTCGCGGTGAAGAACGCCAAGAAGGATGTCGGCTATTACGCCGCGATGGCCGAGGGGGCAGGGGCCGTCAGCCTGATGTCCCCCGGCACCCGCCAGACCCTGTCGCTGGGCGTCGCCAATGGCTATGGCGACAAGATGGTGCCGGAAATGCTGAATTTCTTCGAGGCGCTGTTCAAACGGTAAGCGATGCCGCCCCGGCCGCCATGCGTCGTGCCATGCCGATGAACGCGGCGAAGCCTGCGGACGGGTTGCGCCGGTCGGGGTAGTAAAGGCTGAAACCCGGCAGCGGCGGTGTCCAATCCTCCAGAAGCCGCACGAGGCGGCCTGATGCGATGTCCTCGCGGACATCCTGTTCAAGAAAGAAGCCGATACCAGCGCCGTCCAGGACGGCGGCGCGGGCGATGGCGGCCTCGTCCAGCGTCAGGCGTCCCTTGGCATCGACCTGCACGACCTCGCCGTTTCGGGTGAACTGCCAGCGCAGCAACGCGCCGTTCGGCAGGCGGACGCGGATACATTCCTGCACCGGCAGATCGGCGGGGTTCATCGGCGCGGGATGGCGCGCCAACCAGTCGGGCGAGGCGACCACGGCATGGCGCTGTGCCTTGCCCAAGGGCACAGCGATCATGTCGCGCGGCACCAGATCGGCGCGGCGGATGCCCAGATCATACCCTTCGGCGACGATATCGACCAGACGCCCCTCCGTCACCAGATCGACCTGCATATCCGGGTAACGACGCACGAATGCCAGCATCAGGGGCGCGACGTCGCGCCCGCCCTGGATCGAGGCATTGATGCGCAGCATGCCGGACGGCGTTTCGCCTTGCGACCGGGCTGCATCCATTGCGCCGCGAATCTCCGCCACTGCGGGGGCGACCCTTTCGACAAAGTTGCGCCCGGCATCGCTGAGCGCGACGCTGCGGGTGGTCCGGTTGAACAGCCTGATGCCCAGACCGGATTCCAGTCGGCGGATGGTGTGTGACAGCGCCGTTGTCGACATGCCCATGTCGATCGCCGCCGCCCGGAATGACCCGCAGCGCCCGATGGCGAGCACCGCCTCCAGCCCCTTCAATCCGACATCTTGCATTATCCTGATCCTGTCATCGAAAGATGCCGAATTATCCCGATTATCTTCACCTTGGTCGACCTTTATCTTGAGGGCACCAGAACAAGGAGTCCCAGAATGAACCTGCCCCTACCGATCCAGACGTTCTTTGCCGCGCAATCCCCACAAGACAGTGAAACCCTCGCTTCGGCCTTCGCGCCGGATGCGGTCGTGCATGACGAGGGGCTGACACATCGCGGCGCGGTCGCGATTCTTGGCTGGTGGCAGGCCGCAAAGGCCAAGTATCGCCACCGCGCCGAGGCGCTGGACGTGACTGACACCGGCGGCAGAACGGTAATCCGCGCGCGGGTGACAGGCGATTTCCCCGGCAGCCCGGCTGTCCTCACGTTCAGCTTTGGTCTGGTAGGCGACCGGATCACGGAACTGGAGATCGGATGATGGCCAACTTTCTGACATTGAAGGACAAGCGGGTCCTGATCACTGGCGGCACACAAGGCGCGGGTGCCGCGACCGTAGCGCTGTTTCGCGAACTGGGTGCGATGGTCCTGACCACCGCCCGCAATCAACCCGAAGCCCCGTTCGACGAGATGTTCGTCGCCGCCGACCTGACCAGCGCGCAAGGCTGCAAGATGGTCGCCGGGGCCGTTCACAGCCTTCTGGGCGGTGTGGACGTCATCGTCCACATGGTTGGGGGGTCCGTCCGCACCCGGCGGTGGCTTTGCGGCCCTTGACGACACGGCATGGCAGGCGGAACTGAACCTCAACCTGCTGTCTGCGGTGCGTCTGGATTGCGCGCTTGTCCCCGGAATGGTGGCGCAGGGCGCGGGCGTGGTGATCCATGTGACCTCGATCCAGCGCCATCTTCCGCTGCCGGATGCGACCTCGGGCTATGCCGCTGCCAAGGCCGCCCTCTCCGTCTACAGCAAGAGCCTGTCGAAGGAGGTTTCGCCAAAGGGCGTGCGGGTGGTGCGCGTGGCACCCGGCTGGATCGAGACCGAGGCCTCGATTCGCCTCGCGGAGCGGATCGCGCAAGAGGCCGGAACGGATCTGGAGGGGGGCAAGCGGCTCATCATGGACGCCCTCGGCGGCATCCCCATCGGCCGCCCCACGAAACCGGCCGAGATCGCCAATCTGATCGCGTTTCTGGCATCGGACCGCGCCGCGACCATCACAGGAACGGAGATCGTGATCGACGGGGGGACGATTCCCACTGCGTGATGGAAGGCTGTGATTTCCAGCCTGACAGGGAGCCGTAGCACCCGCGTGCCGTCACGCGATGGCGAGGTGATTGAACACCTTTCGCCGTTGCAACATCCTGGAATTTTACTGGTCGGAGTGAGAGGATTCGAACCTCCGACCCCCTGCTCCCGAAGCAGGTGCGCTACCAGGCTGCGCTACACTCCGAACCGAGGGGCGATATAGCGGGTGGCCGGGGATCGCGCAAGACGAGATTCCCGGCTTCGGATGGCTTGCGCGACGGGGCGCACGGCGATAGATATCAGCGCGGTTTTGGGGCGTCGCCAAGTGGTAAGGCAGCGGCTTTTGGTGCCGCCATCCGCAGGTTCGAATCCTGCCGCCCCAGCCAACCAGTCCACCTGTTTTGCGCCATTCTGAGCCTCGGCCCGAATAGCCACGTGTTTCCGGGGGTTTGCGCCACCGCATGTTGCGGGAGACTGGGCTTTGTCGGCAGAACCATGCCGAAACGGGCCCCGGTCTCCCTTGGCAATTGCAGGCTGACCCCTGCTCGGGGGACAGCCTACTGAGATATCATACCCATGCAGACTGTCATCAGGCCGCCGCGCGGCGGTGCAGGGCATATTCGTCCGAGATGATGTCAGCCGCCTTTTCGCCGATCATGATCGACGCGGCGTTGGTGTTTCCGCTGATGATATCCGGCATGATGCTCGCATCCGCCACTCGCAGATTGCCGATGCCTTTGACGCGCAAGGCGGGATCGACCACGTCGCCCATACGGCACGTCGAACAAAGGTGATAGACGGTCGTGGAGTAATGAAGGGCCATGTTCTCAAGCAGCGCATCGCTCGGTCTCTGCCCCTGCACATAGCCATGTTTCTTGGCCAGCGCCGGCGGCACGTTCACCGGGCCGGGCTTTACATCCCCGGGCCAATTCGCGGCGATGTCCAACGCCTTGCGCATCACGGCGACCATGACCTTCAGGTCATGGGGATCGGTGAAATAGTTCATCCGGATCACCGGCGCCGCAGCAGGATCAGAACTGGCGAGAACGATCTCGCCCGTGCTGTGCGGCAAGACGGGATTGGCGAGCAGAATCATGTTTTCCTGATCCGGGGCCAACGTTTTTTCGGAATCTTCGAAAAAGGTGGAGAGATCGATCCGCAGCCGATCGCCCAGCAAGCTCGCGTCATACCCGCAGGGGACATAACCGATCTGTGCATCGTGGCTGTGCTGGTCGCCAAGTCCCGTCGAAAAGAACACCACGGCATCATAGAGCGAAGAGGTCACGAGGCTTTCACCAGTTTCCATCCACTGCCCAAGCCGCCGCTCGGCCTCTGCCTTCAGGCCCGCGAGTTCAGGCGGCAGCGATGCATCATCCGCCGGATCAGCAGGCAACGGCCCGGCAGGTGCGCGCAACGCATCCGGACCGGCAGAAACACCAACCTCTGCGACCGGAACGCCAATGCCCGGCGCCGGGAAGAACAGCGCGCAATGCAGGTGATCCTTGAGGTTCTTGCCGACAGCAGGCAATTCGTGGCGACATTCGATGTCCACAGCCTCGATTTCGCGGCGCGGCCCGATGCCTGAAAGCATCAGGATCTGCGGCGATCCGACCGCACCGGCGCTCAGGATGACTTCGCGCGACGCGGTGACCTGATGCAGCCCCCCGTCCCTGTCGCGATATTCAATTCCGGTGGCCTTCAGATCGTCATTGCCGTCTGACAGAAGAACACGCGTGACATGGGCATGGGTGATGATTGTCAGGTTCGCGCGGCTTTCCGTTTCCCCCTGCAGAAACGCACGGTAGGTGCTGGATCGCATGCCATTGCGCGTCGTGGTCTGGAACAGGGACGCAACGCCTGCCGGCCCGCCCCTGTCGCGCCCGTTATAGTCGCCCGCCGGTATCCCGGTTGCCCCGGCGGCCTTCACGAAATCCCGCGCTGCCGGAATGACGGGCGAGCGAACGGAGACGCCCAGCGGCCCACCGGTGCCGTGCGCCTCGCTGTCGATCGAGATCTCGTTGCTCGGCTTCAGGTCTTCGCTCTTGATGAAGTAGGGCAGGACGTCGTCATAGCTCCAACCCGTTGCGCCGCCCTCGGCCCAGGCGTTGAAGTCGCCCGGATGGCCCCGAACATATGCCATGTAATTCAGCCCGGACGATCCACCGAGCATCTTGCCGCGCGGCACCGGCATCACATTGCCGACAAGTCCCAGACCCGCATTGCCCGGGTCCGCTGTGTACATCCAGTCAACCTCAGGATCGAGTTGAAGGTTCGCCACCGCCGCAGGCATCAGTTCATGGGCAGGGGGCGTGCCGCCTGCCTCGACCAGCGCCACACGGCAGCTCGGATCTTCACTCAGCCTGGTTGCAATCACCGCTCCGGCAGAGCCACCGCCGACGACGATAAAGTCATATGTATCTGACATGGTTGGATTTCCTCACCCAAAATTTCCCGGTTCGGTGCCCGGTGTTTCTGGCCGTCATTCCGCAAGCGGAGCAGCCTTAACGAAGTCTTGACCCTGATTGCAGGGCTGAGCAAGACATTTGGGATCGCGCAATCGTGAAGGGGGGCTTCGTCATGCCCCTGATGCGGCTTGTCTGATGTCGATGGGCCGGTGCCACGTGTATGGTCTGCCCGTCAGGCGACCCGCTGCCCCCTGCACCAGACGCTGTCGATCAGCGGTGCGCCGACATGGACGCCGAAACACAAGAGATCGGCGCGTTTGCCGATGGTCAGCGCGCCCCGGTCGGCCAGCCCGGCATGGTGCGCGGGCGTGCGGGTGACGGTCGCGATCCCCGCTGCCATGTCGTCCCAGATCGCCGCGAGTTGCAGCGCGCCCTGCAACAGCGCCGCAGGGACATAATCGGATGACAGGATGTCGAGCCGTCTGCGGCCCGCCAGATCGGCGGCGGCGACATTGCCGGAATGCGATCCGCCGCGCACCAGATTGGGCGCGCCCATGATGGTGGCAATTCCGGCGCTGTCGCAGGCATCGGCTGCTTCCACCGTCGTTGGAAATTCGGCCATTGTCACACCGAGCGTGCCGCTATGGGCGACCTGCTCTGCCGTCGTGTCATCATGGCTGGCCAGCGTCGCGCCATAGCGCCCTGCGGCGGCGACGGCGGCGGCCTCGTGGCGCGCGCCCAGCTTATCCTGAAGCCCGTAGAGGAAATCGACATATTCGCCGAACCCGTCTCGCGGCAGGCCATTCTTGCCGCAGACGTAATCCTCGAATTTCTGGATATCGCGGAATTGCCGCTGGCCGGGGGTATGGTCCATCAGCGACACGATCCCGACCTTGTCGGCAGGGCCGAATTCGTCCAGTTCCTCGATCAGGGTTTCCGAACAGATCTCCGCCCGCAGATGAATGTGATGGCTGATCTTAAGCACCCCCGCATCGCGCAGCGAGAGGATTTCATCGGCCATCGCGCGGGCATATTTCCCGTAACGTTTCTTGCCCCCGTCCGAGATGATCGACCCGACCCGGATCGCATCGAAAACGGTGGTGATCCCGGTGCCCGCCAGTTCGCGGTCATGTGCGAGGATCGCGGGGCCGTGCGGCCAGTCCACCTTCGGGCGCGGCTGCATGTGCCGTTCCAGATTGTCGGTGTGCAATTCGATCAGGCCGGGGGACAGGAACCGCCCCTCGCAATCAATCGCACCCGAAGGCACCGCACTGCCTGTGTCGATATCCGCAACATGGCCATCGCGCACGACAAGCGATCCGTGGATCACCTCATCCGGCAGGACCAGTCGGGCATTGGCGAAGATGGTTTCTGTTGTCATGACTATGTTACGCTCTTGTGGCATCGCGGCTTCGGGCCGGGTCAGGGAGTGGGATGTGTTTCAAAGATATGCGGTCTATTTCACGCCGGAGGGGGCGCTGGCGGATCAGGGCGCGGCGTGGCTCGGCTGGGACGTTGCGCGCGGCGTGACCCTCGCGCATCCGCAGGTTGGCGACCTCGATGTAGAGGCATTGACGCGGACGCCGCGCAAATACGGGCTGCACGGCACGATCAAGCCGCCCTTCTTTCTGGCCGATGGGGCAGAGCCGGATCAGCTTGAGGCGGCACTGCGTGGCCTCTGCGCGCGGCTGGCACCGGTCGCATTGAACGGCCTCGCCGTGCGCGATCTGGCCGGGTTCATCGCGTTGAAGCCGGTGGGGGATCAGACAATGCTGGCGGACCTCGCCGCCATTGTTGTCACCGACCTCGACCATTTTCGCGCCCCGCCTGACGAGGCCGAACTGGCGCGCCGCAGACAGGCCCCGCTGTCCGACGCGCAGGAGGCACATCTGGCGCGCTGGGGTTATCCCTATGTGATGGACCAGTTCCGGTTCCACATCACCCTGACGGGCCGGATCGAGGGCGACACCAGCCGGGTTCGCACCCTGATCGAGACGCATTTTGCACCCAGCCTGCCGGTGCCGTTCCGGGTCGACAGCCTGACACTGGCCGGTCAGGACGGGCAGGGGATGTTTCATGAAATCCATCGCTATCGGTTGACCGGATAGAGCAGGGCCAGCGCCCGATCCACCGTGTCCTGCAACGCGCCGCTATTGTCCAGCGTCAGCGCATCCACCCCCTCGGGCAAGCCATCATCGGCGCGGGCGAGCCGCCTTGCGATATCCGCCGCATCTTCGCGGCCACGCGCCGCGAGGCGCTGCGCCAACACATCCCGGCGGGCGGTCAGGGCGATGATAACGGTGCTGTCAAATCGGTCCCTGGCAGGGTGCAACATGGCGCGCGACAGGTTCGCCAGAACATCGTGGCCCGCCGCGAGCATGTCATCGACATGGGTGGGGATGCCGTAGCAAAGCCCATGCGCCGCCCACCAGAGGGCAAAGCCGCCAGCGTCGCGCTGCGTTTCGAACGCGGAAAGGCTGACACCGTTGAACACCTCGCCGCCGGCCTCAGACGGCCTTGTGATGACGCGCTGTGCCAACCGCAGCCGGGGCTGCTGGCTGGCCATCGCCGCCATCACACTGTCCTTGCCGACACCGGACGGGCCGACCACCGCGATGAAGCGCCCCGTCATGCGGCCATCCCCGGCGTGAACTGCGCCACATCGATTTCGCGGTCGCAGACGCGGGCGCGGGCTGCCTCGTCATGGAAAATGCCGACGATCGCCGCGCCGCGCGCCTTGGCTTCCTCGATCAGGCAAAGCACCGTCTCGCGGTTGCGGGCGTCGAGGCTGGCGGTGGGTTCGTCCAGCAGCAGTGCCGGATAGGGATAGGCAAAGCCGCGCGCGATGTTCACCCGCTGCTGCTCGCCCCCCGAAAACGTCGTCGGGCTGAGCGACCAGAGCGGTTGTGGGATGTTCAGCCGCTGCAACAGCCCCTCCGCCGTGGCGCGTGCCG
>CAYGRU010000057.1:0-21905 GCA_964352385.1 uncultured Candidatus Planktophila sp.
CGAGGCCGCAATTGCCCTCGCGCTGGCGCAGGCGTCCAGCCACCCGGTCGCAGCAGCCATCGCGGCGGGCCTTCAGGCCCATGCGCCTGCATCGCTCAGCGCGATCACCGAATGGCCGGGCAAGGGCGTCGAAGCGCGCCTTGGTGCGGATATCGTTCGCCTCGGCAAGGCATCATGGGTTGGCGGCGGGGTGCCGCAGGGCACCGCTTTCAGGATCGGCACCGCCCCCGCGATCAGCCTCACCCCGCCGGACAGCCTTCGCCCCGGTGCGCGGGAAGCAGTCGATGCGCTCCGGGCGCGCGGGCTGGATATCCGCATCATCAGCGGTGACCGGGCGGAGGCTGTCGCGCGCGTTGCGGCGGCGCTTGGCATTCAAAACACCGCCGCCGAAGTCAGCGCGGAACAAAAACACGACATGATCGCAGCACTTGGCGCACAGGGCCGCAAGGTGCTGATGGTCGGTGACGGCCTGAACGATACGGCGGCACTGGCGGCGGCACATGTCTCCGCCGCGCCGTCATCCGCGCTGGATGCGTCGCGCAGCGCCGCCGATGTCATCCTGCTGAACGACAGCCTTGCCCTGCTGCCGCTGATCCATGCGACCGCACGCAAGGCCACGCATCTTTCAAAGATGAATTTCGGTATCGCAGGGGCCTATAATTTCATGGCCGTGCCCATCGCGCTGATCGGTCTCGCCACCCCGCTGATGGCAGCGCTGGCGATGTCGGTATCGTCGCTGACGGTGCTGTTGAACGCACTGCGGGTCAGGCGGACGCGATGAATATCCTTGTCGTTCTGATCCCGGTATCGCTGGTGCTGGGCGCGGCAGGGCTGGCGGCCTTCCTCTGGACCCTGCGGCATGATCAATATGACGATCCGGCAGGCAATGCCGCGCGCATCCTGATGAACGACCTGCCGCCCATGCCGGATGCGCCTGAACGCAAAAAGGGCGGCGCTTCGGGTTCCGAAACACCGCCCTTCTGAGTGTCAGATCAGACCGGGCCTCAGGCCAGATCGAACCGGTCTGCGTTCATCACCTTGGTCCAAGCCGCCACGAAGTCGTTCACGAACTTTGCCTCGGCACCGTTGCAGGCATAGACCTCGGCCAGCGCCCGCAATTGCGAGTTGGACCCGAACACGAGGTCGACCCGCGTGCCGGTGGCCTTCACCGCGCCGGTCTTGCGATCCCGGCCTTCGAACACGTCCTTGGCGGCGGATGTCGCGACCCATTCCGTCCCCATGTCCAGAACATTGGTGAAGAAATCCGTGGTCAATGTGCCCGGACGATCGGTGAAAACGCCGTGACGCGTCTGGCCGACATTGGTGTCCAGCACCCGCAGACCGCCGACCAGCACCGTCATCTCCGGTGCCGTCAGGGTCAGAAGCTGCGCCCGGTCGATCAGCATTTCCTCGGCGGAGACACTGTATTCCGCTTTCAGATAATTGCGGAACCCGTCTGCAATCGGCTCCAACACCTCGAAGGATTCGATGTCGGTCTGCGCCTGCGACGCATCGGTGCGACCGGGGGCGAAGGGCACCGTCACATCGTGGCCGGCAGCCTTCGCCGCCTGCTCGATGGCCGCGCTGCCGCCAAGGACGATCAGATCGGCGAGCGAGACCTTCTTGCCGCCCGTCTGTGCGCCGTTGAACGCCGCCTGAACGCCTTCCAGCGCCGTCAGGACCTTGGAAAGCTGGGCGGGCTGGTTGGCCTCCCAATCCTTCTGCGGGGCCAGCCGGATGCGGGCACCGTTCGCGCCGCCCCGCTTGTCAGACCCGCGGAAGGTCGCCGCCGATGCCCATGCGGTTGAAACCAGTTCCGATACCGAAAGACCGGTCGCGAGGATCTTCGCCTTCAGATCGGCGACATCGTGGGCGTCGATCATCTGGTAATCGGCAGCCGGGATCGGATCCTGCCACAAGAGTTCCTCCGCCGGGACCTCATCGCCGAGCAGGCACACCAGCGGCCCCATGTCGCGATGGGTCAGCTTGAACCAGGCGCGGGCGAAGGCGTCGGCGAATTCGTCCGGGTTGGCATGGAACCGGCGCGAGATTTTCTCGTAAGCCGGGTCCATCCGCATCGCCATATCGGCGGTGGTCATCATCACCGGCACCTTCTTGCCCGATCCGTCAACCTCTGGCGCGTGATCGCCATCCTTCAGGTCCTTGGCGTGCCAGATATGCGCGCCTGCCGGGCTCTTGGTCAGTTCCCAGTTATAGCCGAACAGGAGATCGAAATAACCCATGTCCCACTTCGTCGGATTCGCTGTCCACGGCCCTTCGATGCCGGATGTGGTCGCATCGACGCCCTTGCCGGACTTGTGGCCATTGCGCCAACCGAGGCCCATCTCCTCGATCGAGGCGCCCTCTGGCTCCGGTCCGACCAGTGTCGGATCACCGGCACCATGCGCCTTGCCGAAGGTGTGGCCGCCCGCGACCAGCGCGACGGTTTCCTCGTCATTCATCGCCATGCGCGCAAAGGTTTCGCGGATATCACGCCCCGATCCGAGCGGATCGGGCGTGCCGTTCGGCCCTTCCGGGTTCACATAGATCAGGCCCATCTGCACGGCGGCCAACGGGTTTTCCAGATCACGCTCGCCGCTGTAACGCTTGTCGTCCAGCCAGGTCTTTTCGGCACCCCAATAGATGTCTTCCTCAGGCTCCCAGATATCGACGCGGCCGCCGCCGAAGCCGAACGTCTTGAACCCCATCGATTCCAGCGCGCAGTTGCCCGTCAGAATGAACAGGTCGGCCCAGGAAATCGCATCGCCGTATTTCTGCTTGATCGGCCACAACAGGCGGCGCGCCTTGTCGAGATTGCCATTGTCCGGCCAGCTGTTCAGCGGCGCAAAGCGCTGCGAGCCGGAACCGGAGCCACCGCGCCCGTCGGCGGTCCGATAGGTGCCGGCGCTGTGCCATGCCATGCGGATGAAGAACGGGCCATAATTGCCGTAATCCGCAGGCCACCACTCCTGACTGTCGGTCATCAGGGCATAAAGGTCCTGCTTCACCGCCGCGAGGTCGAGCGATTTGAACGCCTTCGCATAGTCGAAATCAGGGTCCATCGGCGAAGACTTCGCCGAATTCTGATGGAGGATTTTCAGGTTGAGCTGATTTGGCCACCAGTCCTTGTTGGACTGCACCGCAAATGTCGTGTGGATGACCGGGCATTTCCCCGCGCCGCTGTGATCGCTTCCGTCCATGTGTCTCTCCGTTTCGGTCTGTCTTTTTCTATGGCCGCCCGCATTTGCGGACCGCGATTGATTCAGGACCCTATAGGGCCTGTCTGACGCTCTGATGACATCGCCGCAGGCGGATCATCCGATGCAATTCATGTTCGCGCGAGGCTGATAGCGCAGGTTTTCACCCGGCGGCTCAGCAACGCTTTCGTATCTGATAGCAGACCCCGTCAATTAAATTAAGTTGGATTAACTGATAGGCCTGATAACCTGCGCCTATGATGAACATCACCCTGAAACAGTTCCGCTATTTCGAGGCGCTCGCCCGTCATCGGCATTTCGGGCAGGCGGCAGCGGCCTGCGCCATCTCGCAGCCCGCCCTGTCGGTCCAGATCAAGGATATGGAGACGGAACTTGGCGCGGCGCTGTTCGAGCGGGGCGCGCGGCAGGTGCGCCTGACCGCGTTCGGCGAGGACATGGCGATCCGGGTCCGCGACATTCTGCGCGCCGTCGACGAAATGGATGAATTCGCCCGCGCCGCACAGGGCAGGCTGATGCAGCGGTTGCGGATCGGGGTGATTCCGACCATCGCCCCCTATCTGCTGCCGACCCTGATCCGCGCCCTGACGACGACATATCCGGGGCTGGACATCCATGTGCGTGAGACGCTGACGCCGAAACTGCTGGACGAACTGTCGGAGGGGCGGATCGACACCGCCTTGCTGGCGCTGCCGATATCGGAACCCACGCTGACCGAAGTTGCCTTGTTCGACGAGGATTTCGTGCTCGTCCGCCCGGCGGAGGACGCCGGAAAGCCCGCGCCCGATGCCGAGGCGCTGCACCGGATGCGGCTTTTGCTGCTGGAGGAAGGTCATTGCTTTCGCGATCAGGCACTTGCGTTCTGCAAGGCCCCCTCCCCCGTGCCGCAGGACGGGCTGGAGGGAAGTTCGCTTTCGACGCTGGTGCAGATGGTCGGGTCGGGCATCGGCGTCACGCTGATCCCCGAAATGGCCGTGGCGGTGGAGGCGCGGGCCGCCCCGGTCTGCGTCACCCGGTTCAAAAGCCCGCAACCGACCAGAACCATCGGTATGGTCTGGCGCCAGACCAACCCGCTGGCCGATGAGCTTCGCCGCGTCAGCGATGTGGTGCGCGAAGCGGCGACCGCCTTGCGCGCAGCCCAAGCGCGCGCCTCCTGAGAACGGGTGCATCGCAGGAAAAGCCTTGCAATCACCCATTGCCGCATTTCATATTCAAACAATGGAATAAGATAGGGGCGCGAGAATGGATCGCAGACATTTCATGCTGGCCGCAGCCGCATTCGCGGCGAGCGGGCCGCGCGTGCTGGCCAGCACGACAATCGGGATCGGAACGGCCACTATCACCAGTGTCAGCGACGGCAACCTGATCCTTCCGGGGGCGTTTCTGTTCAATGGTCTGCCGGCGGATGAGGTTGCGGCGATCCTGCAACAACATGATCTGAACCCCGACCAACTGACCCCGCCCTGCAACCTGACCCTGTTGCGCGATGGCGACCGCACGGTGCTGTTCGACGCCGGGTCCGGGTCGGCCTTCATGCCGTCCGCCGGTGATCTGATCGAAAATCTGGATGCCATCGGCGTATCGCCCGACGACATCACCCATGTGGTGTTTACCCATGCGCACCCCGATCATCTCTGGGGTGTGCTGGATGATTTCGACGATCCGATCTTCGGCGCGGCGGAATATCTGATCGGGGCCACCGAATGGGAATACTGGCGCGATCCCGAAACGGTGAACACCATCGGCCAGGATCGCACGGCCTTTGCCGTCGGCGCGGAACGGCGGCTCGCGGCCATCGAAGATGGCATCCGGTTGATCCGGGGGGGCGACGAAATCCTGCCCGGTGTCATGGCCCATGACACCCCCGGTCATACGCCGGGTCACATGTCGTTCGAGATCAGGTCGGGTTTGGATGCCGTGCTGGTCGGCGGCGATGCGATCGGCAACGAACATATCGCCTTTGCCCGCCCCGATTGGGCCAGCGGATCGGATCAGGATGCGGACATGGCCGCCACGACACGGGCGCGCCTGCTCGACCAATTGGTTGCCGACAACGTGACCTTGATGGGATTCCATCTGCCGAATGGCGGGATGGGCCGGGTTGAGCGACATGCAGGCGCCTATCGTTTCGTCGCGAAGGACGCATGATGATCCGCGCTGCAACCGCCCTCCTCATCTGCGCCGCCGCCAGCGCGAGCGCCAGCGAGGACATCGCCGACAAATATCCGGCCTCGCTGCTTTACGACAAACCGGTGGAGGTTATTCCGGGTGTCTTTTCCGCCATCGGTGCGACCGCACCGCCGACCCATGCCAATGCGGGGCACAACAACAACCTCAGCTTCATCGTGACCGGCGAAGGCGTTGTCGTGGTGAACGGTGGCGCGGCCTATGGTCTGGCGAAGGCGCTGCATGACGAAATCAAGGCCGTCACCGACCAACCCGTCACGCTCGTCTTCAACGAGAACGGTCAGGGCCACGCGGTGCTCGGCAACAATTACTGGGCGGAACAGGGCGTGCCCATCGTCGCGCATGTGGATGCCGCACAGGCTGTGGAAGATGCGGGCAACGCGCTGCTCGACGACATGCGCCGCTATAACGGCGATCAGGCGGACGGGACCGTTCTGCAACGCCCGACCGTGACCTTTGAGAGCGAATATGTCGTCGAGATGGGCACATTCCGGATCGAGGCGCGCCATCTCGGCCCCGCACACAGCCCCGGCGACATCGTGATCTGGCTACCCCATCAGGGTCTCGTCATCGCCGGTGACATGGCCTTTCACGAGCGGATGCTGCCGATCTTCGAAGACACGGATACCGCCGCATGGCTGACCACATGGGATGCCGCGTTCGAGCCGCTTGGCGCGACCTATGTCATCCCCGGCCACGGTCACCCGACAAACATGGATCAGGTGCGCCGTTATACCAAAGGGTATCTGGAACATCTGCGGGCGGAAATCACCGCGCATCTGGATTCGGGCGGCGGCCTCGCCGAAGCGTATTATGTCGACCAGTCGGCCTATGCCCATCTCGACACATTCGAGGAACTGGCGACGAAGAACGCCGGTCGCGTGTTCGAACAGATGGAGTTTGAATAGTTCAGAAAATGGTGCGGGCCGCGATGCAATGCAGCGGGCCCGCACCGGTTTCGACAGGGATGGCGCTTAGCTGAACATGTCGGCGGTGATGCCGCTGTACCAGCCTTCGGATTCCTCATAGGTGACACGGCGGGTGGCCGAATCCTCGCCGACTTCCGAAATGAACCCCTCGACAGTGGCGATCTTTTCTTCGGTCGCCTCGTAGGTCGCGCCGACCTTCACGCCGTCATCGGTGGCGATCAGCGACCAGCAGGTGTTGGAATATTTCGCCGGGAACACCTTCGACCCTGTCAGCGCGCCCCGAACAGCGTTGGCGCAGACCTTGGCCTGACTGTTGGCCGAGAAGCCGGATTTGGGCATGTCGCCCTGATTGCTGGCGTCGCCGAGGACATAGACATCGGCATCGGCCTTGCTGCTCATGTCCGCCGCGTTCACCGGTGCCCAGTTTCCGTCCGTCACGCCTGCCGCTTCGGCGACCTTGCCCGCCTTCATCGCCGGAATGACATTGCAGACATCAACCTTGGTGACTTCGCCGTCGATGGAAATGGTCATCGCTGCCGGATCGACCGATACGACGCCGCCGCCGAAATCTTCGCCAATCCAATCGATCATGCCGGGATAATGCTTGGCCCAGCCTTCCTGAAACAGACCCTGTTTCGAGAATTTCGCCTTCGGATCGGCGACGATGATCTTTGCGGTCGGGTTCGACGCAGTCAGCGCCTGCGCGACCATCGAAACCCGCTCATAGGGTCCCGGAGGGCAGCGATACGGGTTCGGCGGCGCGATCATGGCAAAGACACCGCCAGCGGGCATCGCGTCGATCTGTGCCTTCAGCAATTCGGTCTGTGAGCCGCCCTTGTAGGCATGCGGCATCGCATTCTGCGCGGTGACATCCCAGCCTTCGACGGCACCATCGACGAAGTCGATACCGGGGCTGAGGATCAGCTTGTCATAAGACAGCGTCGCCCCGCCTGCGAGCCGCACGGTCTTCGCCGTACGGTCCACATCGATCGCCCAATCGTGCACGACATTGATGCCGTGGTTCGCCGCGAGCGCGCCATAGGTGTGGCCAAGATCGTCCATCTGCTTCAACCCACCCAGATAGAGGTTCGAGAAGAAGCATGTGAAATAGGTGCGCGAAGGCTCCACCAGCGTCACGTCGATGGCACCTTTGGAATCCTTGGCCAGATACCGCGCGGCGGTTGCACCGCCCGCACCACCGCCAATCACCAGGACGCGGGGTTTGCCATGACCTGCGGCAAACACCGCCGGGGCGCTCAGCGTGACTGCCGCTGCGGCGCCAGCCCGCAAAAGGGTTCGTCTGTTCAGTTTCATCATGTTCCTCCCAGTTGAATCAGGGTTTATTATTCAAGGCCCCTGAAATAGGCGGCCAAGGCCGCGATCTCTTCATCGTTCAACCGCCCGGCCATCATCTGCATGACGGGATGCGGGCGCAGCTTGCGTTTGTAGGCATGCATCGCGACCACGAAGTCTTCTTCGTGCCACTGCGTGATTGAAGGGATGCCATCGGCGCTGCCGTCAGTCTGATGACAGGTCAGGCATTCAGAACTGAGATAGGCGCCATATTCAGGGTCGCCTTCCAGCGCGAGAATGTTCGGGTCGAGCACCAGGCTCTCGTGCTGCATCTCGGTCGTCGCCGCGGCGGTTTCGGAACTGCCCGAGGCTTCCCGCAGATAGGCCAGAAGATCGGTCCGCTCTGCCTCGTCCTTGATGCCGCGAAACGACATGCGGGTTTTCGACACCAGCGAGCGCGGGTTTTCGATATAGGCGTCCAGCGTTTCGACCGACCAATAGAGGCCATCATCCCCCGCCCGGCGCATGGACACCGAATAGGCGAAGCCGTCATGCGCCGCTGCCCGCCGCCCGAACACATCGTTCAGATGCGGGCCGACGCGATCCTTCGCACCCGCTCCGATCTCGTGGCAGCCCTTGCATTTGCCGAAGATGCGCTCACCCGAAGCCGGGTCGCCAATTTCCTCGGTCGCATGAACCGGTCCCGCCAGCAGCATCAGGGCCGCAGCGGTGATCGAAAGGGCGAGGCGTCGCATCCGGTCACTCCGCCGCGAATGTCGACAGATAGGCGGACACGGCGGCGATGTCCTCAGCGGATTTCAGGCCGTTGAAGCTCATCTTTGTGCCCTTCAGAAAGCCCTTCGGATCGGCCAGGAATGCGCCGAGCGATGCTTCATCCCAGACCAGCCCTTCTTCCGCCTTGCCGAGCAACGCCTTGGAATACTTGAACCCGTCAACTGCGCCCGCAGCACCGCCCACGATGCCGTTCAGCATTGGGCCGGTGCGGTTCTTCGCGCCCTCGCCAACCTGATGGCAGGCCTTGCATTTCTTGAAGACCGCCTCACCGGCGGCGACAAGATCGGGATCGGGGCCGACCGCAGGTTCAAGCACTGCGACGACCGTTTCCTCCGTCGTTGCGTCTAATGAAGCCTCTTCGTTTGCATCGGATACAGGGCTTTCCAGTTCCGGCGTCACATCCAGGACCATCGCACGGGCGGTGACCTTCACCTCCGTCTTGCAGTTCGTCATGCACGGCTCACCCACCCAGAGCGAATGCTCCGTTTCGATCCGGTCATCGACGATGAAGCCGTCCACATTGGGCAGAACGACATCGTTGAAATTCGCGTCCGACAGAACGAAATCCTCATCCACGAGGTCGTTGGAATAAAGGATGTAGGCGACCATGGCATAGACTTCGTCCGGCTCCAGCGACTGCGCGTTGCCGAAGGGCATCGACCGGTTCACATAGTCCCACGCCGTCGAAAGATGCGGCCAATAGCTGCCCACGGTCTTGAGCGGGTCCTTGTCGGCCAGTGTATCTGCCCCACCCGCCAGCTTTGGCCAGTTGTCCACGCCTTCGGCGAAATCGCCGTGACAGGCGGCGCATTTGTCGGCGAACACCGCTTCGCCGGTCAGCACATCGCCCGACCCGGGGGGCAGGCCGGTGCCATCGGGTTGGACATCCTTGTCCCATGCCGCGATTTCTTCGGGCAATGCCGGTCGGCCGACACCATAGGTTTCGGCAAAAGCAGGTGCCGCAATGAAGGCGAATGCCGCCGCCAGATTAAGATACTTCAACATTCTCCGCCTCCCCGTTCGGGCGCACCCACCAGGTTTGAATACAATTGTTGTGATAGATGGAGTTCAGGCCGCGCACCTCGCGCAGTTGCGCCTTGGTCGGCTGCACATAGCCGGTCTCGTCCATCGCGCGGGATTGGAGCAGCATTTCCGACCCATCCCAGTTCGTATCGAGATAGAAACGGGTCAGCGCCATCTTCTCGCCGGGCTTTGCCAGACGCGCGGTCTCCCATGTCATGCCGCCGTCCTTGGATACATCGACACGCTTGATCGCACCGCGCCCCGACCACGCGAGGCCGGCGATGACCAGCGGCCCCTTGCCGTGCCGGATCGGCGCTTGCGGGCTGGGCGAGGTCACGACGGATTTCGCGTCCATCGCCCATGTCCACTTGCGCGACGTGCCATCGGCCAGCGTATCGGTATATTTCGAGGTCTCCTCGCGGCTTTCGACCGGGTTTGACATCACCTCGATCCGGCGCACCCATTTGACCCACATGTTGCCTTCCCAGCCCGGCACGACGAGCCTGACGGGATAGCCATGTTCCTTGCGCAGCGCCTCGCCATTGGCCTTGAACGCGACAAGACAGTCGTCGAGCGCCTTTTCCATCGGGATCGAGCGGCCATTCGAAGATGCATCTGCCCCCTCGACAAAGACCCACTTTCCGGCGGTGTCGTAACCCGCTTCTTCCAGAAGGGTGCGCAGCGATACGCCGGTATATTCCATGTTGTGGATCATGCCGTGGGTGAACTGCACGCCGTTCAATTGCGCCCCGGCCCATTCCATGCCGGTATTCGCGGCGCATTCGCAGAAATAGACCTGATTTTCGCGCGGCAGACGCTCCAGATCCTCATAGGTGAAAACCAGCGGGCGATCGACGAGGCCGTTGATCATCAGCCGGTAATCTTCCTTGCGCAGCTCGATCGCGCCGGAATGGTGCCGCTCGAACGCGCAGCCCTGCGGCGTGATGGTGCCGTCCAGCGCATGGATCGGCGTGAAATTGATGGAACTGATCGTATCCGCCGTCAGCCATTCGACATTGCGGCGGACCACATCGGATTCGAACTGGATCGGCAGGCCATAGGGCGTCGCGTCGACCCCGTCGCCAAAGCCCTGCGCCCAGGGTTGAACCTCGGTAATCAGCGGATCGGGCGTCGCCGCCCGCGTCGTCCCCGCCGCCAATACGCCCGCACCAGCTGCGGCGGCCCCTGTCAGGAACCCGCGGCGCGAAGTGGATTTGTCCTTCGTGCTTTCCGACATCTCACTTGCCTTTCTTCGACATCAATTTCATGCGCCCACAACCTGAACGCTGTTGTTCGGGTCGAGCGATATGGTGCCCTGCTTGCGAATGTGGTTTTCGACCACGTCCCAGATCTGTGGCCCCTCGGTCCCTTCGTTGACCGAGGCCCAGCCCGCGACCTGATAGGACCGTTCGGGGTCGATCTTTTCGCCGGTCTTCAAAAGCGTCATCTCGGTGATGCGCTGCCCCTGCGGCTTGGCGATGTCGATGCGATAGCCAAGGCCGCCGGTCCGCACCATGTCGCCGCCCTGCTGGTAATAGGGGTCGGGATTGAACAGGTTGTCCGCGACATCCTCCAGCACGACATGCAGGAATTCGCCGGTCATTTCCGTCCGGTAGGCCGCGCCATAGGTCATCGAGGTAACGTTCCAGATATCCTCGCGCGTGATGTCCTGACCGGGCAGCAAGGACGGCCCCCAGCGCACGCCGGGCGACAGGGCGATATCCGCCTCCCGCTCCGAAATCAGCGCATCGCAGATCAGGTCATCCCAGGTGCCGTTGAAATTGCCCCGGCGGTAAAGCAACGATTGCGTCTGGCCGATCACCTCCGCCAGCGTGTTGCTGAACGGGGCGCGCACCGCGTCGATCAGGCTTGCGACCTCCGCATCCGGCGCGATCACATCGGAAAAGATCGGGATCAGCTTGTGGCGAAAGCCCATCATCCGCCCGTCACGCACATCAAGATCGACCCGCGAGACGAATTTGCCGTTGGAGCCTGAGGCGACGATGATCGTCTGCCCGACCAGAACCGGCTCCGGCAGGGCATCATGGGTATGGCCGGACAGGATCACGTCGATCCCCGTCACGATCCCCGCCATCTTCTTGTCCACATCGAACCCGTTATGCGACAAGAGGACGACCAGCTCCGCCCCGGCGGCGCGCACCTCGTCGACCATTGCCTGCATGTTCTCGTCGCGGATGCCGAATGCGTATTCCGGGAACATCCAGCCCGGATTGGCGATCGGCATATAGGGGAACGCCTGCCCGATGACGGCGACCTTGACCCCGCCGCGATCAAAGAACTTGTAAGGCGGGAACAGCGCCGATGGCTCGTCCCATTCCGCATCGAAAATGTTCTGGCCGAGCGCCGCGAAAGGCAGGCTTTCGACCAGTTCGTTGACCCGTTCCGACCCCAGCGTGAATTCCCAATGGAAGGTCATCGCGTCGGGGTTCAGCGCATTCATCACATCCACCATGTCCTGACCGGCGGTGTGATAGCAGGTGTAGCTACCATGCCATGTATCGCCGCCATCCAGCAGCAGCGCATCGGGGCGGTCGGCGCGGATCTGCTTGATGACCGTTGCCACGCGGTCCAGCCCGCCGACCCGGCCATACCCCTCGGCCAGAGCGGTGAAATCACCGGCGCTGAGCGCATAATGCGCCGCGCTGCCATCGTCGATGCCGTAAAGCTTGCGGAAATCAGCGCCCGTCAAATGCGGCACGAAACCCTTGTTCGCACCGACACCGAGATTGATCGAAGGTTCGCGGAAATAGATCGGCTTCAGTTGCGCGTGAATATCCGTGATGTGGATCAGCGAGACATTGCCGAAAGTATCGAATTCCAGAAGCTGATCCTGCGTCAGCGACTGTTGCGCCGCAATGCGGCTCCACGTGCCGAAGCCGGAGGCGCCGAGCAGGGCGGTCGCAGCCATCCCGGTCTGAAGAAAATCACGGCGAGAGATCATGAACCGGTCCCCTGACAAGAAACACATTCTAAATTGTGAATGTGTTGGAAGAAGAAAGGCCCCGCACTGGGTTCAGTGCGGGGCCTTCGATGCGTCAATTGCGGACGGCGGGCCCTTCGACGCTGAGCCCGTTGCCACGCGACGCGACATAGAGCTCCAGCGCAACGAATTCGGCGCTACCGGGCGCGAAGGTTTCCGCACGCGTATCGCGGATACACCCCTCGAACCGGCTGTGCGCCGCGTTCAACTTGGTGTTCTTCAGACGATAAACGGGGAACCCGTTGATCTGACCCTGGCTCATATGGTCCGCGCGGATCATCCTGCCATAGTTCTGTTCATGGCAGTTGGCGCAAGACAGGTCCAACTGGCCGGTGCGGGTATAGTAGAGGTCCTTGCCCTGCTGCCACACCGATTGGGCCGGGCCGTCGATGGCGACATTGACCGGCTTGCCGCGTGACACGGATGCAAGCAGCGCCGTCATGTTGACCATGTCGCCGCCCGCATATTTCCACGCCTCCGCGCCCATCCGGGTTTCGCGGCAATCGTTGATCTGCATCTCGAGCGTGCGAACCTCGCCCGCGGCTTCGTTCCATTTCGGATAGACCGGGCGAACCTCAGCCATATCCTCCGGGGCGCCGTGACATTCGGCGCAGGATTTGCCTTCGCTGCCGTCGGCGGCGTTCCACTTGTCCACCGCCTGTTCCACGAAGATCATGCCGGGATTGGTGAAATCATCCATCTGCATGGCCCGCGTTTCGGTTTCCCGGAACAGCCAGCCCGACAGCACCTCGTCCAGTTCGTCCGCGATGTGCGCCGGTGCTGCCGCCCGCGTCACAAGCGTCACTTCCTCATTGAGGACGAGTTCGTCATCGACCGGGTCAGCATAGGCAAAACCTGCGCCCAGACTGGCCGCAATCATTGCGACGGATGCAATTATCTTGTTTTTCATTGTTCCACGTCCTCCCCTGAACGTCGGCTTCAGCCGATCGCGATTGTGTTGCTCGTCTCGTAGATCGAGCCGTCGTCATCCCACCAGGTGAACTTGAACTCGCCCGCCTCCGGGACGACGGCCTCGAATTCGAAATACGGGTTGGTCGAAACCGCAGGGTCGATTGTAATGTCGATGACGTTCTCGCCGTTGAAATCGCAGGTAAAGCGATTGATGATGGAGCGCGGGATCAGCGCACCGTCATCGCCCTTGCGCTGGCCGGATTCCATCTTGTGGCTGATCAGGGTCTTGATCGTGATGGTTTCACCAGCGGCGGCCGTCTTGGGCACCTTGATGCGGGGTTTTACGCCTGTTGCCATGATAAATGTCTCCTATGAGTGGATCAGCCGCCGCAGCCGCCGATTGTGACCTTGACCGTGCTTGCCGCCTGAATGAACGACCCGTCGGGCATCTTGGCGATGGCGACGACATCCTGCGTGCCCGCGAGGCGGATACGGGTAGACGCGCTTTGGCTCGCGGCCAGTTTGCCGAACTTGAATGTCGCCACGGCGGGCGTCGGATTGCCCATCGCCAGCACCATGATCTCAGCCGCGCCGGGGGCGCTGACCTCGATCGGCACAGTATTGCCGTTTTCCGCGATTTCCGGCGCGGTCAGGGTGATATCGCCGCTGCCGATTGCCGCTCCACCAGTAAACTTCGCGATGGCTTCTTCCCCCAGCGACGCTGCGGCCTGCATCGGCAGACCAAGGGCGATCAGCGCGCCTGCGCCGAGGAAAAAAGTATTTCGTCTCGTCAGTTCCATGTTCGATGCTCCTGAACTTGACCCTTTAAGGGGTCGGTCATTCCTTGAGGGTCACCAGATAGGCGACCACATCTTCGATCTGCTGTGCGCTGAGGATCGGCCCGAACGTGTCGTCCGCCGCCTCGCCGGTATAGGCATTGCCGGGCCTGAAAAAGCCGTCGGTCTTGTAGAAGGCCGGCATCAGTGAATCTTCGAAGGTCAGCTTCGCGTTGGCAACGATGCCCCGCAGTTCGGCTTCGCTCCACCGATCCGCGACGCCGTCAAGCTGCGGCCCGATCTCGCCGTGGAACGGCTGATCCTGAAGGTCGGTGACCATGTGGCAGGCGATGCAGTTGCCGAACTTTCTGCTGCCGACGATTTCCCGCCCCCGCGTGACGTCACCCGCAACCCCGGTCAGGGATTGGGACACGCTGCCATCGACAAATGCCACATCCGTCGGGCTGACCTCCGTGGCCAGCAGCTCTGAGCCTGAGACAGCAATCGCAACTGCCGTGAGTGTGAAGAGTTTCATTTTTCCTCCCGCATATGATCGTCTTTTTTGTGTACAATAGGACACAGACTCGCGCAGGCGCAAGAACTAATTCAAACATATGAATTTGTTTTTCGCGGCGGAAAACGAGGTTACTGTGCCCCGCGCTCAGCGATCATGCGCGCATGGTATCGCTGAAAATCTTCATCAAATTCAGGCGCATACCGCTTTTCAAGAACCCAGGTCAGCAAATCGAACGTGGTCCCCGGCCCGAACGCACCGGGCATCATGGCGACCGACGCCGCCTGCGCGGACTGTCCCTCTGCCACGTCTTCAGGCAGAAAAAGAATCGATGGTGTGAACAGCAATCCCCATTTCCGGGCGGCCTGTTTTTCGGTCAGCATGTCCCCGTCGAAATCGACGACGTCGAGGTCGCCGTGAAGGTTCAACTGCACCACGAAGAACCGGTCGCGCAGCAATGCAGCGATGTCTTCACGCGGGAACACCTCCCGGTGCATCTTTTCGCAATAGATACAGCCGCGCTGTTCGACCAGAACGATCAGGCGCTTGCCCTCTGCATTGGCCTCCGCCAGGTCTTCGCGCAGATCCTTGAACGTGTCCCGCATCCAGTCTGTCTTGTGCAGACCGTCATCGCCGATGTCCGCCGCCATGACCGGCAAGGCGATGAACAAGGCGATCAGGGTCAGAATCATGCGGCGCATGGCGGTTCTCCTCAGATGGATTGAAAGACCGGGAAGGTGGTGAGCATCCATTGTGCAATGTAGTTGACGCTGTCGGTCGCGATCAGCACCGCGAACAGGATCATCAACAGCCCCATCGCCTTTTCGACCTTGGGCAAGTGGCGGCGAAACCGTGAGGCGAAGCGCAGGAAGGGCGCGATGAACAGCGATGCGATCACGAAAGGGGCTGTCATCGCCGCGCCGAAGACCAGCAGCAGCACAAGCCCGCGCGCCGCTGTCGCCTCGGTGCTGGCAGTGAATACCACTGCCGTCAGCACGCCACCGACGCAGGGCGTCCACCCCGCCGCAAAGGCGAAGCCGACGACATAGGCCCCCATGACCGACATGTTGCGCGCGTTTCCGACATCCATCTGAAACGCCCGGTTCAGAAAGCCGATGCGCAACACGCCGAGAAAGTGCAGGCCCATGACCAGCACGATCAGTGCCGCGACGATGCGGAATTCCGTCTGCGCCGCACGAAAACTTTGGCTCAGCCCGAATGCGGCGGCACCGAGCAGGACAAAGACCGTCATGATGCCGAGCGAGAACATCACCGAGGCGAGGAACGCGCGCCGCCGGACGCCGGGCGCAAGCCTGCCCTCCGCGCTGATCTCGGACATCGACGCCCCCGCCATGTAACTGAGGTAGAACGGCACGATCGGCAGCACGCAGGGCGAAAAGAACACGATCAATCCACCTGCAAGGGCGCTGAGAAGCGACACGTCGAACATCTTGAGCGGTTCCGGAGATTGATCATATTACATATTCAGAATATTATATGTTTGTGACAGCCCGTCAAACGGAACCATGATGCGGACCCTTGCCAAGATCGTGACTGCCTGCGCCGTGCTGTGCCTGTCTGCCATCAACACCCCAGCGGCGGAGCTTGTGATGGTGGAACAGGCGGGGTGTCACTGGTGCGCGAAATGGAACGAGGAAATCGCGCCGATCTTTCCCAAGACCGAGGAGGGGATGAGAGCACCGCTCCGCCGGGTTGATCTGCGCGCCCTGCCCGATGACATCAGCTTCGCATCCCGCCCGGTTTTCACACCGACTTTCGTTCTGATCGAAGATGGCGCAGAGCTTGGCCGGATCGAAGGATATGGGGGCGACGAGTTTTTCTGGTTCGTGCTCAAATCGTTGCTGGACGACCATCTCGGGCCCGGGGCGGGCTGAACGTGAAGGCACGCCTGCACATGCTGCGCTGCGACAAGGTGGCTGATGGGACAGCGCGCATGACCTGTTACCTTGAAAGGACTAAACGTTTTTAGCTGTGGTGAGATGACGCTACCGGTAATCACAAAAGACATGTCGGATGAAGACATGGTCCGCATGATGGAAAGCGCCTGCGAGGCGTCGGATTTCCTCAAGGCGCTGAGCCATGAGGGGCGGCTGATGATCCTGTGCCATCTGGCGACCGGCGAAAAATCGGTGACGGATCTCGAGGAATTGCTGTCCGCCCGGCAGGCCGCAGTATCGCAGCAACTCGCCCGGTTGCGGATCGAGGGGCTGATCGCGCCGCGCCGCGATGGCAAGGCGATCTACTATCGTTTGACAGACGAACGCGCGATCAAGATAATCGACGTCGTATACGATCTGTTCTGCAAAACCAAAAAATAAGCTGCCTCCCGCCGGGAAGGCGGCAGGGGGAATGACCGATGTTGGACGGCGTTTCGGACGCTGGCATTCTGGCTATGTTCGGCCTCGCAGGCGGTATCTGCCTCGGCCTTGCGGCGCGACTGGGCAGGTTCTGCACCCTCGGCGCGATCGAGGACTTTCTCTATCAATCACGCGATCACCGCCTGCGCATGTGGGGCCTCGCGATCGGCGTGTCCGGTCTGGCGACCTTCACCCTGCTCCGGTTCGACCTGCTGGATGTATCCGCGACGGTCTATTACGCGATTCCGTTCTCGCCGTTTCTGGCGATCCTGGGCGGCCTCCTGTTCGGATATGGCATGTCGCTGGCCGGAAATTGCGGGTTCGGCGCGCTGGCACGCCTCGGCGGCGGCGATATCCGGTCCTTCGTGATCGTGTTGGTCATGGGCATCTGCGCATATATCACTCTCTCCGGCCCGCTCGCGGCGGTGCGCGTGGCGGCGATTGAGGCGACGGACATGCCGCTTCAGGCACGGACGATCCCCGAACTGATCGGCGGGATGACCGGGTTGGCACCGAATGGCATCGGCCTCGTGATCTGCGCTGCAATCACCCTCGGTGCCCTCGCATCGCGCAGTTTCGTTCAGGACAGATCGGCGCTGTTCTGGGGCACATTGGTCGGCCTGACCATCGCTGGTGGCTGGGCGGGCGGCCAATGGGTTGCCGATACCGGGTTCACCACAGGCCCGATGGTCAGCCACACCTTCACCATGCCGCTGGGCGAGACGCTGCTGTTCCTGATGACATCCAGCGGGGGCGGGCTGAGCTTTGGCGTCGGCTCTGTGGCCGGCGTTCTGGCCGGGGCCTTCATGGGCAGCCTCTATCGCCGCCAGTTCCGGTGGGAAGCCTGCGAGGACCCGCGTGAATTGCGGCGTCAGGTGCTGGGGGCGATGTTGATGGGCGTCGGGGCGGTGCTGGCGGTCGGCTGCACCATCGGTCAGGGCATATCCGCATTCTCGCTCCTGATGCTGAGCGCCCCTCTGGTGTTCTTTTCGATCTTCATCGGGGCGGCACTGGGCCTGCGACAGTTGATCCACGGCTCCGCCATTCCCGGCTTGCGGTTCTGACACGAACCACCGCCGACTGTGCCCAAGATGGCGAAGCGTCAGTCAGGGGATGCGGGGCGCAGTGCCGTAAACGCGTCATATTGCGACATGAACACCTTGCCCGTCATATCCGACAGGAAATGTTCGTGGCGCAGCCTGTCCATGACCGGTCCCTTCACCTCTGACAGGTGCAGTTTCACGCCGATCGTGTCGAGCCGTTCATTGATCGCCTCAAGCGATTCAAGCGCGCTGAGATCGACCTCGTTGACCGCCGAACACATCAGAACCACATGCTTGATCGGCGTATCCCCCGCGACCCGGTCATAGATGAAATCCTCCAGATACCGGGCATTGGCGAAATAGAGGCTTTCATCGACCCGGAGCGTCAGGACGGAGGGAAACGTCTCCACCTCATAGCGGTTGATATTGCGGAAATGCTGCGATCCGGGCACCAGCCCGACCTCGGCGATATGCGGCTTCGTCGTCTTGTAGAGATGCAGGAAGATCGAAAGCATCACACCGGCGGTCACGCCGACCTCCACCCCCATGCCGAGGGTCAGGAGGATGGTCGCGAGAACGGCAAAGAAATCGGCCTTCGAATAGCGCCAGCTTCGCCGCAGGACGCTGAAATCGACAAGGCTCAGCACCGCAACGATGATCGTCGCCGCCAGCGTCGCCTGCGGCAGGAAAAAGATCAGCGGTGTCAGAACAAGCGCGGCGATGGCCAGCGCGACAGCGGTATAGGCCCCCGCCGCAGGCGTTTCCGCCCCGGCATCGAAATTCACGACGGACCGGGAAAAGCCCCCCGTCACCGGGAACCCGCCGGTGAAGGCCGCGCCGAGATTGGCGGCCCCCAGCCCGATCAGCTCCTGATCCGGGTCGATGCGCTGGCGCTTCTTCGTGGCCAGCGTCTGCGCCACCGATACGGATTCCACAAAGCCGATGACGGAAATCAGCAGGGCCGGAACCACCAGAAGCGACAGAAGGTCGAATGACAGGTCAGGCATTGTCAGGGGCGGAAGGCTTTGCGGCACATCGCCGACAATCCGCACGCCCGCCGCTGCAAGGTCGAAGACCCAGACAGCCGCCGTGGTCACGACCACTGCCGCGACCGGGCCTGCCTTGGTTGCGATATCGGCAATCCGGGCGCTGGCCCCGAACGACCGCAGCATCGGCTTCATCCCCTTGCGGACCCAGAACAGGAATGCGGTCGCGGCAGTGCCGATCACCAGCGTGATCCAGTTCACCTCGCCGATATGCGCCCAAAGCGAGCCGACAATTTCGAACAAGGTGCCGCCGGAGGCATTGACCCCCAGAACATGTTTCACCTGGCTGGCGGCGATCAGCACGCCAGACGCCGTGATGAAACCGGCGATGACCGGGTGCGAGAGGAAATTGGCAAGGAACCCCAGCCGGAACAGCCCCATCCCCAGCAGGATCGCGCCAGACAGGAAGGCCAGCGTCAAGGCGGCAGCCGCATAGCCGATGCTGCCCTGTTCGGCGATGGTGCCCAGCGTCGCCGCCGTCATCAGCGAGATGACCGCAACCGGCCCGACCGCCAGCGCACGACTGGTCCCGAAGATTGCATAAAGAACAATCGGCGCGATGGAGGCATAAAGCCCCGCCTCCGGCGGCAGCCCGGCAAGCAGCGCATAGGCCAGCGATTGCGGGATCAGCATGATCGTCACGATCAGCGCCGCGATCAGATCGCCGGACAATGCGGTGCCGTCATAACGCCGCCCCCAGTCGAGAATGGGAACATATCGGTGCAGCTTGAAAGACATGGCGATGCGGGCCTTCGTGAACGTGATGGGGACGGGCAGGCGTGAACCTGCCCGTCAGTGACAGGCTTGTGGCCAGGGCGCGCGCCCGCTCAGTCGGTCTTGACCACCAGCGGCACCGGCTTCGCCATCCATTCCCGCCCTTTCAGCATGGCCTTCCAATAGATCGGTGGCAGCAGCTTTTCCTTCAGGAACCATGCAGCGCGCGACGGCTTGGTGCCGTCCAGAAGGCTGGGCGGAAAGCTCGGCAGCATGACACCGCCATAGCCGAATTCCGCCAGCACGATCTTGCCCCGCTCCACCGTCAGCGGGCACGATCCATAGCCGTCATATTGCGCCGATGCCGACCGCCCGGCCATGTCGGCGATGATGTTCTCGGCGATGACAGGGGCCTGCTTGCGCGCAGCGGCGGCGGTCTTGGCGTTCGGCGCGTTCATCACGTCGCCCAGTGACCAGATGTTGTCATGGGTCTTGTGGCGCAGCGTCGCCTGATCCACATCGACCCAGCCAGCGGCATCGGCAAGCGGTGACACCCGGATGAAATCAGGCGCAGTCTGCGGCGGGCAGACATGCATCATGTCGAAATCCATCTCGACCTGCTCGACCGGGGCATCGGGTTTCGACACGGTGAACCATGCTTTCCGCGCCGGGCCATCGACCGCGACGAGGTTATGGAAGAAATTCAACGTGGCGTCGTATTTCCGCACATAATCCATCAGGGCCGGGACATAATCCTTCACCCCGAACAGGACCCCGCCCGCGTTGTTGAACTGGATATCAATGTCCTTCAGCACACCGCGCCGGTGCCATGCGTCGCCGGACAGATACATCGCCTTTTGCGGTGCCCCGGCGCATTTGATCGGCATCGGCGGCTGGGTGAAGATCGCCCTGCCGGATGTCATGCCCTTTACCAAATCCCAGGTATAGGGCGCGAGGTCATAGCGATAATTCGACGTGACGCCGTTCTTGCCCAGCGTCTCCACCAACCCCTCGATCCGGTTCCAGTCGAGCTTGATGCCCGGACAGACGATCATGCGCTTGTATTTCACGATCCGGCAGCCATCGAGGATGACCGCATTGTTCTGCGGCTCGAACGCGGCGACAGCGGCCTTGATCCAGTGCACCCCGCGCGGGATCAGCGACCCGAGCGTCCGGGCGGTTTCGCTGGCCTCGAAGATGCCCCCCCCGACCATCGTCCAGCCGGGCTGGTAATAGTGGATATCGGCGGGGTCGATGATCGCGATTTCAAGACCGGGCTTTCGGGCCTTGAGGCTGGCCGCGGCGGCGATCCCGCCTGCCCCGGCGCCGACGATGACGATTTCATAGCTGGCATCGCCGGTGTCGGTCGGCGTCTTGCCGCCATTCGCGATCCGGCGCACCACGCCGCCCATGTCATATCCGGCGGCCCGCGTCGTCGAAAGGATGTCGGCGAGGCTGCGCTGCCGCGCCTGCGAAAGCGACCAGAGCGTTGCCGACCGCGTGCCCGTGCGGCAATAGGCCAGCGTCGGCCCCGGCAGGCCGTTCATCGCCTTGTCGAACGCTGCCGCATCGTCATCGCCGACCTTGCCCGCGACGATCGGCAGATACACGGCCTCCAGCCCATGTTGCCTTGCAGCGACCGAGATTTCATCGAAACCGGGTTGATCCGCCCCCTCGCCATCCGGCCGGTTGCAGATGATCGACCGGAACCCTTGATCGCTGATGTCCTGCATGTCCGACGCCGCAATCTGCGGGCTGACCGACAGCCGGTCGGTGAGTGTCTTGATATCCACGGTATTCAGTCCTTCCTAGAGGCCGTTCACCGGCACTTTGAGCATCGGATTGCCGTCCTTGTCGGTCGGGATCACCCCGGCCCGCATGTTGATCTGCAACGAGGGGATGATCAGCTTCGGCATGTCCAGTTGCGCGTCGCGTTCGGTGCGAAACTTGATGAAATCGTCCCGCGTCTTGCCGCCGCCGACATGGATGTTGTGGGCCCTTTCGTCGGCGACGGTGGTTTCCCACGCGATATCGCGGCCATTAGGGCCATAGTCGTGGCACATGAACAGGCGCATCGCA
>CAYGRU010000058.1:0-20823 GCA_964352385.1 uncultured Candidatus Planktophila sp.
GACCGCCCTGAGACGTTTCCTTGTACTTCGCATTCATGTCCATGCCGGTCTGGCGCATCGTCTCGATGCAATTGTCCAGCGGCATGAAATGCGTGCCATCGCCGCGCAGCGCGAGCGACGCGGCGGATACCGCCTTGATCGCGCCCAGCCCGTTCCGTTCGATGCAGGGCACCTGCACCAGCCCGCCGACCGGATCGCAGGTCATGCCGAGGTGATGTTCGAGCGCGATTTCGGCGGCGTTCTCCACTTGCTCAGGCGTGCCGCCAAGCGCAGCACAAAGGCCCGCCGCCGCCATCGCGGCAGCCGATCCGACCTCGCCCTGACAGCCCACCTCGGCACCGGAGATGGAGGCATTGTGCTTGATGAGGCCCCCGATGGCGGCGGCGGTCAGCATGAAATCCCGCTCCCCCTGCTTCGTCGCACCGTGGCAATGATCGCGGTAATACCGCAGCACCGCAGGCGCGACCCCGGCAGCGCCGTTGGTGGGGGAGGTGACGACCTTGCCACCCGCCGCGTTCTCCTCGTTCACCGCCATCGCATAGACCGACAGATAATCGTTCGCGATATGCGGTTGTGCGATGTTCAACCCTTTCTCGCGCATAAGCTGGTCATGAATGCCCTTGGCCCGCCGCTTTACCCGCAGGCCGCCCGGCAGTTCGCCATCCTTGGCGAGCCCGCGGTCGATGCAGGCATTCATCGCGTCCACCACATCGTCGATGGCACGGTCCAGCGCGGCGCGGCCCAGCGTCGCCTCCTCGTTCGCGCGCTTCATCGCGGCGATGGACAGGCCCGCGCTCCGGGCCATCGCCAACATCTCCGACGCCTTGGCAAAGGGGAACGGGCGGCGCGGTGCGTTGGCGGCAGGGGCGCTTGGCCGCTCGCCGCGTTGCAATTCGCGGGCGGTCGCGACGAACCCGCCACCGACCGAATAATAGGTTTCCTCCAGCACCAGATTCCCGGCGCCGTCATGGGCCAGCAGCTTCATGCCGTTGGCATGGCCCGGCAGCGCGGGGCCGTAGTCGAAGATGATGTCGGCCGCCGGATCGAAGGCGAGTGTCGGCAGGCCTTCGGGGGCGACCTGCTTCGTGCGCGCGACCTCCGCCTCGATCACCTCCGCCGCGTCAGGGTCGATATCGCGGGGGTTCTGTCCGGCCAGCCCCAGCGTGACCGCCCGATCCGTGCCATGCCCGCGCCCGGTGAAGGCGAGCGAGCCATAGAGACGGCAGGACAGCCGCGCAGGCTCGCCGCCGCCCGGCACCCGGTCTGCCCCACCGCGCAACGCATCCAGAAATCGCCCTGCCGCCGTCATCGGCCCCATCGTATGCGATGATGACGGCCCGATCCCGATCTTGAAGATGTCGAAGACAGACAGAAACATGACGGGAACCTCCTTGTGCCCCCAGACACTAGGGGCAGAAAGGTGAACCGGTTTCAAGTGGTGCGGCAGCGCCGCGACGGATTGCGACATCCGGACCATATTTTAAGGTTGGAATGGTCTCATTCCGCGATTGACGCATCCGTCTCTTCCAGCAGCTCCAGCGAGATTAGCGTCCCATCCGGGCCAAACCCTGTCAGGAACTCTGGTGCCGCGCCAGATGGCGAAACAACCTTTTCAGAAAAGGCCCCGTAATTCTCAAAGCTCAGCACAAGAACACCGTCTTCCCGACGCGAAAGGTGGGCCTTTTTCCAAAGACCATCGACACGGTAAGGGCCAGTCACCCAAGAGAGCGGCAGTACATTTCCAAGCGGCACCCCGAGCCGTGCATCAAAAAAGCGAGCAAATGAAGTGAACTGATCCGGGTCTGGCGGCGCGAGTTCGCCATCCATTGTCCGCGGCTGCAGATTCGGCAATGCACGGTAAGCCTCCGTTGCGTCCATCTGCATCAGAAGCGCCAACCGCTCTCCGTTCCGGTCAGCGAGCAAAACTCCGTTTGCCTCATCCTCGAATGCTTCCTTCGTTGTCAGCGCGAGGCCGATCCGGGGGCCCAACATGATGGATGGCCAAAGCGCCACACCCGAGCGAGCCGAAATCGCGCGAAGCGCGCCGCTTTCGGTCAGGAAGGCAAGGCCGTCATCACCAAGGAAGACAAGCGCCCCGACCATCTCTCCCGCCTGATGCGTGGCCAACTGGGAAAGCCCATCGGCATTGCGCTGAAAGACGAATATCCGGTCCGCACCGTCAGTCGCCGCGAACAATGCGCCGGAGGCTGACCAGACGCCGAGGCTCGTCACATTGGGGGCGCTTTGCCATGCAATCGCCTTCTCCGCCAGATCAGGGCCTACAAGGGCGAGGCCGCGTCGGTCTGTCAGGCCTGCTCCCATGGCTGCGATCATACTGCAATCGGGTGCCACCGCCCAGTTGTTGATCGCGCCTATAAAGTCGTAACCCTGACAAACGGGCATCTCGCCACCAGCGCACATCGCCCAGGTGCCCCCGGAATTCCCCACTGAAGCAAGCCCATAGGCGAACGTGGTTTCACTGCACTGGAATGCCCGAGGCGTATGCCAGTCGAATACCTCAAGACCGGATACCTCCTCACCATGCCAGATGACGATGCCATCCCGCACCGCATCTCCGGCAGTGTCGGGAAGGAAGGGATGCTGCGACATGAAATCGGCAAGATCCCAGAGGGTGAACTCCCGTCGGAGGCGCGGCCAGTCGAAGGCAGAAACCGCGCGATCAAGGCGTGCAAAGGTGCCGTCAACGATCCTAGGTGTATCGTCTCCGGTACAAACGCTTTCAAATACGCGGGCATGGCCAATGTGCTCGACCGCACCTGTTTCAAGATCCAGCCAGCCATGAAAGCCATAGGACGAACCAATGGTCATCCCGATATACGTGCCCTCGAAATATCCCCGCCCGGTTTCCTGATCCTGCCAGAGGCCACAAAGTTCCTCTCCCGGCTCAAAAGGCTTGCGCCAGACTGGCTCGGCACTGCCCTGTGCATAAGCTGAAATGCCATCGCCGCGATGCGAAAGGAGCATAAGGCCATCCGTTTCGGCATAGTATTCGGCATATGGGACAGGCGTAAGCGTAGAGTCCTCGAAGCGATAGGTTCGATCACGCCAGCGAATGACCGCACCTTCTTCCAATTCCGCCTTCGCCTCGTCAAATGGCAAGAGCCGGGTGCGAAGCGCCGTAGCAAGGCGCAGCCCGTCCGGCCCTGCGGCGTCGCCGAGGGCGTCGCTTGCGCTCAGGAAACGAGCAGCCCCGGAAAAGACAGCCCCCGCACGGATATCAGAGAGGCCGCGATCAGCCTGCACCACCGCAGTCTGCACACGCTCGCGTTCTCGCCAGGCATCAGCGGCGAACACGCCAGCCGCTGCGATCACGGCAGCCGTCGCAGTGAGGGTAAGTCGGTGGAGGCGTTGACGGCGTCTTTCCCGCAACACAAGGTCATCAAGATTGACCCCCAACACACCTGCAAGTACTTTCAAAAGGCCAAGTCGCCAGCCATCCTTGCCGCGCCGGAAATCCGCTGCAATCGGCTCCACCTCCTCGGTAGAGAGTGTCCCGTCCGGGCCGAGCCGATAGCGAATGGCCTCGGGAAAAGCGGTCGAAGGCTCCCCTTCTATCAGAGCTGCGATGATGCGCCCCTCGCCATGGATCCGTTTGAACTGGAGGATCTCCTGCCCAACCCAGACAGAGGCTGCCGCACGCGGCGAGCAGATCACGATCAGATAACGCGACCCCTCAAGCGCCGCCCGGATCACCCCACCAAGATCGGCTGAGGTCGGCAGTTCCTCGCGGTCGCGGAAGATCGGGAACAACCGCGCCTCAACCGCGCCATCCCGTCCTGCAGAGCCGACAAGACGCCGGGGCGTCCGCCAGCGCTCGAGCGACTTGTGGAAGCGAGAGGCAAAGGCCTCATCCGAATGGCTATAACTGATAAAGGCGCGATAGCGTCGTTGTCCGATTTTCATGGTGCCAAGAATGCGACGCGGAACCAAGCGAAGCTAGCCCAAAGAATGATCTTCGTTCGCTGTGGCGCTTCACAGAACCTGCTGATCTCGTAATCGCAACAAGACAAGTATCCGATGATGTCTGATTGGTAGCCCCGGCCGGAATCGAACCGGCACTCCCGCAAAGGAACCGGATTTTGAATCCGGCGCGTCTACCAATTCCGCCACAGGGCCATGTCGAAGGTGACGCAGCGGAGTTATCAAGTCGCGCGGATGCGTTCAAGCGGCAAGATGACGACAAGATGCGCCGCAGGTCTGACTTGACGTTAACGTCACGTCACGACTTGCATTCGCGCTGCGTGATGATCTTCTGACATGCAGGAAAAGGAACCCTGTGATGACCCATGCGCTTGACGAGGCGACCGCGCTGACCGCGACCGGGCCGGGCACGTTCCGGCTGATGCCGTCTGACACCTACTGGAACTTTGTCGGCGCATTCGGCGGCTGGACAATCGCCGCCGCAGCCCGCGCGGTGCTGGCGAGTGAGGGGATGCGCGGCACCATCGTCAGCATCAATGCAATCTTTCCCAGCGCGTTCGACAAGGCCCCGCTGATCGTCACCACGACGAAACTGACCGCGAAGGCCCGGACGGATTTCTGGCGTGTTTCCATCGCAACAGAGGCCGACCCGATGGTGCCGGTCTTTTCCGCCGATATCGTCACATCGGCGACACGCGAAAGCGATCTGAATTTCGATACGGCGTTGCCCGCAGCACCGGAGCCGGAGGGGATGACCCGCACCGACCTGTCGATCGGCCCGCCCTGGCAGCAACATTATGACCAGCACGTCATCCGCGGGCGGCCATTCCGCAAATCCGATCGGCCCTATTCGTTGAACTGGCTGCGCGAGGCGGATGGCCGCCCGCTCGACGTGATCGGGCTTGCGGCGATTTCCGACACCTACATGCCGCGCACATTCTATCTGGGCGACAGGATGCGGATGGGGTCGACGGTTTCGTATTCGCTGAACATCCACATGAACGATGCCGAACTTGCCGCCATCGGCACCGACTTTCTGCTGATGGATGCGGATTCCGACAGTGTCGGCAATGGCATGTACGATCAGCGTGGCCGCATCTGGTCACGCGACGGCAGGATCGTCGCGATCACTAATCAGATCGGATTCTTCAAGTAGCGGCGTCCATCTCCGCCCACATCGCCTCCACCCAGGACTTGATCTGAAGCGCCTCTGCGAACCTATCCGACATCTCGCGCCCGTCCGGGCCGGTCATGGCGTATTCCGGCGGGCCAAGTTCGCAAAGAAAGATGCAGGTCCCGCTTTCATTGCGCGCGCGCCAGCCTTCGAACCCCTCGCGCCACCAGCCCTTGAACAGATCCACCCATTTCCGATTCTGCGGAAAATCAAGCTGAAGCTGAACCTGCTGGCGGCTGGCCACCCGCCCCTGAAAACTGTCCGACCGCGCCAGAATGCGCGAAATCAGTCCCATGTCCCGCTCGCCCAGCGGATACCAGAATTCGCGGTCAACAACGTAATGCGAAAGGTCGGCGCAAAGACGCATTTCGGGAATCGCATCCAGCAGCGACAACGTCGGATAGAGATCGTTGGTGATGCAGTTGCGATGCGTTTCGAACTGCACCGGCATTCCGACATCGTCCGCCATGTCGATCCAGCGGCGGATCACGGGGATCATGCCCTCGACGGTCAGGGGCATGACCTGCCCGATCACATCGACGAAGGGCGCGCCGAAATCCTTCGCTAGAATCAGGGTTTCACGCAGGCTTTCCACTGTTTTCGGGAAAGCGACGATCAGCGGCGTCAGCCCCTCCCGCTCCATATGTGGGCGGATCGCGCGGGCGACGGAGACATCATCGGCGCCGAAATCCAGCGCGAGGCCCTTGTATCCCGCCGCCGCAACCCGTGCGCAGATGTCCGCGAAAGGCGGCGCGGCAAGGTCATAGGGCCGCATCGCCCAAAGCGATTGATAAACATGCAGATCGCGCGTCATTCCGCAGGCAACCGCATTGTGCCACCACCGGGGCGCGGCGCGATCCAGACCTCGTTCATCGGGAAATCAGCCTCGGACGACGCGCCCGCCAGTTTGCGGATCACCTGCACCTGAAACCCGAGATAGCTCATCCGGTGCGGCGGGCCGCCGATGCCCTTTTCCAGATCGGCATTCAGGTCCTTCAGCTTCCAGAACGGGACCGAGGGGAACATGTGGTGGGCGGTGTGATACTGCATCTGCCAGCACATCCAGCGCATCACCGGATTGGTTTTGGTGGAGCGGGTGTTGGCGAGGATATCGTCCGAATGCTCCAACCCCAGATGCTCGATGGTGTTCTGCATCTGGTGCACCCACTTCATCGCGAACATCGGCGCGATCCACAGGATCACCAGCGCCCAGGTCCCCACCAGAACCGAGATGACAGCGAGCAGCGCATACAATGCCGCGTGAATCCGGCCTTCGCGAATCACCCGGTCATGCTGGTCGGGGCGGATATAGGGTTCTACGACGATGCCGCGCGCGAACCGCATCACGCGGGTCATGCGGGTCCACCAATAGGTCAGGCCCGACATCCAGAGCAGATAGGACGACAGCGTATAAGGCTCCCGCGCCAATTCGCCGTCCTTTTCCCAGTTCGACGTGTACTGATGATGGGCGAAATGCTGGATCTGATCGAAATCGCGCGGAAAAATCTGCGTGAAGCCGATGAAGCGCCCCAAGGCCTCGTTCAGCCATTTGGTGGCGAACACCGTGCCGTGGCTCAGCTCGTGCTGCCCGGCGTAAAGGAAGTTGATAAGGGTGCCGTGCACCATGAACACCGGCACCGCCCACCATGTGCCCCAGGTCTGCCACAGCAACCAGCCGGTCACGACAATCGCCCCGAAATGGCTGCCCGCCTGCGCGATGCCCCGAAGGTCAGACCTTTGCGCAAGATCACGCAGCCGCTGCGGCGTGACGATTTTTCTGCGGGTGAAGGTTGCTTCCATGACTGGCTTCCCTATCCATTGCGCTGAGCCTGCGGCCACCTTGCCGATAAAGAATTTCAGCACAATTGAAAAATAGTGCTATCATTGCTGAGGAATTCTGAGGATAAGTCATGATGCCATCTTTCGCTTCCCTCGAAGCTCTCGACCGGATCGAACGTCATGGCTCCGTGCAAGCTGCGGCGGAGGCGTTGTCCCTCACCCCCTCCGCCGTCAGCCACAGGCTTCGCACCCTCGAAGCCAGCCTCGGGTTCGAATGCGTCACGGCAAAGGGCCGTGGCCTGACCCTGACCCCCCGTGCCCTCGCTTATATCGAGGCGACGCGCCCCGCGCTCGAGGTGCTGAAGGCCGCGACCGCGCAGGCGCGCGGGCGGGATGTCATCAATGGGCCATTGACCGTCGCCGCCGCACCCGGTTTTGCGTCATCATGGCTGACGCCGCGATTGTCTGGTTTCTGCGATACCCATCCCGATATCGCGCTGACCCTGGTGGCGGGCGAGGCGGAACATGCGGATATCGAGATCCCGTTCCTCGTGCCGGGGACCGAACCCGCCGGGGCCGCGTTTCTGACGAAACCGGATTTCTTTCCGGTGATGTCACCGGCGCTCGCGCAGCGCAGCGGCCTGCACCGGATCGCGACCCTTGCCGAGGCAACGTTCCTGCATCTGGGCACGCGCCGCGACTGGCAGGTCTGGGCCGAAGCCTGCGGCGCGCCGGAAGGCATGATCGAGCGCGCGGCGGAAGACGGGCGCGAAGTGATATTTGGGGATGTCACGCTGCTCTTGTCCGCCGCCAAGGCGGGGTTGGGCGTATCGCTCGGCGATTCCATCACCTGCGCCGAGGCGCTGAGCACGGGGGCACTGGTCCGCCCCTTCGCCGCCGCCGCCCCGGCGGAGCGCGCCTATTACCTCATCAAGGCAAAAGGCGCAGCGATCACCGCTGCGCCTTTCGCTGACTGGCTGATGGCCGAGATCGTGTCGACGAGGATCTAGGCCGCAAGCGGCTGCAAAGGTTCCTGTCCGCCCTGTCCCTGCACCCGGCGGATGCTTTCCGGCGGGAACAATTCATCCGGGGTCGCGCAAAGGCCGATCCGTGCAGCCGCCTGCCCGATGGCGGGATGCGATGTCAGCACGGCGAACGGGATCGACAGAACCAGTCCAAGCATGACCGGTGCCGCCCAAGGCAGGGCCGACGGCGCGGAAATCGCGATGATCGCGGCAATCGCAGCGCCGAACAGCGTCTGCGGCCACAACCCGCGCAGCGCGGTGGTCCAGCTCAGCCGATGCGCGTCACGCTGCTGTCCGTTCCATTTGACCGATTTTCCGAACAGCAACCCGACCATGAAGATGCTGACACGAAACGCGACGACGGGCGCGAGCATGATGGAAAACAGCGTCTCCGCCACCGCGCCCATGAAGAATTTCAGCCCGCCGCCATATTGCGCCACCCCGCCCTTGCGCAGCGCGATATCTGTCCAGCCCGCGATTTTCGGGAACAGCGACACGGCAAACATGATGAAGAACATCGAGATGCCGAAGGCGAAGTCGATATCGGTGTAATCACCTTCGAAAATCTTCGCGACGGCGGCGACCGTCATTAGCATCCATGCGGGCGCGCCGAAATACATCATGATGGCGGCGAATATCTGGAACCGGCTCATGGGCTTCATGCCCTTCACCCCCAGAAGCTGCCAATACTGCATGTTGCCCTGGCACCAGCGCAGGTCGCGTTGGGTGAAATCGAACAGGCTGGGCGGGTTGTCCTCCCAGCTTTCACCCTCGACCGGCAGCACGCGCACCTCGTATCCGGCGCGGCGCATCAGTGCCGCTTCAAGTTGATCGTGGCTGAGGATATGCCCGGCGAGCGGGCCCTTGCCGGGCAGGACCGGCAGGCCGCATTTGGCGCGGAACGGCGCAATGCGCACCAGCGCGTTGTGCCCCCAATAGGGGCCGCAATCGCCATGCCACCACGCCGCCCCCATCGTGAAGGACCGCATACCGGACCGCATCCCGAACTGGAAGATGCGGGCGAAGGCCGATGGCGCAGGCGCTCCGACCACAAGGCTTTGTAGAATGCCGATCCGGGGATGCGCCTGACAGACCCGCACCAGTTTCAGGATCGCATCGCCCGACATCATGCTGTCGCTGTCGAGCGGCAAGAAGAATTCGTAATGCTCGCCCCAGCGGCGCAGGAAATCGCGGATGTTCCCGGCCTTGAACCCGGTGTTCTTTTCCCGAAGCCGATAAGTCGCGCCAGTGCCGAGCACGCCGCGCGCTGCATCGAATGCCGCGCGTTCCTGTTCCTGCACCGCAGGATCATTGCTGTCGGACAGGATGAACACATCGAACCGATCGCCCCAGCCGGTCGCGTCGAGGCTGCGCTTCGTCTCCAGCAAACGGGCGAAGGCGCGCGCAACATCCTCGTTGCGCAGGGTCATGCAGATGGCGGTCTTGGCGCGGATCGGCGCGCCCTCATCCGCGGCGGCCATGAACGGGCTGGTCTGCGCCAGACCGTCCTTCGCGCCATGCAGCAGCCAGAGCCCGATGATCGCATTCCAGAACCCCATCACGGTCCAGGGGGCGCCAAACAGGAAACAGATGAAGATCGTGATATCGGCAGCCGTCCAGCCACCCGCACCGAAGATGCGCACCAGCGCAGCGCCGAGCAGGCCGAGCGTCAGCAGGTTCAGCACGGTGACAATGCGCCGTCGCCGGGTCATCATCCGGGTCGATTGAAGCCCCGCAGGCGTCATCGCGCCGTCGGGCGCGGTGCCCGGCAGGGCCTCGATCTTGGATGGGGAAATTGCGCTTATGTCGGTCATGTGATCGTCTTTCTGATGCACTGCGCGGCATCGCGCGCTATGGGTTGGCTATGAACGAAGTATCCCCACACCTCGCCCTTTGGCATGTTGCCCCCAAACAATCCGCCCTTCGCCCCGGCGCGCCGGGCACCGGCGAAATCACTATCCGCGCCCGCTGGTCGCTGATCAGCCGGGGCACGGAACGTCTGATCTTCGAGGGCCGCGTCCCCGCATCCGAATACCGGACCATGCGCGCCCCGATGCAGGAGGGGGATTTCCCCTTCCCGGTGAAATACGGATACGCAGCGGTCGGCACCGTCGAGGACGGACCAGCCGATCTGATCGGTCGCCATGTCTTCACGCTCCATCCGCACCAAACCCGTTTCCTTCTACGTTCGGACCAGATGATTCCGGTTCCGTCTTCGATCCCGCCCCGCCGGGCCGCGCTCGCCGCCAATATGGAAACGGCGCTGAATGCCCTTTGGGATGCCGGCGCAGGCCCCGGAGACCGCATCGCCGTGATCGGCGCAGGTCTCGTCGGCTTGCTCGTCGCGCGACTCGCGTCCCGTATCCCCGGGGCGGAAATCATCCTTTGTGACAAACTAGAGCATCGCGCGGATGTTGCAGCGCAACTTAATGTGAATTTCACTTCAGGCCAAATCGCCGGTCACGAATGCGACATAGCCATTCACACAAGCGCGAGCGCCGGAGGTCTGGCGCAAGCGATTGATTCTCTTGGGTTTGAGGGCAAGCTGATCGAGTTGAGCTGGTATGGCGAGGGCGTCACCCCTGCCCCGCTCGGCGGTGCCTTTCATCAGAAGAGGCTTCAGATTATTTCAAGTCAGGTCGGCGCGCTAAGCCCGTCTCGCCGTTCGCGCTGGGACTATCGCCGCCGCCTGACAAAAGCGATGGCGCTGCTTGACGATCCGGCGCTGGATGCGCTTATCACTCACGAGGTCGCATTCACCGACCTGCCAGACCAGATGGGCGGGATTCTCGCCCCCGATGCGCCGGGAATCGCAACCCTCGTGCGCTACGAATAGGAGCCTTCGCATGTATGCCGTTCAGGTTCGCGATCACATCATGATCGCCCATTCGCTGCCCGGAGAGGTCTTCGGACCCGCACAAAAGAAACACGGCGCGACCTATGTCGTCGATGCCTGCTTCTATCGCGAAACGCTGGGGGCGGAACGGATCGTGGTGGATATCGGCCGCGCCACCGACACGCTGAAAGCCGTCCTCGGACAGCTCAGCTATAACGACCTTGACGAGATCCTGCCGGGCGAACTGACGACGACCGAATGGCTGGCGAAATGGATCTTCGACCAGATCGCGGCGGCGGCCAAGTCCGGTGCCCTCGGGCCGGGCGGCGATCAGGTGGAACGGCTGCGCATCACGCTGAATGAAAGCCACGCAGCGCTGGCATGGTATGAAGGCACGCTTTGACCTTCGGCTTTGCCATCCCCGGTGATCCGACGACGAAAACCGGGGGCTATATCTACGATGCGCGGGTGATCGAGGCATCGAAAGGTGCGCTTGCCGCGCTGGCCTTGCCGGGCGGGTTCCCGTTTCCATCGGCAGCGGAACTGACCGCGACGCAGGCCGCCTTGCAGGCCATGTCGGGACCGCTCCTGATCGACGGGCTGGCTTACGGCGTGCTTCCGGCAGCAATGATCGACGCCTTGCCACAGCGCCCGGTTGCGCTCTGCCATCATCCGCTGGGGCACGAGCCGGGGCTTGCGCCCGATGTCGCAGCGCGGCTGATCCGGTCGGAACGGGCGGCGCTGGACCGGGCGGTGCATATCGTCGTCACCAGTGCGACCACCAAGAAAACCCTTGAGGACACATTCGGCCAAGCCCCCAACCGCATCACCATCGCCCCGCCGGGGCTGGACCGCAAGGCGGCGGCACGCCCGGGGCGCGGCGCGCCGATGATCCTGACCGTTGCCTCGCTGACCCGGCGCAAGGGCCACGATGTGCTGATCCAGGCGCTGGCGCGCATCGCGCATCTGGAATGGACCTGCCTTTGCGTCGGGCCGGATGACCGTGACCCTGCCATAACGGCGGCCCTGCACACCCAGATCGCCGAAGCAGGCCTCGGCCAGCGCATCCACCTGATCGGCCCGCAATCGGAGCCGGAGCTTGATGCGCTTTATGCCCGCGCGACCCTGTTCTGCCTGCCATCGCGTTACGAAGGCTATGGCATGGTCTTTGCCGAGGCGATGATGCGGGCACTGCCGATCATCGCTTGCGATGCGGGGGCGGTCGCGGAACTGGTTCCGCGAAGCGCCGGGCGGCTGGTTGCCATTGATGACGACGCGGCGCTGGCGGCGGCGGTCGCAGATGTCTTGCGCAACCCGGTTCTGCGCACCTCGATGGGGGCGCGCGGGCGGGAATATGCGCTGGCGCTGCCGGGTTGGGATGCAACATGGGAAGCGATCCGCAGGGCGATGGAGGCTGCCAGATGACAGGATTTTCGGCGGATTGGCTGGCACTGCGCGCGCCCGCTGATGACCGGGCACGCAATCGCGACCTGATGGCACAGGCTGTGGCGATCGCCGCAGCGGGGCGGGGCCGGATCACCGACCTTGGCGGCGGGTCAGGGGCGACGATGCGGGTTCTGTCGGCGCATGTCCCGCAGGCGAGATGGCGGATTCTGGATCATGATCCCGCATTGCTGGCCCTGATCCCCGAGGGGCCGCGCGTAAAGACCGTGGTCGCGGATCTCGCCGCCCACCCGAAGGCCGCATTCAAGGCCGGGGCCGATCTGATGACGGCATCCGCATTCTTCGACTTGGTATCCGCTGAATGGCTCGACAGGTTCGTGCCCCTGCTCGCCGCCGCCCGAACCCCGCTCTATGCCGCACTGACCTATGACGGGCGGGAGGTCTGGTCGCCGACCCCGCCACACGAGGCCGAAGCACTGGCCGCCTTTCATGCCGACATGCGCCGCGACAAGGGGTTCGGCCCCGCGCTTGGCCCCGATGCGCCGGGCCATCTGATCGCGGCCTTGCTGCGATCCGGCTTCGAGGTGTCGAGGATCGACAGCGACTGGCACCTGAGCCGTGCGCGCGACGGCGCATTGATCGGCGCATTGGCATCTGGCGGGGCGGAGGCGCTGCGAACTGCCCTGCCCCCAACCGATCACGAGGCGTGGTCAGTCGGGCGATCAGCGGCGCGGTCGGTCATGGTCGGCCATACAGACATTCTTGCGCTGCCGCCAAAGGGCTGACCGACCTACAGCATCCGATCCATCACCTTGTCCATGTTGACGATGGCATGTTTCATCGCGCCGCCGATATGCAGCACGACAAGGCCGAGGATAACCCAGCCAACCAGGCCGTGAAGCTGATAAAGCAGTTCCGACAGTTCCTTGTCGCGCGGCATGATCCCCGGCAAGGTCCAGTTGAAGAACTCCACCGGATAGCCGCCCGCGCCCGTGGCAAGCCAGCCGAGGATCGGCATCGCCAGCAGGCAGACATAAAGCAATCCATGCACCGCACCGCTGGCGCGCCGATCGAAATCCGACAGCGGCGGCACGTGTTCGGGCTTGCCGAGGCGCAGTTTCACCACGATCCGCACCAGCATCAGCCCGAGAATGATCACGCCAAAGGTCTTGTGATACTTGTAGATCAGATTGGTGCTGGCCTGACCGTAGGTATCGACCAGCCCCTGAAATTCGTAGAACCCGATCATCATGCCAACCGCAAGTGCCCCCAGCACCAGAATGGCAACAGCCCAATGAAGCGCGCGTTGGATCAGCGGATAACGTGGCATTCGAAGCTCCGGCTCAAGGTCAGAGGAAGGCAGCGGTCACGCTGCCTTTTTCGATTGTCTCAGGTCGCAAGTAAACAACACATCTCCGTCATTGAACAGATGGACGGTTGTCTGGGGGCGGATCGCCTCGTCCAGCTTGTCGATCGGGTTCAGCGAAAACCCTGCCTTGCCGGACCCGAGGATGATCGGCGCGACCAGCACATGCAGAACGTCGATCACCCCGGCATCGAGGAACCCGGCCAGCGTATCGGCACCACCTTCGACCAGAACCCGCGTCAGGCCGATTTCGGCCAAGGCTGCGATGATCGCGGCGGGCTTGAACCGCCCGCACGCACCGGGGGCAAGTTCCAGATGGCGCACGCCCGGCGGCACCGGGGCACCGGGCAGCGTGATGAACACCACGTCAGCGGCCCCATCGGTCAGGATCTGCGCATCATGCGGTGCGCGGCCTGACGGGTCGATCACCACACGCACCGGGTGCACGCCCTCGACATGGCGCACGGTCAAGGCGGGATCATCGGCGATCAGCGTGCCGACCCCGACCATCACCGCGTCCACCTCCGCCCGCAGGCGGTGGAGATGTTTCAGCGCCTCGAAACCGGAAATGTATTTCGATGCGCCGGTCGCGGTCGCGATCCGCCCATCGAGGCTCTGACCCAGTTGGGCGACCACCAGCGGCCCCTTGATCGACAAGGGAGTCAGCGGACCAGAAGTGTTATGCGCCAGAAGGTTCATGACCGCCTATCTATTCCGCTGCCGTGGTGTTTGCCATTGATGGCCTTTGTTTTTCAATCACTTGTGGTTTCAATTCCTTGCGCCACGGCTCGGACTTGAACCAGCCGACAAAATAGGCTGTCGCGATCAGAACGCCAAATCCGGTCAGATTCACCAGCGCCTTGTCCCAGACATCACGGCCGATCACGTCGAGCCACCAGCCGTTGAATCGGCTGAGGACAATGGAGGTCATGAAGACCGCCAGCGATTGCGTGCCAACCTTGCGGATCACCGGAACCGTGGCGAGGAAGCCATCCTGCACCAGCCATCGCCGCCACGCGGCGCCAATGCCGGCCCAGACCAGAATAACCAGCGCCACAAGGTGAACGATCTGCGCCATGCCGATCCGGTGTTCCGGCAGCAAAAGGCCAAGCGGCCCGTAGATATCGAAGATCGCCCGGTCCAGCGCGGGCGACAACCAGCGGATTTCATCGACATAGGCATAAGGGATGGTGAACACCGCCAGTACAGCCATGATGCCGAGGGGCATCGGGCGCGCGACACGTGGCACGGACCAGCCTTCATAAAGGCGAATGCCCCCCGGCCCGACCGCAGCCCAGCCGAGATAGGCCAGCGCGAGGAAATGCAGATACCGCAGCGCCCCGACCCCCGACTTGCCGCGCAACGGGTCAAGCCATTCGCGGGTGTAATAGATCCAGTCATGCAGCAGCCATTCATCCGGCATGTACAACGCGCCATGAATCTTGAACCACGCGAACGGCAGGGTGGCGAGCAGATAGGCGACCGCGATCCAGACCAGTGTCCGGTTGACCGGCGGGGCGGGCAGCCATTTCATCCCGAAGGCAAAGCCGGTGAAGAACACAAGCTGCCAACCGAAGGGATTGAAGAACCAGACATTATTGGGGTTCCAGGGGTTTGCGGGCAGGTTCAGCACCGAAAACAGACCGCCAATGGACGCCAGCGCAGCGCCCAGCATATGTGTCTCGCCCTCACCGACATCGCGGTGCCAGAGCGCAAGTTGCGCCGCGAGCCAGATCGCCCCGACCAGACCAAACACAGCCCAGCGCCCGCCGAGGCGATGCGCCAGCATGACGACCGGCACCATCGCCAGAATGACCAGATACATCGGCAGGATGTCGAACAGCCCCGGCACATAGGTCAGGGTCATCAGGCCGAACAGCGCCTCGCCGGTTGCCGAAAACAACTGTGCCACCGAATACCATTCGGCATAGACCCGGCCTTCCTCGCCCAACCCGGTCTTGTCGAGCGACAACATCAACAGCGCGGTGACAATGAAGACGCCGATATGCGCCCAATAGACCTGCCAGACCCGGAACGCGATCCGCGCTGCACCCAGAAACCAGCTTTTCCTGGCGAACACCGCGCCGAATGCCAGCGAAGACGCCATGCCGGAACAGAACACGAAGATTTCCGTCGCGTCGGAGAACCCGAACCGCGCGGGAATCCACAAGGTCCACGTGTTGCCCGGCGTGTGCGCCAGCAGGATGATGAACATCGCAAGGCCACGAAAGAAATCCAGCCGCAGATCGCGCGGCGCTTTCAGGGTCGGGGCGGTTCCGGTCTTCGCACTCACGTCTTGATGCCCTTGCATTTGCAGGCCGAAACCGACCCGCAGCTTTTTCCAAACTGCCTCGTATCCGCAAAATGCGGCCAAGGCGCGGCCTCAGATGCCGCAGTCACCGACTTGTGAGCGAATGTCAGCAAGACTGGCGTGGACAAGGGGCGGGCATTATCCGTCTTGGTGAATGCGCTGCGCGTTCCGTTCAGTCGCACCGGAAGGATCATCGATGAACCGCATGCCACTTTTCATCGCAATCGCGGCCTTGCTGGTGCTGGCCGGAATTGGCTGGCAGACCGGCGGCCTGTCGATCGCGTCGGCAGCGGCAATCGGCGGCTTCGCCGGTTTCGCGCTATATCATGCATCATTCGGGTTCACCGCCGCGTGGCGGCGCGTGGTCCGCGAACGGCGCGGGGCCGGATTGCGGGCGCAGATGCTGCTGATCGGCCTGACCTGCCTTGTGTCATTCCCGCTGATCGCATGGGGCGATGCCATCGGCGTGCCAGCACGCGGGTACATTCTGCCGATGGGCGTTGCGTCGGCGTTCGGGGCGTTCGTGTTCGGTGCGGGGATGCAGCTTGGCGGCGGCTGCGCCTCCGGCACCCTGTTCACGGTGGGCGGCGGGTCGACACGGATGGTGCTGGTGCTGGCATTCTTCATCGCGGGGTCGGTCGTCGCCACCGCGCATTGGGATTTCTGGTCGCGTCCGGCACCGGACGGGGCCGCCTTCGCCGCGCTACGTGACGTGGCATCCTATCGCATCAACGACAATCGCGGCATTTCGCTGATCTCCGAATTCGGTGTGATCTGGGCCATTGTCCTGATGGGCATCACGCTGTGCCTGATTGCGCTCGGCTCCGCGATGGTGGAGCGTCGGGCGCATGGTGCGCTGGAGCCTGTCCGCCCCACCGGCAGCCTGCTGTCCGGCCCGTGGTCGCTGATCCTCGGCGCGGTCGCGCTGGCACTGGTCGGCGTCGCCTCTCTGGTGGTGCTCGGGCGCCCCTGGGGGGTGACGGCGGCATTTGCGCTCTGGGGGGCGAAAATCTGGCAAGGCATGGGCGGCGATCCCGCGAGCTGGACCTACTGGTCCGGCTGGCGCGCCGCGCAATTGCGTGAATCGGTTTTTGCCAATGGCACGTCGGTGATGAATTTCGGGATCGTCGCCGGGGCGATGGCCGCAGCGGCGCTTGCCAGAAAATGGTCACCGGTCTGGCACCTGTCGCGCCGCGATGTCGTCACAGCGATCATCGGCGGGCTGATGATGGGCTATGGCGCGCGGCTCGCCTATGGCTGCAATATCGGGGCCTATCTCGGCGGCCTTGTCTCCGGCTCGCTCCACGGGTGGTGGTGGCTGATCTGGGGCTTTGCCGGGTCTTATCTCGGGGTCTGGATGCGCGGCGTTCTGTCGATGGACCCGCCACTGCCCCGCTCTCTCCGCCCTGCAATCTGAGGATCTTGACCATGCGCTTTCTGATCGTTGCCCTGTCGCTTTTCGCCTTATCCGCAACCGCCAGCCCCGCCCCGCGCGACGGCTGGTCGGTGATCGAGACGACGCAGACCTATGACGCGCTGATCGACCGGCTGAAGGCCGCTGTCGCAGCGAACAAGATGGGCATCGTGACCCAGGCGGGGCCGACCGAAGCGGCGAAGGCACGGGGGGTCACGATCCCCGGCAACCGGGTGATCGGCGTCTTCAACAATGTCTACGCCGTGCGAATGCTCGCAGCGTCAGAGGCGGCGATGATCGAGGCGCCCGTGCGGTTCTACATCACCGAACAGGCGGATGGCAGCGCGACGCTCAGCTACAAGACACCAAGCCTCGTTTTCGCGCCCTATACTGGCGACAACCCAGATGTGGGCGTCATCGCCGCAGAACTGGACGGTATCTTTGCGGCCATCGCAGAGGCAGCGACCCGGTAATCACCGACCGGACACGACACGGAACGTTGCCGTCTGCGCAGACATTGTGCAAACGCGAACAGATACGCATGGATTTTTGTCAGATTCGGAACGATCGAAACGAATCGCAGCAGATCGTGCAAGAAAACACTCCACGAATCGCCCCTTTTGGATGTTTGATGCAGCGCAGCATCAACGCGACGCGATTTTGTGTGCGTCGCGGCACATATCGCCATGAGGGGGCTTCAGATGTCAGACGGAAGAGTGGTTATCGTTACAGGTTCAAGCAGCGGGATCGGCCTTGGCGTCGCCACCGCCTTCGCGGCCAAGGGCGACAAGGTTGCCATCAACGCCCGGAAGATGACCCCGGCGATTGAGGAGATTATCGCGAAACTGTCCGAATATGGCGGCGAGGTGATCTTCGCCGGGGGCGACATGTCGATCCCGTCGGAAACCACCGCAATGGTGGAGAGCGTGCTGGCGCATTGGGGCCATTGCGATGTGCTGGTGAACAATGCCGGCATCCAGCATGTCGAGGCGATCGAGAATTTTCCCGACGCGAAATGGGACAGCGTGATCGCGATCAACCTGTCCTCCGCCTTCTACACCACCAAGGCGGTGCTGCCGTCGATGAAACAGCGCGGCTGGGGCCGGATCATCAACATGGCGTCGGCGCATGGCCTTGTCGCTTCGGCCTACAAGTCGGCCTATGTGGCGGCAAAACACGGCATTGTCGGCTTCACCAAGGTGACCGCGCTGGAAACCGCCGAAAACGGCATCACCGCCAACACGATCTGCCCCGGCTATGTCTGGACGCCGCTGGTCGAAAAGCAGATCCCGGAACAGGCCGCCGCCCACAACATGACCGAGGCGGAGGTTGTGCGGAACGTCCTTCTGTCGAACCAGCCGAACAAGAAATTCGCGACGGTCGAGGAAATCGGCGATATCGCGGTCTTCCTCGCGTCGGATGGCGCGGCGTCGATCACCGGCACGACCATTTCCGTTGACGGCGGGTGGACCGCGCGATGAGCGCGGCCACGACGAAAGCCCCCAAGACCGAGAAGGCCCCGCCGAAGCCCGCGAAAAAACCCCTGATGCTTGCCTTGCAGGGCGGCGGGTCCCACGGAGCTTATGCCTGGGGGGCGCTTGACCGCATTTTCGAAGAGGATTGCTTCGACATCAAGGGCATCGTCGGCACATCCGCCGGTGCGATGAATGCATCAGTTGCCGCCTATGGTCTGGCACGGGGCGGGCCGGAGGGGGCGCGGGAAAAGCTGGCCGAATTCTGGGGCAAGGTGTCAGATGCCGCCCGCATGTCACCGATCCAGCCAAGTTGGCTCGACAAGATGAATGGACCGGGGAACATGGATTATTCCCCGTTCTTTGCTGTCTTTGACATGATCTCGAAATTCGTGTCGCCCTATCAGACCAATCCGATGAACATGAACCCGCTCCGCGATGTGCTGGAGGAGGTGATTGACTTCGACTGGATGCATGATGAAACGGCTGTGAAGCTGTTCATCTGCGCCTCCAACGTGATGACCGGAAAGATGCGGGTCTTCACGCAAAAGGACCTGACAATCGACTCCGTTCTCGCTTCTGCCTGCCTGCCTTTTATGTTTCAGGCCGTGGAAATCGACGGCGAGTATTTCTGGGACGGCGGATACATGGGCAATCCGCCCCTGTTCCCGCTGATCTATGACGGCGGCTGCCCGGATATTCTGATCGTCCAGCTCAACCCGATCAACATCAAGGACCTGCCGAAAACATCGCAGGCGATCCTCGACCGCGTGAACACGCTGTCCTTCAATTCCAGCCTGATGCGGGAAATGCGGGTCATCAGTTTCATGTCCAAACTGATCGACCAGGGCATCGACGCGAACGGAACGCTGAAACGGGTGTTTATCCACACGATTGATGGCGAAGAAACGCTGCGCGAGTTTGGCGTCTCGTCCAAGCTGAATGCCGACAAGGGCTTTCTCGACCACCTGTTTCAGGCCGGACGGGCGGAGGGGGAATTGTTCATCAAGAACCATTTCGACGCCGTCGGCGTGAGATCATCCACCGATATCGAAGCCAAATTCCTCTGAGCGGCGAAAAGGAGCCACCCATGAACCGCGATCAAATCCTCAACACACCGTCGATGCCGATGGCAGGGCCGAGTTACCCGAAAGGCCCCTATCGGTTCGTCGACCGTGAATACATGATCATCATCTATGAAAGCGACCCGGACGCGATCCGCGCGGCGGTGCCGGAGCCGCTGGTGCCCGATCCGTCCAATCAGGTCTTTTATGAATGGATCAAGATGCCCGACAGCTCCGGCTTCGGCGATTACACCGAAAGCGGCGTGGTCATCCCCTGCCAGTATAATGGCGAGGCCTGCAATTTCGTCGCGCAGATGTATCTGGATGATGATCCGCCCATCGCCGCAGGGCGCGAAATCTGGGGCTTTCCAAAGAAATATGCCCACCCGACGATGGGCGTGACCGAGGATACGCTGACAGGGCGCCTGTCCTATGCCGGGGTGGAGGTCGCCGTCGGCACGATGGGCTACAAGTTCGAAAGCCATGTGCGCAACCCGGAGCGGAGCGTCGCCGCGCTCAGCAAGACGCAATACAATCTGAAACTGATCCCCGGCGTCGATGGCAAACCGGCAATTGCCCAGTTGGTGAAATACAATCTGATCGACGTGACGGTGAAGGGGTCCTGGTCATCCCCTGCCCGTCTGCATCTGGTGCCGCATGTGAACGCGCCGGTCGCCGATCTGCCGGTCCGCAAGATCGTGACCGGGCGGCACATCATCGCCGATCTGACGCTGCCTTACGGCGAAGTCGCCTACGACTATCTGGCTTAGGCTAGCAAACGCCCTGTCCGCCGACAAATTGGTGGACAGGGCAATTTTTCTTGCCAAAATTTATCTCGCCCGATCTATTCGATTGAACAGGTCGCTATTAAGGGAAAACGACTTTGAAAGCTTGGCATGGGTGGTTTGGGTTAGCGCTTACTGTCGCGTACTTAGGTGTTCTGGCTGCGCTTCAGTGGAATAATTTAGAACAAATTGATGAGCTAGGCTCAGGACTCATAACCAGAATATGACGGTTGCCGCGATGCAGATCGCGC
>CAYGRU010000059.1:0-19975 GCA_964352385.1 uncultured Candidatus Planktophila sp.
CGCCGCGTTGGAAAGGTTGAAATCCCGCTGTCATTCCCGCGACACCGCCGCCCCGGCCTTGCGCCGGGGCCTCGACCCTTCAGGCACAACGCTTCGCTTGTCGGGGTCCCGGCTCAGGGCCGGGACGGCGGACGCTCAGCCCCGCGCCGCAACAACCGCCGCCCACGCATCCTGCGTCAGGCGATAGCATTTCCAAAGGGCCATCATCGGGCCGAGCTGCAATTCAGCGTCATGGACAAAGACCGCGCCCAGCTTCGCTGTCGCCTTCTGTGATCGGATATTCGTCGGGTCGATATGGAACCAGACATCATCGAATGTGTCGAACGCATGGCCCAGCATCAGGCGTTTCAATTCGAAATTCACTGCGCCGCCCCAGAAATCATGATGCAGGAAGGTAAACCCGATGGCGATGCTGCCCGGCATGTCGGGGGCGGTGTAATATCGGCTGCATCCGATGATCCGGTCGCTGGCGCGGTGGACCACCACGAGGCAGGTGCCGCTGGCAAGAAGGCTGTCGAAATAAGGTGCGAACACCTCCGGCAAGTGACGGTCCCGCGCAGGGTGCCCGGCCCATGTCTGCGCGTCGCTGGCGGCATTCCGCAAGCCTTCGAAATCATCTTGGCGCAGCGGACGCAGGGTGAGAATCGCGCCGGTCAGTTCCGGTTGTGGATCGAAACTCAAAAGTAATCCCCGCGCGCATAGCCCAGCGGCTCCCCGCCCGCATGACCGAATCCGTGGACATTGCCGATCAGGATGATGTGATCGCCCGCCTCCACCTGATCGTGGTGGTGGCAATCGAACCAGCCGCAGACCCCGTCCAGCACCGGGTTGCCGACTGGCCCCGAATGCCAGGCGACGCCCTCGAACCGGTTCTCGGCGGGCTTGGCAAAGCGGTTGGACAGGGCTTTCTGGCCTTTGGACAGGATGTTCACGGCAAAGCCGCGCGCCTGCTGAAAGAACGGCAGCGACAGTGATGTCTTGGCGATGCAGACCAGCAGCAAGGGCGGCGTCAGCGACACCGAGGTGAAGGAATTCGCGGTCAGCCCCACCGGCGTGCCGTCATCGCTGCGCGTCGTCACGATGGTGACGCCGGTCATGAACGCCCCGAACGCGATGCGCAGGGCGCGCCGGTCTTCATCGGTGGTGATCGTGTCTGATGCCATGTCCGTGCCTGCCGCATTGTCGCCCGCTTTTGACAGGTAAGGCGCGGCGAGGAAAGGGAAAGCGGCCCTATGATCGCGGCGAAAGCCCGGCGAAGTTGAACAGCGCCGGATCGAGCAGATGCGACGCCTTGGCATTGCCGAGCGCGCGGAACATGATCTGGCGTCTGCCCGGACTGCGCGCCTCCCATTCATCCAGCAGGCGTTTGATCTGCGCCCGTTGCAGCCCATCCTGCGACCCGCACAGATCACAGGGGATGATCGGAAAGTTCATCGCAGCGGCGAAGCGGGCGCAATCCGCCTCGGCCACATGCGCGAGCGGGCGCAGCACCATCAGATCACCCTCGTCGTTCAGCAGCTTCGGCGGCATGGTCGCCAGCTTGCCGCCGTGAAAGAGGTTCATGAAGAACGTCTCAAGCATGTCGTCGCGGTGATGGCCGAGCACCACGGCGGTGCAGCCTTCCTCGCGTGCGATACGATAAAGATTGCCCCGGCGCAGGCGCGAACAGAGGGAACAATAGGTTTTCCCCTCCGGCACCTTGTCGACCACCACTGAATATGTGTCGCGATATTCGATCCGGTGCGGCACGCCGAGCCGTTCCAGAAACGCGGGCAGGATCGTCTTGTCAAAGCCCGGTTGCCCCTGATCGAGGTTGCAGGCCAGCAGATCGACCGGCAACAGTCCCCGCCAGTGCAGGTCAAGCAGTGCCGCGAGCAGGGTATAGCTGTCCTTTCCGCCCGACAGGCAGACCAGCCAGCGGTCGCCGCGACGGACCATGCCATAAGCATCCAGCGCCTCGCGCGTCTGGCGGATGATGCGCTTGCGCAGCTTCTGAAATTCGCCGCTGTCCGGCATGTCGGCAAAAAGCGGATGATCGGCATCGTCAAGCATCGGTGTCATCCTTCTTGCCCGGCACCGGGTCATATCCCGACCCGCCAAGCGGATGGCACCGCAGAATGCGCCGTGCCGCGAGGTAGCTGCCCCTGATCCCGCCATGTTCCGCCAATGCCTCCAGCGCATAGGCGGAGCAGGTCGGCTGATACCGGCAATTCATCCCGACCATCGGCGAGAATGTCGCGCGATAGAGATGCACGGGCAGGGCGGCGAGGCGCGCGAGGGGGGTCATGACGGTTTTGCCGGTTTTGGCGCATGAATCCGCGCGATTGCCTTTTCCAGATCACCCAGCAGGTCGGTTAAGGGACGCGCCGCCGTCACCTCCGCCCGCCCGATCAGCACATAATCCCAACCGGGGCGGCCAAGGCGCGGCAGGGCATCCCCAGCGACGGCCCGCAGGCGGCGCTTGGCGCGGTTGCGGGCGACGGCGTTGCCGACCTTCTTGGAACAGGTATAGCCGACGCGCAGGGCGTCCGGGCCGCAGGGTTCGGCCTCGCGGCGCTGTCGGCCCTGCAAGGTAAGGCCCGGCGCGGACCAGCGGCGGGCCTTGGCGGCGGCCAGAAAATCGCGGCGCTTGGTAATCATCACCGGCTTCGATGCCACGTGATTCGCATCCGCAGACGACAAAAGCGCCGGAGGGCCGCCCGGACCGGGGCGCTGCCCTGTGTCCTCGCGGCCCTCCGGCGCTGTCATTGCAATACCTCCGGTCGGCTTATGCCGACAGGTGCTTGCGCCCGCATTTGCGGCGTGCATTCAGGATCTTGCGGCCATTCTTGGTGGCCATACGGGCGCGGAAGCCATGACGGCGCGCACGCACCAGATTGCTCGGCTGAAAAGGGCGTTTCATCGCATCGGTCCTTCGTCGTATCCCTTGCGGGCGTTCAGGCGCTGCAAGCGCCGGGTAAATCAGAGTGGCGGAGATACGCGGCAGAGGCCGTGCTGTCAATTCCAGTATGGGCAAAAGGGATGGGTGAATATGGGGGGCGTTGCGCCGATACCCGCTGAATTCGGGCTTCGATGGGCTGGGCCGCCCGATCTGGAGGTTGCGATGGCACTCGTCGCAGAATTTCATGCGGGCGAAGCGGTCATGCAGACGCCGGAAAACCGGCGCGCCGCTGTGTCGATGATTCTCGCCGACCGCCAGCTCGGCGAATTCTGGCTGGTCGAGGTCGGCGGCGACATCGCAGGTTACATCTGTATCGCATATGGCTTTGCGATCGAGTTCAACGGGCGCGATGCCTTCCTTGATGAATTCTACATGCGCGAAGCGTTTCGCGGCAGGGGGATCGGCAGCGCCGCGCTGCTGCATGTCGTTCGTGATACGGTCAATCGCGGGATCAAGGCCATGCATCTGGAGGTGATGGCGGACAATGATGCGGCGATCAGGCTATATGAATCACATGGGTTCAGGTTTCGGTCGCATTATCACCTCATGTCAGCCACCCTGACCGAAACATAGGCGGCGGCACCGTCACAGTTGCGTCATTCGTCGCAACGTCGCTGGCGACCGGTGGCTTGATCCTACAGATACAGCCTGCAACGCCCGAACCGGAGCCGACATGATGAGCGATCAGATGAAGTCGAATGAGCGACGCGGCGTTTCGGTCAAACGCCTCCTGCCGCTGATGATATTCGTTGGGGGTGCTGTCGTCCTCTATATCTTCGGGCGTGAATATCTCAGCTTTGAGGCTTTGAAGGATAATCGCGAGGCGTTGCTTGCCTGGCGCGACGCGAATTATGTGCTCGCGGCGCTGACATTCATGGGCATCTATGCGGCGGCAACGGCGCTGTCCTTTCCGGGTGGCCTCGCGCTGACGCTGACAGGCGGGTTCCTGTTCGGCACCTGGTTTGGCGGTGCCTTTGCGGTGACCGGCGCGACCATCGGCGCAGTCGTGATCTTCACCGCCGCCAAGACCGGCCTTGGCGATGCGCTGCGGGCGCGCGCAGGCGGCTGGGTGAAAAAGGCGGAGGCGGGGTTTCGCGAGAATGAGATCAGCTTTCTGCTCATCATGCGGCTGGTTCCCGCGATCCCGTTCTTTGCGGCGAATGTCGTGCCGGCCTTTCTTGGCGCGTCCACGGTGAATTATGCGTGGACGACCTTTGTCGGCATCATCCCCGGCGCGCTGGTCTATGCGTCTGTCGGCGCGGGCCTCGGCGCGGTGTTTGCGGCGGGCGAGGACCCCAATCTGGGCTTGATCTTTGAGCCGCAGGTGCTTGGCCCGCTGCTGGGCCTCGCGGCGCTGTCCGCCCTGCCCATCATCATCAAGAAAATCCGCGGCAAGTGACGCGGCAGGAGGTGCCATCATGACCATTCTGACCCCTGACCTATGTATCATCGGCGCTGGCTCCGGCGGATTGTCCGTCGCGGCGGGGGCGGTGCAGATGGGTGCGTCCGTGGTCCTGATCGAGGGGCACAAGATGGGCGGTGATTGCCTGAATTACGGCTGCGTCCCCTCGAAGGCCCTGTTGGCGGCGGGTAAGGCGGCAAATGCGATGCGGGCTGGCGCACCCTTCGGCGTCACGCCGGTGGTGCCGGAGATCGACTTTGCGTCAGCGAAGGATCACGTCCGCGCGGTGATCGCGGGAATCGAACCGCATGACAGCGTCGAGCGGTTTGAAAAGTTGGGCGTGACGGTCATTCAGGACCGGGCGTCGTTCACCGGCCCGCGCGAAGTGATGGCAGGCGGCAAGATCATTCGTGCGCGCCGGTTCGTCGTCGCCACCGGATCGCGCCCCTGGACACCGCCGATCCCCGGCCTCGATACGGTCGGCTTTCACACCAACGAGACGATCTTCGATCTGCGCGACCGTCCCCGGCACCTGCTGGTCATCGGCGGCGGCCCGATCGGGCTGGAAATGGCGCAGGCGCATGGGCGGCTCGGCTGCGCAGTGACGGTGCTGGAGGCGTTCAAGGCGCTGGGCAAGGATGACCCCGAATTGGCCACGATCACGCTGGACCGGCTGCGCGGCGAGGGCATCGACATTCGCGAGGGCGCCAAGGTGGCGGAGGCACGCCGCGACGGTGCGGATATCGTGCTGACGCTCGAAGGCGGGGCGGAGGTTCGCGGCGATGTGATCCTCGCGGCGGTCGGGCGGCACGCAAATACCGATGATATGGGCCTCGATCTGGCGGGCATCGAACTGACGAAATCCGGCATCAAGGTCGACAAGGGCCTGCGCACCACCAATCGGCGGGTCTATGCGATCGGCGATGTGGCAGGTGGGCTGCAATTCACCCATGTTGCAGGCTATCAGGCCGGGCTTGTCGTCCGGTCCGCCCTGTTCCGCCTGCCGGTGACGAACCGGACAGACCACATCCCCTGGGCCACCTATACCGACCCGGAGATCGCACAGGTCGGGATGACCGAGGCGGAGGCGCGCAAGGTGCATGGCGACAAGCTGGAGGTTTACCGCGCGCATTATGCCGAAAACGACCGGGCGCGGGCGGAACTGAAAACCACCGGCCTGACCAAGGTGATGATCGTGAAGGGCAAACCGGTCGGCGCCTCGATTGTCGGCGAACGGGCGGGCGACCTGATTTCGATCTGGGCGCTGGCGATTTCCAAGGGTCTGAAAGTGGCGGATGTCGCGGGCTATGTCGCGCCTTACCCGACCTATGGCGAATTGCCGAAACGGGCGGCGGGGGCCTATTTCACACCGCGCCTGTTCAACAGCGCCTTTGTCAAGCGGGTGGTCGGATTGCTTGCCAAAATCGGCTGAAACGCTAGGGTCGCTCAACCCGCAGTCCGCAAGGTAAGATGTTCAGCGCAAACACCCTTTCCGGTCGTCTCCTCCTGCTCACGGTCGCCATCGTGATGGCTGCGGAGATTTTCGTATTCCTTCCCTCCGTTGCCCGGTTTCGCGAGGATTACCTGGCGGAGCGGGTGCAGATGGCGCAGATCGCCGCGCTGGTGTTGCAGGCCGCCGATGACGAGATGGTCGAGGAAATGCTGGAGCGGGAACTGCTCAGCAATGCCGAGGTTTCGTCCATCGTCGTGCGCCGGGGCGAGGCCCGGCGATTGCTGCTTCAGGCACCGGAGGATTTCCAGATCGAGGAAACATTCGATCTGCGGCAGGCGAGCGGTCTGACCCTGCTTCGGGATGCGCTGGCGGTCATGTGGCGACCCGAAAACCGGATGATCCGGGTGATAGGCACGCCGATGAACAACCCCGGAACCGCAATCGAGATTACGATCGCCGAACAGCCCCTGCGCATGGCCATGCTGGAATACGGCCAGCGCATCCTGATCCTGTCGCTGATCATTTCAAGCATTACCGGCATTCTAATGTTCATCGTCTGCCGCCGCCTGATCGTGCGCCCGATCGAACGGGTGGTGGGAAATATCATCAGTTTTCAGAAAGACCCGGAACTTGCGACCGGCGACCCCGGTCGTAGGTCCGGGCTGGTGGAGATCGCCCGTGCCGAGGCCGCGCTGACCGCGATGCAGACCGATATCCGCAGCGCCCTCTTGCAAAAATCGCGTCTGGCGGAACTTGGCACCGCCGTCGCGAAAATCTCGCATGATCTGCGCAACATGCTGGCGAGCGCGCAACTGATGGCCGACCGGTTGGCGGGCAGCCAGGACCCGGTGGTGTCTCGGATCGGGCCAAAGCTGATCGGGTCCATCGACCGGGCGGCGCAGCTTTGCATTTCCACCCTGAAACACGGGCGGGCGGAGGAGGCGCCACCGGTCAAGCGCCGCGTCGTGGTGCAGCGCCTGATCGAGGATGTCGGCGATGCGGTGTTCGAGGCGGATGGCGTGGTCACGCTGGTGACGGACATCGCGCCGGATGCGGAGGTGCTGGCCGACCCCGATCACCTGTTCCGCATCCTCGTCAACCTGACCCGGAACGCCCGCGAGGCGCTTGAATCGCAGGGCCGTCCCGGTGTCGTGACGGTCAGCGCTGCGCCGGGGCCGGATGGGCTTGCGATCATCGTTGCGGACACTGGGCCGGGGATGCCCGCGAAGGCGGTCGAGAATATCTTTCAGCCCTTCATCGGCGGCGCACGACCCGGCGGATCGGGCCTCGGCCTCGCGATATCGGCGGAACTGGCAGCGGCCAATGGCGGCGTCCTGACATTGCTGCGCAGCACGACGGAGGGGACGGCGTTTCGGCTGCTCCTGGCAGATGGTGCGCCTGTCGGGGCGCACGCATCGTGACCCGATGTTTTGCGATCAGACCTGCATTTCGGCCCTTGCATTGGCTTGCCCGCCCCGCTAAACGACAGGCCTTCGCCGGGCGGGTTTCGCAAGGCATTGGCACCGATAGCTCAGCTGGATAGAGCACCAGACTACGAATCTGGGGGTCGGGAGTTCGAATCTTCCTCGGTGCGCCACTTTCCTGACAATGACCTTTATACGCGAGTGTCGGGCATCCGCACCGGATCGCTGAGCAATGCGCCACGCGGCGATGGCAGTCACCCCCCGTGGCCGCCATTGCGCCATTCCGTTGCTGCACCGCTGGAATGTGTAAAATATACCTTACTTTGCGCGCCTCAGGTCCTAACATAGACCGGACATGTGGGCAGGAGCAATGATGAGGCCACTGCTGGTCTGATTGCAGTAGCAGTAGAGGCGTGCCTTCAGCCGGTTATTGCGGTGTCGCGCAGGCTTGAGAGGAAATGCAGATGGCTGAATTCGTCGTAACGACGCTGACAGATGAGAACGACAGCGACGCGAGCGTCGAAACGCCGGGGGGCACCGGCCTGTCACTGCGCGAGGCGATCACGCTCGCGAATGCCAGCGCGGGCGAGGATTCCATCGTCTTCGACTCCAATCTCAGCGGCACGATTCGGATCGGCGCTGGGCTGAATGCAATGCAGATTTTCGATGCAATCAGCATCGACGGCGACAACCGGATTGTCATCTCCGGCGACGTGAATGGAGATGACATCACTTCGCGGGGTCTTACCGACGTGGGCGCATCACTGTTCGGCGCATCGCGTTTGGTCGACAACTCGCAGATTTTCTTCTTTGATACGATTGCCACCGGCTATCTTCGGGGACTGACCCTGACAGGCGGGTATGGAACGTCATATGGTGGCGCGATTGATGCCTATGACAGTGATCTGACCATCGTTGAAAGCTCTTTCGTCGGTAACGCGAATTCTGGTGGACGAGGTGGCGGTGCCATCTACACCGGCGGAACGCTGACGATCCGCGATAGTTATTTCGGGGGAAACATTGCCGTCGGGGATGACGGTGGTGGTGCCATCATTTCCGATGGCGCTACCGTCGAAATCCAGAACACGACCTTTTTCGAAAACGAGACGCGCAAGTCAACACAGACCGATCAGGCAAATGGCGGTGTCATCAGCAGTGTCAACACCGGCGATCTGACGCTGCGCAATGTGACCATCACCGGCAACCAGAGCGAAGGGGGCGGCGGAGCAGTCCACAGCACGAACAATCTGACGGTCCAGAATTCGATCCTTCTCGGCAACACCAGCGACGGCGCTGGCGACGAAATCCTGCAAGTGACCGGCGACAACACGATCTCTTTCGTCGGCTACAATCTTGTCGGCAGCAACTCAGGCGCTTTCGATGCCACGATCAGCGCCAATGTCGGCAATGCGGACCCGACCCAGATTTTCGATGACACACGCTCCTTCAGCGGCAACGTATTTGGCTTCGTCTTCGACAATGGCGGCCCGGTGCGGACCGTCGCGCTGAAAGGCGGGGCGGGCAATGCCGCGCTTGATGCCTCTGGTGGCCCGAATGTTCCGACCACGGATGCGCGTGGCTTCGGCCCCTCGGATGTACCCGGTGTCGGGCCGGAGGGCGGCAATATCCGCGATCTCGGGGCATTCGAGTTCATCTCCCCCCTCGTCGTCACGACATTGGAGATGGGAATTGACGAAAATGACGGCGTGACCACGCTGGAGGAGGCAATCTCCTATGCCAACAGCAATCTGGGCGCGGATGTCATCACCTTCGATCCTTCGCTGAGCGGTGTCATTCGCCTGACCGGAACGCTGGAGATCGACGACGATCTGACCATTCGCGGCAATGCCGAAAACCGGATCACGATTTCGGGCGACAGGAACGGCAACGACGTTGTGAACGGTGACGGTTTCACGATGGTTCAGGCGTCGCTGGATGCCAATGCGACCTCGCTCAACGACAATGTCCGCTTGTTCAATGTCGATCAGAACGGCGGGGTGTTCAGCAATCTGACGATTGAGAATCTCGACCTGACTGGCGGAAGGGCTGACTCCAATGGTGGGGCGATCCGGATCGGGAACATCGTTGCCGACGATCCGGATCTGACACTCATCAACACCACACTTTATGGCAACTCAACGACCGGCTTTGGCAACGCTGGCGCTGTGTATCTGCGGGATGGAGACATCTACGCGAGCAACAGCACCTTCGGGGGGAACCGAACCGAGGGGATTTCCAGAAGCGGGGGTGCAGTATTTTCAAGATATGGCGACGTTACCTTTGTTGACACGACCCTGACGAACAATTCGACGATCGGCGTCAGTTCCGGTGGCGGTGCAATCTATGCCTATGCGGGCAACATCACGATCACTAGGGGCGAGGTTTCAGAGAATGCTGTCACTGGAAACTATGCCTCCGGCGGTGCGATCAATTTCAGAAGCGGACTGTTGACCCTTGACGATGTCACGATCAGTCAGAACAGCGCGGCGAATTCCGGCGGTGCCATCTATACATTGGGCGGCACGATCACCGGGTCGGGCGTCACCTTCACAGGTAACTCGTCTGCCGATGACGGTGGGGCAATTTTTGTCTCGCGTTCGGGGGTTTCGCTGAGCCTGACGGACAGCAGCTTCGTCCAGAATTCTACAACAGGCCCGAACGGTTCTGGCGGTGCCATCTTTGTGTCGAATTCGGCTGTGGCCAACCTGAACCGGGTCGATTTCATCGACAACAGCACGGTTGGAAACAGTAGTTATGGCGGGGCCATTCGCGTGCAGCAGGGCGCGCAACTGAATGTGCTCAACGGAACCTTTGTCGGGAATTCAACCGCAGATACCGGCGCGCTGGGCGGTGCCATCAGTATTTACGGCGGGGTATCCAGCCTGACCCATGTAACGGTCACAGGCAATTCCACTGGCGATGTTCCCGGCGGCGGCATCCACGTCGGTGGCTCCGCCACGCTGACGCTCACCAACAGCATCGTGCTGGGCAATGAAAACAGCTTCTTTTTCGAGGGGACGCGGCAAATCGATATTCAGGACGCCGCTGTCGTCACCTTCGCCGGGCGGAACATCGTTGGCGACAGCGCGGCGGATTTCGATGCCAGCGTCAGCGCGAATGTCCGCAACGCGAATGCCGCGACGGTCTTTGCCGCAACGCAGGCCAACGGCACGAAAACCGCAGGCGTTGCCGCCGACAATGGCGGGCCGGGCCTGACCGTCGCCTTGCGGTCGGACAGCGCCAATGTCGCGCTCGACGCGGGCACCACAGGCGTCGCGTTCGATGGGCGCATTCTGGCGCGGTCCGTCAACCTCAACGGCATTGCGAATGGCGGCACAGCCGATCTCGGTTCGTTCGAGGTGCAGGACAATTTCATCTTCGCCCCCAGCTTCACCGGCGGTGCGGCCTTCACGGTTCGTGAAAATACCAGCTTTGTCGGGCAGGTGCAGGCAACGGATGACAAACCGGGCGTCACCTTTGCCATCAGCGGCGGCGCAGATGCGGGTCTGTTTTCGATCAACGGCTCTTCTGGCGCGCTGCAATTCCGGGCCGCGCCGGATTTCGAGGCCCCACGCGATGCGAACCGCGACAACAATCACAGCCTGATCGTCCGCGCCACAGACAGCGATGGCATGACCACGACAAGGGCGCTCAGCGTCAGGGTCACTAATGTCGACGAAGCGTCACCACCGCCGCCCTTTGGTGGTGGCGGTAATGGCGGTGGCGGCCCGACCCAAGGCAATGACCTGCTGAGCGGGACAGGCGGTGCCGACCGGATCCTTGCCCTTGGCGGCAATGACAACGTTCGGGGCCTTGGCGGCAACGACACGCTCGTCGGGCAGGCCGGGAACGATACGGTCAAGGGCGGCGGCGGCGACGACGTGGTCAAGGGCAATGGCGGCGATGACCGGCTTCTTGGTCAGGGCGGCAATGACCGCCTGATCGGTGGCGGCGGCGCTGACACGCTGCTCGGCAACAAGGGGGATGATACGCTGAAGGGCGGCGGCGGCGCCGACATTTTCACCTTCAAGCGCAATGATGGCGACGACCGGATTCAGGGGTTCCGCCAAGGGCAGGACATGATCGAAATCCGCAATGGCGCGAACAGTTTCGACCAGCTCGATTTCACCAACCAGTCGGGCGGCGTGCTGATCGAATTCGCGCGCACCTCCATCTTCGTTCAGGGGGGCAATGCCGCCCAGTTCGATGCGGACGACTTCCTCTTCTGACACGCGGCGAATGTGCCAAAGAACAAGGCCCGGCGGATCGCTCCGCCGGGCCGTTTCATTTCGCTATCAACAGATCAGTTCAGCGCCTGATCCGTAATGACATGGGTCCAAGCCCCTTCCGGTGCCTTGGTGATGACCGGATCGGAGCCGGAGGCGAGCAGCGATGCCACCGTCCGCTCGTAATCCGCCGGGTCGAGCGTGCCGTTGGAACCGGCGGTCAGCTTGGCGACCTCGCCCATCATCCGCTTCTGGTGCTGTTCGGTCTGTGCGCCGGTGGCGTCATTTTCCAGCACGATTTCGGCGGCCTCGTCCGGGTTCTCCTCAGCATATTTCCAGCCCTTCATCGAGGCGCGCACAAAGCGGACCATCTTGTCGACGAAGACCGGATCGTTGAGGTTTTCCTCCAGCACATACATGCCATCCTCCAGCGTCGAGACGCCTTCGTCCTCATATTTGAACACCACGAGGTCATCCGGCGTCAGGCCCGCGTCGATGACCTGCCAGTATTCGTTATAGGTCATGGTGGACACGCAATCGGCCTGCTTGTTCAGCAGCGGATCGACATTGAAGCCCTGCTTCAGAACCGTCACCCCATCCGGGCCGCCCTCGGTCGACAGGCCGAGCTTGCCCATCCAGTTCAGGAACGGATATTCGTTGCCGAAGAACCAGACGCCCAGCGTCTTGCCCTTGAAATCGGCGGGGGTGGCGATGCCGCTGTCCTTGCGGCAGGTCAGCATCATGCCGGACGATTTGTAGGGCTGCGCGATGTTCACCAGCGGCAGACCCTTTTCGCGGGACGCAAGGGCGGAGGGCATCCAGTCCAGCACCACATCCGCGCCGCCACCGGCGATCACCTGCGCCGGGGCGATGTCCGGGCCGCCGGGCTTGATCTCGACGGTCAGGCCTTCTTCTTCGTAATAACCCTTGTCCTGCGCCACGTAATAGCCCGCGAACTGGGCCTGCGTGACCCATTTCAGTTGCAGCGTGACATTGTTGGCGTGCCCTGCCGCGTTGGCGGCGAAGGCTCCGAGTGCCATGACGCCTGCGACGGCGCCTGCGATCAGTCTTTTCATTCTCTCGTCTCCTGTTGTTAGGGCCCTGTCGCTTGTTCTTTGTTCATCCCCGTTGCGACGGATGCCAGAAAGTGACGGCGCGCTCGATCAGCGCGACCGTTCCGTAAAACGCGGACCCGACAATGGCCGCGACCGCGATCTCTGCCCACACCATGTCGATATTCATCCGACCGACTTCTGTGGAAATGCGAAAGCCCATCCCGACGATGGGCGTGCCGAAAAACTCTGCCACGATGGCACCGATCAGCGCCAGCGTCGAACAGATCTTGAGGCCGTTGAAGATGAAAGGCGCGGCGGCAGGAAGCCGCAGCTTGGCCAGTGTCTGCCAGTAAGACGCGGCATAGGTGCGCATCAGATCCTTCTGCATCCGGTCGGCGGCCTGCAAGCCTTCGACCGTGTTCACCAGCATGGGGAAGAAGCACATGATGACGACGACGGCGGCCTTCGACTGCCAGTCGAACCCGTACCACATCACCATGATCGGCGCGACACCGATGATCGGCAGGGCGGCGACGAGGTTGCCGATGGGCAGCAGCCCACGGGTGAGGAAGGGCGATCGGTCGATGGCCAGCGCCGTCAGGAACCCGACCGCACAGCCGATGGCATAGCCGATGAAGATCCCCTTGGCGGTTTGCAGGAAATCGGCCCAGAGGATGTCGGTCGACCCGGCAAACCGGACCGCGATGGCCGAGGGCGGCGGCAGGATCACTGGCGAGACGTCGAGCGCGATCACCATCACCTCCCATATCGCCAGCAGGGTCGTGCCGAACACGATGGCCGCGCCAAGGCCCGATGCTTTCGGATAGTGGCGGGTCATGACGATGTTGAGGCCCCAGCCCGCGACCCAGATCGCAGCGGCGATGAACAGCGCGATGCCCTCGCCCCGGAACGCATCGCCCGTCTGGGGCGCCTGCCACATCAGCGCGATCATCAGCGCTGAAAACCCGATGGCGATGGCGAGCGGCGCGCGCGATGCTGTGCGATCCACGCTCATCGCGCCATCCCCATGCGTTTCAGCGTAATCTTGCCGGTCGCGCCGATGGCGGCGACCAGCAGGCCCGCCAGCAGCGATGCCGCGATCAGCGCGGCCCAGATCATCATGGTCTGGCCGTAATAGCTGCCATTCAGCAATCGCGCGCCGAGGCCGCCATCCTGTGACAGCGTCATCTCCGCCACCACCGCGCCGATCAGGCTGCCCGCCGCCGCGATCTTCAGCGACGGGAACAGATAGGGGACCGAGGAGGGCAGGCGAAGCTTCCAGAACGTCGCCCAGCGGCCCGCGTTCCATGTCCGCATCTGGTCAAGCTGCATCTGGTCGGGCGCGCGCAGGCCCTTCACCATGCCGACGACGACCGGAAAGAAGGAAAGGTAGGTCGAGATCATCGCCTTGGCGATGGCCCCCTCCATGTTCAGCGCGTTCAGGACGACGATGAACATCGGCGCAAGCGCGAGGATCGGGATGGTCTGCGACGCGATCACCCAGGGCATCACCGACTGATCCATCGCCCGGTTATGCACGATGCCGATGGCCAGCGCGATGCCGAGCATTGTGCCGAAGGCAAAGCCGAGCAGCGTGGCCGACAGGGTGATCCAGCTATGCCAGACGAGGGATCGTTTGGAGGTCAGCGCCTTGTCCACCGTGGTATCCCAAATCTCCGCCGCCACCTGATGCGGGGCGGGGAGCATGGGCCGCTCCTGCGTCATGGTGTTGGTGACCATCTCGGTGAACGGAATTTCAACCCCCGCCCGCGCCGCCTGATCGTATTCCCATTGCGCGTTCATACGAACGGTGCCCGCATACCAGAGCGCGATGATCGCCGCGCAAATGGCGAGGATGGGGAGGATGCGGGTCATCGCCGGGTTTCCCACACCCCGTTGTCCCGGCCCTGAGCCGGGACCCCGATGAACGTGGCGTTTTGCCCGAAGCCTCGAGGCCCCGGTTCAAGACCGGCGCAACGGGTATCGCCCCCCTCAATCCTCATAACTATGCCCCGCACGCAGCCCCTCGCGCACCCGCGCAGCGATGTGCAGAAACTCCGGCGTTTCCCGAATATCCAGCGGGCGTTCCTTCGGCAGCGGGCTGTCGATCACGTCGATGATCCGGCCCGGACGCGGGCTCATCACCACGATTTTCGTTGAGAGATAAACCGCCTCCGGGATCGAATGGGTGACGAAGCAGATGGTCTTTTCCGTCCGCGCCCATAGCGCCAGAAGCTGTTCGTTCAGGTGATCGCGCACGATCTCGTCCAGCGCCCCGAACGGCTCGTCCATCAGCAGAAGATCGGCATCGAAGGCCAGCGCGCGGGCGATGGAGGCGCGCTGCTGCATGCCCCCCGACAATTGCCACGGGAATTTCCGCTCGAACCCGGACAATTCCACCAGATCGAGCACCCGCTTGACCCGCTCCGCCTGCTCGGCCTTGGCGATCCCCATGATCTCCAGCGGCAGGCGGATATTGCCGCCGATGGTGCGCCACGGGTATAGCCCCGCCGCCTGAAACACATAGCCATAGGCGCGGGACAGGCGTGCCTGTTCCGGCGAGACGCCGTTCACCGTGATGCTGCCGCCCGTCGCCTGCTCCAGATCCGCGATCACCCGCAGAAACGTGGTCTTGCCGCAGCCGGATGGCCCGATGAAGGACACGAAGTCACCTTTCGCAACGTCGAGATTCACGTCCGAGAGGGCATGGACCGGGCCGTCGTTCGTCTGGAAGGTGAGCGAGAGGTTTGAGGCGGAGATGATGTGGTTCATCAGTTTCCTACATCAAATGTAAAGGGTCGCCCATCGACGGTGCCGATGCCGGTCCCTCGTGTAGCTCCGTTGGTGAACCGAAATTCACCGTTCCGCCCATCATTGCAAGAGAATGTGCCGACACCGCTTTGTCCATCGGCCGCATATGTAAAAGGACCAATGCACTTAACTCCGGCGCTGGTTTCTATTTCGAACTCGCCGGGCTGGTCACGATAAGCCGTAGATGTGCCTGTAAACTGTTCGGAACCATCAGTCAGAAACCCGACAACTGGCAGTGAAAATCCGGACTTTGCGCAACTCGTTGCGGCCAGAACTGCGAAGGCAAGCGCTCCAAGCGATAGGGGGTACATCAAACCCCACTCGCCGGAATGCCCGTCCGCTCCACCTTTCGCGGCGCGGTCAGTTCCTTCCATGTGCTCAGCGCCCTGTTCACCGCCTGAAACGGCTCGCGTGCAATGAACTCGCCGCGGCCCTGCTGCATGTTCAGCGCGCCGTCATTGATCGCCACATGGCCGCGCGTCAGGGTGTAGCGGGGCAGGCCCTTCACCTTCTTCCCCTCGAACACGTTGTAGTCAATCGCCGATTGCTGGGTCTTCGCGGTGATCGTCTTGGATTTTTCCGGGTCCCAGACCACCAGATCGGCATCCGCACCGACAAGGATCGCGCCCTTGCGGGGATAGCAGTTCAGGATCTTCGCGATATTGGTGGATGTGACGGCGACGAATTCATTCATTGTCAGGCGGCCTGTGGCGACGCCGTGGGTCCAGAGCATCGGCATCCGGTCCTCCAGCCCCCCGGTGCCGTTCGGGATCTTGGTGAAATCGCCCACGCCATAGCGTTTCTGCTCGGTCGTGAAGGCGCAATGGTCCGTCGCGACCACCTGCAACGACCCTGCGGCAAGACCGGCCCAAAGACTGTCCTGATGCTGCTTGTTGCGGAACGGGGGCGACATCACGCGGCGGGCGGAATGATCCCAATCCTTGTTGAAATACTCAGTTTCATCCAGCGTCAGGTGCTGGATCAGCGGCTCGCCATAGACCCGCTTGCCCGCCTGCCGCGCCCGGCGGATCGCCTCGTGGCTGTCCTCGCAGGAGGTATGAACGACATAAAGCGGCACGCCCGCCATGTCGGCGATCATGATGGCGCGGTTGGTCGCCTCGCCTTCGACCTGCGGCGGGCGGGAATAGGCGTGGCCTTCGGGGCCGTTGTTCCCCTCCGCCAACAGACGGGCCTGAAGATCGGCGACGACATCGCCGTTTTCGGCATGGACCATCGGCAGCGCGCCGATTTCGGCACAACGCTGGAACGACGCGAACATCTCGTCGTCATTCACCATCAGCGCGCCCTTGTAGGCCATGAAATGCTTGAAGGTGTTGATGCCCTTGGCGACGACCTTCGGCATGTCGTCGAACACCTTCTCGCCCCACCAGGTGATCGCCATGTGATAGGAATAGTCGCAGTTGGCCTTGCCGGACTTGTTCGACCACATGTCGATGGCGTCGAGCAGACCCTGTTCCGGGGCGGGCAGGGCGAAATCGACCACCATCGTGGTGCCGCCTGACAGCGCGGCGCGGGTGCCGCTTTCGAAATCGTCGGCGGAATAGGTGCCCATGAAGGGCATTTCCAGATGCGTGTGCGGGTCGATCCCGCCGGGCATCACATAGCACCCCGTCGCGTCGAGTTCGGTGCCGCCGGTCAGGTTCGGCCCGATCTCGGTGATCTTGCCGCCCTCGACGCGGACATCTGCCTTGTAGGTCAGGTCTGCGGTGACGATGGTGCCGTTCTTGATGATGGTGGTCATGTCCGAGCCTCCTCAGGAAAACTGTATATAGAGCCAGATGGCCCCGCCGAGTATCAGGATGGCGGGGCCCACGAAGGCGAAATTGCGAATGGCGGCGTCGAAGGCGCGGTTGATGGCATAGAAGACACCGCCACCGATGAACGCACCCGCCACACCACCAATGACAGCGCCGATCTGTCCGGCATAGAAGCCCCCGGTGAATGCGCCCACGATGATACAGGCGACGATAATCGCAATGACAACCCAGAGGCCATAGGGATCGCCGTCGAAGTCAAACATGGGGGTGTGCCGGTAGTGGGCGGAATTGCGTGGCGCGCCGCCGATATGTCGTTCTGGCCTTAAGGCGGGACTCTGAGTCGAAGTGATGCAATTTCTTCATTCTGCACCGTGCGACGTGCAAGTTGCGTTGCCGGTAGTGATCGCTATAACGCTGATACTTCACTGTCATCTTCCAAAAATACCGAAAACGCCCACAACTGCACCACCAGAGAAGAACACGACAGCAAACCTATATAGGTTGATGGCCCAAACCTCTGTGGCATCATTCTTCCGAATGTATTCGTCATTCTTCTCAGCAAGGCTCGCAATCAAGGTAACGTAGTCGTCGATCTCGACAAGACTTGGGGCAAGCGTGGAATACTGATAGCCAGCTCCGTAAAATTCGCGCGGAAATGCCGAAAAAGCACCTGCAATTGCAGCAAATAGGAAGACTGTCGCTGCCGCCACAAGCATCGGTGCCGTTAGGCCGTTAGATGCGTTCACCGCGAGCCCGCTGGCAACAACTGAAAAACCGGTGATCACGAGCGCGCGTTGGTCGCGCGCAACGGCGGCTGAAAGCTGGACTTCCAAACGCCTTTCTGTTTGCTTATATATCTCAAGATAAATTTTCTCACTGTCAGTCATTGGGGACAGCCATGCCAACGAATGGAAATAGTGCTGCTACGACGGCCAAGCCCAAACCTGTGACCACTGTCAAGATTCCATCCAGCACACCGATTATGCGGTTTCCAGGAACCGCCGGACCCAGTTCCAATGCTGTTCCACGGGTGGGTGTCACCGAGAAGCGGGGGTAGTTTCCTCACCCCACAACCTCCGCCGTCTCCACGACCGCGTGCAGCAGCACATTCGCGCCCGCCGCAGCCCAGTCTTTCGAAATTTCCTCCGCCTCGTTATGGCTCAACCCGCCCACGCAGGGGCACATCACCATTGCCGTCGGCGCGACCCGGTTGATCCAGCAGGCGTCGTGGCCCGCGCCGCTCACAATGTTCCGGTGCGAATACCCCAGCCGTTCCGCCGCATTCCGCACCGCTGTCACGCAGCCCTCGTCGAACGCCACCGGGTCGAACCCGCCGGTTTTCTCAAATTCGATGGAAAGGCCCATTTCGGCGGCGATCTTCGTCGCGACGGCCTTCAACCGTGCCTCCATATCCGCGATGACCGCCAGGTCGGGGGACCGGAAATCGACCGTGAAGACCGTCTTGCCGGGGATCACGTTGCGGGAATTCGGATAGACCTCCACATGCCCGACCGCGCCGACCGCGTGGGGCGCATGGCTCAACGCGATCTCATCCACCAGTTCGAAAATACGCGCCATGCCGAGGCCTGCATTCTTGCGCATCGGCATCGGCGTCGACCCGGTATGGGCATCCACCCCGGTCAGGGTGATCTGCATCCAGCTGAGGCCCTGCCCGTGGGTGACGACGCCGATATCGACGCCCTCAGCCTCCAGAATCGGGCCCTGTTCGATGTGCAATTCGAAGAATGCGCGCATCTTGCGGCTGCCGACAGGTTCCTCGCCTTGCCAGCCGATCCGCGCCAGTTCGTCGCCGAAGGTCTTGCCCGCCGCATCGGTCCGCGCCTTGGCCCAATCCTCGGTATGGATGCCTGCGAAAACGCCGGAGGCGAGCATGGCGGGGGCGAAGCGGGTGCCTTCCTCGTTCGTCCAGTTGGTGACCACGATGGGATGCTTCGTCTTCACGCCAAGGTCGTTCAGTGACCGGATGATTTCCAGCCCGCCGAGCACGCCGAGCACGCCGTCATATTTCCCGCCGGTCGGCTGCGTATCCAGATGGCTCCCGACATAGACCGGCAGCGCGTCGGGGTCCGCGCCCTCGCGCCGCGCGAACATGTTGCCCATTGTATCGAGGCCCATCGAACAGCCCGCCGCCTCGCACCAGGTCTTGAACAGGTGGCGGCCCGCGCCGTCCTCGTCGGTCAGGGTCTGGCGATTGTTGCCACCCGCTACACCGGGGCCGATCTTCGCCATCTCCATCAGGCTGTCCCAAAGGCGATCCGCGTTGACCTTCATGTTCTCGCCGGGGGCTGCCATCCGCGTCTCCATTCCCTTGACCAATTGGTAAAATTAACGCTACCAAAGTGTGACTAGGCGTCAAGGAGAAACACGCTGGCGAAACACACGCGGATACAGTCCGAAAACCGGGCGAAGATCGCTGAGGCGGCCTTGGAAGTATTCGCGCAGGAAGGGTTTCGCGGCGCGACGATCGACGCGATCGCGGCGCGGGCGGGCATGTCGAAGCCGAACCTGCTGTATTACTTTCCGTCAAAGGAAGCGATCTATCGCCCGGTTCTGGAAAAGCTGCTGGATGACTGGCTGGCCCCGCTGCGCGCGCTGGATGCGGCAGGCGATCCGACCCGCGAAATCGCCGCCTATCTGGACCGGAAGATCGAACTGGCGCGCGATTATCCGCTGGAAAGCCGTCTGTTCGCCAACGAGATTCTGCGCGGTGCGCCGAACCTGTCCGACATGCTGTCAGGCGAGTTGAAGGCGCTGGTCGATGAAAAGGCGGCCGTCATCCGGGGCTGGTCGCGGGCGGGCAAGATCGCCAGGGTCGATCCCTATCACCTGATTTTCGCGATCTGGTCCACGACGCAGCATTACGC
>CAYGRU010000060.1:0-19535 GCA_964352385.1 uncultured Candidatus Planktophila sp.
GGGGTGGTCGGCGCTACGGTCATCAGAGGTGATCCAGGTAGGAGCGACCCTCATCATGATGAAAGAACGGAATCGGGCGGGGCTGATCGGGGGCGTTGAGCCGCGCCTCCACCTCTGCCAGCACCACCTCGGTGATGAACGGCAGATCGAGCGCGCGGGCCTCCGGCAGCGTCAGCCAACTGAGATGGCTCAATTCCCCGTCCGACCCTGAAAGGTCGTCCGGGTCGCCATGCAGCAGGTCGGCATCGGCGATGAAGAACCGCGCATCGAAGCGTTTTGTCCGCGCGGGCGGTGTGATGGCGCGGAACACGAAGCGGAGCTTGTCCGCAGCGGGATGAAGCCCGCGCGCGAAGAAGCTGTGCCAATCCGGCTGTTCCAGCGCCGCAAGGGCCGTGACGCCGGGATCGGGCCAGCCGAGCGCGAGGCCGGTTTCCTCCCATGTCTCGCGGATCGCCGCGAGCGCGAGCGCAGCGGGAGAGATCGCGCCGGATACCCGCGCCGCAAGCCGGTCGTGATCGTCGGGATGGGCGGCGAATCTTTCCGCCAGAAAATGATCCGACGGATCCAGCGCCCCACCCGGAAAGACGAATTTTGAGGGCATGAAGCTCGCCCCCTTACCGCGCTGGCCCATCAGGACGCGCGGCGCATCGCCGCCAGTGCGAACGAGGATCATGGTGGCGGCATCGCGGGGCTGGGGCGGCAATTGGGTCATGGCGAGATAAGTGACGGTGCAACGCCAGTCTGTCCAGCCCGAAGGCCGAAGCGCCGCACCGAAATCACGTCACCCGCATGTCTTATTCTGCGGTTGGACGAACGGTCGCTGTCAATCCGGCATCATCGCTGTTGGTCTTGTCGAAACCGTGCATCCGGTGCGCCCATTGAAAGGTGACGATGGCACCTTTCACCCTCGGCAACAGAATCAACACCCCTGTCATCGCCAGAACAGGCCAGATCACCGCATGTGACCAGGTTGGCAGCGTGAACACCTGAAAGGACAGGATCATGAGCGGTGCGATCAGGTGACCGATCAGGATCATCGTCAGCCAGCTTGGCGCGTCATCGGCGCGATGATGATGGAATTCTTCGCCACAGATGTCGCAATCCGACTTCACGCTGAGATAGCCATCAAAAAGCGCGCCACCACCACAGGACGGGCAGCGACGGTGCCATCCCTTTAACAGGGCAGCACCGAGCGGGCGGGGGACGGGATCGGAATGATGGAGCAGGTCTTTCATGCCGCAACATATATCCGCCGCCTGCGCGCCCCGCGACTGCACCATATGCCTCGCGGCACCATGTCGCGAATCCGGTTGCGATCCCGTGCGCGACGGAAGCGTGGCGGTAGCCCGTAGAACCCGACATGCAGGCAGAGACGCCTGCACGTCACAAGGAGAGACAGCACATGAAACGCGCATCATTTCTGATTGCCGGCGCCGTCGCATTGGTCACGGCGACCACGGTTGCGGTATTCGCCGAACAGGGTTCCGGGCGCGCTGCGCATCACGAGGCACGGATCGACAAGATGTTCGAGCGGTTCGATCTGAACAAGGATAACGCGATCGACGCCTCAGAACTGGAGGCCGCCCATACCGCCCGGTTCAGCGCTGTGGACAGCAATGGCGACGGCGCGATCAGCCTCGAGGAAATGACCGCCAGTGCCGAAAAGCGTGCAGCGGAGCGGGCCACCCGGCATTTCACCCGGATGGATCAGAATGCGGATGGCGTGATCGACAAGACAGAGATCGCCGCACGCGACGGCAAGAACGGTCGGCATGGTGACCGCTTCGGCCCTGGCCGGATGCTGCAAAAGCTCGACGCCGACAATGATGGCAAAATCAGCCGCGACGAGGCACTGTCGGCCCGTGGCAAACATGGCGAGCGGCACTAGCTCCGCCGCGATCTGACCCGCAGACCAGCAGACCGGCGGCACAGACAGCCGCCACCGGGGACGTGATGACACCATGACAGGCCGGCACAGCGCCGCCGACATGCAGGAGCGAGCCGATGAGGCGCTTCTGGCCGACTTTGCCGCGGGCGACCACAGCGCCGCCCGCGGCCTCATGCTGCGCCTTGCGCCCCGTGTCATGGCGCTGGCCGCCCGCATGTTGCGGGATCCGGCAGAGGCCGAGGACGTGACGCAGGAGGCGATGATGCGCCTGTGGAAGATCGCACCGGACTGGCGTGACGGCGAAGCGCAGGTATCCACCTGGCTGCACAGGGTCACATCGAATCTTTGCATCGACCGGCTGCGCAAGCGCAAGCGGAACGGGCCGGGCCTCGACGACATCGCGGAACCGGAGGATGGCGCGCCCAGTGCCGTCGCGCGGCTGATCGCGGGGGATCGCGCCAGCGCGCTGAAGCGGGCGCTCGATGCCCTGCCCGACCGGCAGCGCGTCGCCATCACGATGCGGCATTTTCAGGACCATTCGAACCCGGAAATCGCAGCGGCGCTCGACGTGACGGTCGAAGCCGTCGAAAGCCTGTTATCGCGGGGCCGGAAATCGCTGGCCCGCGCGTTACAGCCCATGACAGACGACGATACGGACGAGCGTGACAGCCCGTCACCAGACCGCCCCCGGCATGCAGTCGGCGGTGCGGGGAGGATCAGAGGATGAACTTCGGCAAGGACATGGATTTGGACCGGTTTGAAGCCGCACTCGCGGCATGGGGGAGCGACCTTTCGCGATGGCCTTCGGATGCTCGTGCCGCCGGTCAGCGGATTCTGGCGACCGATCCGAACGCCGCTGCCGCATTGGCGGAGATGGCGGCGCTGGAGGATGAACTGGCGAATCTGAGGCGGGCGGAAGACCTGGACCCACCCGCGTTATCAGCCAGCCTCGCGGAGCGCATTTTGGCGGACGCCGCGACAGCAATGCCAAGTCGTATTGCGTCGCCATCGGTCCCGGTGGCGCGGGAGTCATTCTTCGTGCGGATCATGGCGCTGCTGGGCGACAATGCCACGGCTTTGCGTCCGGCAGCCATCTGCGCCGCCAGCGCGGTGGTCGGCCTCTGGCTCGGCAGTCTTGCGCCGGAAGCCGTCGCCGACATGGCCGTCGCCATGATCCCGAGCGATGCCGCGATGGAGTTCGCCCGTCTCGAAACGGGTGAGGCGATGAGCATGGACCTGGACTGGACTGACATCGAAATGGGGGATGTGGAATGAGCAGCGATACCCTCAGGATGTTTGGCCTGCCGCTCGGCTGGGCGCGGGGGCTGCTGCTTGCATCGCTGATCCTCAACTTCCTGACTGTCGGGCTGGTCGCAGGCGCGGCCTTGAAATCATCGGACCGCAGGATGGGCACCACCGGTTTCATGATCCAGTCCATCCTCGAGGTGGCGGATGACGCGCATCGTTCGGATATCCGCAATCGGTTGTCCGAACATCGGACAGGCACAGAAGACCGGCGGCGCAGCAGCCATGAAGCATGGGGCCGTTTGACCGAAAGCCTGCGACAGACGCCTTTTCAGCCGGAGGCCACGATGGCGATCTTCCGCGAAATGCGCGACTTGCGGGACACTTCGCGTGCGCACGCCTATCAGATCATCACGGAAGCCCTGACCGCGATGGAGGATGCGGAACGGGCCGAACTGGCGGACCGCCTTGCCACGTTCATGAACAATCGGGGCAACCAACGCTGAGACGGGATCAATCGCTGCGCCACGGCCACAAAAGGCAGGCACTGTTCCAGACGGGCCGAAGGCCCGGCTCAACCCTTTGAAACGCAGACCCGGTTGCGCCCTTCATCCTTCGCCCGGTGCAAGGCCAGATCGGCGCGTGTCACAAGATCATGCGGCCTGATATCGTCGGGGGAGAGCGCCGCGACGCCGACCGATATCGTCATCCGCTGACCGTCCGCCTGCCCCGGCAGCATCACCGGGCGCGACGCCAGCGACAGCCTGATCCGCTCCGCCAGCGCCCGCGCCTCCGCCGCATTCGTGTCGGGGGCGATCACCAGGAATTCTTCGCCACCATACCGGCAGGCGAGGTCGGACGCCCGCACGCTGTTGCGCAGCCGACCGGCAAATTCCTTCAGCGCCACATCGCCAGCAGCGTGGCCGAACCGATCATTCACGTCCTTGAAACGGTCCATGTCGAACATCAATGCCGCCAGCGGCCTTTGTGCGGATTTCGCCCCGGCGAACAGCCGCGCCAGATGCGGCTCGAAATAGCGGCGGAGGGGCAGGTCGGTCAGTTCATCCTTCACCGCGAGGCGGATGCTGTCATCCAGCAGCGCCTTCAGATCATCACTCGCCCATTTGCGGCTGAGTTGCGCCTTGAGCCGCGCCCGCACTTCCTCCGGCATGTCGGTCATGCCCGCGACATCGCTCGCCCCGGCATCCAGCGCCGCCGCGATCCGCGACGGGTCGGCCCCGGCATCGCACATCATCAGGATCGGAACATTGCGCATGTCGGCGATCCCGCGCAGGGCACCGATGAACTGAACCGGGTCGCTGGCGGTTTCTTCGGCGAACCCGTTTGCGTCGCTGTCGGAACCAGCCGCGCCCAGATCGAGCACCAGAACCGCATCCGGCTTTTCACGTTCGATCACCCGGAGCGCCGCGAAGGCGGATGTCTCCACCGTGAACGCTGCCGACATGCCGGGCAGGACCCTGCGGCCGATCCGCTGTGCCGCAGCCTGGTCGCGACCTATGACAAGAATCCGCGGCTGCCTGCCGTTTCCGACCTGCACGCCCGCGAGGGGTTCAGCCGCTGGCAGGTCGAGGCCAAGCTCGCGCATCGTCTCGCGCCGTTCCGCCAGTTCGGCCTGCATCGCCCTGATCCGGATCAGGCTGCGCATCCGCGCCCAGAGCACCCGATCATCGAACGGGCGCAGCAGCAGGTCATCCGCCCCGGCCCCCAGAACCGCCAGCCGGCGCGGCAGATCGCTTGATGGCAGCATCACGACAAGCGGCGGCGCAAGCGGCATCAGGCCGGATTTCACGCGCGAGCAGAGATCCGCGGCGGAGCGGGCAGTATCGGAACCCTCCATCAGGATCAGCGCGGGTTCCTGCCTTGTGACATCTGCATCAGGCGCCGATGTGCCATCGCAAATCTCTGCCGTGAAGAACCCCGATCGCAAGGTGTCGCGCATCCTGACCGCCCGGTCCTGATTGCTGTCGACGATCAGAATCATGTCTGCCATGTCGCGCGGTCATCCGGTTGGTTGTGGCGCGTCAGGTCGCGCAACTTTCGATATCATGCGCGATCTTGCGCTGCACGTGCAAGCCGACACAGTCCAGAAGATTGGTCAACGACACCGGCTTCGCGAGATAGCCGGAGCATCCGCCCGCCAGAATGCGCTGTTCATCCCCCTTCATCGCGCAGGCCGTCACGGCGATCACCGGGATATTCGCCGTTGCACTGTCCGCCCGGATGCTTTGCGTGGCTTCCAGCCCATCGGCATCGGGCATGCACATGTCCATCATGATAAGGTCCGGCTTCGAATCCCGCGCCAGCGCCGCCGCATTCGCCCCCCGCGACGACAGGACCGTTTCATACCCGCGCGAGACGAGCACATCGTTGAAAAGCCGCCGGTTCAGGTCGTTGTCCTCGATGATGAGAATTCTTTTTGTCATGGTGCACCTCGGTCATAGCTTGTTAAGGGTGGCCAGCTTTGGCAACGGCTCCATCTACAGGCGCGCGGGTTAATGAAACCTTGTCGAAAAATGGAAATATTGTGGCAATGAACAGTTCAGACATGCAGCCGCTGGACCGCCCGGCAGCGGAATTGCTTGCGATCCGCGCGCTCGGCTGGATCGCGGCGCAGGAGGATCTGTCGGGGGCTTTCCTCGGTGGATCGGGTGCAAGCGCGGATGACCTGAAGGAACAGGCGGGCGATCCGGTGTTTCTGGGATTCGTTCTGGACTTCCTGCTGTCCGACGAAGCGGCACTGCTGGCATTCTGCGCCGAGGCGCAGGTGAAACCCGACAGCCCCTTCCGCGCCCGCGCCGCGCTGCCGGGCGGCGATCTGCCGAACTGGACCTGAGCGATGACCAAACAGCCGAACTGGTTTGCCGAAGACATGGACCATATCCCGAAGCGGGTTCTGTCGGAACTGGAGGCGGCGGGCGTCGTTCCCGGCCGCCCGGTCCTGGCGGTCGATGCGGACGAGGTGCTGGTGCATTTCGCCGAGCATTTCGGCGAATATGTCGGCGACCGGGGCCTGCTGTTCGAACTGACGGAATACCGGCTCGGCTCCGCCCTGAAAACCGCCGACGGCATTCCGCTGCCCCGCGAACAGATCATGCCGCTGATCTGGGGCTTCATCCGTGAACAGACCCGGTGGCAGCGGATGATCGAGGGGGCAGCGGACGCCTTGTCAGGCCTCGCCGATCACAGCCAGATCGTCGTGCTGACCAATGCCCCGGCGGAAATGCGCGATGACCGGATCGCCAATCTGGCCGATCACGGCATCCCCTACCCGGTCGTGATGAACGAGGGTGGCAAGGGCCGGGCGCTGCGCTGGCTGGCCCTGAGGGCGGAGGCGCCGGTCGTCTTTGTCGACGACAGCATCGAACAGATCGGCAGTGCCGCGAAACACGCGCCGCAGGTCATGCGCCTGCATCTGGTCGGGTCGGCCATGCTGAAGCCGATCATCGGGCGGGCAGATGCGGCGCAGGGGCATCCGCATGACTGGGCGGAGGCGACAAAGCTGATCCAGGGCGCCCTGCGTGATGGCTTCTGACGCGCCGAAGGCGTTCAGACAGGATCACGCATCAACGTCGTCGCCATCATCATCGTCGCCATAATCGAACTTGCCGTGGGTGGTGATCAACGCCTCCGCCGGGTCGATCCCATGCTTGCGCATGGTCATGTCGAGCCAGCAACGCGCCTTCACCCCGCCGCCGAACCGCTTGGCAGAGATGCGCTTGATCCGACCCCAGATATGCACGGTCTGGCTGTCCTCGGTGATGAAGGCGTCAATGATCGAGCCGCGCTTGAAGAAGCTGCGCCGCTCGGGGAATGGCACCGGATAGAACACCTCGCGCTTTTGCGCGAACCTCTCCTCCCCCGTCTTGCGCAAGGCCCAGGTCAAGCCATGCGGCCCCCAGACACCCCAAGCCATTTCCGACGCGTGCACCGGGTTGCCCGCCTCGGCACGTGCCTCGTACGCGGCACGGGCGGCGGGCGACACAAATTCCGGGATCGCGTATTCGTCCGCAGTCAACTCCAGCATCAGGCCCAGCGCATCGCTGTCGGCGGGCAGCCCCAGAACCGCGCCGTTCATCTGCCGCCCGGCCTCGTATCCGAACACATGCGGCAGGCCCACATCCAGCGGGCGCAGCGCATAGATATCGGTATCGACCCAGATCACACCCGGATCGCGCACCATCAGGTGAAACCGGAACAGATCGGAAAACAGCGCGAAACTGCCGGATCGTTCATGGGTGATGAAGTTTTCGGTCGGCAGGATCGCGTTGCCATCGCGCACATCGACACCTTCGGGCACGCCACCGACTTCGCCATAGGTATAAAGACTGACGGGCTGGCCGATATCGACAAAGGATTTCAGGCAGAGTTGTTCGAGCCAACCCAGTGACCCGCCAACCCAAAGCGCCGCAACGCGAGGTAATTCCGCCATTCGAGGCCCTTCCCGATCCGTGCTCGCCCGGCGCGCGGCATGTTGCATTTGCCTCTGCCGGTGCGGGCGTGTAGCGTCTTCTCGCAATTATTCAGTGGCCGATCAATGACCCAAACGCCCCCCGCACCGGAACAGTCCGACCCGCGCGGCCCTCTCATCATCTCGACCATGAAGAATGAAGGCCCGTATATCCTTGAATGGATCGCCTATCATCGTGTGATCGGGTTTAAGCAATTCCTGATCTATACCAATGACTGCGATGACAGCACGGTCAAGATTCTGGAACGCCTGACCGAGATGGGAATCGTTCAGCACGAGGCGAACAAGGTGCTGATCCGTGGCCCGCACAAAAGCGCGCTCAAGGCTGCGATGACCCATCCGATGACGCAGGCGGCGGACTGGATCCTCGTATCCGATATTGATGAATTCCTGAACATCAAGGTCGGCGACGGTTCGGTTCAGGCCCTGATCGACCATGTTCCGAATGCCGATGCGATCCCGATCACATGGCGGCTGTTCAGCCATGACGATCAGGTCAAGTTCGCCGATCAGTTGTTCATCGAGCATTTCACCGATGCGGAACGGGCGCTCGACAATGGCGGTTTCGTCATGCGCTACGCCAAGACCCTGTTCCGGCGGCTGGACGCTGTGGAAAGGCTTGGCCTGCATGGGCCGATGATCAAGAAGGACCATGAGGCCGATTACAAATGGTTCTCGCCGAACGGGCGGCAGCTTGGGCAAGGGGACAGCCTGTTCCGGCCCGCAACCGAATTCGGTTATGAAGCTGCACAAATGAACCATTACGCCGTGCGTTCGGTCGATGGGTATCTAGTGAAGCGCGACCGGGGCCGCGCCAATCACGTCAAGGACATTCTCGGCGCCTATTACTGGCGCAAGATGTGTCGGGGCGGCGAGGAAGACACCACCATTCATCGGCATGTCGAGGCGACGAAGGCTGAGATGGCGCGACTGATGGAGGATTTCCCCCTCGCCAAGCAGCATCGCAAGGCCCTGCGCTGGCACCGCGCGAAGATCACCGAACTGCGCAAGGACCCAGAGGCAGAGGCGTTGCGTCAGGAAGTGATGAAACTGGCAAAAGCCCGCAATCACTATCGCACCGCAGCCGAAGCTGAGATCGAAGAGGCGGCCTATCAGGCCGAATTGGACGCAAAGCAGGCTGAACTTGACGCGCAGGCGGCAGAAGCGGGCCCGGCGCAGATGCCGGAGGCAGATGCGAAGCCCGAAGCAGTGGAGCCTGCTGTCATACTTGCCGCCGCCACGACACCGCAAAGCGCACCCGTCGATGCAAAGGCCCTCTGCGCCCAGCTTCGTGCGGTTTTCAACCAGATCGAACCTGCCGAAGCCGCCGCGCAGGCGCAGGCGCGGCTGGACGAGATCGAAAAAGGCCTGTTCGGGCGGACCAGCCGATAGGACCCCAGCAGCGACCCCGCTATTCCTCGTTAAACTTGGTTGCGCCTTCGTGTTCGTGGCGTTCATCCCACGGAATTTTGGCCGATTCCGGCGGGTCCGTGCCATCGTCGCGGTCAAGCCATTCCAGAAACGCATCCGATATGAACGACGGGCCGGGTGTGAACACGCCATGCCCGAAATGTTGCAGCATCTGCGACATGCGCTGCATGCGCGGCTCCGTCACCGCGTCGAGCAGGCTGGCATAATCAGGCAGCGCCTTCAGATCGGCGATGCGCTGTGCATGTGCCGCGACACAGCTTCGATGCTGCGCGGCGATATCCGCATCCGCCATCAGACGCGAAAATTCTTCCTGCGCGGCGGGCAGACGGGTCTGGATCGACGTTTCTTCCTCGCCATTATGGTTCATCCTGAACCAATAGATGACGCCCTGATCCTCATCGATGTGATTGACCCGACCCCGCTGGCGTTTGACGAGGTAACTGTCGGCGCTTCGCAGCGCGTAATGGTTCAGGGTGGCAAGGCCATATCGCTTGCGTCCGCCCATGATCCGCCACCCGGATTCAAGGTATTTGGAATGCATCGGCTCGCCAGCGCCATTATACCAGCGCACGTCGGATTCCTTACCCTCGATGATGCCTTTCGGGCGGTGGACCCCGAATTTGCGGAAGGCCCCGACATCCTGCATCGCCGTCTTGAACCCCCAGGCCAAGGCAGGCTTGCGCCAGTCCTCGCGGGAGCAGAGCGTGAATTGTTCCGTCACGAAGCGATCCTCGAAGCGATCGACGAACCCGTTCCCGAACAACCGCCATGCGAACGAGATCATGTTCGCATCCGGCAAGGCGGCAACAAGGTCCTTGAACCGCCCCTCACCGACATGGATGTTCAGGAACTCGTCCACATCCATCGGCAGGATCCAGTCCATGTCCTGCACGAAAGGTTGCGTCTGCGCATCCCAGAGGGCGGCGCGCTGATAATCGCCCGCCCTCGAATCCGGCGAGAACGGATTGGGCCGATGAGCCGTAATCACGCCCTTCGACTCTAACAGCGTCAGAAACGTATCGGTGCCGTCATCGCAGTCATTCGTATAGACGACGAAATTGCGGATGCCGATGGACCGGTGATAGGCCACCCATTCGAGGATGAACGGCCCCTCGTTGCGCATACAGGTGATGATCATCACCTTGGGGTCTGGCAGGCTGTCAGCAGACACCGCCGATGCGGTCGAAACGGCGGTCTGTTCGGGTGGCGCTTTCCGGCGCCTCACCTTCGGCGCGGCTGCCTCCGCATCGGTTTCCACCACATCCCCGTCGGCCCCCGCCCGCTCCGCCGCCTTGCGCGCCTTGCGTTCGGCCTTGGCCTTCTTGCGCTCCGCCTTCTCCACTTCCTCCGGCGACAGCACGATTTCGGCGGGCGCTTCCGTCTCCTGCCAGCGTCCCGCCGCGAATTCGACGGTGCCGGGGATCGGCGCGGTGCGGGGGAATATCTTGTGTGTGCGCAAGAGATCACCCAGAGGCGACCAGTATTTCGGTAAGCCGCCTTCAAGCTCCACCAAGGCGCGCCCCGTTTCCGATCCATAGAGTGCGACGGCGCGCGATGCCTCCGTCGTTTCCTCCGCCAGCGTCCGTTTTCGCGCCAACAGGAAACCGCGCGCCCAGAACGGAATCGGATAGAACGCCTCGCTCGGCAGCGCGTGGCCGATTTCGCCACTTTCAGTCAGGAAATGGGTCAGCGCATGACTGCGCCACAGCCCCCAGAGCTGATCGCGTGCGGGCACGGGCGCGCCTGCGTCCCGCTGCGCATCAAGGAACGCGCGCGTATCCGCGTCCGCCCAGACGGGGATCGGATGCGGATCGGCGGTGAACGCGACAAGCGCCGCCAGCGCCAGGCTGTTCTGCGGCAGCGCGAGGATTTCGCCGCCGATAAAGGCCTCGCTCTGCCAACCGACGATATATCCCTCGACCGGCTCCAGCGGCTTCAACAGGCAGATATCCGCCTCCGCCGAGATGACCCCCTGATGCTGGGACAGAAGCAGATAGCGGAACCGGTCGCCCGCAAGCGTCGCGTCACCGACGGCGTCGAACTCCGCCCGGGGCAGAATCTTGGCGGCATGGCGCAATGTCACGGCACGGGGCAGATTCGAGATCGGCCCATAGCCGAAGATATCGACCTCGTGCCCATGATCCAGAAACGACTGGATGCTGACCTGTTGCAGATAGCTGACGCTGCTTGTCGTGATCAGTATGGCGACGCGGTGGTCGGACATGGACTGGCGGCCTCTTGGGTCGGGTTTGTTGTGAACTCTACTGGCCCAATGGATGACGGAAGTAAACATTTGGACCCTAGGGAATCGTTGCGGTGGGGTCTGCAAGAACGGTATTCTGCGACATGGCCCTTCCACCCGGATTTCTCGACGAACTGCGCGCGCGCGTGTCTCTGGCCAAGGTGGTGGAGCGCAAGGTCACATGGGATCAGCGTAAATCGCAGCCCGCGAAGGGCGACTATTGGGCCTGCTGCCCGTTCCATCAGGAAAAGTCGTCCTCGTTCCATGTCGAGGATCGCAAGGGGTTCTACTATTGCTTCGGCTGTCACGCGAAGGGTGATGCGATCACCTTTCTGAAGGAAGCCGAGAACATGGAGTTCATGGAGGCGGTGCAGGTTCTGGCGCAGGAAGCCGGGATGCCGATGCCCGACCGCGACCCGGCGGCGGCAAAACAGCAGGACCGCCGCGCCGAACTGGTCGCGGTGATGGAGGTCGCGGCGCAATTCTTTCGCCTCCAGTTCCGCGCCGCCAAGGGGCAGGAGGCGCGCGCCTATATCCAGCGGCGCGGCCTGACCGAATCCACCATCGACCGGTTCGAGATCGGCTTCGCCCCTGACAGCCGCACCGCCCTGAAAGACCATCTTGCGGGCAAGGGCATCGACATCCGAACGATGGACGAGGCAGGCCTCGTCATCGTGCCCGACGATGGCGGCGCACCCTATGACCGGTTTCGCGGGCGGGTGATGTTCCCGATCCGCGATCCGCGCGGGCGGTGCATCGCCTTTGGCGGGCGGGCGCTCAGCGCCGACGCACGGGCGAAATACCTGAACTCGCCGGAAACCCCGCTTTTCGACAAGGGTCGCAGCCTGTATCATCACGGCCCGGCACGGGAGGCTGCGGGCAAGAAGGGCGCGCTGATCGTCGCCGAGGGTTACATGGATGTCATCGCCCTGGCGCAGGCCGGGTTCGCCCATGCTGTCGCCCCCCTTGGCACAGCGATCACCGAGGATCAGTTGCGCCTGATGTGGCGGATCGCGGACGAACCGGTGATCGCGCTCGATGGCGACAAGGCGGGCCTGCGCGCCGCGATGCGGGTGATCGACATCGCCCTGCCGATGCTGGAGCCGGGCAAGAGCCTGCGCTTTGCGCTGATGCCGGAGGGGCAGGACCCTGACGATCTGATCAAGGCACAGGGCGCGGGCGCGATGCAGGCCGCGCTCGACAAGGCCTTGCCGATGGTCGAACTGCTCTGGCGGCGGGAAACCGAGGATCAGGTCTTCGACAGCCCGGAACGCCGGTCGGCACTGGACGCGCGCCTGCGCGCTGCGCTGGCGAAGATCGCCGACCAGAACCTGCGCGCCCATTACGGACAGGCGATCAAGGAACGCCGCGCCCATCTTTTTGCCCCCGCCGCCAATGCGAGGCCGGGCGACGGTTCACAGGGCCGCCCGCGACAAGGCAGGGGATACAGGTTCGGCGGGGTTCCGACCTGGGCAATGATGGGCGGCGCGATGCCCTCGCCCGAGGTGAAATCATCCGCACTGGCCCGCACCAGCGGCATGGAGGCAGAGGCCCGCGGCCGCGAGGCGACCATGTTGTTGACCCTGATCAATCATCCCGTGTTGGCGCAGGGCCGGGTGGATGCGCTGGAAGACATGGAATTTGTCTGCCGCGACCTTGAAACGATCCGCCGTGCCCTCATATCGGCTGTTACGAATGACGAGGTGACCGCCGACCCGTCCGTATGGCTGGCCGAAATCGAGCGCAGCATCGGATACCCCCCCCTGCCGGTCCTGTTGTCAACGCCGCTGGGTCGCGAGGCCAGGTTTGCCGCACAGGATGCGGATGAAACGACAGCGGAATATGGGTTCGAAGAATTGCTGTCCCGCCACAGGGCACTGGTCGCGTTTTCGCGAGAGGTGCGCGAGGCGGAGATGGAAATGTCGGATGATGTGGGCGAAGAGCTGGATCGAAGGCTGGAAGAAGCCTCCAATCGCAGATTTGTGGACGCTGTTCCCACGTTTCCCGACGCGAATGAAGATGAGGCCCACTTGTCTGAAAAGCTGAAAAACGCTTTCAACGACAAGATTTGGGTCAAGAAAAACAAGGGGCGGAGTTGACGAATCAGTGATTCGCTGTTGATTCGCCCTTTCCCTGTGGGGACTGTTCAGCCGGATAGTGCCTGATTGTGTCAACAGAACGGAGCAGCCTATGGCCGCGAAAGACGTCGACGAGACGCAGACCGAAGAGCAGAGTGTAGAAAATTCCGGCCCAATGCTCGACATGAGCCAGGCTGCGGTCAAGAAAATGATCGCCGCCGCAAAGGCCAAGGGTTACATCACTTATGATGAACTGAACGCTGTCCTTCCGCAGGATCAGGTATCTTCGGAACAGATCGAGGATGTGATGTCGATGCTGTCCGAAATGGGCATCAACGTCATCGAGGCCGAGGAAAGCGCCGACAGCGAAGACGTCGCCGAAAAGGAAGACGAATCCGAATCCCGCGAAGTCGCGACCACCCAGACAGAATCGCAGACGCTTGATCGCACCGATGACCCGGTGCGGATGTATCTGCGCGAAATGGGCACGGTCGAGTTGTTGTCGCGCGAGGGCGAAATCGCGATTGCCAAGCGCATCGAGGCGGGCCGCAGCACGATGATTTCGGGCCTGTGCGAAAGCCCGCTGACATTCCGCGCGATCACCATCTGGCTGCAAGAACTGGAAGACGAGCGCATCATGCTGCGCGATGTGATCGACCTCGAGACGACATTCGGGCGGTCGCTGATCGAAGACGCAGATGACGAGGAAGAGGTCGTCGTCGGCGAGGCCGCCACCGAAGACGGTGAAGCGAAAGCCAAGACCGCCGATTCCGCCGCCGACCCGAAAGCGGAAAGCAACGACGAGGAGGAAGAAACCACCGGTAACACCGACGACGATGACGAGGAAGAGGACGAGCAGGCCAATCTGTCGCTTTCGGCGATGGAGGCGGCGCTGAAGCCGCAGGTGCTGGAAACGCTCAGTTCCATCTCCAAGGACTACGCGATGCTGAAGGACATGCAGGAAAGCCGCATGTCGGCTGCCCTGCACGAAGATGAACAGTTTTCATCCAACCAGGAACGCAGCTATCAGAAACTCCGGTCCGAGATCGTGCATACGGTCAATTCGCTGCACCTCCACAACAACCGTATCGAAACCCTGATCGACCAGCTTTATGGCATCAACCGGCGTCTGCTGACGCTGGAAAGCAGCCTTGTGAAGATCGCCGATACCCACCGCGTGAATCGCCGCGAATTCATCGAAGAATATCGCGGGATGGAAATGGACCCGACCTGGATCGAACGCGTCAGCAGCCTCAAGGGCAAGGGCTGGGCCGCGATGGTCGAAAAGGACGGCGACAAGCTGGACGAGATCCGCACCGAAATCGGCGAGATCGGGCAGACTGTCGGCGTCGACATCGCCGAATTCCGCCGCATCGTGCAGACCGTGCAGAAGGGCGAGAAAGAGGCGCGGACCGCGAAGAAGGAAATGGTCGAGGCCAACCTTCGGCTCGTCATTTCCATCGCCAAGAAATACACCAATCGCGGCTTGCAGTTCCTCGACCTCATTCAGGAAGGCAATATCGGCCTGATGAAGGCTGTGGACAAGTTCGAGTACCGGCGCGGCTACAAATTCTCCACCTATGCGACATGGTGGATCAGGCAGGCGATCACCCGGTCCATCGCCGATCAGGCGCGTACGATCCGCATTCCGGTGCACATGATCGAGACGATCAACAAGCTGGTGCGCACCGGTCGGCAGATGCTCCACGAAATCGGCCGCGAGCCGACGCCGGAGGAGTTGTCGGCAAAGCTCCAGATGCCGCTGGAGAAGGTTCGCAAGGTGATGAAGATCGCCAAGGAGCCGATTTCGCTCGAAACCCCTATTGGCGACGAGGAAGACAGCCAGCTTGGCGACTTCATCGAGGACAAGAACGCCGTTCTGCCGCTGGACGCGGCCATTCAGGGCAACCTGAAGGACACGACGACCCGCGTTCTCGCCTCGCTCACCCCGCGTGAGGAGCGTGTGCTGCGTATGCGCTTCGGCATCGGCATGAACACCGATCACACGCTGGAGGAAGTCGGCCAGCAGTTCAGCGTGACCCGCGAACGTATCCGCCAGATCGAAGCGAAGGCGCTGCGCAAGCTGAAGCATCCGAGCCGCAGCCGAAAGCTGCGCAGCTTCCTCGAAAGCTGAATCGAGCGCGAAATAGCCAGACGCTAGAGGCCCCCTCCGGGGCCTCTTTTCGTTTGGGGCTGGGCGGCGTCCGGTGCCCGCCGCATCCCGCCCCGAAAAAATCGCCGCCGCACCTCTGGCAAGTGTCCCGGACTTCGGGAATAGATGCGGGATGATCCGTGATTTTTCCGCCTCTGCCCTGTTCATGGGCGTTCTCGCCGCCTTTGTCGGTTTTGCGTCCTCCTTCGCTGTGGTGCTTCAGGGCCTGCGCGCCGCCGGGGCGACGGAGGAGCAGGCGGCATCCGGCCTGATGGCGATTGCGGTGGCGAAGGGGATCGGGGCGATCATCCTTTGCGCCCGCACGCGTGTGCCGATCTCGCTGGCATGGTCGACCCCCGGTGCCGCGCTGCTGGCGACCTCCCCCGCCCTGCCCGGTGGATTTGCCGAGGCGATCGGGGCCTTCATCATTTCCGGCATCCTGCTGACCGCCACCGGCCTTTTCCGCCCGCTCGCGCGCGCCATCGAGAAAATCCCGGCAACGCTCGCCAGCGCGCTTTTGGCGGGGGTGCTGCTCGGCCTCTGCCTCGCGCCGTTCAAGGCGATTGCGGTCAATCCGGCATGGGGTGTGCCGATCCTGATCGGCTGGCTGATCGGGGGGCGCATCGGCAGGGTCTGGTCGGCACCCGGTGCGCTGATCGCGTTCATCCTCGTCGTGATCTTCGGCGTGCAGCCCCCGACGGAGGCATTTGCAGCCCTCGGCGCGGCGGCGATCCAGACTCCGGTTCTGACGATCCCGGTCTTTACGTTTGCGGGCCTGATCGGCATCGCGCTGCCGCTCTATGTCGTGACAATGGCGGGGCAGAACCTGCCCGGCGCGGGCGTGTTGAAGGCGCATGGCTATCCGCCGCATTCGGGCCTCTCGATTGCGGTCAGCGGCCTTGCCTCCACCCTCGCCGCGCCGTTCGGGGGACATGCCTGCAATTATGCCGCCATCACGGCGGCGATGTGCATGGGCGAAGATGTGCACCCCGACCCGAAGCGGCGCTATTGGGCCGCGATGGTCGCCGGGGCGTCCTATGTCCTGCTCGGCGTCTTTGCCGGGCTGGCGGCGGCCTTCGTGGCACTTGCGCCGACGATCCTGATCGAGGCGGTCGCGGGGCTCGCGCTGCTCGGCGCCTTCGCCGCCGCAGCCTTCACCGCCTTTTCAGTGCCGGAGCACCGCGAGGCGAGCGCGGTGACGCTACTGCTGACCGCATCCGGGCTCAGCTTCTATGGCGTCTCCGGCGCGTTCTGGGGGCTGATCGCAGGTGGCATCGTGCTGCTGGTGCGGCGGCGGACCTGACGGCACGGGCCATCCAACGAACAAGGCCCCAGATTGCGATCAGGGGCCTTGCCAGTCTTCGATGGTGGTCCCTTACATGTTGGGATAGGTCGGCCCCTCACCACCCTGGGGGGTTTTCCACTGGATGTTCTGCGACGGGTCCTTGATATCGCAGGTCTTGCAGTGAACGCAGTTCTGCGCGTTGATCTGGAACCTCGGTCCGCTGCCTTCCTCCTCGATCACCTCATAGACGCCTGCGGGGCAGTAGCGCTGCGCCGGTTCGGCAAACTTCGGCAGGTTAACGCCGATGGGAACCGACGCGTCCATCAGGTGAAGGTGGCTCGGTTGGTTTTCTTCGTGATTGGTCCCTGAAAAGCTGACATTGGTCAGCCGGTCAAAGCTCAGCTTGCCATCCGGGCGCGGATATTCGATCTCCGCGTAATCCTTCGCCAAACCGGTTGCCGCCGCGTCCGTCTTGCCGTGGCCGAGCGTGCCGAACGGGTTCCAGCCGGTCAGGTTGGACACCCACATGTCGATCCCGCCACCGACCAGCGACGCCGCGAGGCCCCATTTCGACCACATCGGCTTGACGTTGCGCACGCGCTTCAGGTCTTTCGCGATGGGGCCGGATCGGACATCGTCCTCATAGGCAACCAGCACATCCGATGCGCGGCCTGCCGCAATCGCCTCGATCGCCGCCTCCGCCGCCGCCTTGCCGGACAGCATCGCGTTATGGTTGCCCTTGATGCGCGGCACGTTGACCATGCCGGCAGAACAGCCGAGCAGCGCGCCACCGGGGAAGACCAGCTTCGGCATCGCCTGCCAGCCGCCCTCGGTAATCGCACGCGCGCCATAAGCGACGCGCTTGCCGCCCGCCAGAACCTCGGCGATCAGCGGATGATGCTTGAAGCGCTGGAATTCCATATAGGGGAACAGATGCGGGTTCTTGTAGTTCAGGTGCACCACGAACCCGACATAGACCTGATTGTTCTCAAGATGATACATGAAAGACCCGCCCCCGGCGGCGCTGCCCAGCGGCCAGCCCATCGTGTGCGTGACCTGACCCTGCTTGTGCTTGGCCGGGTCGATTTCCCAGATTTCCTTCATGCCGAGGCCGTATTTCTGCGGCTCCTTGCCGTCGGACAGACCGAATTTCGCGATGACCTGCTTTGACAGCGATCCGCGCACGCCTTCGGCGAAGAACACGTATTTGCCGTGCAGCTCCATCCCCGGCTCGTAACCGTCGCCCTTGGTGCCGTCCTTTTCGATGCCGAATTCACCGGCGACGACACCCTTCACTTCACCATTCTCGCCATAAACGACTTCGGAACAGGCCATGCCGGGGAATATCTCAACCCCCAGCTCCTCGGCATGTTCTGCCATCCAGCGGCAGACATTGCCCATCGAGACGATGTAGTTGCCGTGATTGTTCATCAGCGGCGGCATCGGGAAATTGGGGATCTTCATCTCCCCCGCTTCGCCGAGGATATAGAACCGGTCTTCGGTCACAGGCGTGTGGATCGGCGCGCCGCGTTCTTTCCAGTCGGGGATAAGCGCATCCAGCCCGCACGGGTCCAGCACCGCGCCGGACAGGATATGCGCCCCGACCTCGGATCCCTTTTCCAGCACCACGACAGAGATATCGTCACCGCCAAGCTGTTTCAGCCGGATCGCCGCCGACAGGCCCGCAGGCCCCGCGCCGACGATCACTACGTCATATTCCATCGCTTCGCGTTCGATATCGCTCATCTTCGTCGCTCTCCCGTTGCATCGTGGCGGCGGTTATCCGGTCGGGGATCATTTAGGGTCGCAGGGCGGGATGGGTCAATCTGTGCGCGGACATAACGCAGGGGGAGGATCAAAGAATGGCGAGGCGGCGCGGGCAACCCACCTGCGGCAATGTCTGAGACATGCTTGACTTGACCCACCTGTTGGCCGCGCCTACCGTCGTGCGATGACAATCGTGATCCGCTCTCTTCTGGTCATTGCGATATGTGCGCTGGGTCTGTTCCCCGGCGCAGGCGTTTCTGTTGCGACCGTCGGCTCGACAGTCGAAGTTCAGGATCAAGGGTGCCACATGGCGCATGTCGTTCACAGCGACGTGGATCATGGCGCGCATTCAGATCATGATACCCATTCCGAAGACGACATCACCGGATGCCCGCTCGGCCATTGCGCCATTGCCGCCGGGTTCATCCTGTCAGGCTTCGCCCTGATCGCACGCCTGCCCACCACTGCGGGAAAACCTGCACTGGGTGATTTCAGCATGGCCGGCGGGGTCACTGCATTTGAGCCGCCCCCTCCGAAGGTCTGAACCACATTCATCTTCTTTTCGCGGCAATCCTGCTCGCGAAATCATGAATCGTTCAAACTGACGGAGACGTTATGTCCAATCCCATCTCTACAGCAGCCTTCGCTGTCGCCCTTCTTGTCATGCCTGTTTCCTTCGCATCGGCGGCGGGGGGGCATGCAGGCGGTCACGGTGCTGCCGAGGCCAGCCATGGCCAGCCCGGCAAGGCCGCCGACGTTGCCCGCACAATCGAAATCACCCTGCGGGACAATTTCTTCGAACCAGAAGACATCACTGTGACAGGCGGTGAGTGTGCGGGGACAGGGATATCTGCAGTGGGCGGAAGATGCCGGATGAAGGCGGAAGTGGGCGGATGGGTTTAATGAAAACAGGGGGTTAGGCGGGGCGGAGGGCAGCGGTCGGCGCGCGGGGGAATGT
>CAYGRU010000061.1:0-18332 GCA_964352385.1 uncultured Candidatus Planktophila sp.
GTCCCGCCCCGCGCCCGACCGCCCGCCGGTGGAAAACTGGATGATCATGCCGGGGCAATGCGCCTCCACCCCCTCCTTCAGCCTGGCGAAGCGGTCGGGGTCGGAGGTCGGCGTCTCGTCATCATTGCGCACATGGGCATGGCAGATGGTGGCACCGGCCTCGAACGCCGCATGTGTGCTTTCGATCTGTTCGGTCACGGTGATCGGCACGGCGGGATTATCCGCCTTGCGCGGGACGGAACCGGTGATGGCGACGCAGATGATGCAGGGTTTGGTCATCGCTCAGGCCTCGAAAAAGATGGTTTCGTTTTCACCCTGAAGGCGGATGTCGAACTGATATTCGGTGCGCCCGTCCACCTCGCCGGTCTTCACCGCGACCAGTGTCGAGATGCGGATCTGATGTTCGATGCGCTGGATCAGCGGATCGGCGGCGATCAGCGAGGCATCCTCGGGGAAATACATCCTTGTATGAAGGCCAAGATTGATCCCCCGCGCGACGATCCAGAGGGTGATATGCGGGGCCTGCAACGCGCCGTTCGTGAACGGCACCCGCCCCGGCTTGATCGTGTCGAACGACCATTGCCCGGTGACAGGGTCGCCCGCCGCCCGGCCCCAGCCGGTGAAGTTCGGGTCAGCCGCGCCACGGGTTTCTTCGGGCGAATTGTACAGCCCTTCGGAATCGGCCTGCCAGATTTCCACCAGCGCATCGCGCAGCGGCGTGCCGGTGCCATCAAAGACGGTGCCGCGCACGGTGATCTTGTCGCCCATCGTGCGATCATTGACCATCCGCGCGCCGAGGTCTTCGGGATAGACGCCGTGGATGCCGCTGAAATTCGGCACGCAGCCGATATGGACATAGGGGCCGGCGGTCTGGCTGGGGCTTTCTTTCAGACGGGTCATTTCGCGCCCTCGAACATGGTTTGCCGACGCCCGCGCAGAACAATGTTGAATTCATAGGCGCGGGCATCCATCGGAATCGTCGCCGCCCGGTCCAGCCGCGCGATCAGCGTGTCGACCGCCTCGCGGGACGGGATCGAATCGACGATGGGGCATTGCCAGATCATCGGGTCACCTTCGAAATACATCTGAGTGATCAGCCGTTGCGCAAAGGCCCGCCCGAACACCGAAAAGTGGATATGCGCCGGTCGCCAGTCATTCGCGCGGTTCGGCCAGGGATAGGCGCCGGGCTGAATGGTGCGAAATTCGTAGGCTCCGGCTTCGTCGGTGATGCAGCGCCCGCAGCCGCCGAAATTCGGATCGAGCGCACCGATATAGCTTTCCCGCGCGTGGCGATACCGGCCAGAGGCATTGGCCTGCCACACCTCGACCAGCGCATTCGGCACCGGGCGCGCATCCTCGTCCAGCACCTTGCCATAGACCACGATGCGCGGGCCGATGGCATCGGCCCCTGCGCCGTCGCCCGATGCCGCGTAGTTGCGGATCAGGTCATTGTCCAAGGGGCCGAGGATGTCGCGGGTAAAGACCGGGCCGGTCGTTTCCGAAGCCGTCTGCGGCAGGGCGATGGGGGCGGCCTGCGGGCTGCGTTTGACGCTGGTCTTGTAATCGGGGAACAGCGCGGGCGGATGCCAGTTCAGGTCGCGGGCGTAGTAACTCATGTCGCCTCCATCTCCGCATAGGTCTGCTTGATGATCTTGATCGCATGGTTCGCGCGCGGCACACCGGCATAGATGGCGACGTGAAGCATCGCCTCGATCAGATCTTCCTTCGTCGCGCCGGTGTTTGCCGTTGCGCGGACATGCATCGCAACCTCGTCGAAATTGCCAAGTGCCGCGAGCAGCGACAGCGTGACAATGCTGCGCTCGCGGTGGGTGAAATGCGGGCGGGACCAGACGGTGCCCCACGCCCCTTCGGTAATCAGGGTCTGAAAGGCCTCGTCCAGTTCGGTCTTGGCCGCCTCCGACCGGTCCACATGCGCATCGCCCAGAACCGCGCGGCGAACCTTCATGCCCGCATCGAACCTCTCAGACATGGCTGATCCTTTTCATGAAGGTGCGCAGATGGGTCGCGACCATGCCCGGCTGTTCGATACAGGGCAGATGGCCCGCGCCGGGGATCAGCTCGAACACCGCGCCGGGGATCATTGCCGCCGTTTCGCGCACCAGATCGGGCGGGGTGGAGCCGTCTTCGTCACCGCACAGCGCCAGTGTCGGCAGGCGCAGGCGCGCGGTGCTGTCGCGCAGGTCGGTATCGGCGATGGCGACGCAGGTGCCGACATAACCGTCCATCGTGGTGCGGATCAGCATGTTGCGCCACAATGCCAGTTCATCCTGTTCTTCGGCCCGGAACCGACGGGAAAACCAGCGTTCCAGAATGGTGTCGGCCAGCGCGGCGATCCCGCCCGCCTCGATCGCCGCGATCCGGGTTTGCCACATCTCGGGCGCGCCGATCTTGGCGGCGGTGTTCGACAGGACGAGGCCACGCACCAGGTCAGGCCGCTCCGCCGCGACGCCCTGCGCGATCATACCGCCGACCGACAGACCGACGAACACCGCATCCTTCGCGCCCAGCGCATCCATTACCGCAACCGCATCGGCGACATGATCGCCCATGCCCCAGGTGCCGCGCGCCGGACAATCAGACAGGCCATGACCGCGCTTGTCATACCGGATGACCCGCAGCCCGGCGGGCAGCAGCGCCACAACCCGATCCCAGACCCGCAGATCGGTGCCGAGCGAATTGGAGAAGACGACGACGCGTCCGTCCTTCGGTCCCTGATCGAGGACATGGATCGACCCTGCCTCGGCTTTCACGAACTGCATGCTTTCCCTCCCGGCTGTTTTGCCCTTCTTAACATGAAGTCGGGAAAGACAAAGGGGGATGGCCAGCGAGCCGAAGAGCGGTTGGGGCGTCGTCCCTCAGACCGGCGACGGCCCTGCCCGCCCCGGTGCCAGCAGGGGCGCGATCAGGAACCCGGCGACGAACCCACCCAGATGCGCCTCCCACGCGACGGCCCCTTCGCCGGGATAGAACAGCGCCAGCATCAGGTTCAGCGCGGCGAGACCGCCGATGGTGCCCCAGAACCGGCGTTTCGATGCGCCGGTCAGCAACAGCCAGCGCCATTCCCAGCGTTTCAGCGCCCCGAAGAACCCGAAGATTGCACCGGACGCGCCGACCAGCGGCCCCTGCGAATCCGTGATCAGCGCAAAGACCAGCGCCCCGGCGATGGCGGTGACGGCGAACAGGATCAGAAACCGCGCGGCCCCGATCATGTTGGCGATCATCCCGCCAAGGCCCAGAAAGATCGCACCGTTCATCGCCAGATGCAGCAGGCCGCCATGCAGCAACGCGTGCGTCAGGAACGAGGTCCAGAATTCCAGCGGCACCGGAATGCCGTCGCGCCACGCCTCGAAATAGATGTCGAAGAAGGCCAGCTTCTTGTAAGCCTCCCACCGCAGGTCGCCGACCGCCAGCATGCCGCTGTCGGATGCCTGAAAGGCCAGTTCGAACGCTGCGAACACCAACGCCATGATCCAGATCAGGGCGGGCGGTCCGGGCCGCTCGGTCATGGCGGCTTGGGGTGTGTCTTCGTCCATTGCAGCCTCGCTTGACCCATCTGCCCCGCCGCCCCATAACCCGGCCCCACTGATGGTGAAGGAGACGGTCATGACCGAAGCTGGCGTCCATACCCGGCGTGTCTTTTCAGGTGTGCAGCCCTCCGGGAACCTGCACCTTGGCAACTACCTTGGCGCTGTGAAGCGCTTTGTCGAGATGCAGGAACAGGATTTCGAAACCATCTACTGCATGGTGGACCTGCATGCCATTACCGTCTGGCAGGATCCGGCCAAGCTGACCAGCGCCATTCGCGAACTGGCGGCGGCTTTCATGGCCTGCGGTCTCGACCCGCAAAAATCCATCCTGTTCAATCAGAGCCAGGTGCCCGCCCATGCGCAGCTTGCCTGGATCTTCAACTGTGTTGCACGGGTCGGCTGGATGGACCGGATGACCCAGTTCAAGGACAAGGGCGGCAAGGACAAGGAACGTGTGTCGCTCGGCCTCTATGCCTATCCGGCGCTTATGGCGGCAGACATTCTGACCTATCACGCCACACATGTGCCGGTCGGCGAGGACCAGAAACAGCATCTGGAACTGACCCGCGACATCGCGATGAAGTTCAACAACGATTTCAACGCGCCGGGATTCTTTCCCGAAACCAAGCCGATCATCGAGGGTGCGGCAACGCGGGTAATGAGCCTGCGCGACGGCACCAAGAAGATGTCGAAATCCGACCCGTCCGACCTCAGCCGGATCAACCTGATCGACACTGCGGACGATATCGCCAAGAAGATTCGGAAGGCCAAGACCGACCCGGAGCCGCTGCCGGATACCGCCGAAGGCTTGAACGACCGGCCAGAGGCGCGCAATCTCGTGGGCATCTATTCGGCACTGTCAGGCGAAAGCGTCGATCAGGTTCTGGCGGCATGGGGCGGCAAGCAATTCGGTGATTTCAAACCGGCGCTGGCCGATCTTGCCGTGGAAATGGTTGCTCCGATCGCCGGTCGGATCCGGGACTATCTTGCCGATCCGGCAGAGATCGACCGCATTCTCGGCGATGGCGCGAACCGGGCCAATGCCATCGCCCAGCCGATTCTGGATCGCACATACGATCTGGTCGGTTTGCTGCGCAGCCGCTGATCGAGCGAAAATCCTGCTGGCAGGATGCTTGCCAAGCGGGCCTTTTCTTTCCATCCTTGCGGCAATGAGGATGGAGGGACTTTCGCCATGATGAGCCACAAACTTTCTTGCGCCGCGTTCCTGATATCACTGGCGGCGTGCGCCCCGATGCAGAGCACTGCACCGATCCAGCGGGTGACCAGCCCCGGTGCCGAGGTTGAACTGTCGAACTGGGCCTATTGGAACAATGCCTGCGAAGGGGAGGCGTTCGAGACGCGGATCGTCTCCGGGCCGTCCTCCGGTCAGGTGGAACAGCGCCCCGGCATTTTCGCAATTCCCGAACGGACCAGCAGCGGCAACCTGACGGGCTGCGTCGATCAGATCGTCGAATCGGTGCAGGTCTTCTACACGCCCAATGCCGGATTCACAGGCACCGACACCGTAACGGTGGAGGTTTCGGGTTCATCCGGCATCGTGCGAAACATCTACGCCATCAGGGTGCAATAGCCACAAGATGCGCCTGACCGCCGCCCGGATCATCGCAACCCTCTGCCTTGTCCTGTTGCCGCTCGCCGGTCTGGCACAGACCGAGCAACGGCGCGTTGCGCTGGTGATCGGGAATGGCAAATACGAGCATGTATCGGAACTGCGCAATCCGCTGAACGATGCCAAGGCCATCGCGGAGCCGCTGCGCCGCCTTGGATTCGATGTGCTGCTCGGCACCGATCTCGGCACGTCGGCGATGCGGCGGCTGGTGCAATTCTTCGGTGAAAAGGCCAAGGGGGCCGACCTTGCGCTGTTCTTCTATGCGGGCCACGGCGTGCAGGTGAATGGCAAGAATTACCTTCTGCCGACCGATTCCAAGCTTGAAAGCATCACCGATCTGGACTTCGCCGCCATCGAGGCCGACCTCATCGTGCGGCAGATGGAAAACGCCGCCGGGCACAAGCTGGTGTTTCTGGATGCCTGCCGCAACAACCCTTTCGAACGCTCGCTCAGCCGGTCATTGGGCGCGACACGGTCGGCAAGCGCGCTCGGTCGCGGGTTGGCGCGGATCGAGGCGTCAGGGGGCACGCTGATCGCCTTTGCGACCGACCCCGGCGATGTGGCGCTCGACGGCGCGGGCGAAAACAGCCCCTTCACCTCAGCCCTGCTGGAACATCTCGAAACGCCGAACATCGAAATCAACGTCATGCTGACACGGGTGCGTGGCGACGTTTTTCGCAACACCGATTCCCAGCAACGCCCGTGGACCAGTTCTTCGCTGATCGGCGAGGTCTACATGGCCGAGGATGCAACCGATCCCCCTGCGTCGCCGACACCAGCCCCAGATCAATCGCTGGAGATCGCGCTCTGGACCGCTGCGGATGACGGCGGCAGTGCGTCGGACTATCGCGCGTATCTCGACCGCTATCCGGATGGCACCTTCGCGGCGCTTGCGAAAAACCGGATCGCTGTGCTTGAGGCACCCCAATCAACACCAGCTTCACCGCCAGAGCCATTGGAAGCGGTAGCCCCGCTCGCACCGCCGACCGCAGCCGATGTCGAAGCGGCCCTGAACCTGTCACGCAGCCAGCGCCGGGACGTGCAGGAACGGCTGAGCGCGCTGGGCCATGATACGCGCGGGATCGACGGTGTGTTCGGCGGCGGCACGCGGGCTGCTCTGCGCCAATGGCAAACCGCTGCCTCGCTTCCTGTGACGGGATTTCTGGATCAGCCATCACTGGACCGGCTTCGTCAGGACAGCGAACCGAAAATGGCCGGTTTCCGCGCGCGCCGCGCTGCCGAAGCAGCGGCCAACCCAAGACCACAAGGCCGCGCCGACATCTTTCGTGCCACCGCGCGCTGCACGGCAGAGGGGATTTCCGCAACCGCCACCCATGCCGACAGACAGCAGGCAATGCTCAGCGCGGCCCGTATCTGCGCCGAGCGGGGCGGGACACCGTCCTGCTGTGCACAGGGCACGACCGTGGACGGCGGCTGACAGCCACACATCGCGATCACGGTTGCGGCAGCACCGCATATCCGTCATTCTCTGCTGTTGGGCGAAACGGTCGGGAGGCCATCCTATGCGCAAATTCATGATCGTGGTCGATGAATCGCCTGAGTGTATGAACGCGCTGCGCTTTGCTGCGCGGCGCGCCTCAAAAACCGGGGGCGGTGTGGTGATGCTCTATGTCATCCGGCCCGAAGAATTTCAGCACTGGATCGGCGTTGCCGAAGTGATGCGTGCCGAAGCCCGCGACGCGGCGGAGGAACGCCTGTCGCAACTGGCCGAGGAAGTGCAGGATCTGTCGGGTGTCCTGCCCGAATTCGTGATCCGCGAAGGCGTCGCGCATGAGGAAGTGCTGGCGCAGATCAGCGAAGACGAGGAAATTGGCGTTCTGGTGCTGGGTGCCGGCACAAGCGGCGACGGGCCGGGGCCGCTGGTATCCGCGCTCGCCGGGCGCATGGCGGGCGATCTGACAGTGCCGGTGACGGTGGTTCCGGGCGCGATGACGATTGCCCAGATCGACGCGGTAACCTGAGGCGCAATCCGTCACCCTCAGGCAGGCCCATCACAAGATTCCGATGATTGTTGATTTCAGGGGCCGATGGGTCCACATGATAGGCACCACCCCGGAGGTTTACGATGTTCATCCAGACTGAAGCCACGCCCAACCCGGCGACCCTGAAATTCCTGCCCGGCCAGACCGTACTTTCTGCCGGGTCCGCCGATTTTCCGACTGCCGACAGCGCGCATGTATCGCCTCTGGCGCAGCGCCTTTTCGCGGTCGAGGGTGTGGAGGGTGTCTTTCTCGGCCCCGATTTCATCACCGTGACCAAGGACGATCAGGATTGGGCGCATCTGAAGCCCTCGATCCTTGGCGCGATCATGGAACATTTCACCTCCGGCAAGCCGGTGATGGAAACCGATGTGCGCGCCGGACATGCCGATCATGACGGGCCGGATGCGGATATCGTCCGGCAGGTGAAGGAATTGCTCGATACACGCGTGCGCCCGGCTGTGGCGCAGGATGGCGGCGACATCACCTTCCACGGTTTCGATGCCGGGATCGTCTATCTGCACATGCGCGGAGCCTGTGCGGGCTGCCCGTCCTCGACAATGACCCTGAAGATGGGGATCGAGAATCTGCTGCGGCATTACATTCCCGAAGTCACCGAAGTGCGCCCCGTCGGCGTCTGACGCCGCATCGCCATGCCCTTGATCGTTGCATTCGATGCCACCGCCGGCCATCTGGCCGTCGGTGTTTTTCGTGATGAGAGGCAACTCGCCACGCGGGTCGAACCATTGGATCGAGGCCATGCAGAACGGCTTTTTCCGCTGTTGGCTGAAATGCTGGCGGAGGCAGGGCACGCTTACCGCGATATCGACCTGATCGCGGTCTGCACCGGCCCCGGCAATTTCACCGGGGCGCGGATCGGCGTTGCGGCGGCGCGCGGTCTGGCCCTGTCCACCGGCGCGGTCGCGGTGGGGGTGGATCGGTTCGAGGCTTTGGCGCTTGGCCATGACGGACCTGTCTGCGTCGCGCTGACGGCGCGCGGCGGGGCGGTGCATCTGGCGCGGATCGAAAACGGCGCGCCAGTGGGTGATGCCGCAACCCTTCAACCCGCCGAGGGCGCGCCCTTTGCCGTGGATGCGCTTGTCATCGGGGATGGAGCGTCGGATCTGATCGCCGCGACCGGCGCGGGGCACATGGGCGCAACCGAAGGCGACGCGCCGCTGGCGGCGCTGGCGCTGATCGCGGCCCGGCGTGCGGCGGCAGGCACCCCGTCCCGCCCCGCGCCCCGCTATCTGCGCCCTGTCAACGCCGCCCTGCCGCGCGATACGGCCCCGCAGATCCTGCCGTGATCGCCCGGATCAGGGATGCCGATGCTGCCCGGCTCCAACGGCTCGCTGCCGTGCACAAAGAGGCATTTCCGCCCCCCGAACGCGGCTGGTCGGTGCGTGAAATCGGCGATCTTTCCCGCAATGCGATCCTGGTCGCCGACCAGCACGATACCGGGTTCGCCCTTGCATCGGTCGCCGCAGACGAGGCGGAGCTTCTGACCATCGCCGTCAGCATCACCGCCCGCCGCAACGGTATCGGGCGCGGGCTGCTGCGAGCCGTGCTGGATCACGCCGCCGTCGCCGGTGCCGCCACGATGTTTCTGGAGGTTGCGGAGGATAACGACACCGCCCTCGCCTTCTATCGCGGCGCGGGCTTCATAGAGGCCGGGCGGCGCAAGGATTACTACCTTCGTGGCCAGCGGCGGGTTTCGGCATTCGTGCTGTCACGGACCTTGCCCTGACGCGACGCATCAGCGCCCTTCAACCCGCCAGGCAAAGATCATCAGCCCCGCCGACAGCATCAGCATCAACCATCCGGGCGCGAGCGGCGTGAGGCGGATATCCTCCACCGCGTAGGCTTCGCGGCGCGCAAGTCCGACCCAGCCACGGCCCGCCGCCGTGCGATCCTCCCGCACCCGGCGCACATCCGGCATACCATCCTCAAGCCGCAGCACACCGCCCCGGGTCGCCGCCGCGATGGGGGCGAGGCGTTCAGTGACAGACACCGCTGTTTCGAATTCGATCGGGGATGGCGGGCCAATCGCCGCAATCGCGCTGAGCGTTCCGTCGGTCAGGCGGTGCAGGCCCTGCTCCCCGGCTTCGAACACCGCCTGCCAGCGGCCCGGACCGGCGGGCGTGAACAATGCCTCCGTCTGCGCGCCCGAAGGCGATTGCACCATCAGCCGCTCCGGCGTGTCCTTCACCGACCGGCGCGTCACGGTCAGGCGTGCGCCCTCGGCGACGGCGGTCAGCGCCTCTTCCTCCAGTTCCGGCTCCTTCATCAGCCAGTGTGCGAGACGGCGCAGCAATTCGGCCTGCGGCCCGCCCCCCTCGAAACCGCGGGTCCAGAGCCATGCGTGATCGGATGCGAGCACGGCAACGCGCCCCTCGCCGACCCGGTCCAGCACCAGAAGCGGGCGGTCGTCGATGCCCGACATCACGACCTCGCCGGACAGTGCGCGCATGTCGATCTGCCGCAACCACCGGCCCCAGCGCGGGGCCTCGTCATCGCCCGCACCGCCGAACCGCCCCAGCCCGGCTGTAACCGGATGGCGCGCGCCCGCATCGGTGATGCGGGGGCTGAATGGCCGCTCCAGCAGATCGGAGGAAGGTTCCACCGGCAGGATTTCGGCCAGGGGCGTGCGATAGAGGCTTTCGACCCCGGCAAAGAACGGCCCGGCGGCGATCAGCACAGCACCGCCATCGCGCACATAGCGGGCGATGTTCGCGATATAAGGCGACGGCAAAACCCCCCGGCGGCGATAGCGATCAAAGATGATCAGGTCGAATTCATCGACCTTTTCGAGAAACAGCTCACGCGTCGGAAAGGCGATCAGCGACAATTCGAAGACCGGCGTGCCGTCCTGCTTGGTCGGTGGGCGCAAAATGGTGAAATGCACCAGATCGACCGATGGATCGGCTTTCAAGAGGTTGCGCCATGTCCGCTCCCCCGCATGTGGCTCGCCGGATACCAGCAGCACCCGCAGCCGGTCGCGCACCCCGTTGACGGTGAAGGCCGCGCGGTTGTTGCGCAGCGTCAATTCACCCGGCGCGGGTTCCAGTGCCAGTTCGACCACGTTCGATCCGCCGTGGGTGATTTCGGCGGATAGTTCCACTTCCTCGCCGACAATCGCTTCGGTCGCACCGACCACCTCGCCATCGACCGAGATTGTGACCCGCGCCGCGCCCGCGATACGCGATCCGTGATCCTCGACGCTCAGCCGAAATGTGACCTCCTGCCCGACGATCCCGAAGGCGGGGGCGGCAGCAACCACCAGACGGCGGTCGAATTCATCGGCCCGCCCGGTAATAAGGCCATGCACCGGCGCCGGAAAATCCGTCAGCGCATCGGCATCATGGACCTGACCATCGGTGATCAGGATCGCGCCCGCGATCCGGTCGGGCGGCAGGTCGGCGGCAGCCTCCTGCAAGGCGGTCATCAGGGTTGATCCGGGGTCGCCGACCGGCCCGCCCTCGTTGCGCACCCGCACGATGCGCGTCTCCAGCGGCGCGTCCTCGTCGGCGGCAGCCAGCGCCTCGATCTCCGCCAGCACGGCGGCTTCGGCGGCGGCGGTCACCTCGGCGCGGTCTTCGATGGTCTGGCTTTCGGTTTCATCCACCACGATGATCGCAACATCCGACAGGGCGCGGCGCAATTCGCGCACCAGCGCGGGATTGGCCAGCGCCAGCAGCAGCACACCGAACCCCAACGCCCGCAGGATCCACGCGGGGGAACGGAGCCATCCGGCAACACCCGCCAGCGCCAGCACCAGCGCGCCCAGCGCGGCAATCACGCCCCACTGGACCAGCGGATCGAAGATGACGGAGGCGTTCAATTCCCCAACCTTTCCAGCAAGGCGGGCACATGCACCTGATCGGATTTGTAATTGCCGGTCATCGCATACATCGCCAGATTGACGCCGAACCGAAACGCCATCTCGCGCTGGCGATAGCCATTGGCGCGGCCCACCGGCGCGAGGAAATCACCGTCATCGCCGACCGCCCATGCAGCGGCCCAGTCGGCGGCCCCGATCATCACTGGCGAGACGCCGTCATTCGGGTCGGAAATCAGATCGTCCGCCGCATCGTCGCCCTCGGCCACGGTCGGGGCCTGCACCCAGACCTCGCCGCCGGTCCAACGCCCCGGAAACCGGTCCATCAGATAAAAGGTGCGGGTGATGACATGATCCTCGGACACCGGCGCCAGCGGTGGCAGGTCAAGCTGGCCCACCAGACGGCGCAGCGCCCGCGCATTCGGCCCGGCCCCGCCTGCCCGCGCCAGATGTGCGTCGCGGGTGTCGAGCACGATCATGCCGCCATTGCGCATGAAATCATTCAGCCGCACCGCAGCCTCGTCCGATGGCGTCGGCTGGCTGTCGCTGACCGGCCAGTAGAGCAGCGGGAACAGCGACAGGTCATCGGTTTCCAGATTGACCCCCATCGGATCAATCGGCTCGATCGCCGTCCGGGCGGTCAGCACACGCGACAGGCCGGTCAGCCCCGCTGCCGACATTCGGTCAAGCTCGGCATCGCCGGTGATGACATAGGCCAGAACCGTGTCATTGGCGGCGGCAAGAGCCCGTTCGATGTCGATCTCCTGCGCCTCGACGCCCGGAGGGGTGGACAGTGCAAGGCCCAACGCGACAGCACCCATCGCGCCGCGCGGATTGAACCGCAGACGACGCCCCGACAGCCAGAGCGCCGCCAGAAGATCCAGCGCCAGCAGCACCAGCGCGGCGATCAGCAGCCAGTGCGCCAGCGGGCGCTCGGTCCGTGCGCCCAAAACCTCCACCTGTGCCGACAGCGGGGCGGGGGCAGCGCGTTCCGGCGGTGTTGCATCGGGGAACAGGTTGAACGCGATGCGCGCGGCATCCCCGGCATAAAGCCCCGGCGGCGCATCCGGGCCGGGCGCGGCGGCGAGGCGCTGCGCGGGCACCGCCGTCAGATCGCCATTCGCGGCGGCGACCACGCCAAAACCGTCCAGCGCCGCGACTTGCTGCATCGGCTCCGCCGGGTCGGGCGCTTCCCCGCCGCCGCCCCCGCCGGACTGCGCCACCAGCCGCCGCAGCATGTCGACGAACAGGCCCGACAAGGGCAAGGTCGACCATTCGGCATTGGCCGTCACATGAAACAGCACGACGCGCCCCGCCTCCAGCGGCGCGGCGGTCACCAATGGCGTGCCATCCTCAAGCGTCGCCCAGGTCTTGTCCGCCAGATCGGGGCCGAGCCGGGCGAGGATTTGCCGCGACACCGTCACATCGCGCGGGGCAGTCAGGCCGAAGAACGGGCTTTCGCGACCAAAGTCGCGCACCGCTTGCGGCGCACCCCAGGCCATCGCCCCGCCCACAGCGCGCCCGCCGCCCATGATGCGGACAGGCAGCAGCGGGTCATCCGCCGTCTCGTCGGTCGCCGCGCCGCCCGCAAGATCGGCCCCGCGCGCCAGACGCGGCCCGGCAAAGCGGATGACCATGCCGCCCGCCTCCGCCCACGCGATCAGGGCTTCGCGCTCCGGCAGGGTCAGGCGGCCAATATCGGCCAGCACCATCGCATCCGGGTTGGTCAGCAGAAGGTCGAGAATGTCACCCTCCACCAGTTCCGCATGGGCCGTCAGCGCCGTGCGCAGATAATGGAGGTTGGAGACGAGCCGCAGCCCGCCATCCTCCGACCCTTCGGACACCAGCCCGACACGGCGTCGGCGCACGCTTTCATCGGTCAGCGCAGTCGCCCCGGCGCTGTCTTCGCCGATCAGCGCGACGCGGGTGATCTGGTTGCGCAATTCCAGCGGCAGGTCGATCTCGGCGGGGGCGGCGGCCTCGCCATCGGCAAAGATCGCCTCCACCGTCGCCAGACGCCGCTCGCCGGTTTCCGCCTTGCCGAACACGCCGATGCGCGCGATTTCCTCGCCCTCGGTTTCGGCGCGCAGGGCCGCAATGCGCAACGCGCCGTCGTCCAGCACAGGGGCGGTCAGTGCACGCGCGGTGCGGGCCGGATAGATCATCCGCAGATCGCCCAGACCATTCAGCGCCGCCGCAACAGCGCCGTCATCGCCATGCGACAGGCCGTCGGTGATCCAGATGATTTCCGCCCCACCCGGCGCGGCCAGCCCTGCAAACGCATCCGCATAGGCAATGCGCAGCGGTGCCCAGGGTGCGGGTTGCAACGCCTCGATCACGCCGCGCCATGCTGCCGCCGGGCGGATATCCAGCCCGAATCCCTCCATCACCGGGGCAGACAGGCGGTGGAACGATACGGGGCGGTCGGCCCGCTCCGCCCGTTCCAGTTCCGCCAGCGCCGTTTCGCGCCTGTCCTCCCAATCAGAGGCGGAGGCCCAGCCGCCATCCATCACGATCACCACCGGCCCGTCGCCCGCAAGGCGTTCGCGCGGGTTCAGGATCGGCTCGGCAAAGGCGAGGATCACCGCCGCCGCGATCGCGAGGCGCAGCAGCAGCAGCCACCACGGGGTCCGGTGCGGCGTCTTTTCCGGGTCTTCGAGGCCCAGCAGCAACCGCACGCCCGGAAAGCGGATTCGCGCCGGGCTCGGCGGCGTGGCGCGCAGCAAAAGCCACAACAACGGCAACCCGATCAGCGCCACCAGCAGCCAGGGGTTGAGAAACGCGAGGGACCCGATGGCCAGCATCAGCGCCGCCCCCCGGCCAGTGTCGCGTAAAGCCACAGCAACGCCTTGCGCGGGCTTTCGTCGGTGCGATGCACCAGACAGCGCCAGCCGCAGCGCCGCGCCGTCTGGTCAAGGTCGCGGCGGCGTTCCGCCAGCCGCTCGCGATAGGCGTCCTGCAAACCGCGCGCGCGGTCGGTTTCGAACTTCACGCCCCGGCCCATGCTTTCGAACACCAGCCGCCCGTCAAAGGGAAAGGTCTCCTCCGCCCGATCGACAACCTGCACATAGGCCCCCGACACACCCGCCGCCGCCGCGTGGGTCAGCGCCGGGAAAATCTCGTCGCGCGGTCCCATGAAATCAGACAGGAACACCGCCCGGCCACCGCGCGCGAAATCCGCCCTGGGCGGTGCGCCGAAATCCGGGCGGTCATCGCGGGTGCCGGTCAGAATCGACCCCATGCGCACCAGTTGCGATTCGCCCGATGCCGCCCGCGCCGCGTCGGTGCCGAGCAGGCTGACCCGCTCCCCGCCCCGGATCAGCAGCACACCCAGCGCCATCGACAACAGCGCGGCGCGTTCCGATTTCGACCGCGCGGCGCTGTCCGACTTGAAATCCATCGACAGCGCATCGTCGCGCCAGATCGATACGGTTTGCGCGGCTTCCCATTCCATTTCGCGCACAAACATCGTGTCGGACCGGGCCGACCGCCGCCAATCCACCGCCTGATGCGGATCGCCGGGCTGGGCGTTGCGGAATTGCCAGAATGTCTCGCCCGAACCGGCCTGCCGCCGCCCGTGCACGCCGGGCGCAACGGACGCGGCCAGCCGCTCCGCCTCCGCCAGCAAGGGCGGCAGGGCACCTGAGATGCGTTCGGCATCCCGGCGAAGCCATCCTGCACCGACACGTTCGACGGCGGGTTTGGCCATCAGGCCGCCACCGCTTCGGATGATGCGCCAAGGCTGCGCATGGTCAGCGCCTCGATCACCCGCTCGATGCTTTCACCCTCGGCCCGCGCGGCGAAGGTCAGCGCCATGCGGTGTTTCAGGGCGGGCAGCGCCAGCGCGATCACGTCGTCGATATCGGGCGCAAGCCGCCCGTCCATCAGCGCCCGCGCCCGCACCGCCAGCATCAGCGCCTGCGCCGCGCGCGGCCCCGGACCCCAGTTCACCGACCGGTCGATGAAATCATAGGATTCGCCTTCGTTCGGGCGGGCGGCGCGGACCAGTTTCAGGATCCCGTCCACCACGCTGTCGCCGACCGGCATCCGCCGCACGAGGCGTTGCACCGCGATCAGCTCCGGCCCGGTGAACACCGACGATGCCTCCGCATCATCGACGCTGGTGGTGGCCAGCAGGATATCCCGCTCCGCCTTCAGCGTCGGATAGGTGACATCGACCTGCAACAGGAACCGGTCAAGCTGCGCCTCCGGCAGGGGATAGGTCCCCTCCTGCTCGATCGGGTTCTGGGTTGCCAGCACATGGAACGGCGGCGCGAGGTCGCGGCGCTGCCCGGCGATGGTCACGAATTTTTCCTGCATTGCCTGCAACAGCGCCGATTGGGTGCGGGGCGAGGCGCGGTTGATTTCATCCGCCATCAGCAACTGACAGAAGATCGGCCCCTGAATGAACCGGAACGACCGCTCGCCCGATGCGGCCTCCTCCATCACCTCGGCGCCCAGAATGTCGGCGGGCATCAGGTCGGGGGTGAACTGGATGCGCTTGGCATCAAGGCCCATGACCGTTCCCAAAGTCTCCACCAGCCGCGTTTTCGCCAGCCCCGGCGCGCCGACCAGCAGCGCGTGGCCGCCGGACAACAGCGCGGTCAGCACCAGATCGACCACAACCGGCTGCCCGATCACCCGTTTCGCGATTTCCGCCTTCGCAGCGCGCAACTTGTCGCCAACGGCCTCGATCTCCGCAAGAATGTCGGTCTCTTCGCTCATTGAATGCTCCCTTGCGGCTCGGACATGGCTTTCATCTATGATGACCTTATATGGTGCGATGGCCAATGCTAGTCACCTGGACGTGAAGAATGAGTGCTGAGAAAGTCACACCCAACCCCGATGACCTGGCCCGCGCGGTGAAGGCAGCGGGCAAGAAGGGCCCGCCGCCAGTGCATCTGTGGAACCCGCCGTTCTGCGGCGATCTCGACATTCGCATCGCGCGCAACGGGCAGTGGTTCTATCTCGGATCCCCCATCGGGCGGATGCCGCTGGTCAAGCTGTTCGCCTCGGTCATTCGCAAGGACGGCGACAAGTATTTCCTCGTCACCCCGGTGGAAAAGATCGGGATCACGGTGGAGGATGCGCCCTTCGTCGCCGTCGATTTCGAGGTGACGGGCACCGGCCCGGATCAGGTCCTGACCTTCGTGACCAATGTGGACGACAAGGCCGCCGCCGGCCCCGACCACCCGATTCGCGTCGCCCGCGACCCGGAGACGGGGGAGCCATCGCCCTATATCCACATCCGCCGAAACCTGGAGGCGCTGATCGACCGCAAAAGCTATTACCGGCTGGTCGAGGTCGGCGAAGTGCAGGAGGTGGACGGCGAGCGGATGTTCGGCGTCCGGTCGGGGGGGGTGTTTTTCGGGTTTATTGCGGCGCGGGAGTTAGGGATGTGAAGGGGGGGAAGAGGCGATCACAAGGCTGGTAAGGGAATTGGTCGGAAGGCGACTACGTAGGCAGCTCGTTTGCCGAGTCGAGTTTGTCTAAGGCTATGGAAATGAGACGCTCGTCAAAGATGTTCAATTTACGACGTCCAGCTTCTTTACCGCCAGCCCAGCCCTTGAGACCGGCCATGACCCCTTCAACAGTCGGTTCGATATGGTCGTGCTGCAGCATCCAATCGACAGTCGCCAGAAGCTCCATGCCAAGAGGCGACTCGAACCCATCGATGGTAGCCGAAGCCCATTCCAGAACGCGCGAGAACTCCTTGCCTTCACCAGAATTCAGATACGCTTGTACTCGGTCATACTTGGCATCGTTGAACCAAATAAGATCCATCGGATTAGCATCCGCAAGGCGCTTATCACACCGGAGATAGCTGCCGTCGAGACTATCAAGAAGCTTCGTCAGGTTGTGCGAATATGGCCCGTACTTGTTTGCTCGGAACTTGAACTTGAGTGCATCCGATCTATGAAACCGTCTAACGCCACGTTCGATGAACCAGCCCAGCTTTTGCACTTCGAGAATTGAGCACTCGATCCCAAGGAGCGAATACCGTCGAACCATCTCTGCCATTAGTGCGCGTGCGGGGGTTAGCTTCTCGACACCGGTGCGCTTGGCGACATTTTGATACTTCGAAGACGGCTCGTAGACGATGGCATTGACGCTATCGAGTTCTTTCAATGCCGCCTCGATAAGCGGACGTACATAGTGCCAGTCGAGGCCGCCATTGCCACAGCCAAGCGGGGGAATCGCGATCGAATGAATACTCTTGTCACGAATTACTCGAACAAGGTCCTTCAATCCATCCTCGACCCATTCAATCTTTGTCTTCACTCGCCAATGGGTCTTTGTCGGGAAATTGATGATCCAACGCGGTCCGAAGAGTTCCTTGTTCTCGGTCACGAACATGTTGCCAATGCGTACTTCGCCAGCATCGCAAGCGCACGCATATGCTTCGAAGTTGCGCGGGAACTGTTCCTTGAACATCAAGGCAATTCCTTTTCCCATGATTCCAACCGTGTTCACGGTGTTCACTACCGCGTCAACGTCGGCCTCCAGTAGATTACCTTTCGCGTACGTTATCATCAGAAATACCAGCCTGGTTGCGCCACGATCTTGAGTTCGAGCCCAACTTCCTCTCGTTGCCGTTCGAGTGTTCTTTTTTCGTTCTCACTGAAGCAAACCATGCCCGCAAGATTTTCGATTGGCAAGTACCTGTGTATGAGGGCCTCTGCCTGATAGCGATCCATCTTCTCTGGGTCATCAACGTCGCGCTTGAAGTCCCTTCGCTGCAAGATACCCCAATCGATCTTGTCAAGATCATCTAGCGACGTAAAGAATTGTGCGGTCTGGAGATACGCATGACGATCCGAAAACACGGTCGCTACGCAGCTACCCACAAGGCTACGAAGTGATGATACCATAATCACAATCTCGGCATTCGGAAACTGGCGTATTCCGCCATAGCCGGTCTTGATGTTTAGCATCATTATCGAATAGGGCGTGAAATAGAAAGGAATGTAGTCCGACAACATCCCCCAAGGCGATGCGGGTACATTTCGTAACGTCCTGCGTTGAATCAATTCAAGATTTCCGATCCGTATAAAATTTGGATCCTGAACGTCAGAATTCTTACAATGAATTCCATTCCTAAGTATCCACGGCACATTGTCTATGTGCGTGATCCTGAAGATCAGAGCTTTTTCCGCACTCAGGTTATTGGCCATCTCATTTCACTTGACGAGCGTTGCTTCTGCAGCAAGAGCGTAGAACACGATGGGGTACGAGACCGCTGTTAAATTTGGTTAGCACATAAGCGAAAAGTCGATCTAAAGCACGTCCGTTTATCATTGAGCCCCCCTTTGCCC
>CAYGRU010000062.1:0-18148 GCA_964352385.1 uncultured Candidatus Planktophila sp.
GGTCATCACCGGGCGGCGGGTGGAGGTGGATCTGCGCAAGCTCGGCTATGAGGTGCAGGTGTTCCTGCGGGTCCGGCTCGACAAGACGGTCAGGGGGGCGTTTGAGGAATTCATCGCGGCGGCGCGGCAGGTGCCGGAAATCCTCGTGATCCAGACCCTTCTGGGGCGGGTGGATGTGCGGATGGACGTAGTGGCGCGAAGCCTAGACCATTATCAGGACATTCTGCGGCGGCAGATCCTCGACCTGCCGCATATCGCGGATATTGAGGCGCTGATGCTCGTCTCCGAGATCAAGAATGACGAATGGCTGGCGATATGACCCCTGACCGGACCGATCTGGCGCTGCTCCGCGCCCTGCTGGCCGACGGCGCGCTGACCGCGAAGGAGGCGGGCGCGGCGGCAGGCGTCACGCAGCCATTGGCATGGCGGCGCATCCGACGGATGGAGGAAGCCGGGATCATCACCGGGCGGCGCGTGGCGTTGAACCGGGCGCGGCTCGGCTATGACGTGGTGGTGTTCCTCGGTGTGAAGCTGGCGGCGCGCGGGCGGAGCCGTGTCGAGGAATTCGAGCGGGCTGTGACCGCGATCCCGGAGGTGCAACTGGTCCAGCATGTGCTCGGCGTCTATGACTACCGGCTGAAGGTGGTGGCGCGCGACCTGCCGGATTTCGAGCGCATCCTGCGCCGCCGGATCATGACCCTGCCGGGGATCGGTGAAGTGGAATCGAATGTGCTTCTGTCCGAGGAAAAAGCTGCGGCGGCCCCGTTTTGACCCGGCTGCCGCCCCTGTTGATCGCGGGGCCGACCGCATCGGGCAAATCGGCCTATGCTCTGCAAGCCGCCAAGGCTGGTGGAATCATCGTGAATGCCGATGCAAGCCAGATCTATGCCGACTGGCGTGTGCTGACCGCGCGGCCTTCGGTGGAGGAGGAAGCCGCCGCGCCGCACCGGCTTTATGGATATGTCGATCCTTCGCAGCGCTATTCGGTCGGCGATTGGCTGCGCGATGTGGAAGCGTTGATGGCGGAGACAGATCAGCGGCTGATTTTCGTTGGCGGCACCGGCCTCTATTTCAAGGCACTGACAGAGGGGCTGGTTGAAATTCCCGCGACGCCAGAGGCGATCCGCGCTGGCGTTGCTGCCCGGCTGAAAGCAGGCGGGCGCGGTGGGCTGGCGGCTGAACTCTCGGCCCGTGATCCGGCGACGGCAGCGGTCACAGACCTGAGCAACCAGATGCGGGTGTCGCGGGCGCTGGAGGTGCTGGATGCGACCGGGCGCGGCCTTGCTGACTGGCGCGCTGACACGCCGCCGCCCCTGATTGCGGAGGCGGAACGGGTGCTGATCGCGCCCGACCGCGCTGCGCTCTACACCCGCTGCGATGCCCGTTTCGATGCGATGATCGAAGGCGGCGCGCTGGCAGAGGCGGCGGCAATGCTGGCCCGCGGCCTCGACCCGGTGCTGCCCGCGATGAAGGCAGTCGGCGCGCCGGAGCTTTTTGCCCATGTGCGGGGCGAGATCACGCTGGAGGATGCGGCCACGCAAGCCAAGCAGGCAACGCGCAACTATGCCAAGCGGCAGATGACGTGGATGCGCAACCAGATGAAGAACTGGACGCGGGTGGAGGTTTAAGGAACCTCCCCGAACGAAGCGCAGGCTGAGGAAACCCGATGCCTCTACTTGCCGCGCGCCATCGCCGCGACGCCGGTGCGGGCAATCTCGATCAGGCCGAGCGGGCGCATCAGTTCGACAAAGGCGTCGATCTTTGTCGGATCGCCGGTCAACTCGAACACGAAACTTTCCAGCGTGGTATCGACCACATTGGCGCGGAACACATCGGCCATGCGCATCGCTTCCAGCCGCTTTTCGCCTGTGCCGCCGACCTTGACCAGCGCCAGTTCACGCTCCACCGCCGCGCCCTCGACGGTCAGGTCGTGCACCTCATGAACCGGGACGATGCGGCTGAGTTGCGCCTTGATCTGTTCGATCACCTGCGGCGTGCCCTTGGTGACGATGGTGATCCGACTCAGGTGCCCGGTATGGTCGGTCTCTGCGACCGTAAGGCTTTCGATGTTGTAACCGCGACCGGAGAACAGCCCGATCACGCGGGCCAGCACGCCCGCCTCGTTATCGACGATGACGGAAAGCGTGTGCCGTTCTTCGACATCTGAAAAGGTCGCGCGCAGGTTATAGGCGCTCTTGCGCGAGGAACCTTTTTTAAGGGACAAAGCGTTCATGAGATGGCTCCGGTTGCGGGGGTCTGGTCGGCGGATGGCACGAGGATAGCGAAACGGCGATGCGGCCCTTGCTCTATATCAGTTACGGCATGGCGAAATCCGGCTCCACGCTGGGGTTTGCGCTGGTGTCCGCCGTGCTGGAGGAAGCGGGCATTCCGCAGGCCGATCTCGATCTTCGGGACGAAAGCATCAGCGATCAGGCCCGGTTCGTCGAGGTGATCCGCCCGGCGGAGCTGAAGGCGCTGCGCGGCATCGCGGAAATGCGCGCAGCGGCACCGATCGCGATCAAGACCCATTGCGGCCTGTGGGACTGTGTGGCCAAGGGGCTGGATGAGGGCTGGATCATGGGGCATGCGATCTGCCGCGACCCGCGCGACATTGCCCTGTCGATGATGGACGCAAGCCGCGACAACCGGGCCTGGGGGCGGCGCGACGGGCAACCGCTGCGGCATATCGAGGACGCGCTCGATTACGTTCGGGCGCATGCCGAGAAATTTCAGAAATGGGCGGCGCATCCGGCGATCCTGCCGCTGTCCTACGAGCCGCTGGCCTTTGATACCGAAACGGCGGCGGCGCGCATCGCCGAACAGCTTGGGCTGGAGGTCGATGCGAAGCGTGTGGCGAAGATCGCGCGCGCAGGCGACACCAACCTGAACAAGGGCCTGTTCCGCCGTCATGAGCGGGAATTGAGCGCCGCCGTCAACGACCGCGTGCAACGCGAATTCGCCGCCTTTATCGACACCTGGTGTGCGCCCGAATTCACCGCGCCGAAGCGCGGCCTGCTCGGGCGCATCCCCGGTTTCTGAGGCGGGGCTGTCAGACAAGGACAGCGCCCTTGCTGCCGATCACGCCCTGCGTATCTGCCTCGCCCAGCAGCATTTCGTTATGCGCCTTGCCCGACGGGATCATCGGGAAACAGTTCTCGTGCTTTTCCACAACGCAGTCGAAGATCACCGGCCCGTCATAGGCCAGCATTTCCTTGATCGCCTCGTCGAGGTCATCGGGGTTCGAACAGCGGATGCCCTTGGCACCGAAGGCTTCCGCCAGCTTCACGAAATCCGGCAATGCCTCTGAATAGGAATGCGAATAGCGTTCGCCATGCAGCAATTCCTGCCATTGGCGGACCATGCCGAGCCGTTCGTTGTTCAGGATGAACTGCTTGATCGGCGCACGATACTGGATTGCGGTCGACATCTCTTGCATGTTCATCATCCACGACGCCTCGCCCGCCACATTGATGACGAGCGCATCCGGGTGCGCGATCTGCACGCCGAGCGAGGCAGGCAGGCCATAGCCCATCGTGCCCAGCCCGCCGGAGGTCATCCACCGGTTCGGTGCCTCAAAGCCTAGATATTGTGCCGCCCACATCTGATGCTGGCCGACCTCGGTGCAGATATAGCGGTCCGCGTGCTTCGTCAGCGCCTCCAGCCGTTCCAGCGCGTATTGCGGCTTGATCGTCTCTTTCGAGCCCTTGTAGTCGAAGCACTTGATCGACCGCCAATCGTCGATCACCTTCCACCAGCGCGCCACGGAATCGGCCTTCGTCTTGCTGCCGCGCGCTTTCCAGACCTTCAGCATGTCTTCCAGAACATGGCCGACATCGCCGACGATCGGCACGTCGATGCGGATGTTCTTGTTGATCGACGAGGCGTCGATGTCGATGTGGATCTTCTTGGATTTCGGGCTGAACGCATCGGTGCGCCCGGTGATCCGGTCATCGAACCGCGCGCCGATGCAGATCATCACGTCGCAGCCATGCATCGCGAGATTGGCCTCATACGATCCGTGCATCCCCAACATGCCGAGCCAGTTGTCGCCCGATGCCGGGTAACAGCCGAGGCCCATCAGGGTGGAGGTGATCGGGAACCGGGTCTTGGCGACCAGTTCGCGCAAAAGCTGGCTCGCTGCCGGGCCGGAATTCACCACGCCGCCGCCGGAATAGATGATCGGGCGTTCTGCCTTTTCGATCAGCGCAACCGCCTCTTCGATGGCAGTGAGGTCACCCTTCACCTGCGGCGCGTAATGGGTCGGCGTCTTGCCCTTCAGGCCCTTGTAGGGGGCGGAGGCGAATTGCACATCTTTCGGAATGTCGACCAGAACCGGGCCGGGGCGGCCGGAGGTGGCGACGTGAAAGGCTTCGTGGATCGTATCGCCCAGCTTCGCCGTGTCTTTCACCAGCCAGTTGTGCTTGGTGCAGGGGCGGGTGATGCCGACCGTGTCAGCCTCCTGAAACGCATCATTGCCGATCATGAAGGTCGGCACCTGCCCTGTCAGACAGATGATCGGGATCGAATCCATCAGGGCATCGGTCAGGCCGGTGACGGTATTGGTCGCACCGGGACCGGAAGTTGCCAGAATGACGCCGGGCTTGCCGGTGGATCGGGCATAGCCCTCCGCCGCATGGGCCGCGCCCTGTTCGTGGCGCACGAGGATGTGGCGAATGTCGTTCTGCTGGAAAATGGCATCATAGATCGGAAGGACGGCGCCGCCGGGATAGCCGAATATGGTGTCCACACCCTGATCCTTCAGGGCCTGGACCACGATTTCTGCGCCGGTCATTTCACGTGCCATGTCACGTCTCCATCATTGCCCCGAAGGGGCCATCGTTCAAAGGAACGCCCAGAAGGGCCATTCACCAACAAAAAAGGCCCCGGTGGGGGCCCATACGCACGCATCGCCGGAAGTGTCACTTCCGTCGGGGCGTGCGCCTCGCAAGTACGACAATTTCAGTCCGCATTGGATTGATCCTTATTTGCGAGGGTTTCGTAGCTTCGCCGCGCCGGGGGGTCAAGCTGAAATCGCGAAAGAAAACTGCGAAAATTCGGAATTTCTGCAATTTAATTTCAAGAACGATGTCCCTGAGATAACTTTCGGAATATCGGCGCGGGTTGCCGTTAGGACGCGGTGTCCAGCGGCCTGTCTTGCCTGCGATGAACGCCTCTTCCGGGCCTGTGATCGGCCTTTTCCCGACCGCGATTAACCCCTAATCTGAGCCAAAGCAGGAGGGGAAGCGTATCATGGTCGCCAAAACTGTCCCTGTCGCGCCCTTCGATCTGATCGTGTTCGGGGGGACCGGCGATCTGGCGCGGCGCAAGCTGTTCCCCGCGCTGTTTCACCGCTTCACCGCCGGGCAGGTGCCGCCGGAGGCGCTGATCCTCGGGGCCGCACGGCAAGAGATGACGCGCGACGCCTTTCGCGACCATGCCCGCGCCGCGCTTGAGGAATTCGTGCCAGAGGACGAACGCCCGGCGGCGCAGGTGGCCGCATTCCTCGACATCGTCGATTATGTTGCCGTCGACGCGTCGGAGGACAAGGGCTGGAAGGCGCTTGCGAAATCTCTGAAAGGCAGGGGCGACCGGCCCCGTGCATTCTACCTGTCGGTCGCGCCGCGATTCTTCGGGGTGATCTGTGATCGGCTCGGCGCGAACGGGTTGGTGACGCCGGAAACCCGGCTCGTGGTCGAAAAACCGCTGGGGCGGGATCTTGCCAGCGCGCAGGCGCTGAACGCACAACTCGAGGCAAGTTTTCAGGAGCGTCAACTTTACCGGATCGACCACTACCTCGGCAAGGAAACCGTGCAGAACCTGATGGCGCTGCGGTTCGCGAATGCGCTGTTCGAGCCGATCTGGAACGCCCATCACATCGACCATGTGCAGATCACGGCGGCGGAAAGTGTCGGCGTCGGGTCGCGCGGCGGATATTACGACCAGAACGGCGCGATGCGTGACATGGTTCAGAACCACATGCTGCAACTCCTCTGCCTTACCGCGATGGAGCCGCCGTCGCATTTCGATCCCGATGCGGTGCGCGATGAAAAGCTGAAGGTTCTGCGCGCCCTGACCCCGATCACCGCGCTGAATGTCGAGGATCGCATCGTTCGGGGCCAGTACGCGGCGGGCAAGGATGGCCCGTCGTATCGCGACGAAGCGGGCGATGCCGACAGCCGGACGGAGTGCTTTATCGCGATGAAGACCGGGATCGAGAACTGGCGCTGGGCGGGGACGCCGTTCTATCTGCGCACCGGCAAACGCCTGAGCAACCGACATACGGAGATCGCGATCCGGTTCAAGGACGCGCCGCATTCGATCTTCGGCGATTCGGTGGGCGGGTTGAAGGGCAATGCGCTCGTCATCACGCTCCAGCCGAACGAGGGCATCCAGCTTCGGCTCAACATCAAGGACCCGGGGCCGGGTGGGATGCGCATCGTTTCCGCCCCGCTGGACATGAGCTTTGCCACCGATCTTGGCCGCGATATCCGCATGCCGGATGCCTATGAGCGGTTGTTAATGGATGTGATCCGGGGCGATCAGACCCTGTTCATGCGCGGCGACGAGGTGGAGGCGGCCTGGGCCTGGATCGATCCGATCATCGCCGCCTGCGATGCGGGCCGGGCCACACCTTTCGAATACGCACCGGGCAGCGCCGGGCCAATGGAAAGCCATATCCTGCTGCACAAGGATGACCGGCGCTGGCGGGAGATCGGCTGATGGTCGAGATCGTGGAATATCAGAGCCGCGATGCGCTGGCGGTGGGCCTTGCCGGGCTTGTGGCGGATGACCTTCGCGCGGCGCTATCTGCCGAAGGCGGTGCCCGTCTGGCAGTGCCGGGCGGCACGACGCCCGTGCCCTTCCTTGCGGCGTTGGCGGCGGTGCGGCTGGACTGGTCTTTGGTGACAGTCATGGCGACCGATGAACGCTGGGTGCCGCCCGGTGATCCCCGATCCAATGAAGGGCTGATCCGCCGCGCCCTGATCGACCACACCGGGGCCGGGTTCCTGCCCTTCTGGCGGGCGGGTTCGGACCCGGAATCGGCGGCGGGCGCGCTTGGTGCGGCTGTCACGGATGCTGCCCCCCTGTCATCCCTGGTGATGGGCATGGGCACCGACATGCACTGCGCATCACTATTTCCCGGTGTCGTGGGGCTGGCCGATGCGATGGCACCGGATGCCGGCGGCGTTGCGGCGTTGCCATCGACCATCATCACTGACGGCGCGCCGGAATGGCGGCTGACGCTGACCGCGCCGGTGCTGTCAGGGGCGCGGCATCTGCGCCTTCTCATCACCGGGGCGGACAAGCGCGCAGTGCTGGAAAAGGCGCTGGCGGAACCTGATCCGCTGCGCGCCCCTGCGGGCGCGGTGCTGCGGCGGGCAGATCGGGCAGAGGTGCATTGGGCCCAATGAGAAGGATCACCGCATGACCGACCTGACGCTCGCCGCTGCATGGGGCGCGGTGGATGCCGCCGCCGCCCGGTTGAACCAGCGCAGCCTTCGCGAACTGTTCGCGGGCGATCCCGGTCGGTTTGCGCGGTTCAGCTTCACGCTCGATGATCTGCTGATCGACCTGTCGAAGGAAAAGATCGACGCCGGTGCCCTGTCCGCCCTTCTACATCTGGCGGATCTGCGCGGTGTCGCCGCCCGCCGCGATGCGATGGTGGCGGGGGCGGAGGTTAACGAGACGGAACAGCGCGCCGTGCTCCACATGGCGCTGCGGGGCGGCGCGGGCGACCGGGTGATGGTCGATGGTGTGGATGTGATGCCGGATGTGCGCGCGACGCTCGACCGCTTCCTTGGCTTTGCCGAGGCGGTGCGGAAGGGCGGCTTCGCGCCCGATGGCAGGCCGGTCACCGATGTCGTCAATATCGGTATCGGCGGGTCGGACCTCGGCCCGGCGATGGCGGTGCGCGCGCTGCGCCCCGACCATGACGGGCCACGGGTGCATTTCGTCTCGAACGTCGATGGCGCGCATCTTGCCGATACCCTGCGCGATCTCGACCCGGCGACGACAATGGCGGTGATCGCTTCCAAGACCTTCACGACGCAGGAAACGATGGCGAATGCCGGGTCGTTCATCGACTGGCTGCGCGCGGCGGGGGTCACAGACACCGGCGCACATCTGGCCGCCGTTTCCACCAATATCGGCGCGGCTGCCGGGTTCGGCATTCCGGCTGACCGGGTGTTCGGGTTCTGGGATTGGGTCGGTGGGCGCTATTCCGTCTGGGCCTCGATCGGGCTTTCGCTTGCGATCGCCATCGGGGCACAGGGTTTTCGCGCATTTCTCGATGGTGCGCGGGCGATGGACCAGCATTTTCGCACAGCGCCGCTGGCCGAAAACCTGCCCGTGCTGCTGGCGCTGACCGGCATCTGGCGGCGCAATGCGATGGGCTGGCCGACGGTCGCGCTGATCCCCTACGATCAGCGGCTGGAATTCTTCTGCGCCTATGTTCAGCAACTCGACATGGAATCGAACGGCAAGAGCACGACGCTGGAGGGCGCGGCGCCGCGCCATGCGACCGGGCCGGTGATCTGGGGCGAGCCGGGAACGAATGCCCAGCATTCATTTTTTCAGCATCTGCATCAGGGCACCGATACGATCCCGGTCGATTTCATCGCAGCGGCGGAGGCGCGGGAGGATATAGGCGATCATCATGCGCTCCTGCTCGCCAATTGCCTTGCGCAGGGGCGCGCGCTCGCCTTTGGCCGCACGGCGGCGGAGGCTGCCGAGGCGATGCGCAATGCTGGGCTGGCGGAGGCGGAAATCGCCCGGCTGACGCCGCATCGGACCTTTCCCGGTGACCGCCCGTCCACCACCATCCTGCATCGGCGGCTCGACCCTTACAGCCTCGGGCGGTTGATCGCGCTCTTTGAACACAAGGTGTTTGTGCAGGGGGTCATCTGGGGGGTGAATTCGTTCGACCAGTGGGGGGTGGAGCTGGGCAAGGCGCTGGCGGGCGAACTGGTTCCGGTCATGCGTGACGGCACCGATCCGGCGGCGGTCGATGGATCGACCGCAGGCCTGATCGCCCATCTGCGCCGGGTCGGGGGCTGACCCAGCGCCCCCTTGCTATGCCCAGCCGACGAAATCAACCTCGTCACCGAAAGGCAGCGACCGCAGGCGTTTGCCGGTTGCGGCGAAAATTGCATTCCCCAGTGCCGGGATCGACGGCGGGGTTCCCGGCTCGCCTGCTCCGCCCATCTTCGGGGCGTTTTCCAGAACGGCGACCTCGATCTTCGGGCATTGGGCCATGCGCAACGCGTCATAGTCCCAGAAATTGCCTTCCTGCACCTCGCCATCTTTCAGCGTGATCTTCTGACCCATTGCCGATGACAGGCCGAAGACGATGCCGGATGACATTTGGGCCGAAACGATGGCAGGGTCCATCGCACGCCCCACATCGGCGGCGCACCAGACGTTTTCGATGCGGATGCCGTCATCGGTATCGGCGACCTCGATCACCTGCGCGACCCATGACCCGAACGAGAAGGTGAAGGCAACGCCCATGCCGCGCCTTGGGCCGGAATTACGGCCCCAACCCGACATTTCCGCCACCTTGGTCAGGGTCTTTTGCGCGGTCGGGTAATTCGCCATCAGCGCAAGGCGCATCTCCACCGGGTCCTGCGCCGAGGCGAAGGCGACCTCATCCAGAAACCCCTCGTGAAAGAACCCGTTATAGCTGTTGCCGACCGACCGCCAGAATCCGATGGGCAGGTTCTGCGCCGGGTGGATGCCGCTGACCTGCACATTGGCAAAATCAACGGGCTGATCGAACACACCTTCCACCGTCGCACGATCCGGCGAGGGGGAGGGGGGCGAGAACAGCACCCGCCCCATCAGCGACTGCATGATGGACGGTGATGCGATCTTGGCATGGAACGCAGTCGGGGTTCTGCCGGGCTGCACCACGGCCTTGAACCGCCCGATGGCGGCAGGGCGATACACGTCGTGGCGGGTATCCTCCTCACGGGTCCAGGTCACCTTGACCGGGCGGCCATCGGCGGCCTTCGCCAGATGTGCGGCATAGCGGCTGAAATCCGGCTCCGCCCGGCGACCGAAGCCGCCGCCGAGGGATGTGGTGTGCACCTCGACATCGGCGCGGTCCACGCCGACCGCAGCGGCAGCCGCCATCGCGACAATGGTCGGCGACTGGTTCGGGCACCAGATGGTCAGCTTGCCATCGCGAAACTGCGCGGTGGCGTTCATCGGCTCCATGCAGGCATGGGCAAGGAACTGCGCGGAATATTCCGCCTCGACGATCTGGTCGCCGGTTGCATTGGCGATGGCCGCCGCCGCATCGCCCTCGGCGCGAAAGGCGTGACCTGCCTCAGCGTCCAGCGCGGCGCGATAGCCTGCCAGAATGTCCTCGACGGTTGTTGGATAGGTGGCATCCTCCCATTCCACTTCGATGGCCTCTGCGCCCTTGAAGGCGGCCCATGTGTTGGATGCGATGACGCCGAAACCGTGGGCATCGTGGGTGTCGATGCGAATCACCTTTTCCACGCCCGGCACGTTCAGCGCGGCGCTGTCGTCATAGGATTTGACCCCTGCGCCGAGGCGCGGATTCATCCGCACGGTGCCATAGGTCATGTCCGGCAAATCGACGTCGATGCCATAGATCGGTGCGCCCGTGACCTTTGCCAGCATGTCGGTGCGCGGCAGGGACCGGCCAAGCAGCCGCCAATCCTTCGGGTCGCGCAGGGCCAGTTCCGTTGGCGGGGTCAGTTGCGCGGCCTCGGCGGCGAGGTCGCCGTAAGCGATGCGCTGATCGCCCGCGATCACGTGCCCGCCTTCGGTGCGCAGCGTCGCGGCATCGACCCCGAGCCGCGCGGCGGCGGCGGATTTCAGCATCTCGCGCGCGGCGGAGCCTGCGGCGCGCATCCGCTCATACCCGTCGCGAACGGAGGACGACCCTCCGGTGGCCTGCGCGCCAAGGATTTCGGCGAATGTGCCCATGACGGAGCGCTGGAGTTCCGCACTGAACCCCTCGTCCCACGGCCGCACCATCGCACCCTCGCGCAGCATGTCGATATTGCGGTACGCGGATGATCCCGGCCCGTGTTCGACGGTGATCTGATCCATCGCCACATCGAGTTCTTCGGCGATGAAGGCGGCGAGTGTGGTCGACACGCCCTGTCCCATCTCGGCCCGCCCGGTATAGACCGTGATCGCGTTGTCGGCACCGATCTTGAGATAGGGATTGAAGGTGGATTCCCCCTCCGCCAGCCGGTCGGCAATCGGGTTCTTCGGGTCGCGCTGATAGTAGTAATAACCAAGCGCGATGCCGCCACCCACGGCAGCAGCACCGAGCAGGAATGTGCGGCGGGCGATTTTTCCGATACGGCTCATGGCTCAGGCCCCCAGTTCGGCGGCGCGCCGGATTGCGGCGCGGATCGCCGGGTAGGTGCCGCAGCGGCAAAGATTGGTCATCGCGGCGTCGATATCTTCATCTGTCGGGTTCGGAATCGCGGCCAGAAGGGCGGTTGCGGCCATGATCTGGCCGGACTGGCAATAGCCGCATTGCGCAACCTGCCCCTCGATCCATGCCTTCTGCACATTGCTGAGCGTCCGGTCGGGTGTCAGCCCTTCGATGGTCGTGATCTCGGCCCCCGCGACATCGCCGGCATGAACCCCGCAGGATCGCGCCAGTTCACCGTCGATCATCACCGAACAGGCCCCGCAGGCCTGCACGCCGCAACCAAACTTGGTGCCCCTAAGGCCCGCCAGGTCGCGGATCGCCCACAGCAGGGGCATGTCATCAGGCGCATCAATGTCATGCACCGTGCCGTTGATCTTGAGTTGCATCGCCGTCTCCCCGGACTGTCACTTATGGTGATAAGTGGAGCGATAGGGGCTACCGATCAAGGTGGAATTTACAAAGTGACAAAAATTGGCAATTTTGTCAGGGTTCAGACTCCGGTTGCCTGCGCCAGCAGCTCCAGCGCCACCGTGGCGGCGACCGAGTTGCCGTATTGATCGAGCGGCGGCGACCAGGCGCAGGCGACATAGCCCTTGTTGGTGTTGACGGCGATGATCCCGCCGCCGACCCCTGACTTGGCAGGCAAGCCGACCCGGAACGCGAATTCGCCGGACTGATCGTAAAGCCCGCATGTGCGCATCACCGCCCGCAGCCGTTGCGCATGACGGCCCTTTGCGCAGGCGGAATCATTGGCTTGTGGCTTGATGAGGAACATCGCAGCCTTGGCGAGATGCCGCGCCGACATGGCGAGCGAGCAGAAGTGGAAATAAGCCTTCGTGACCAACAAGGGGTCCTCTGTCAGGTTCCCCTTTGCCTTTAGCAGGTAGGCGGCGGATCGGTTCATGTCCCCCGTTTCGATCTCAGACCGATGCACCTCGTCATCATAGCGGATGCTCTCGTCCCCCGCGAGCAGGCGCATCTGGTTGCGAAAGCCGATCTCGATCATCGGGCGATTGTGGAGCAGTGCATCGGCCACGACGATGGCACCCGCGTTGATGAACGGGTTGCGCGGGATGCCGAATTCGGTTTCCAACTGAATGATCGAGTTGAAGCGCATTCCCGAAGGTTCCCGCTTCACCCGTTCCCACAGCGGATCACCGACCCATTCCAGTGCCAGCGCCAGCGAGAACAGTTTGGATACCGACTGGATCGAAAACCGGTCATCCGCATCGCCTGCATAGAATTCCTCGCCATCGGCGGTCATCACCGCCAGCGCGAACTTGCTCGGATCGACGCGGGCGAGGGCGGGGATGTAGCTCGCGACCGCGCCGCTGGCGGCATGAGGCCGGGCCTTTTCGGCAATCTCGTCGATCAACGCCTGCATCTTCGATCCCCCCGACCGTTTCGCGATATCCTGAACGCAAGGCCGTGCGGTTTGGCAAGGGGCAAAATGCGGGCGGCTTGCCGTGCCGTGTGTTTCAGCGCCTCAGACGCGAAATCCAGCCTTGCCGAGCGCGGTGCGCAGCAAGGCCCGGTCGCCGTCGATGCTCGCCATCGCCAGCGCATCGCTGGCGTCGAGCCACAGCGGCACATGGTCAGGCTCGATCGGCGCCGCCACCTGACGCCCCGCCTGACAGAGGTAGATGTGGCAGATCTTTTCCGCCCACATGTCGTATTCCGGCATATAGGTGAACCGCCGATAGGCCCCGATGCGGCTGACGGGGATGATCCGGTGCCCGGTCTCCTCCATCGCCTCGCGGTGGAGCGCGCGCAGCGGTGTCTCGCCCGGATCGATGCCGCCGCCGGGCAGGGCGAATTCCTCACCCTTTGATGCATTCAACGCGAACAGAACCGCCCGCCCGCGCAGGATCACGCCATAGGCACCGGGCCGGTGGCGATAGCGGATGTCGGGACGCGGAGGATCACTGAATCGGCGCATGGCGAACCGCTAGCACGGTTTGCGCCGCGCTGCGATCCGACATATGTCTCGCACTGACAAGAACAGGCGACATGATGACTGATACCCCGATACTTTCCGAGACTTTCGTTCCGGTGCATGGCGACGACAGCATCCTTCCGTTTCAGTTGGAACGTGCGGGTATGCGCGGCCGAATCGCGCGGCTGGATCAGACGCTCGACGTGATCCTTGGCCAGCACAGTTATCCCCCGGCGGTTGAGGCGTTGGTATCGGAAGCTGTCCTGCTGACCGCCCTGATCGGGCAGGCGGTCAAGCTGCGCTGGCGGTTTTCGCTGCAAATCCGGGGCAAGGGGCCGATCCGGCTGATCGCGACCGATTATCATGCGCCGGAGGCACCGGATCAGCCCGCCCGGATGCGCGCCTATGCGAGTTTCGACGCGGATGAAGTCGGTGATGCGGTTGCGCCCTTCGATCTGCTGGGGCAGGGCATTTTTGGCGTCACCATCGACCAGGGGCCGGACATGCGGCCCTATGCCGGGATGACACCTCTGGCGGGTGGCTCGCTCGCGTCCTGTGCCGAGACCTATTTCGCACAGAGCGAACAGCTCGCCACGCGGTTTCAGATTGAGGCCGCCGTCGCCTCCGCCCCCGGTGTGCCACCATCGTGGCGCGGCGGCGGCGTGATGATCCAGCAATTGCCGACCGAAGGCGGGATCATCCCGGATGCGCCTTCGGGCGAAGAAGGGTTGATGACCGCCGACGACGTGGCGCTGATGGGCGACCGCGAGGAAGACTGGTCGCGCGTTGCGATCCTGCTGGCGACGGTGGAAACGCATGAACTTGTCGGGCCGCATGTCGCCCCTGAAAATCTGTTGCTGCGCCTGTTCCACGAGGAACGCCCCCGCATCTATCCGCCCACAATGGTGCGGTTCGGCTGCACCTGTTCTGCGGAACGGGTGGAGGCGGCGCTGGCGCAGTATTCGGCCAAGGACATCGCCTATATGACGACCGAGGACGGGCGCGTGACCGCCGATTGCCAGTTTTGCAGCGCGAAATATGATTTTGATCCGGTCGAGCTGGGCTTTAAGGGTGACAAGCCACCGCGTCCCTGACGGTGGCAATGGGGGGTGACATGCGGGTTCTGATAGCGACGCCGACAGCGGGCGGCACGGCAATGGCCGCCTATACGCAATCGGTTGTCAGCGCGACGATCGCGATCACCGAGGCCGGGGGCACCTACCGTCTGCTGACGGTCGATGGCGCGGATGTCGTCATCTCGCGCAATATCCTCGCGCACAGTCTGATGCAGGACAAGGACTGCACCCATATCCTGTTCATCGACAGCGACATGGCAATCGATATCACGGTTTTCCGCCACTTGCTGGGCCTGAAGGTGCCGCTGGTCGGTGCGGCCTACCCTGAGCGGCGGATGAACCTGCAAAAGTTCCATGATGCGATGGTCGAGGAGGCGAACCTGCCCCGCGCCCGCGCGCTCGCGTCCAATTTTACCGTGCGCATGAAGCCCGGCGAAAAGCAGATCCGCAATGGCACGGTGGAGGTGGACGCCTTCGGCTTCGGCTGCGTTCTCGCCCGCCGTATGGTGTTCGAGGCACTGGCGGAGCGGGGCGTTGTGAAACCTTTCGTGTCGTCAAAGCTGCGCGAGGCGGGGTTGGAGGGGACAGTCTGGGATTTCTTCGACGAGATACAGTTGCCCGATGGCGACTGGCTGTCCGAAGACTATGCCTTTTGCCGCCGGGTGAAGGAACTCGGCGACGTTCCCGTGCTGGCCTATGTCGGCCCCGGTGTCGGCCATGTCGGCAATTTCAACTTTGGCGGGCCGTATATCGAGCGCCTGAAGGCCGGACGGACCTAGGGTTCCACGTGACTATCTCGAATGCCTGTCATTCCCGCGAAAGCGGGAACCCTTTTGTTCGGAAACCACTGCACCTTCAACAAGATCACGGCCTTTGCCGGGGATGACAAGAATTTGGGAGGCTCCCGCCTTTGTCCGGGTCGCAAGATGAAAACTGACAACCTTTGCGCTCCGCGCCAATAGCCATCGCGCCCGGCAGACACTACCTGTCCTGCATCGCCCTCTCGCAGCCGGAGGCTCCCCGCCATGAAACACATCCTCGCCGTCGCCCTGATCCTCCTGTCAGCGACCACCGCCTTTGCCCGGTGCGCGGGGAAGGACCTGACCGACAGCATTAGGGCCGCCGACCCCGCGACCTATGCCGAAATTGCCGCCCGCGCTGCCGCCGTGCCGAATGGTGAAGGTGTGCTCTGGCGGGTTACGCGTGATGATCTGCCGCCGTCCTATCTGTTCGGCACCTATCACCTTGATCAGGTTGCCAATCTGCCTGTGGCCCAGCACGCGGAGACGCTGGCGGCACGCGCACGTCTGATGTTCGTCGAGATTTCCGAGGCTGAACAGGAGGAAATGGCGACCGCCTTTCATGCCAATCCCGGCATGATCGTGAATGACCGCGCGGTGCCATTGTCGGATTGGCTGGAGCCGTCCTTGCTGACCGCCGCCGAGGCGTTGTTGCCGCGTTACGGGCTGAACATGCCGACCGCATCCCTGATCCAACCCTGGATGCTGAACCTGATGATCGCCCTGCCGCCCTGCATGATCGCGGCGCAGCAGAACGGGATGCTGTCGATGGACCATGAACTGGCCCGCGCCGCCGAAAGCGCCGGTGTGCCAGTGCAGGGGGTGGAGACATGGCAGGAACAGATATCCATATTCGCCGACGCCCCGCTGGAGGATCAGCGCGATGGCCTCCGCCTCAGCCTCGCCAGCCCGCATGACCCGGAGGATATGCAGGCCACGATGGCCGCACTTTATGCCAAGGGCGAGGTGATGATGCTGTGGGAGCTGTCGCTGGCGGCGGCCCGCGATCTGGTCACCGACCGCGACATCGACGCGGTGGCCGCCGAATGGTGGGACGTGGTTGCAACCCGCCGCAACGCGGTGATGGCGGAACGCGCCCTGCCAGACTTCGCCGAAGGCGGCGTCTTCATGGCCGTCGGCGCGCTGCACCTGCCGGGGGAGGCCGGCTTGGTGGAACTGTTGCGGGCGGAGGGGTTCAAAGTGGAGCAGGTGAAGCTGTAGCGCCGCTCAGCTTGTCATTCCCGCGAAAGCGGGAACCTTTTCGTTCGGAAGCGTCACAGCTTTCAACAAGATCCCAGCCTCCGCCGGGATGATGGCGGTTGTGAGATCCCGCGCGGGGATGACAGCGCGCGAGGGAGCCATTGTCACCCCCGAAACGCGGCCAGCAACGCGCTCACATCCTCCGCCGTTGTCTGGAACGAACAGACCAGCCTGATGGTCACAAGCCCGTCAGCTTCGCACCCTTCCGGGGGCGGCATCTGATAATAGGCCGCGCCTTTCGCCCGCGCCGCATCGTGCAGTGCCTGCGGGATGCGTGCGAACATCAGGTTCGCATCGACCCTGTGCATCAGTTCCGCGCCCGGCAGGCCCGCGATCCCTGTCGCCAGTTCCGCCGCCCGCGCATTGGCGTGTGCCGCGAGCCGGAGCCAGAGGCCATCCTGCATCATCGCCTCGACCTGCGCCGACATGAACCGCATCTTGGAAAACAGATGCCCGCCCCGCTTGCGCCGCAACTCGAATTCCCAGGCCAGCGCCTCATCGAAGATGATGACCGCCTCCGCCGCCAGCGCGCCGTTCTTGGTGAAGCCGAGGCTGAGGATATCGACACCCGCCTTCCAGCTCATCTCCGCCGGGGTGGCACCCGTGGCCGCGAGCGCGTTGGCAAAGCGGGTCCCATCCAGATGCACCGGCACGCCCTGCGCCTTGGCGATGCCGCAGAGTTCCGTCAGTGCGGCGACCGAATAGCAGGTCCCGGCCTCGGTCACCTGCGTGATCGACACCGCGCCGCGCTGAACATTGTGAACACTGTGGCCGCCCGCCGCCAGCGCGCGGGACAGATGCGCCGGGTCCATCAAACCGTGTGCGCCGCCGATCAGGGTCAGCTTCGCGCCGCCGGTATAGAATTCCGGCGCGCCGCATTCGTCTTCTTCCACATGCGCGCCCTGATGGCAGTAGACCGAACCCCAAGGCGGCGTAAGGCAGGCGAGCGCCAGCGCGTTCGCCGCCGTGCCGACCGACACGAAATGCACCGCCGCTGCCGGGGCCTCAAACGCCTCGCGGATCGCGGTGCGGGCGCGGTCCGTTGCATCGTCGGCACCATAACCCATCGTCCAGCCGTCATTGGCCCGCGCAATCGCTTCCATCACCTCAGGTGGCGCGCCCGCCGCATTGTCAGATGTAAACCACATCAGTTCATCCCCTCGATGATCCGGTCTTCGTAATCGTCTTCGTCAACCTCGTATTCCGGCACCGTGCGACCGTGGACGGAAACGCCGACCTCCCGCACCGTCTCGCGGCTGCCGGAGATGAGGTAGTGCCAGTCGTAAAGCGGCTTGCCCTCGGCCAGCAAGCGATAGGCGCAGGTGCGCGGCATCCAGTCCTTGTCCTCGTGGATCGTCTCCGGTGCCAGCCGCACGCAGCCCTTCACCAACTGAAACCGCAGCGCATAGTTGCCGCAGGAACAGGTCGCATCGTCGAACAGGCGACAGGCGACATCAGTATAGGCGATCGCGCCGGTATCCTCATCCTCCAGCTTGATGAGGCAACAACGCCCGCACCCATCGCACAACGCCTCCCACTCCGCCCGGTTCAGGTCCTCCAGCGGACGATCGCGCCAGAAATCGGGCTTCAGGGAAGGGTCGGTCATGGGGGGTCCGCCAGCGGGGCCAGAGTGGGATCGTGCAGGGGTCTTGTG
>CAYGRU010000063.1:0-17633 GCA_964352385.1 uncultured Candidatus Planktophila sp.
GTTTGGCAATGGGGTGGATCGGTTCGCGCGCTTGCTGGACGCCGCGCGCGGGGCGGCGGCGGCCCTGCCGACCGATACAAGGGTCGGCATCGCGCCGCATTCGCTGCGCGCGACCAGCCCCGCCGATCTGGCGCAGGCACTGCCGCTGGCGGCGGGCGGGCCGATCCACATCCACATCGCAGAACAGCCCAAGGAAGTGGCCGATATCGAGGCATGGCTTGGCGCGCGCCCGGTGGAGTGGCTGCTCGAAAATGCGCCTGTGGGGAAGGATTGGTGCCTGATCCACGCCACCCACATGACCGAGGCGGAGACGGCGCGGCTTGCGCATACCGGCGCTGTCGCCGGGCTCTGCCCGATCACGGAGGCCAATCTGGGGGACGGGCCGTTCAACGGGCCGCAATGGCTGGCGGCGGGCGGCGCGCTGGGTGTCGGATCGGATTCCAATGTGCGGATTTCACTGACCGAGGAATTGCGGACCCTCGAATACAGCCAGCGCCTCCGCGACCTGTCGCGCAACGTGATGGTGGCAGGGGAAGGGTCGGTCGGGCAGGCGATCTATACCACCGCCGCGCAGGGCGGGGCGCAGGCGCTGGGCCGCGCGGCGGGGCGGATTGCGGCGGGATCCCTCGCCGACCTGACGGCTATCGACGCCGATCACCCGACGCTGTGCGCGCTCAGCCCGTCACAACTGCTGGATGGGCTGGTGTTCGCGGCACCGGATGCGGTTGTCACCGACCTCTGGTCCGCCGGGCGGCATCAGGTGCGGGGCGGGCGGCATGTGAACCGCGACCGCATCATCGCGGGCTGGCGTCACGCGGTGGCGGGGTTGCTCGCCGCTGTCTGAACCGTTTGCAAGGTGACCAGAATGCCCCGTGCACCCGCGGGCACGGTGAAGCTGCCCGGATGGCCGAGCAGGCAGGCCCCTTGTGCAATGGCCCTGCCTGCTACGGTGACTTCGCCCGCCAGACACAGGAAGGCGATCAACGCCTCCGCCTCCGGCTCCACCGTCGCCGCACCGTCGATCACCGTCACATCCGCCGCGACATGGCGCGGATCATGGATCACGTTCAGATCGCGGATCGGGCCGTCCACCATGCGGCTGTCCACCGGCAGATCGCCGGAAAAGGCCAGTGGTTGCAGCGGCGCGGCGCGCAGCGTCCCGGTCGGCGCAAGAAGGTCCAGCCCGTTGCCCTCAATTACCGTCAACACCCGCGACAGCCCTTCGAACCGAGAGAACGGGCCATCGGTGGCGACCTCGGCAATGCTGAGCCGCCAGTGCCAGGGCGGGCCGCCGCCCTGCGCGATTTCGTGCGTGATGCCGCCGCCGTTCTTCCACGGGGTCGTGACGAAATCGGCGGGCGGGATGATGCGAAACACCGGCGGATATCCTTGCAACAAGTGTAGACATATCCCTATCTGGCGCGGCACGGGCGGCCAAGAGAGAAAAAACCAGTGACCGAAAACCGGACCTTTCGCGACGTGAAGGCAGAAATCCTTCACCGCATTACCAAGGGCCCCTGGGGGCCGGGCACCCTGTTGCCGGGCGAGGTCGAACTGGCGGAAGAATTCGGATGTTCCCGCACCACCATGAACCGGGCACTGCGCGAGGTCAGCGACCTTGGCCTGCTCGACCGCCGCCGCAAGGCCGGAACGCGGGTGCGGATGGTGCCAAGGCGACAGGCGCGGTTCGAGATGCCGGTGGTGCGCGACGAGGTGGAAAAGACCGGCGCGGCCTATCGGTATCAGTTGATCCACCGCGAGGATCTGACCGCCCCTGACTGGCTTTCGGCACGGATGAAGCTGGCGGCGGGCACAAGGGTCGTGCATCTGACATGCCTGCACCATGCCGACGATGCGCCCTTTCAGTTGGAGGATCGGTGGATCAACGCCGCCGCGCTGCCGGATGTGCTGGCGGTGGATTTCACCACCATCGGCCCAAACGAATGGCTGATCGCGGCGGTGCCCTATTCCGAGGTCGAGATCAGCTTTGAGGCCATCGCCGCCGACACCGCCGCCGTCACCCACCTGCACCACAGCCCCGGCGCGCCGGTGTTCTGCGTCAGACGATCAACCTGGTGGCAAAGCGCCGCGATCACGCAGGTCAGTTTGCAGTATCACGCGGGCTATCGGATGACCGCGCGGTATTGAGGGGACATAGGGCTGCCTGCTCTCCGTCGCCCCGGACTTGATCCGGGGCCTCGATGGATCAGCGCGCACGACCCCGGTTTGCCTGCAAAACCGCGATCAGATCCTGCCGAGCAGCATCAGGATGACGACAACGATCAGGACTGTCCCGATGATGCCGACGCCGCCATGACCGAAGCCATAACCGTAGCCGCCGAACCGGCCGCTGAAGCCGCCGAGTAGAAAGACGATGAGGATGATGATGAGGATCGTGCCGAATGTCATTGGAAGTCTCCGAAAAAAAAGGGGAAAAGAAAGAGGCGTCAGTGACGGCGGCGATTTGCCAGAATCCGCCCGATGACAAAGGCAGTCGTGAATACGGCGAGGGTCGCCGGATCGGTGGGTTGTGATGGTGCGGGGGACGACTGCGTTGTGGCTGGAGGGGCGTTCGGTCTCCGATCCCGGCGCTTGGCCCCGGACAGCAGCAGCACGATGACTGCCAGCAGCATCAACGCGGCACCGGTCACCAGCGCGGCAATCTCCGGCGCGAGCGTCAGGCGCAACGCCATGTACCCCGCGAAGATGAAAAAGCCGAAGCCGACCGCGCCGATCGCCCCGGCGAACATGACCAGTGCACCGCGCCACAATGCGGCGCGCGCGGCGTCACCCGCCTCGCGCGCCAATGCCTTTACGGGAAGTAACAGGTCGGTCATCACCGGCGCGTCATTGCCCCGATCAGAAGGCCGACACCGGCGGCGAGGCCGAGCGCCAGCAGGGGATGCGCCGCGACGGATTTTTCCAGTTCCGCTTCGGCGTTCTTGCCCTTGCTGGCCACATAATGCGCCGCCTCGCCGACACCATCCGAGATATCGGAGGCCAACCGGCTGCCACGGCGTTCGGTGATTTCAAGCACCGAGTTCGACAGTTTGGCCATATCTTCGCGCAATGCGGCAAACTGTGCGGTCAGCTCTTCGATATCGTTTGAAGTCGTTGTTTTCATGGTCTTTCCTTCGTTCTGCATAATGGTTTCCAAATTCACTATTCGGACGGGGAAGCCCGAAATACTGACCGATATGCGGGCGCGGTGCCCGGTGCCGTTCTGTCAAAGCTCGCGCGCGGCATCCCGATGGCTGGAACCCAGCCATCATTGCCAAAAGGCAATCGTCTTGATTGCGGTGCGCATGACCCGTCTGCGGGTCATCCGGGCGTGTCGCGTTGGCTCCGCGACAACCGCATTTGCATAGCGTAATGGGCAAAAGTGCCGAAAGAATGGCGAGGCTGACAGGCTCGCAGATATTCAAGACGCGATGATCCTGCATGCGCAGCGATCATTGGTGAGTTCACTGGTGGCGAGATCGATTTTCGCGCTTTTCGAATTGCAATGCGGCCCCCGTCACCCTAGCTGGGACCGATGGCTTTTCAGATTTCCGCCCCCATCGGCCCTGTCCTGTTCCTCGATCAAGTCGAAGGCGGTGCGATGCACATTGCGGCGCTTTTCATTACGAAAAAGGGCGATGAACCTCCGCCAATCGAATTGGCGGATGGCACGGTCGATGCCGCCCCGCTTGCTGAATATGACAATGCGACCGTCTGGCGCGCGCGGTTCTCGTTGCCGGCGGATCGCATGTCCACCTATGGCTGGAATGGTCAGCGCTTTGAGGTCGCGGGCGATCTGACGGGCGATGTGCGTCTTGCCTATGCTTCCTGCAACGGCGAGGAAGTCGGGGATATGGAGCGTGAAGGCTCCGAGCGGAACGCCATGTGGGCCCGTCTGCGCGATGAACACCGGCGTGCGCCCTTTGCGCTGATGCTTCATGGCGGCGATCAGGTCTATGCCGACGAGGCGACGAAGAGCCATGACCTGAGCCATGATTGGCCGGAAAAGGTGCCGCGCGATCCGTCACGCGCGGCGCTCGCCGATCTGCGGCGTCACCTGAGGGAGCGGTTCTTCGAGCGATATGCGGCGATCTATGCTGCGCCCGAACTGGCATGGCTCGCCGCGCGCGTGCCCTCGCTCATGCAATGGGACGATCATGACATCTGCGACGGATGGGGATCGTTGCGGCGGTCGCGGACCTATTCTCCGGTCGGTCAGATGCTGTTCACCGTCGCCCGCGAAAGTTTCCTGATCTTTCAGCAGGCAGCCATCGACGATGATCTGCCTGCCCGATTCGCCGATCCGACCGTGCAGCATCTCGGCTGGTGCGTCGATGCGCCCGGCCTGCGGCTTCTGGCACCCGACCTCCGATCCGAGCGGACGCGGCGCGCGATCATGGGGGAGGGCGGCTGGGCGATGATGGAGGCGGAGGCCGAGCGGGACACGCAGGGTCATACTCTGTTCCTGTCCAGTGTTCCGCTGCTCGGCCCAAGGCTGTCAGTGCTGGAGGCGCTGATGGTCGTGACGCCGATGATGCAGAAATACGAGGATGATCTGCGGGACCAGTGGCAAAGCCGGGCGCATCGCGACGAATGGCGACGCATTCTGCGTCTGGTCAGAACCCTCGCACAGCTCGACGGGCACGACCTGACAGCGATTTCGGGCGAGATCCACCTTGCGACACATGCGGTCATGGATCTGGGCGCGGGTATCAACCTGCATCAGCTTGTCGCCTCCGGCATCGCCCACCGGGCACAGCCGAAGGCCTGGGCGCGCTCGCGTGGCTGGGCGAAGACCCGTTGCCCGATCATCCGATCCGCATCAAGACACTGCCGGGCCAGAAGAGCCGCTATGTGGCCGAGCGGAACTACCTGACCTTGCAGCGATCATCGGGCAACTGGTCGGCGTGCTGGGATCTGGAAACCAGCGGCATGACTGCGCCTCTTGCACTGGGAACAGCCTGACCCTCAGGCGATTCCGGCGCTCGGCATCGCGTCCCGTTCCAAGGCGAAACAGGCGGCATAGCCGGTCGCTGTTTCGACCTTGTGCGGGGCATCGATCTTGCAGCGCGGCATCGCCAGTGGGCAGCGCGGGTGGAAGGCGCAGCCGGGGGGCGGGTTGATCGGGTTGGGAATCTCTCCCTCGACCGGTGTGCGTCTGCGACCCGACAGCGCCAGATCGGGCACCGCATCCAGCAGCATCTGCGTATAGGGATGTTGCGGTTCGGAAAACAGCCGCTTGCCGTCCGCCACCTCGACCAGACGACCGAGGTAAAGCACGCCGATCCGGTTCGCCATGTGGCGCACAACCGACAGGTCATGGCTGATGAACAGATAGGTCAGGCCCATCTCATCCTGCAAATCCTTCATCAGGTTCAGGATCTGCGCCTGCACCGACACATCGAGCGCCGAAGTCGGTTCGTCGCAGACGATGAATTCGGGCTTGGATGACAAGGCACGGGCAATCGCGATCCGCTGCCGCTGCCCGCCGGAAAATTCATGCGGGAATTTTTCTGCATCCTTCGCCGAAAGCCCGACCGTATCCAGCAATTCGCCAACGCGGTTGGTGACCTCAGCGCCCTTCAGCAGGCCGAACGTATGGATCGGCTCGGCGATGATGTCGCCCACCCGCCAGCGCGGGTTCAGGCTGGCAAACGGGTCCTGAAAGATCATCTGAAAGCGGCGGCGCAGGGCCCGCATCTCGGTCCCGGCGGTGCCGGTCATACGATGGCCATCAAAATCGATGGTGCCCTCCGACGCACCCAGCAGCCCCACCACCATCTTGGCGATGGTGGATTTCCCCGATCCGCTTTCCCCGACCAGCGCGAAGGTCTCGCCGCGCTTGATCTCGAAGCTGACATCGGCGACGGCGGTCAGGAACTGTTTTTCATCCCGCTCCAGCACCCGGTTCAGCCAGGGCTTGGACACGTCGAAATAGCGGGTCAGATGCTCGATCTTCAGCAGCGCGTCAGACATCGGCAGTCTCCTTCGCGGTCATCCCGACCGCTTCATAGAGCCAGCAGGCGACCCGTCTGCCATCGCCCCGCTCCAACGGCTCTGGCCGGTCCTTGAAGCAGCGGTCAAAAGCCTTTTCGCAGCGGGGATTGAAGGCGCAACCTTCCGGGATCGCGTTCAATCGCGGCATCGCACCGGGAATCTGCACCAGCCGGGGATTGTCCTGCGTCAGCGTCGGGATAGACCCCATCAGACCCGCTGTATAGGGATGCTCGGCGGCGGTGATGACCTGCCGCACCGGGCCGATCTCGGCCAGACGCCCGGCATAGAGCACGGCCACACGGTCCGCCGTTTCGGCGATCACGCCCATGTCATGGGTGATGAGCATGACGGCGGCGCCGCGTTCGGCGCAGATTTCCTTGATCAGGTCGATGATCTGGCTTTGCACCGACACGTCGAGCGCCGTGGTCGGCTCGTCAGCGATCACCAGTTCAGGCTCGGCGCAAAGCGCGAGCGCGATCACAACGCGCTGCCGCATCCCGCCGGAGAAATGATGCGGGTAATCGTCGATCCGCCGCGCGGCTGCCGGAATGCCGACCCGGTCGAGCAGGGCCACGGCCCGGCTGCGCGCCTCCGCCTCTGAAATGTCGGCATGGGTTCGGATCGTTTCGATCAGTTGCTGTGCGACTGTGTAAAGCGGGTTGAGGCTGGTCAGCGGGTCCTGAAACACCATGCCGATCCGCTTGCCGCGGATACGGCGCATCTGTTCGGTGCCCAGATTGTCGATCCGCTGGCCCTTCAGCAGGATTTCGCCCCCGGCGATGCGGCCCGGCGGCTCCAGCAGGCCAATGATCGCGGCGCCGGTCAGGGATTTGCCTGCGCCGGATTCGCCGACCACGCCCAGCACCTCGCCGGGCATGATGTCGAACGATACGTTGTCGATCGCGGTCAGGATGCCGCGACGGGTGGGGAATTCGACCCGCAGATTGCGGACGGAAAGCAGAGCATCGGTCATCATGTCACCGCAGTCTGGGGTTCAGCGCATCGCGCAGCCAGTCGCCCAGTAGGTTGACCGACAGCGCCAGAAGCAACAGCGCGATGGACGGGAAAAGCAGAATCCACCACTCGCCCGAGAATAGATATTGCTGCCCGATGCGGATCAGCGTGCCGAGGCTGGGCTGTGTCGGCGGAACACCGACCCCGAGAAAGGACAGCGTCGCCTCGGCGATGATCGCCAGCGCCAGACCGATGGTCGCGATCACCAGAACCGGCCCCATCACGTTCGGCAGAATGTGCCGCAGCACGATCCGCGCCGGATGCACCCCAATCACGCGGGCCGCCTGCACGTATTCCTTGGACTTCTCGACCATCGCTGCACCGCGCACGACGCGCGCATACTGCACCCAGTCCGACAGGCCGATGGACACGATCAGGACCCAGATCGCGACTTCCTCGCGCATCGTCGGCGGGATGAACCCCCGCGCCACGCCGAAGATCAACAGTGCGATCAGGATCGACGGAAACGACAGTTGCACATCCGCAATCCGCATCAGGAGGCTGTCAACCCAGCCGCCGCGCCACCCGGCGAGCAGGCCGAGGCCGATCCCCAGCACCATCGCGAACACCACCGCCGCGAAACCGACGAACAGCGAGATCCGCGCGCCATAAAGAATGGTGGAAAAGATATCGCGGCCCTGATTGTCGGTGCCCATCAGATAGACATTGCCGGTGAACTGGTTCGCCTCGCGCGGCGGGGTGAATCCATCCATCAGGTTTAGCGAGGCGGAATCGAACGGGTTATAGGGGGCAATCCACGGCGCCAGAACGGCGGCCATGATGATGATCAGCGCCACGACAGAGGCGACGATGGCAACGGGCGAATGGCGGAAGGACCAGGCGATGTCGCTGTCCCAAGTGCGGGCGAGGCGGTTCATGACAGCGGGCTCCTCAATGGCGGGTCGCGGCGCGGTCCACGCGCAGGCGCGGGTCCACGGCATAGTAAAGCAGATCGACGATCAGGTTGATGATGACGAACACCAGTGCGATCAGCATCAGATAGGCGGCCATCACCGGGACATCGACAAAGCGGACCGAATTGATGAACAGCGCGCCGACGCCCGGCCACTGGAACACGGTTTCTGTGATGATCGCGAAGGCGATGATCGACCCAAGCTGAAGGCCGGTGATCGTGATGACCGGCACCATCGTGTTCTTCAGCGCATGACCGAAATGCACCGCGCGGTTGTTCAGGCCACGGGCGCGCGCGAACTTGATATAGTCGGTGCGCAGCACCTCCAGCATCTCCGCCCGGACAAGACGCATGATGAGCGTCATCTGATACAGCCCCAGCGTGATCGCCGGCAGCACAAGCGAGGCCCGGCCCGACGCCGTCAGCAGGCCGGTCTTCCAGCCGGCGACCTCCACCGTGTCACCGCGCCCGAAACTGGGCAGCCATTGCAGTTCCACCGCGAAGACCCAGATCAGCAGGACACCGATCAGGAAGGTCGGAAGCGACACCCCGATCAGCGACACCGTCATGATCGTGTTCGACACCCAGCCCTTGCGCCGAAGCGCGGTATAGACACCGAACCCGACACCGAAGGCGAAGGCCAGAAGGCCCGACACCAGCGCGAGTTCCAGCGTTGCGGGCAGGCGCGACAGGATCAGCTCCATCACCGGCTGTTGCAGGCGATAGGAAATGCCAAAATCGCCTTGTGCAGCGCGCCCGATGAACGTGGCGAACTGCGTCAGGAAGGGATCATTGAGGCCGAGCTGTTCGCGCAGCAACTCGCGGTCTTCGATCGTCGTTTCCTGCCCGACCATCGAATTGATCGGATCGCCCACAAACCGGAACAGGGCGAAGGACACGAGCGCAACGACCAGCATCACGAGCACAGATTGCAGGATTCGTCGGATGATATAGGCCAGCATGGCAAAAACCGCCTCAGGTTCAGGGCTATCAGGTCAGCTTTGCTGTCTTGGGGCGGTTTCCGATCAGGCTGAATCAGTCTGATCGGAAACCAAGACAGGCTCTGTATGCGAAAGTTGCGTATTCTGGTCAATCTGGCGTGCCAGATTGACCAGAATACGCCCCTAAAAGCAGATCGCCCGCGCAGCAACAGGCAGCGCGGGCGACAGGATCAACGTCGATCAGTTGGCGAAGGTGACGTCATACATCTTCGGCGTATTCTCGGGATGCACATCGAGGTTGATGTTGTCGCGCATCGCGTAGGCCAGCATCTGGTTGTGAATGTTCAGGAACACGCGGTCCTCCATCACCTTGTCCCAGATTTCCGCGATCAGCGCGTCGCGCGCATCAAGATCGGTCATCGTGGCAAGCTGTTCGATCTTCGCATCCAGTTCCGGGTTGGAATAGCGCGTGCCGTTGAAACTGCCGAAGCTGCCTTCCCGGGTGTGCACCAGGAAGTTGAAGACATAGGCGCTGTCGAAGGTCGGCACGCCCCAGCCCAGCAGATAGAAATCGGTTTCCCACTTTTCGATCAGCGGGAAGTGCAGGCTGCGCGACTGCGAGACGAGGTTGGCATTGATCTTGGCACGGGCCAGCATACCGACCATCGCCTGACAAATCGCCTCGTCGTTCAGATAGCGGTCGTTCGGGCAGTTCAGATCAACCGAGAATCCGTCCGGATACCCGGCTTCCGCGACCAGAGCTGCGGCGCGTTCGTAATCGGGCGCGCCATAGGCGTCCATTTCCGCGGTCCAGCCGTTCACGAAGGGCGGCAGCGGCGCGGCCGAAGGCTGCGACTGGCCCCGCATCACGACCTGTTTGATGGCGTCACGGTCCAGCACCAGGGCCATCGCCTCGCGCACTTCAGGCTTCTTGAATGGATTGTCGTCGACATTGGCCGAACGCAGCTTGTCCGATGTCATGTCGTAGGAAAAGAAGATGTTCCGGTTTTCCGGCCCGGTTGTGACCTTGATGCCGTCGGTCTGTTCGAGACGCGCGATATCCTGCACCGGCACGTCCTGCACCACATCGACCTCGCCCGAAAGCAGCGCGGCGACGCGGGTCGCAGCCTCGGCAATCGGGGTGTAGATGATTTCGGTCACGGCGGGCACGCCGTCACGGTGTCCTTCGAAATGGGCCATCACGGTGCGCACTTCAGGGTCGCGCGACACCAGCTTGTAGGGACCGGTGCCGTTGGTGTTGCGGACGGCGAAGTTTTCCTCACCAGCGGCGAAGTTCTGCGGCAGCACCACGTCATTCGCCTCGGACCATCCCTTGTCCATGATAAAGGTGTTGGTCAGGTTCTGCACATAAAGCGGTGATGGGCCGGCCATTTTCACGTGCACGGTGTAGTCATCGACCATCGACACGCTTTCGACAGCGGAGTGCAGTGCCTTGAAGCCGGAGCTTTCGGCGCGCACGCGGTCGAGCGAGAAGACCACGTCCTCGGCGGTGAACGCGGCACCGTCGTGGAACGTCACGCCTTCGCGCAGCTTGAACACCCAGACGGAGGGGTCTTCTTCGCTGATGCTCCATTCGGTGGCCAGACGCGGCTGGAGCGAGCCATCGACAGCACGAGCGACCAGCGTTTCATAGATGTGGTGCATCAGGTTCGAGGTCGGCCCCTCGTTCTGCGAATGCGGGTCCAATGTCAGAGCGTCCGCGACACGCGCCCAACGCAGCGTCTCTGCGCTGGCGTCGGTGCCTGCGATCGTCAGGGCAAGGGCAGACACCGAAAGGGCTCGCAATGCAGGCCCGAAACGGTGGCCTTTGGTATGTGTCGGCATGTCGTTCTCCTGTTAGATACGTTTCTTCGCTTTTGGTCTCGCGACCTCCCTGACTTCCCACGACGCACCGGCTTTCACCGTGGCGGGGACCACAGGGTTAATATTCTACAGTCTGCACAGACAGCGTTGCCAGACAATACCGACCGTTGTTTCAAGGTTAAAGTTTTTGAAGAGGGGGGCGGGTCCGTTGGTCGATTGCGGTCAATCACCGGCAAATAAAGTGCGGCGTTCGCGATCCTGCGCGGATTCGAACAGCACCTGCCGCGATCCTATTGTCAGCCACCCCTCGATACCGGCACGACCGACTGGAACATGTCACAGGCTTGGGCTGCCGGTGGCGCGCCCCGGCCTCTTGCGGGAACATGGTGGACTTGGGTTTCTGCAACCGATGCCAACGGACAGGTAATGACGATTGACGATCCGCAGCGCTACGGTGTCTTCTTTAATTGCGACGGGGATCTGGCCGTCAAGGTGGACTGCAACCGGGTCTTGGGGGCTTTCGACGAAGACGGCGATCCCCTGACGTTGACAGCGAAAATATCGACAAAGGCGCTTTGCCCGGCGGACATGTTGGGAACCGACTTCCTGAAGAGACTGGAAAGAAACACGGCGTTTCGCCGGGAAGGAAAGACCCTTGTCCAGCTTCTGGGAGAGGGGCGTGGACTCATGGAGTTTGCAGATGATACGCAGGATTGACCCTTTCGTGATCGCGGCACCGCGCTGCGGTTTCAATTTCGCCTTGCAAGATCTGGTGATCGGGCTTTCCACGCTGGTTCTTGTTCTCGGCCTTAAGTTGGCCCCGGCTTTCGCGCAGGACGACATGCGCACGGAGCAGGTCCGCTTCGCCGCGGGTGCCACCGGCACGACGATCAATGGGCAGATCACTGGCCGCGAGTCGGTTCTCTACACGCTTGGCGCAGAGGCTGGGCAGGTGTTGGACATCAGCCTCAGCTCGAACAACACGGCGACCTATTTCAATGTCTATGCACCAGGCAGCGGCCCCGGAGGCGAGGCGCTTGGTGCGGGTGCGTTGCCTGACGGGCTGATGGTGGACCTGAACCGATTTTCGGGTCCTCTGCCGGTTTCGGGCGAATATGTGGTCTCGGTCTATCTCTACCGCAACGCTGCCCGGCGCGGAGAGGTCGCCGACTACACGCTTGACATTTCGGTTGCCGGCGAGACCGGGGCAATCGTTCAGGGTGACTTTGCCGATGGCTTGCAGGGCGGCCCCGATTATTGGGCGGTTCAGACCGATGGCGGTGTGCTGAACCTACGTGATAGCGCGTCGACGGAGGCGCCCGTTATCACGACCCTTGGCAATGGCACGCCCTTGCGCAACCTTGGCTGTCGCATGGCCGAGGGAGGGCGCTGGTGTCGCGTCGCCACCCTTTCCGATCCCGGTTTCGAGGGATGGGTGGCGGGCGACTTCCTTGTGGAAGGCAGCGGCGAAGGTGTCGCAATGCACCTTCCTGACATGATACCCGTTGGGACGGGCAGCGAAGATGCTCTGGTTCCCGGCACCGAATACAGCGCAACAGGTAGTCTCGATTGTGTGCGCGACGCGGATGCTCAGCAGCAAAGCTGCGCCTTCGGCGTGGTGCGCGAAGGCAACGGGACCGGATCAGTCACGATCGAATGGCCTGATGGCGACAGCCGCACGATCTTCTTCAAAGGTGGCACGGCGATATCCTACGATCAGTCACAAGCCAATCAAGGGCGCGGGATGACCGTGACGCGCGATGGGGACAACATCATCGTCGTTATCGGAGAAGAACGGTTCGTGATCCCCGATGCCGTGATTCTGGGCGGCTAAGCGTAAAGTCCGCCGGCGTGCATCCGAAGGGCGATCGTGCGTTTCCTATGCGGGGACGCCAGTGAGGGGTGGGGTCGCCTGCGCGGGCTAGAACTTCACTCCGCCGCAAAGCAATAGAACAACCCCGCACCTCCGGTGCCCTGCAACGCTTCCTGTGAGCACCCGCGTGAGGCGTGCGCCTCGTTCCAGCTTACATTGCCGCCGCCATGCCGGTCGTGGTGGCCGACGATGGCGGAGCCTTCGTTGTTGGATGTCCAGTTGGAACAGGTCTTGTCATCGGTCACCGTGGGGAAAAATGCGGTGCCGTCGGCCTGTGATCCGGTCAGGATGTCATGCTCGTTCGGCTTGTCGCCGCGCCCCTTCACCTCGTTGCCGTTTTCATCCAGCGCGGTGGATTTGTAGAGGTTCGGCAGGATGTGCAACTGGTCGAGATTGGCCGCGATCAGCTCGCCCTTGGCGTTGTGCCACGGCCCCGTGCCGATCCGGTCGCGGGCGGAGATACCGCGCTTGCCCTCTTCCTGCGTCGAAAGATAAGCGCGCCAGGTCTTGCCGGTCGATCCCGCCGCCTCCGCCAGTTTCGCGCAATGGGCATCGGCCCCGTCGAGCCCGCCGAGATTGGCACCGTCACCGGATCCGACCGAGGTGATGAAAAAGCTCATCGTCGCATCCTGCGCAGGGGCGGCGGTCGCAGCGGCGGCGGCGAGGCAGGCGACGGCGAAAGTTCGTGCGATGGACATGGCAGAGGTTCCCTCAGACTGTTCGTGGCGAATGTGCTGGGGGAAGAGTAGGTCCAACCTGCCGCTTACACCTAGTGCTTTTACGCCCGCCAAGATGAACTCTTCTTGATCGGCGTGATCCCCAGTTTCAGGGGGATGACAGCGGGGAGGGGAAGCGGAGCATAAGGACCGGATGTGTCGCGGTCGTCAGACACGAAAAAGGGCACCGATACGGTGCCCTTCGCAACCTGCGGAAACCGCCTTATGCGGCTTCTTTTTCCTGATCGTCCTTCAGGCTGAGCGCGTTGGAGACGCGAACACCACGGCGCACGAAGGCGACGAGGCCGTCGACCGTGCGGCTGTTCACCTCGATCCCGGCATTCATCAGCACTTCCATGCCGTCACGGCTGTTCGCCCAGCGGGCGATGCCTTCTGCACCTTTGCCAACACCATAGGTCTTTTCGTCCTTGATGGCATCATCCAGAGCGGCCAGCACAACGGCCGCGAACAGTTTGCGCGCACGGCGCCCCTGTTCGTTCGTAAAACTCAAAGCATCATCGTTCAGAGCCATGGGCCCTCCAGCGAGTCGGTAACTACTGTTATTTCGGAAACGCCTCTATGACGTATCGCAGGTGCAAAATAAAGGATTTTCTTGCATATGGGCCATGCGTCTGCCGCATGTCACTGATGCCAAGATGACGGTTTTTCTGTGGGGAAGTGTTTGTTTATAAAAGCATATACCTTTGAATAGCGGTTGAGGGCGGTCTCCACCTGACCTTGCGTCAAATCGGCTTTGCGAGGGGACGCATTGACTTTCCTGTCAAGATTCGGTGCGCGGTATTCGACGCCTGCGAAATCGGTGATCCGGCGCAGCCACAGATCAGGATCATCGAACAGATTTTCATAAAAGGTGATCGAAACGCCGTCGCGCCCAAATGCGTGCCACAGGCCCACGATGGTCTGGTGATAATGGCCACGGGCGCGGGCGCTGTATTTCTCGAGGAAATGCGAAAATATGTGCCGTGCGTCGTCATCGTTGTCGCGCACCTGCATCCGCGCGGCGGAATATAAGCGCTCCACCGGGTCGCGCATCAAGAAGACAGGTTTGACCGTCACGCCCGCGTCGTCGAAATAGTCGCGTATGCGGACAAACCCTTCCGGCTCGATCAGGGAATAACAGGGGGAGAATTCGGTCATGAACGCCTGCTCGCCGATCCTGCTGGCAAAGAACCGGAGATAGGCGTCGCGATCTTCGATCATTGCCACCCGTTCGCGCAGGGCTTTCACTTTGCGCCGCTCCACGATACGGCCCAACGGCGTATCCGTTCGCGTCAGCAGGCGGCGAAATCTGGCATCATAACCCGCACAAAGATCGGGCCGGAGCCAGGCATCGAAGAAATGCAGTTCCTTCAGCGGTGGGGCATAAATCGCAGGGTCCGCCGCGAGATAGTCGAACATCCACGAGGTGCCGCATTTCTGCGCGCCTACGCCAAGGATCATGGTTCGCCCGGCAAGGCGGGCGCGAAGGTCAGGGTCGAGCGTCATGGCGGTTGAATATCGGCGCGGCCGATGAACGGCAATGGGCGTTTCGGTCTGGCGCGTGCTGCACAATGTCCCGAAGAAGCCCAAAAGCCGGGACCCGCGAAAACTTGACAAGACGCGGCTGCGTAGAGCCCCTATATCTTATGGTAACAGAAGGCAGGAGCCGACATGAACCAGATGAAAGCCATCGCCGCCGGGCTGATGATGACATGCGCCGCGATTGCGGTCCCCGTGGCCGGGCAGACAGCGGAAACCCTTTCAGGGTCGTATCTCTCGGGTCAGCACGCCGCCAACAAGTCTGACATCGAGGCTGCTGCGCGATATTATGCCAGCGCTTTGCGCCGCGACCCCGGCAATGCCGGGCTGATGGAACAGGCGCTGGTGTTTCAGGCCGCCGCTGGGCAGATCGAACAGGCGCTTATGGTCGCCAAGACGCTGGAGGCTGCGCAACCGGGGCACCGGATGGCGGCGCTGATGCTGACGGCGGAGGCATTCCGGCGCGGTGATCTTGCCGATGCGAAGGCCCGGATCGGGGTTGCCCCGACGGCCTATCATCCGCTGGTCGGGGCCATGCTGGACGCCTGGGCGAAATTCGGCCTTGGTGAGGTGGAAGCCGCCGAAACATCGTTCGACGTGCTTGAGGATCGTCCGGTGTTCCAGATTTTTGCCGGCTATCACAAGGGCCTGATGCGGCAGGCTGCGGGCAACGAGGCCGGCGCGGTGGAGGCATTTGCCGGAATCGTGTCGCAGATGCAGGTGCCGACGGGGCGCGTCGCACGTGCCTATGGCGCATCGCTCAGGGCCAACGGGGCTAATGACGAGGCGCTGAAGATCTATCAGGGGGCGATGGCGGCATCGGTCAGCGACGCGATCCTCGAAGCGGAGGTCGATGCGCTGAAGGCAGGGGCCGCGCCGGTGATGCTTGTCTCCACAGCGCAAGAAGGCGCGGCGGAGGCGTTGTTCGGTCTTGCGGCGGCGCTGGGGCGCGATGGTGAGGAACGGCTCAGCCTGTTCTATACCCGCATTGCGATGTGGCTTCGCCCCGGTTTCGACGATGCGGCCTTGCTTGCGGCGGAACTGTTGCAGGACGAGGGGCAATATGACCTCGCCATTTCGGTCTACGAGGAAATTCCGGTCGGCAATCCCTTAAGCCGGACCGCCGAGATTGGCCGGGCAGAGGCCTTGCGCCTGAAGGGCAGCGAGGCCGAGGCGGCAGAGGCATTGCGCGCCGTGATCCGCCGCGAACCCGATGCGATCGACGCCCATATCGCACTGGGCGACATTCTGCGTCGGGGCGAGAAATACGCCGAGAGCGCAGTCGCCTATGACACCGCCATCACCTTGATGGAGGCGGCGGATCGCCCGAACTGGGTGCTGTATTACGAGCGCGGGATCAGTCGCGAACGGTCCGGCCAGTGGGACGGCGCGGAGGCGGATTTCTTTCGTGCGCTGGAATTGAAACCGGATCAGCCGCTTGTGTTGAATTACCTGGGATACTCATGGCTGGAAAAGGGTGTGAATCTCGACCGTGCGTTGGCGATGATCCAGAAAGCGGTCGAGCAGCGATCCGATGATGGCTACATCGTCGACAGCCTCGGCTGGGCCTATTACCTGCTCGAAGATTACCCCAAGGCGGTGGCGGAACTTGAACGGGCAGTGGAATTGCGCCCGATCGACCCTGTCATCAACGACCATTTCGGCGATGCGCTGTGGCAGGTCGGGCGCAAGCTGGAGGCGCAGTTTCAATGGCGCAGATCATTGTCCTTTGAGCCGGAGCCGGAGGCCGCCGCCCTGACCCGCCGCAAGCTGGCAGATGGCCTCGACATTGTCGCGGCGGAAGAAGCGGCCCGCAAGGATGCCTCCGCCGCCCCTGCGCCGCAGGTGAAGGACGGCGGCTGACCGCGGGCACCCGGGATGCCGGACATACCTGATACCACCACCGCCACACGCGACCGGTCGGGCGCTGTGGGTGACCTCGTGGAACTTGCGCGGGCGAAGGTGAACCTGTTCCTGCATGTGCGGGGGCGGGGCCCGGACGGATATCACCTGCTTGAAAGCCTCGCGGTATTTCCGCGCATCGGCGATCTGGTGGAGGCGGAGGCGGCAACGACGATCAGCCTCAGCCTCGATGGGCCGTTTGCGCCGGGGCTCGGCACCGGGCCTGACAACCTTGTCATCGGGGCGGCGCAGGCCTTGTCGGACCGGGTTCCGGGCAGGCCGGGCGCGGCGCTGCGGCTGACCAAGTCCTTGCCGGTCGCATCGGGCATCGGTGGCGGTTCGGCGGATGCGGGCGCGGCGTTGCGGCTTCTGACCCGGCTCTGGCCCGGTGTTCCGCAGGCGGCCTTGCCGGAGATCGCCTTTTCGCTCGGCGCCGATGCGCCGGTCTGTCTTCGGCAGGAGCCGGCGATCATGGGGGGTGTCGGTGATCGGCTCGCCCCCGCGCCCGCCTTTCCGGTATTCTGGATGGTGCTGGTGAACCCGATGCAGGGCCTGTCGACGGCAGAGGTCTTTGCGGCGCTGGAGCGGCGCGAAAACCCTGCCGGGCCTGCCACGCCTGCACGTTTTGCCGATTTCGGGCATATGACAAGCTGGCTTTCGGCCCAGCGAAACGATCTGGAACCGCCCGCCCGCAAGCTGCGCCCGATCATCGGACGGGTGCTGAGCGCGCTGGCCTGGGATCGCACCTGCGCGCTGGCGCGGATGTCCGGCTCCGGTGCCACCTGTTTCGGGCTTTATGCCTCTGCGGGGGACGCGCTGGCCGCTGCCGACCGGCTGCGCGTGGCGGAACCCGGATGGTGGATCACGGCAGCGGAGGTGGAGGCGTGGCAGGGATGAAACCCGCCCTCGCGCGG
>CAYGRU010000064.1:0-16938 GCA_964352385.1 uncultured Candidatus Planktophila sp.
TTCCGGCAGACCGCCCACATTGTGGTGCGACTTGATGGTGACGGACGGGCCGCCGGAAAAGCTGACGCTTTCGATCACATCGGGATAGAGGGTGCCCTGCGCCAGAAACTTGGCGCCGCCAACCGATTTTGCATGTTTTTCAAAGACATCTATGAACAACTTGCCGATGATCTTGCGCTTGGTTTCGGGGTCCGACTGGCCGTCGAGGTGCCCGAGGAACAGTTCCGATTCGTCGGCATGGATCAGCGGGATGTTGTAATTGTCGCGGAACATGGACACGACCTGATCCGCCTCGCCCTCGCGCATCAGGCCGGTATCGACGAAGACGCAGGTCAAATGATCGCCGATTGCCTCGTGGATCAGCACGGCAGCGACCGATGAATCGACGCCGCCGGACAGGCCGCAGATCACCTTTTCATCGCCGACCTGTTCGCGGATCGCCGCAACCGCCTGTTCGCGGTAGGCGGCCATCGTCCAGTCGCCGGTGAACCCGGCAATACGCACGAAGTTTTCATAAAGCTTCGCGCCATTCGGCGTGTGGTGCACCTCTGGGTGGAACTGCACCGCAAAGAAGTTGCGCGACAGATCGGCGGTCACGGCGAAGGGCGCGTTGGGAGATCGGCCATAAACCTCGAATCCCGGCGCGATGCGCGAGACATGGTCACCATGACTCATCCAGACCTGTTCGCGTTCGGTGATGAACCAGCCTTGCAAAAGGTCGATCTTCGTCTCCGTCGGGCTGACCCAGGCGCGGCCGAATTCCGCTGTTCCGTGCCCACGCTCCACCAATCCGCCGAGCATCTGCATCATCACCTGCTGCCCGTAACAGATGCCGAGCACCGGCACGCCGAGCGCAAACACAGCCTCCGGCGGGCGCGGCGATCCGGCGTCGATCACACTGGCGGGGCCACCGGACAGCACGACGGCCTTGGGCGCAAATGCGGCCAGAAAGGCGTCATCGACTTTGTTGTAGGGATGGATTTCGCAATAGACGTTCAGCTCCCGCAGGCGGCGCGCGATCAGCTGCGTCACCTGGCTGCCGAAGTCGATGATGAGTAGGCGGTCATGTTCGATCTGGATCATCATCGGTGATTACGGGCGGGCCGGGATTCGCGCAAGGATCGGGCTGCGTTTTGCGCCGATGTCGCTGGCGCGCATCCCGGTGCCGAAAATGGTTGGCGAACGGCACCGGGGGACGGCTAATCAGGGCCGACAGTTTATTGCGGAGGATGATCCATGTCGGATGTTGCGGAACAGGGTGAGCGCAGGCGCAGCCGGGGTGCGGGCGGCGGCGCGGCGCGGCGCGCGGAACGCACGGCGGTTCGGATCGAGGCGGCGCGCTATATCGAGCGTGCGATCCCAACGATGGAAATCCTCAGCGAAGAGGGTTTGCAGATCATCGAGGAAAATGCCGAGCGGGTGCTGGAAGAAATCGGCATCGCCTTCACCGACAATCCTGCCGCGCTGGCCTTGTGGCGCGAAGCCGGGGCTGACGTGCAGGGGGAACGGGTGCGCATTCCGCGCGGCATGGCGCGCAGGCTGTGTGCCACCGCCCCGTCCAGTTTCGTGCAGCACGCCCGCAACCCGGAGCGGAATGTCGAAATCGGTGGCAAGACCACGGTCCTCGCCCCGGTTTATGGCCCGCCCTTCGTGCGCGATGCCGAGGGCGGTCGCCGTTATGCCACGATGGCGGATTTCGAAAAGTTCGTGAAACTCGCCTACATGTCGAAATGGTTGCACCATTCCGGCGGCACGGTGTGTGAGCCGACCGACATTCCGGTGAACAAGCGCCATCTCGACATGCTTTATGCCCACATGAAATGGTCCGACAAACCCTTCATGGGGTCGGTCACGGCACCGGAGCGGGCCGAGGACAGCGTGCGGATGTGCGAGATTCTGTTCGGCAAGGAATTCGTTGCCGAAAACACCGTGATGACCTCGCTCATCAACATCAACTCGCCGATGACGTTCGATGGGATCATGGCCGGCGCGATGGAGGTTTATGCCCGCGCCAATCAGGCCTGCATCATCTCCCCCTTCATCGTTGGCGGCGCGATGGCACCGGTTTCGGTGGCGGGCACGCTGACGCAGGTGCTGGCCGAAGTGCTGGCCTGCGTGGCCTACAGCCAGCTTGTGCGCCCTGGCGCGCCAGTGATCTTCGGCGCATTCGTCGCCTCCATCGACATGAATTCCGGTGCGCCGACATTCGGCACACCTGAGGCGACGAAAATCCTCTGGGGGGCCGGTCAGCTTGCCCGCCGGATGAACCTGCCGTTCCGGTCCGGCGGCGGGCTGTGCGGGTCGAAACTGCCCGACGCGCAGGCGGCCTACGAAACGGCGAACACGTTGAACGCGGCATTGCTTGGCGGCGTGAATTTCATGCTCCATGCCTGCGGCTGGCTCGAAGGCGGGCTGGTGTCGTCCTTCGAGAAATTCGTGATGGATGCCGACCAACTCGGCACCCTGCATTCGGTCGCTGCAGGGATCGACATATCCGAGGATGCGCAGGCGATGGATGCCATCGCCGAGGTTGGTCCCGGTGGCCATTTCCTCGGTTGTGCCCACACGCAGGCCAATTTCAAGACCGCCTTCTGGCGGAGCGAGCTGCTGGATTACAAGCCGTTCGAAACCTGGGCCGATGAAGGGTCGCGCGATACGCAGGCGCTCGCATCGGCACGGGTCAAGCGGCTGTTGGCGGATTACACGCCACCGCCGCTCGACCCCGATATTGACGCGGCGCTGCTCGCCTTCATCGCCGAACGCAAGGCGTCGGAGCCGGATGCATTTGTCTGATCGCGCAGTGGCGTGATGGGTTTCAGGGACTGAAGAACCGGCGCGCGGATCATCCGCGCGCCGGTTCCGTTTCTGCGAACAATGCCGCGAGCAGGCCGACATGGCGTTGGAGCGAATAGCTGGCCGCGCCGGTCTTCCTGTCCGATTCGCAGTTCGCCTCCGCCGCGACCAGTGCCGCCATCACCGCTTTCCGGCTGCGCTGTGCGGTCATCCCCGGCACGAGATGCGACAGGTCGCGGTCCCGCCTGTAGAGCGCGGCACCGGCACGGGCGGCGCGGGTCAGAAGGCCATGACGGCGAAGGATCAATGACATGAGATGACTTCCTGTGGTTGCATGTCCCACAGGCCTATCCGCTGTTTTCCGCTGTTGCGCATTTCACCGACCCAGCGTTCGCTCCGGCTAAGTATATGTAAATGAATGGTAAAGATGGCGTTTCGTTAAGACCATTTTTACGATCAGGCGATAGCTCAACTTCTCGTAAAGGTTGAGTAAAGTTTGAGGCGATCCCCCATATGCAAACTTATCCCGAGACTCCGACGGCCTGTGAGGCGCTGGTCGGCTCTGTTCTTCCCGCACGGTCCCCGGCGCGGATCAGCGACGTTGTTCTCTATCTCGCGCATGTCGAGGCGGGCATCCCCATGCGCGCACTGGCCCGTCATGTCGGGAACCAGCCATCGACCGTCATGCGTGCCATCAGGCGGGTGGAGGCGTCACGCGATGACGTGCTGATGGACCGGGTTCTGAGCGATCTGGGGCAGGTCGCTGCATTCCGCCCGATCTGCCAATCCCTTTTTTCTGACCCCTCAGAAGGAGTTTCGCCGATGACATCCCCTGACAGTCTCGCCGCGTTGTCGGCATCGGAAAAAATCGCCTTTGCTAGGCTGTGTGAGCCGGATTCGTTCCTGATGGTCGCCAAAGGGGCGGAAAAGGCGGGCGTGTTCTGCCGCAAGAACCAGTTTCGCCGCCCCATGTCGCTGGTCACGCTGAAGGCGGCGACCATGTTCCTGACCCATGACTGGGTCAAATGCCTGTCACGGTCGGACCTGTCAGCGAAATACGGGATCACTGCCGCTGGCCGTGCCGCGCTTGCGCGTCTCGAAGCCGGGACATCCCCGATCGCAGCTGGGTTTGCTGAAACGCAGAGCGCCTTTGCGGCGCAGCACATGCTGATGGGGGAGAGGCAAGTGGCGAACCCCGCCACCGGACAGATCGAGACGATTGCGGTCAATCAGGGCGAATCCCCCCTCGGATGGCTTGCGCGCCGCAAGGACGCCAATGGTGAGCCGCTGCTGAAGCCGGAGGAGGTAGAGGCAGGCGAGCGATTGCGCGAGGATTTCGAACTGGCGCAGATCGGCCCGAAGGTCGGGCAGGATTGGCGTCGCTTCCTGACCCCGGTCAGTGCCAGCACCGGGCCGGGCCGGACCCCTTCTGAAGGGCCGAGCTTTGCGCGCGAGCGGGTGAAACTGGCGCTGGAGGCGCTCGGGCCGGGCCTGTCGGACGCGGCGTTCCGTATCTGCTGCTTTCAGGAAGGGTTGGAGGCGACGGAGCGGCGCATGGGCTGGTCCGCCCGGTCCGGCAAGGTGGTACTGAAGCTGGCGCTTCAGCGGCTTGTCGATCATTATGGTCTTGCAGCGCGTCGAAAGACGGCGGCCTGAGAGGCCGGGCGCGGGCTGTCAGGCAAGGGCCGCCGCAGCCCGTGCAATCGCGAGAAAGTCGGCGGCCTTCAGGCTTGCGCCGCCGACAAGCCCACCATCCACATTCGGAATGGCGAGAATTTCCGCCGCGTTGTCCGGCTTCATCGACCCACCATAGAGGATGCGCATCTGCGCCCCATCCGCCCCGAACCGGTTTGAAAGCTGGGCGCGGATGCTGTCATGCACTTCGGCGATTTCGGTCAGCGTCGGGGTGCGCCCGGTGCCAATGGCCCAGATCGGCTCATAGGCGACTACGGTATTCGCGGCGGTTGCGCCTTGCGGAACGGAGCCGTCGATCTGACCCGCGACGATAGACAGGGCGGCGCCCGCATCACGCTCCAGCTCCGTCTCGCCAACGCAGATGATCGCCGTCAGGCCAGCCGCCCATGCCGCGCGGGCCTTGTCGGCGATAATTTCGTCCGTCTCCGCGTAACTTGCGCGCCGCTCGGAATGACCGAGGATGACCGCGACCGCACCGGCATCGGCCACCATCGGCGCAGAGATGTCACCGGTATGGGCACCGCTTTCTGCCACATGACAATCCTGCGCACCAATCGCAATGCCGTATCCGGCGGCGCGATTGATGAGCGTTGCAGGCGGACAAATCAGCAACTCGGGCCCCTCAGGGGCTTTGTCCGCAATGGCTTTCAGGTTCGAAAGCATGGCGGACAGCCCGTTCATCTTCCAGTTTCCGGCGATCAGCATTCTGGGGGGCATCGGCGTCTCCTCAGATTTTTCTGCCTGCTTAGCAGAAACAGAGGATGACGCCACACCATGCCTTGGCTCACATCCACACGAAACCGTTGTCAACCGGAGAAAACTCAACTTTCTCGTAGTTCAACGAGAACGTCTCGGTTGGCAACGGGTCGGAGGCGGCTTCGCGGGCTGCCTGCACCGCAGGGAGGAGCAAGGCAACCTGTTGCTCATCGGTTTCGATGCCGAAGCCGAAAGTGCCATCTTCGACATCGTAGGCGGCCTGAACCGCCGGAAGCAGGAGGCCTATTTCCTGCTTTTCCTCTGCAGCGGTGAAATCGAACCGGTCGGCGTCAGGGGTGCTGGAAGACCCGCCGCTGCTATATGATGTGACAACAACCTTTTCGAACTTGTAGCCGAGTCTTGCCTCGTCCTGATCTTCGGTTTTGAAAGTCTTTCCCATAATCATCTCCCATGTTTTCTCTGGTATGAGACATAGATGGGAGGTGGCCGGGTTGCTCGCCATATGCGGGAATCACTGTCTGTGATCTATATCAAGAGGTGTGACTGATCCGACATACTGAGGAGAAGACGGTGTCAGGCCTCTTCGCCGACCTTGAAGCTGATCGACTCGCCGCAGCCGCAGGCGTCGGCCACGTTGGGGTTGTTGAACACGAACCCGCTTTCCAGCAGCGATGTCTTGTAGTCGATTTCCGTCCCGAACAGGAACATCTGCGCCATCGGGGCGATCATCACGCGGGCGCCGTCCTGTTCGATCACCTCGTCCATCTCGCTCACCTCTTCGGCGAACTCCATCGTGTATTCCATGCCCGCACAGCCGCCCTTTTTCAGGCCGAGCTTCAAACCTTTGACTGCGCCGTCTGAATCTTCCATCAGCGACTTGATCTGCGCCACCGCATCGGGGGTCAGTGTGACGGCCTGTTTTCCGGGTATGCCAAACATGGATAGGTTCCTCTCAGGCCCTGAAGGTAAGCCTCTGCGACCAATCCTTCAAGATCAGATGAAGCCAAGCTCCAGCTTCGCTTCGTCCGACAGCATGTCCATGCCCCAGGGCGGGTCCCAGACCAGTTGCACATGCGCCGACTTGATGCCGGGCACGGTTTCGATTGCATCGGATACCCAGCCGGGCATCTCTCCGGCAACCGGACAGCCGGGCGCTGTCAGGGTCATATCGACCTCGACCTCGCCCTCGTCCTTGATGACGATGGCATAGACCAGACCCAGATCGTAGATGTTCACCGGGATCTCAGGGTCATGCACCGTGCGGCAGGCGTCGCAGATCGCCTCGTAGAGGGGGTGATCCTCTGACGATGGCCGGATCAGCGGTTCGCCCTGGTCGTCTGGCATGGCTCTCTCCCCTTGCACCTTACGCCCTGTGATATATGGCTCCGGGGCGCGCGCGTCCAGACGGGGTCTTTACCATGAGCGGTTTCACATTCGAGATATCGGCCCGCGACGGGCGCGCCCGGCGAGGCAAAGTGGCAACCCCGCGAGGCGATATCCGCACACCCGCCTTCATGCCGGTGGGCACAGCGGCGACGGTCAAGGCGATGATGCCGTCATCGGTGCGCGAAACCGGAGCGGATATCATCCTCGGCAATACCTATCACCTGATGCTGCGACCGGGGGCGGAGCGGATGGACAGGTTGGGCGGGCTGCACAGGTTCATGGACTGGCCGCGCCCGATCTTGACCGATAGCGGCGGGTTTCAGGTGATGAGCCTGACCGGGTTGCGCAAGCTGACCGAGGAAGGCGTTACCTTCAAATCCCATGTCGATGGATCAACCCATCACCTGACGCCGGAACGGTCGATGGAAATTCAACGTCTGCTCGGGTCTGACATCGTGATGTGTTTCGACGAATGCACGCCCTTTCCGGCGGAACGCAGCGTCGCCGCGACCAGCATGGCACTGTCGATGCGCTGGGCGGCGCGGTCGCGCGATGCCTTTGGCGATCGGCCCGGCCATGCCCTGTTCGGCATCCAGCAGGGCAGTGTGTATCAGGACCTGCGCCAGAGCTCGTCGGATGCGCTGCGCGCCATCGGTTTCGACGGCTATGCCATCGGCGGGCTGGCGGTTGGCGAAGGGCAGGCGGCGATGTTCGATGTGCTGGACTATGCGCCGGGGATGCTGCCCGACGACAAGCCGCGCTATCTGATGGGGGTCGGCAAACCGGATGACATTCTGGGCGCAGTGCAGCGCGGCGTCGACATGTTCGACTGTGTTTTGCCGACAAGATCGGGGCGCACCGGGCAGGCGCTGACCCGGTTCGGCGCGGTCAACATCAAGAACGCGCGCCATGCCGAAGATCCGCGCCCGCTGGACCCGGACTGCACCTGCCCGGCCTGCACCCGCTATTCGCGCGCCTATCTGCATCATGTCTACAAGGCGCAGGAAATCATCTCCTCGATGCTGATCACATGGCATAACCTGCATTATTATCAGGAGCTTATGCAGGGTATCCGCGATGCGATCGAGGCCGGGGTGCTGGATGCATTCGCAGCGGCGTTCCATGCGCGGCGCGCCGGGGGGGATGTGCCGCCCCTTTGACCGGCTGGAAGCCTCCGGCGGGGATATTTTGCGGGAAGTGGAAAGCGCGGATTTTTGGTAACGGGCGGGGCAGTGGCGCAGCCTGCGCCGCTTTCACGCTGGACCCTAGGGCCGCGTGTGATAGAAACGAGCGAACCCAATCAGACAGGCGGCCCCATGAGCGTTCTGAGCAAGATATTCACCTGGTGGAATGGATCGACCATCGGCACGAGCCTGTTCACCAGCCGGTTCGGTGAGCGGGTCGGCGAGGATGAAAGCGGCAACGTGTTCTATCAGACGGCGGGCGGTGTCCGGCGCTGGGTGATCTATAACGGCGTGGTCGAGGCGAGCCGTGTCTCGCCTGACTGGCATGGCTGGCTGCACCATACTTTCGACGAGGCGCCGAGCGCCGCGCCGCTGCCGCGCAAGGCGTGGGAAAAAGACCACAAGGCCAATCTGACCGGATCGGTGGCGGCATATGCCCCCCCCGGATCATTGCGGTCTGCCGAGGAACGCCCGCGCGTGACCGGCGATTATGAAGCATGGAGCCCCTGATATGGCATCGAATGCAGCCGAGACGCTGATCGGGGCTGCCGTGCTGGCGGCGGCGGGCGGATTTCTGGTCTATGCGGCGCAGACCGCCGATATCGGTGGTGTCGGTTCCGGGTATTACGAACTGAATGCGGCGTTTCGCAAAGCCTCCGGCGTGTCTGTCGGGGCGGATGTGCGGGTGTCGGGTGTGAAGGTCGGGACGGTGGCGTCGCTGGAGCTTGATCCGAAGACCTATCAGGCGATTGCCGGCCTTTCGATCCGCACCGATGTGAATATCCCCGAGGACAGCGCGGTGAAGATCACCAGCGATGGCCTGCTTGGCGGGTCCTATATCGCGATTGACCCCGGTGCCTCGGAATTTCTGGCTGAGGATGGGGGCACGCTGGAATTCACTCAGGGTTCGGTCGATCTGATCGAATTGCTGAGCAAGGCGGTTACAGGAAACTGACCATGCCCGAAGATCACTGGAGCGCGGACCGCTATGCGGCGCACGCACGATTCGTGACTGACCTTGCGGGGCCGGTCATGTCGTTGCTCGCGCCTGTCGCGGGGGAACGGATTCTCGACCTCGGCTGCGGCGACGGGCCAATCGCGCAGGCGCTGGGCGATCTCGGCTGCGATGTGGTCGGGGTCGATGCCTCCGCCGATATGGTGGCGAAAGCCTGCGCGCTGGGTGTCGATGCGCGGGTGATGGATGGGCAGGCCCTGTCGTTCAACGGCGCATTCGACGCGGTCTTTTCCAATGCTGCGCTGCATTGGATGACCGATGCGGCGGCGGTGAGCGCAGGTGTGTTCCGCGCGCTGAAACCCGGTGGTCGGTTCGTGGCGGAGCAGGGCGGGCAGGGCAATGTCGCCGCGATCCATACCGCGCTGATCGCGGTTCTGGCGCGTCGTGGCGTCAAGACCGATCTGAAGAATATCTGGTATTTTCCTTCGGCAGCGGCGCACCGGGCGACGTTGGAGGCGGCTGGTTTCAAGATCGAAGAGATCGCCATCCATCCTCGCCCGACCCCGGTTGCCGCCGGGATGGAGGCCTGGCTGGCAACCCTCGCGGCCCCGGCGCTCGCGGTATTGCCGGAGGCGGAGCGGGATGGGGCGCGCGCCGAAGTCGCCGATCTTGTGCGCCCGGCCCTGTGCGATGCGGATGGCAACTGGACCGCAGATTATGCCAGGTTGCGGTTTCGGGCGGTGAAGCCATGAGGCCGGTCTGGGCATTGGCGATCCTGTTTCCGGTCTTGGCGTTGGCACAGGGCCAGACCGATGAGACGATCACGCCGAAATTCGACAAGGCCCCCGAGGGCGTCATCTATGACGACAGCTATGTCGAGGAAACCATCGAAGTGGAGCGTCCGGTATCGCGGTCCGAAGAGCGGCCCGTCGCCCTGCTGCGAGGTCTCGACAAGATTTCCGGCCGTGTCAGCGACATCCGCGCCGTGGTGGGCAATCCGGTCCAGTATGAGCGTCTGACCATCACCGTCAGCGAATGCCGCGAGCCGCCAGCCGACGAGCCGACCGATGCTTTTGTGCTGATGACGATCGCCGACAGCAAACTGGACGGCGCGATCGTCTTTTCAGGCTGGATGTTCGCGTCCAGCCCGGCCCTGTCAGCGATGGATCATCAGCGATACGATGTCTGGACGCTGAGCTGCGCCACCTCGTGAGGCGGGGTGTCGGGGTCGAGTGCATCGAAATCGGCGATGGTCGCGACGGCGAGTTCCAGCAATTCATGATAGCGTCGGCGCGATATGGTGCGCGCCCCGAATTGTGTCAGATGGTCGGTCACGAATTGCGTGTCGAGAAGATCGAAACCGCCGACCTTCAGCCGCGCCACCAGATGCACCAGCGCGATTTTCGACGCATCGCGCGCCCGGCTGAACATGCTTTCGCCAAAGAACGCCGCGCCGAGCTTCACGCCATATAGGCCGCCGATCAGCACACCCTCTCGGCGCACCTCGACCGAATGGGCGTAGCCCATGCGGAACAGCCCGACATAAAGGCGGCGGATTTCCTCGTTGATCCAGGTCGAATCGCGGGCGGCGCAGGCGTCGATCACCGCTTCGAAATCGTGATCGGTGGTAACGCGGTAATCGCCGCGCCGCACGGTTTTGGCGAGGCTGCGCGGCAGGTGAAACCGGTTCAGGGGCAGCACGCCGCGCAGTTCCGGGTCGATCCACAGGATTTCATCTGCATCCGCCGCCTCTGCCATCGGAAACACTCCGGCGGCATAGGCACGCAGCAGGATGGATGGGGTCAGATCGATTCTTGCGGTGCGGTCGGACATGATGCGCAGATTACGCAGCGGCGCGGTCTGTGCAACCGGACATTATCCTGATTTGTTCAGGGATGTTCAGGGATGTTCAGGGACGCTTGGCGCGGCCTACCGCTCCAGCCATTTTTCCAGCCAGTGGATGTTGTAGTCGCCTGCGCGCACATCCGGGTCTTGCAACAGGGCGCGGAACAGCGGCGTCGTCGTCTCGATTCCCTCGATCACCATTTCATTCAGCGCCCGTTCCATCCGCGCGATGGCCGATGCCCGGTCGCTGGCATGGACGATCAGCTTGCCGATCAGGCTGTCGTAATAGGGCGGGATCGAATACCCGGCATAGATGCCGCTATCCATCCGCACACCCAACCCGCCAGGCGCGTGATAGGCCGTCACCTTGCCGGGCGAGGGGGTGAAGTTCGGCAGCTTTTCTGCATTGATCCGCGCCTCGATGGCGTGACCGTTCACCTTCAGATCCTCTTGGCGAAAGCTGAGATCCTCGCCGGAGGCGATGCGAATCTGTTCGCGCACCAGATCGACGCCGAAGATGGCTTCGGTCACCGGATGTTCCACCTGAAGCCGTGTGTTCATCTCGATGAAGAAAAACTCGCCATTCTCGTAGAGAAATTCGATGGTGCCGGCCCCGCGATAGTTCATCGCCCCGACCGCCTGCGCGCAAACGGCACCGATTTCGGCACGCTGCTGGGCTGACAGGATGGGGGAGGGGGCCTCCTCCAGCACCTTCTGGTGGCGCCGCTGGAGCGAGCAGTCGCGTTCGCCCAGATGCACGGCATTGCCGCGCCCGTCGCCAAAGACCTGCACCTCGATATGCCGGGGCGTGCTGAGATATTTCTCGATATAGACGGTATCATCGCCGAAGGCGGCTTTCGCTTCGGACCTTGCGGAGCCGAAGGCATTGGCGATCTCGTCTTCGGATTTCGCGACCTTCATGCCGCGCCCGCCGCCGCCGGAGGCGGCCTTGATCAGCACCGGATAGCCCATGTCGCGGGCGACGGCCTTGGCCTCGTCAATGGTGGCAACGCCGCCATCCGATCCGGGCACGCAGGGCACGCCCAGCGCCTTCATCGTGTCCTTGGCGGTGATCTTGTCACCCATCATGCGAATATGCGCGGCGGTGGGTCCGATAAAGATCAGGTCGTGTTCTTCGACGATCTGCGCGAACCCCGCATTTTCAGAAAGAAAGCCATAGCCGGGATGGATCGCATCGGCGCCGGTAATCTCGCAGGCGGTAATCAGCGCCGGAATGTTCAGATAGCTTTGCCCAGCCGAGGGCGGGCCGATGCAGACGCTTTCATCCGCGAGGCGCACATGCATTGCATCGACATCCGCCGTCGAATGGGCGGCGACCGTCTTGATGCCAAGCTCGCGGCAGGCCCGCTGGATGCGAAGGGCAATTTCACCGCGATTTGCGATCAGAACCTTGGAAACCATGTCTGTATCCGCCCGTTCTGATTATTCGAGGATGACGAGCGGGGCACCGAATTCGACAGGCTGCGCATCGCCGACGATGATCCGTGCGACCGTGCCGGAACGGGGGGCCGGAATCTGGTTCATCGTTTTCATCGCCTCGACGATCAGAAGGGTCTGACCCTCTTTCACCACGTCGCCGGGCTTCACGAAATTTGCCGCACCGGGTTCGGGCGACAGATACACCGTGCCGACCATCGGCGAGGGCACCGCGCCCGGATGCTGCGCCGGGTCTTCGGGGGTCGCGGCCTCTGCCGCCCGCGCCGGGGCAGCGCCGGATGCGGGCGCTTGCGGGGCAGGCGCGTAGACTGGGGCGGGCGCATAGACGGGCTGCGCGACATGCCGTGACAGGCGCACCTTCAGTTCGCTGTCCTCGCCATACTCGCGCGAGACTTCAAGTTCCGTCAGATCATTGTCCTTCAACAGCGCTGCCAGCGCCTTGATGAATTCAACGTCCGGATTCTCGGTCTTTGCCATTCCGAAATCCCTCTCTCTCACGTTACAGGGTGCGCCTTCCCGGCGTCTGGAAACCGCTTCGTCAAAGCGTCGCAGGGTTATACGCGAAGCCGACGCCGGGTCAATGCACCCTGCCGGAGCCGTGCCGGATCAGCCTCTGGCCCGCGCGTCCTCGACCAGTTCGCGCAGCGCATCATAGGGCACGAAGCCGCGAACGATCTCGTCGCCAATGACAAAACCCGGCGTGCCGTTGATTTCGAGCTGCCGCGCCAGCGCATAGGTCCGGCGGATATGCTCCGCAATCTCGGGATTGTCGGCGTCTTTCTGCAATTGCGCCAGATCGGCGCCGGCTTCGGTGGCGATGCGCATCACCTCGTCCTGGGTCATCTCGCCTTCGTGCCGCATCAGGGCATCGCTGACGGCGGCATAGACATCGTTACCCTGTTCCAGCGAAGCCAGCGCGATGCGTGAGGCGAATGTGCTTTCCGGGCCGAGGATCGGGAATTCCTTCACCACGAACCGGATGTTCGGGTCACCCTCGAGCAGGGCCTGCACACCCTCATGGGCGCGCTTGCAATAGCCGCAGCGGTAGTCGAGGAATTCCACGACCGTCACATCGCCGTTCGGATTGCCGCCGACAAAGCTGTAGCCATCATCGAACAACTCATCCCCCATGCGCGAGATGAGGGCGCGGTCGGCGGCCTTCTTGTCACGCGCCTGACGCTGTTCCAGCACCTCCATCGCCTCGACGATGATTTCCGGGTTCTCGAGGATATACGCGCGGATCTGCGCGTCGATTGCGGCCTTGTCCTCGGCGGAAAATCCTTCGGCAAAGGCGGGGGTCGCGGCGCTGAGGGCGAATGCGCCAAGGGCGGCGATGACGAGCTTTTTCATGTGCTGGTCCCTGTTCTGCGGCCAGTAGGGCCTGAATGGTCTGGTCCGGTCATCCCGGCGCGTGTCGGTCAATTATCACCAAGCGCGCGTTCCGCGACAGCCCTAATGTCATCGGCGCGCAGCCAGCCCGGCGATCCCACGGGAAGTTGATCGAGCGCACGCCTTGCATGGCGCAACGCCTCGCGCGGGTCGCCCTGCAGGGCCAACCGCTCCGCCGTTGCCAGCGCCGCCGCGCCGTCATTGCCCGCGCGGGCGTGGGCGAGCGCGAGATCGCGCAGCACGGTCGGCTCGGCACCGCCGCTGCGGGTCGCCTGTTCCAGCGTTGCCAAGGCCTCGGCATCGCGGGTCGGATCGTTCAGCGCCAGCAGGGTGCGGCCCAGCCCTCCCCGGATCAACGGCTCATCCGGGGCGAGGCGCACGGCCTCCTCATAGGGCGCGACCGCCTCCGCCCCGCGCCCGCTCTCGAACAGGATCTGGCCTTTCAGCTCGTGGTAATAAGGGTCGGTCGGGCGCAGGGCGATCAGCGCTTCGACCGCTGCCAGCGCGGCGGGCGGGTCGGGCAGCAGGTGCAGCGCGACGGCGCGGCGCAACTGGTTGATCTCGCTGTCCGGGGCCTCCGCCGTTTCCAGATTGTTCAGGGTGCGTTCCGGTCGGCTGAGAAAGGCCGAAAGCTTGGCGCGCATCCGCAGGTGCCAATAGGCATCTTCGGCGCTCACACGCCCGCCACGGGCCTGCGAGGCGGCCGAGCGATCCTCCAGCAGCGCGATGCGTTCCGACGACAGCGGGTGGGTGATGGCGTATTGATCGACGCGGCCTGCCTGAAACACCTCTTGTCCGCGAAAAATCTTCAGGACTTCAAGGATGTAGCCGGGGTCGATGCCCGCGCGTTCCATATAGGTCGCACCGGCCTGATCGGCGCTCGATTCCTCTGATCGGCCATAGGCCAGAAAGGCGCGCTGGATGGCGTTCTGGGTGCCGAGCGCACCGGCGACGCCGACCTGCCCGTTGCCCGACGCGACCGCTGCCGCCGCTGACAGCAGCAGGCCGAGCGCGAGCGGGCCCTGAAGCGCCTTCGCGTTCACCTCTCGCCGTGTCAGATGCCCGCCGGTGATGTGGCCGGTTTCGTGGGCGATGACACCGATCAGCGCCTCCGGCTGTTCGATCCGGGTCAGTAACCCGGTATGGAACACCATGTTGCGCCCGCCGAAGACGAATGCGTTCAGTGCCTGGTCGGAAAGGATCAGCATGTCGATGCTGTCAGGGGACAGGCCCGCAGCCTCGAAGACGGGCGACGCGAGTCGGCGCAGCGTGTTCTCGATCTCGGCATCGCGGATCAGCGTCTGTGCCTGCGACAGAGCCGGGATGAATGCGGTAGCGGTGATCGCGAATACGGACAATGCGGCGCGGCAGGACCTTGGGAACTTCACGTGTGATCGTCCTTTCGAGTCTCTGGCGGCGTCAGCTTGACGCCCCTTGGCCAAAACTTCATCGTTCCGGTCCTTACAATAAGGCGGTAGCGTATGGTCAAATCAAGGCTGGAAGCATGGGACATCGGATCGCGGCGGGGATTGGTCGATCCCTTTATCGTGATGGATGTCATGGAACAGGCCCGCCAGCGGGAGGCGATGGGCCATTCCGTGATCCATATGGAAGTCGGCCAACCCGGCACCGGTGCACCGCGCCTTGCGCGCGAAGCAGCGGCGCGCGCGATTCTGGATGATCCGCTCGGCTATACCGTCGCGCTCGGTATGCCCGCGCTGCGCGAACGCATCGCGCGGCTTTACCGGGATTGGTATGGAATTGAGGTATCGGCGGAGCGGATCGTGGTCACCTCCGGGTCGTCCGCTGCCTTTCTGTTGGCGTTCCTTGCCTTGTTCGATCCCGGTGATCGGGTGGCGACGGTCGCGCCCGGCTATCCGAGTTATCGCAACATCTTCAAGGCCTTGAACATCGAGGTGGAGGAGATGGAGGGCGTCGCCGCAAATGGCTGGCGTCCGACTCCGGCGCAGGTGGCGGCAACCGGACCGATCTGGGGCTTGCTTGTGGCAAGCCCGTCGAACCCGACCGGGGCCATGCTCGATCGCGCCGGGTTGCAGGCGCTGATGGACGCGGCGGCGGCGCAGGGCGCGATGTTCATTTCGGACGAGATCTATCACGGTCTGACCTATGGGCCGCGCGCGGTGACAGCGCTGGAACTGTCGGATGAGGCAGTGGTCATCAATTCCTTCTCAAAATATTTTTCCATGACCGGCTGGCGCATCGGCTGGATGGTTGTGCCGGAAAGGCTGGTGCGGGTGGTGGAGCGTCTGGCGCAGAACTTCTTCATCTGCGCGCCGCATGTCAGTCAGGTTGCGGCCTTGGCGGCGATGGACGCGGTGGAGGAATGTGAGGCCAATCTCGCGGTCTATGCCCGCAACCGTGAGGTTCTGCTGAACGAGTTGCCCGCCGCCGGGCTGACCCGGCTCGCGCCCTGCGAGGGCGCATTCTATCTCTATGCTGAGGTCGATCATCTGACGGATGACAGCCGCGATTTCTGCGCCCGGATGCTGTCGGAGGCGGGCGTGGCCGCCACCCCCGGCCATGATTTCGACCCGCTGCGCGGCGGCGGCACGGTCAGATTTTCTTTCGCCCGTTCCACCGATGACATGGTCGAGGGCGCGCGGCGGCTGAAAACCTGGCTGAAGGGCTGACCGTCTCAAGCGCCCTTTGGACAAAGGGGGGCAAGAAAAAGGGCGGCCCATTGGGCCGCCCTTTTCGCTTCCGGTCGGTGATGTGTCTTACGACCACCAGCCAAAACGCTTTTTCTCAGGCTTTTCAGGGGCCTTGGGGGCCTCCGGTTCTGCCGCTGGCGCTTCCACAACCTCCGCCACCACGGCTTCCTCGGGGACCACGACGGGTGTCGGCTCGGCCTCAGCCACCGACACCTCGGCAATGGCCTCGGGTTCGGGTGCCGCGTCTTCCGCAACGGATGCGGAAGCTGCCCCTTCTGGCGCCGCTTCGGCGGCCTCAGCCGCTGCTACCTCTTCCTTCGCCTTCTTCGTGCGCGGGGCAGGGCGCTTGCGCTTTGGCTTCTGCGCCGTCTCGTCGCCGGTTTCGACAACATTGTCCTCGGTGGGCGCATCACCCGCCGTGGTGTCAATCACTTCGCCAAGCGGATCGGCATTCCTCGCCTTCACCGCATCGGCGTTGCCGTTCTGATCGCTGGCCGCGTCTGCGGTTTCCTGATCCTGACCTTCATTGTCGGTCTGGTTCTGATCGTTCGACCGATCATCACCGTCCTTGCGGCCCCTCCGGCGTCCGCCACGCTTGCCCCGACGGCGGCCCTTCTTCGGGCCACCTTCGCCGCCGTCGCTCGCATCGTCACGGGCGGATTGGTTCCGGTCTTGCTGTTGCGGGCGGCTCTGCGCGGGTTTGGCCTGTGCGGCCTCTTCTTCCTCGACCTCCTCGACAACATCGTCTTCGATATCGTCGAAGGCCGAAATCGCTGCCGGGGCATGGTCACGGCGGGGCGGGCGGGCCTGCCCCTTGACCTTGTCGATCCGGTAATCGGGGCTG
>CAYGRU010000065.1:0-16892 GCA_964352385.1 uncultured Candidatus Planktophila sp.
CCGCGGGACCCCCCGCCCCGACGAGCCGGGCACCAGCGCCCCCCCACCCCCGCCGCCCCGCCCCGCGCGTCCGCCGGGCCGAAGGGGGCCACCGCGGGCCTGGGCGGAGGGGTTGGGGGAGGCGATGTTCACCGGATCATCGGGGCGGGTGTTCCCGCTGTCGATGAAGGGCTCGCCCCTGCTCCGCCGCTGGATCGCGCGGCTGACCGATGCGGGCTGCACCTTTCGCACCCGCTGGCGCTGGGTCGGCTGGGACGGCACAGCACTGATATTCGACACGCCGGAGGGCGCGCGCCATGTGCACGCGGACGCCGTTGTCATGGGGTTCGGCGGGGCGAGCTGGCCCCGGCTCGGATCGGACGGCGCGTGGACCGGGCCGCTGGCGGCGGCAGGGGTCGCTGTCACGCCGTTTCAACCCGCAAACATGGGGTTCGATTGCGCGTGGTCGGATCATTTCCGCGACCGGTTCGCAGGCGCGGCGGTCAAGCCGGTGGCGCTGACGGTAGGCGCAAACCGAGTGCAGGGTGAATTCGTCATCACGGCGGGCGGGATCGAGGGCAGCGCAGTCTATGCCGTGTCCCGTACGCTCCGCGCGGCGTGCGACGCGGGCGCGGCGCGCCTCGAACTCGACCTCGCGCCCGATCTGACGGTCGCGGCACTGACCGCCCGCCTGTCGCGCCCGCGCGGCAAGACCAGCCTCAGCAACCATCTGCGGCGCGGCATCGGGCTTGAGGGCGTGCGCGCCGGGCTGCTGCGCGAGGTGACGGGCCCCCTGCCCGACGATCCGGCGGCGCTGGCACGGGCGATCAAGGCGGCGCATCTGCCGATCCTGCGCCCCCGCCCGCTGACCGAAGCCATATCATCTGCTGGCGGCGTCGCGTGGGCGGAGGTGGACGCATCGCTGATGCTTCGCCGTCGCCCCGGCACGTTCATCGCGGGCGAGATGCTGGATTGGGAGGCCCCGACCGGCGGCTATCTGCTGACCGCCACCATCGCCACCGGGCGGCTGGCCGGGCGGAGCGCTGCGGATTGGCTTGGGGCTGGCCTGCCCGCGCGCGACGGCTAGGTTAACGGTATGCGCGCCGATGACCTCCTCCACCCGATGCCTGCGGGACTCTATTGCCCGCAAGGCGATTTCTACATCGACCCGGTGCGCCCGGTCGCACGGGCGCTGATCACCCACGGCCATGCCGATCATGCGCGCGCCGGGCATGGTGCGGTCTGGGCCACACGCCAGACGCTCGACATCATGGCGATCCGGTATGGCGCTGATTTCGCCGATACGCAGAACGACGCGCCGTCGGGCATGATGAACGGCGTTCAGGTGTCGTTCCATCCGGCGGGGCATGTGCTCGGGTCGGCACAGATCGCCGTTGAATATCAGGGCATGCGGATCGTCGCTGCCGGGGACTACAAGCGCGGCATCGATCCGACCTGCGCTGCGTTCGCACCGGTGCCATGCGATGTGTTCATCACCGAGGCGACGTTCGGTCTGCCGGTGTTCCGCCATCCCGACCCGCTGGCGGAAATCGGCAAGCTACTGACATCGCTGGCCCGCAACCCGGACCGGGCGCATCTGGTCGGCGTATATGCGTTGGGCAAGGCGCAACGGGTCATCGGGCTGCTGCGGGCGGCGGGGTATCACAAGCCGATCTTCATCCACGGCGCGCTGCGCCAGCTTTGCGATTACTACATCCGGCAGGGCATCGACCTCGGACCGTTGGAGGATGCGACGGTGGCCAAGGGCAAGGACGGGCGGTTCGCCGGTGAGGTGATCCTCGGCCCGCCTTCGGCCTTCGCGGCGACATGGGCGCGGCGGTTCCCGGACCCGGTGATCGCCTTCGCTTCCGGCTGGATGCAGGTGCGGGCGCGGGCAAAGCAGCGCGCGGCGGAACTGCCGCTGGTGATATCGGATCATTGCGACTGGACCGAGTTGACCGCGACCATCGCGGAAATCGACCCCGGCGAAGTCTGGATCACCCACGGCCGCGAGGAAGCCTTGCTGCGCTGGTGCGAAATGACCCAGCGCCGCGCGCGCCCGCTGCATCTGGTCGGATATGAGGATGAGGCGGAATGAAGGATTTCGCCGCCCTGATGGATGGTCTGGTCCTGACACAGGGGCGCAACGCCAAGCTGCGCCTGATGAGCGATTATTTCGCGGCGACCCCGGACCCGGATCGCGGCTGGGCGCTGGCGGCGATCACCGGCACGCTGGACCTGAAGGCGGTGAAGCCTGCCCTGCTCCGCACGCTGGTGGGCGCGCGGGTGGATGCGGAACTGTTCGCCCTGTCCTATGATTATGTCGGCGATCTGGCGGAGACGATTTCGCTGATCTGGCCGGGCGACGGCGACCCGGCATCCGATCTGCGGCTTGGCATGGTCGTGGACCGGCTTCTTGCGCTGTCGAAGGCCGACGCGGCGGCGATGATGACCGGGCTGCTGGATGTCCTGCCTGTCACGCAGCGTTTTGCGCTCATCAAGCTGGCGACCGGCGGGATGCGGGTCGGCGTGTCCGCCCGGCTCGCGAAACAGGCACTGGCGCAGATGGGCGACGTGCCGGTGGAGGCGATCGAGGAAATCTGGCACGGGCTGACCACGCCCTATACCGACCTGTTTGGCTGGCTGGAGGGTGGCCCCAAGCCCGAAAGCGCGGCGCTGGCCCCGTTCCGCCCGGTCATGCTGGCCACCGCGTTCGAGGCGCGGGATCGGGAGGGCTATGATCCGGCGGAGTATGCCGCCGAATGGAAATGGGACGGTATCCGCGTGCAGGCGGTGGCAGAGGGCGGCGTGCGCCGGCTTTATACCCGCACCGGCGAAGACATCTCCGGCACCTTCCCCGATCTGATCGACGCGATGGATTTCGAGGCGGCGCTGGATGGGGAATTGCTGGTGCGGGTGAAGGGGGACGTCGGCCTCTTCGCCGATCTGCAAAAGCGGCTGAACCGCAAGCAAGTGTCGAAGCGGACGCTGGCCGACACCCCGGCGATGCTGCGCGCCTATGACATCCTGCGGTTCGCGGCGGAGGATACCCGCGCCCTGCCCTATTCGGAACGCCGCGGGCGGCTCGGGGCATTGATTGCCGCCCTGCCGCCGGAACGGTTCGATCTGTCGCCGAATGTCGGCTTCGGCGATTGGGACATTCTGGATGCGCTGCGCGCCGCGCCGCCGCATCCGTCCATCGAGGGGGTGATGCTGAAACGCCGCGACAGCCCCTATCAGGGGGGACGCCCGCGCGGCCCGTGGTTCAAGTGGAAGCGCGACCCGTTCCTGATCGACGCCGTGCTGATGTATGCGCAGCGCGGGCATGGCAAGCGGTCGTCATTCTATTCCGACTACACATTCGGGGTCTGGACCGATGCGGGCGTGCTGACACCGGTCGGCAAGGCCTATTTCGGCTTCACCGACGAGGAATTGAAGCAGATCGACAAATTCGTGCGCGCCCATACGGTGGAGCGGTTCGGCCCTGTCCGGTCGGTGCGGGCGGAGCCGGATCAGGGGCTGGTGCTGGAGATTGCGTTCGAGGGGCTGAATGCCTCCCCCCGGCACAAATCCGGCGTCGCGATGCGGTTTCCGCGCATATCGCGCCTGCGCTGGGACAAGCCCCCGCGAGAGGCTGACCGGCTGGAAACCTTGCAGGCGATGCTGCCATGACCCCCGTGCTCTGGTCCTTTCGCCGCTGCCCCTATGCCATGCGCGCGCGGCAGGCGATTGCGGCGGCGGGCGTGGCGGTGGACCTGCGCGAAGTGGTCCTGCGCGACAAGCCCGCCGCGTTTCTGGCCACATCCCCCAGCGGCACGGTGCCCTGCCTCGACACCCATCACGGCGTGATCGACGAAAGCCTCGACATTATGCGCTGGGCGCTGGATCGCCACGACCCGGAGGGATGGCTGGAGATGCCGTCCGAAGGCTGGGACTGGATCGCGCGGGCGGATGGGCCATTCAAGGACGCGTTGGACCGCACCAAATACCCGAACCGGTATCCGGGCGTGGACCCGGTGGCGCAACGGCAGATTGCGGCGACGTTTCTGGACGACCTGAACCATCAGATCGACGGCTGGATGTTTGGCAAAGCCACGATTACCGATTTCGCGATCCTGCCGTTCGTTCGGCAGTTCGCATTCATCGACAAGGGCTGGTTCGACGCGCAAGACTGGGGCGCAGTGCAGGGGTGGCTGGCGCGGTTTCTGGCATCGGACGGTTTCGCGCGGATCATGGACAAGTATCCGCAATGGCGTGAAGGGGACGCAGCGGTGCGGTTTCCATCTGGGTGACGGATCGGACATGACCACTGGCGAAACGCGCGGCGATATGCTTTTCAACGCGCAAATGACCGATCCTGCACATGCCCTGACCGAAACCGATGCCGCCTCGCTCGCTAGGCGGGCGCTGGATTATTGGGCACTGCCCGCCGACGCGACGCTGCGCCTGATCAACAAGGCGGAAAATCTGACCTATCTGGTGGAAACCGAAGGGGTCAAAGCGGTGCTGCGGCTCCACCGTCCGGGCTACCACAGCCGCGAGGCGATCGAGAGCGAACTTGCCTGGGCCGCCGATCTGAACCGGACCGGCGGCGTCAGCGCGCCCATCCCCCTCACCGGGCGCGATGGCCGCGCGGTGCAAAAGGTGGACGGGGTGCATCTTGTTCTCTTTCACTTCATCGAAGGCACCCACCCGGATGAAAACGACGATCTGATCGTGCCGTTCCGCATGTTGGGCCGTATCGCGGCGAAAACCCATCGCCACAGCATCGACTGGACCCGGCCAGCAGCGTTCACGCGGCTGGTCTGGGATGCGGATGCGGTGTTCGGCCCTACGCCGATCTGGGCGAATTGGCGCGACGGGCCGAATGTGGGCAGGGCGGAGGCGGCGGTGCTGACGCGCGCCGAAGTCACGATCAAGGCGCGGCTCGCCGCCTATGGCAAGGGCGCGGCGTGCTATGGTCTGATCCATGCCGACATGCGCCTGGCGAATATCCTTTTGCATCAGGGCCAGCCCCGGATCATCGACTTCGATGATTGCGGGTTCGGTTGGTTCATCTACGACTTTGCGGCGGCGGTCAGCTTCATCGAAATCCATCCCCAGATCCCCGCCCTGAAGGCGTCATGGCTGGCGGGATATCGCGAGGTGCGCGCCCTGCCCGCCGCCGACGAGGCGGAGATCGACACGATGGTCATGCTGCGACGCCTGGCGTTGCTCGGCTGGATCGGATCGCGGATCGAGGCGACGGAGCCGCAGGCGCTCGCCCCGCATTTCGCTGCCGGAACAGCGGCGCTGGCCGAGGACTGGTTGTCACGGCAAGACCGACGCGCAACTCCCTGATGCAATTCCGGAGAATCGCGTTAATGTCGGAATGGACGCGCCGCTTCGAGACGGCCCCGCGACAGAGAGAACCGGAGACACGCCATGAAACACCTCTTCACCACCATCGCCGCAGGGGCCATCGCGCTCGGCGCGCTGCCCGGCCTTGCGGCGGGCGCGAATATCGGGATGCAGCTTGAGCCGCCGGTGCTTGACCCGACCGCCGGCGCCGCCGCCGCCATCGACGAGATCGTCTATTCCAACATCTTCGAGGGCCTCGTGAAGTTCGCCGAGGATGGCTCGGTCGTTCCCGGCCTCGCGCGGAGCTGGGAAATCACTGATGGTGGGCTGGTTTACACGTTCAAGCTGAACCCGGGTATAAAGTTTCATGACGGCACCGACCTGACCGCGGAAGACGTCAAGTTCTCGCTCGACCGGATCAAGGCCGAGGACAGCGCCAATGCGCAGAAGGCGCTTTATGCCTCCATCCTCGAGGTTGTCGCGCTGGACCCGACAACGGTGCGGATCGCCTTGAATGAACCGACGGGCAACTTCCTCTTCAATCTCGCATGGGGCGATGCGGTGATCGTTGCACCGGAAACGGCGGCTGACAATGCCAACAACCCAGTCGGCACCGGGCCGTTCAAATTCTCGAAATGGACCAAGGGCGACAGCGTCGAGATCGTGAAGAACGATGCCTACTGGGGCGTTCCCGCGAAACTCGACAGCGCGACGTTCAAGTTCATCTCCGATCCCAACGCCGCCTTCGCCGCGATGATGGCGGGCGATCTCGATGCCTTTCCCGGCTTTCCGGCACCGGAAATTCTGGAACAGTTTCAGGCGGATGCGCGGTTCCTCGTGATCGTTGGCTCGACCGAGGGCGAAACGATCCTGTCAACCAACAACAAATCCGGCCCGCTTGCGGACGTGCGTGTGCGCGCTGCCATCGCCCATGCAATCGACCGTCAGGCGATCATCGACGGGGCGATGTTCGGCTATGGCACGCCCATCGGCACGCATTTCGCGCCGCATCACCCAGCCTATGTCGATTTGACGCTGCAATCCGCCTATGACCCTGAACTGTCGAAGCGGCTGCTGGCCGAGGCGGGCTTTCCCGATGGCCTGACCTTGTCATTGAAACTGCCACCGCCATCCTATGCCCGCCGGGGCGGAGAGATCATCGCCGCGCAGCTTCGCGAGGTTGGCATCACCGCCGAGATTTCCAATGTGGAATGGGCCGGCTGGCTTGAGGAAGTCTTCAAGGGCAAGAATTACGACCTGACCATCGTCAGCCATACGGAGCCGCTCGATATCGGCATCTATGGCCGCGACGATTACTATTTCCAGTATTCGTCGGACGCGTTCAAGACCACGCTCGCCCTGTTGAACAGGGCGACGAACGAGGTGGAGCGGACCGCGCTGATGCAGGCATTGCAGCGGACCATCGCCGATGATTACGTAAACGGCTATCTGTTCCAGCTTGCCCGCACATCGGTGCAGAATGCCAAGCTAAAGGGCCTCTGGAAACATTCACCGACACAGGCCAACGACCTGACAGCGGCCTATTGGGAATAGGCCCCCATCGGCGGGCATGTGTCGCGCGCCGCAATGAACCAGCATCGCCGGGCAGAGTCCGGCGATGCACGCAGGATGCCGGGGCGCCCCCGGCATGACGATCTGAAGACCCGCCCATGCTCCGCTACGCCCTGAAACGCCTTTTGTCGCTGTCGGTCAGCCTCGTGATCGCCAGCGCGGTGATCTTCACCGTGATCGAGGTGATCCCCGGCGACCCTGCGTCCTATATGCTGGGCCTGAACGCGACCGAGGACACGCTCGCCGCCGTCAGGGCGGAGCTGGGACTCGATCAGCCGGTCATCCTCCGGTATTTCGATTGGGTGACCGGGCTGATCGTCGGCGATTTCGGGATGAGCTATACCTACCGATCTCCTGTGTCGGATCTGGTCGTGGAGCGGATGTGGGTCTCGCTGCCGCTGACGGTCTATGCGCTGTTCCTCTCGACCATGATCGCCATACCCGCCGGGCTGATCGCCGCATCGCGTCGGGGCAAGGCGGCGGATTACGGTGTCATGGGCATTACCCAGTTGGGCGTCGCGGTGCCGAATTTCTGGTTCGCGATCCTTCTGGTGATCGTCTTTGCCATCAACCTGCGCTGGGTGTCGGCGGGCGGGTTTCCGGGCTGGGACGGCGGCACATGGCCCGCCATCAAGGCGCTGACCCTGCCCGCCATCGCGCTCGCGCTGCCGCAGGCATCAATCCTCGCCCGCGTCATGCGATCCGCCCTGCTCGACACGCTGGATCAGGATTACATCCGCACCGCCCGCGCCAAGGGGCTGAGCCGCAGTCAGGCGCTGTGGCGGCACGCGTTCCGCAACGCGCTGATCCCCGTGCTGACCATCATCGGCTTGCAGTTCTCGTTCCTCATCGCCGGGGCCATCATCATCGAGAATGTGTTCTTTTTGCCGGGCCTTGGCCGCCTGATCTTTCAAGGCATCACCCAACGCGATCTGATCGTGGTGGAAAGCGCGGTGATGATCCTCGTCTTCGCGGTCATCCTTGTCACCTTTCTGGTTGACCTCGCATATGCCTGGGTCGATCCGAGGCTGCGCAAACGATGATCCGCGCGCTTGCCACCAACCGTGCCTTCCTGATCGGCACCGTGCTGTCGGCGCTGTTCATCGGCGCGGCGCTGCTGTCATTCGTCTGGACGCCCTTCGATGTGGAGGCGTTGAACATCAAGGCCAAGCTGCAACCGGCATCGGCGCTGAACTGGTTCGGCACCGATCAGTTGGGGCGCGACATCTTTTCGATGATCATGGTCGGCGCGCGCACCTCCATCGCGGTGGCGGTGATCGCGGTCGGCATCGGCATGATCTTCGGCGTGCCGCTTGGCCTTGCGGCGGCGGCGCGGCGGGGCGGGTTGCTGGACGAGGTGATCATGCGGGCCAATGACCTGATCTTCGCCTTCCCGTCGCTGGTGATCGCGATCCTCATCACCGCGATCCTCGGCCCGTCTGCCACCAATGCGATCATCGCCATCGGCATCTTCAACATCCCGGTCTTTGCCCGTCTGTCGCGCGGCGGCGCACTGACGCTTTGGAACCGCGAATTCGTCATGGCGGCGCAGGTGGCGGGCAAGTCCCCCGCCCGGATTTCGTTCGAACATATCCTGCCGAACATCATGAACATGCTGATCGTTCAGGGCACGATCCAGTTCTCGCTCGGTATTCTAGCCGAAGCGGGGCTGAGCTATGTCGGCCTCGGCGCGCAGCCGCCGACGCCAAGCTGGGGGCGGATGCTGGCCGAAAGCCAGACCCTGATCTATTCGCAGCCGATGATCGCGGTCTATCCGGGCATGGCCATCGTGCTGACGGTGCTGGGGCTGAACCTGATGGGCGACGGGCTGCGCGATGCGCTGGACCCGCGTTTGAGGCGCGCAAGATGAGCCTGCTTTCAGTCCGCAACCTGTCGCTTTCGATCCACGGCACGCCGATCCTGCGGGACGTAAGCCTTGATATCGCGCCGGGCGAGGTGTTCGGTGTGATCGGCGAAAGCGGTTCGGGAAAGTCCATGACCGCCTTTTCCGTCATGGGCCTGTTGCCGGTTGGCGCGGCGGCGACCGGCAAAGTGATGCTCGATGGTGAAGACCTGCTCGCGAAATCCGAACGCCAGATGTGTGCAATCCGGGGCCGCGAAATCGGCATGGTGTTTCAGGAACCGATGACCGCGCTGAACCCGGTGCAGACCATCGGCGATCAGGTGGCGGAGACGGCGCTGATTCACGGCAGCGGCAGCCGGGCAGAGGCGCGCGCCACGGCCCGCGCGATGCTCGACAGGGTCGGCCTGCCCGCTGACCGCTTTCCGCTCGACCGGTATCCGCATGAATTGTCGGGCGGCCAGCGCCAGCGGGTGGTGATCGCGATGGCGATCGCGCTGCGGCCAAAGCTGCTGATCGCGGACGAGCCGACCACCGCGCTGGACGTGACGACGCAGGCGCAGATCATCGCCCTGCTCCGGTCGCTGGTCGGGGAATTCGGCATGGGGCTGATGCTGATCACCCATGACCTCGGCCTTGTTGCGGGCACCGCCGACCGGATCGCGATCATGCGACAGGGCGAAATTGTCGAGGCGGGGGCGACGACCGAGATTTTCGCCGCGATGACGCATCCCTACACGCGGGCGCTGTTCGCCGCCTCCGCCCATGTGCCGGACCGTGCGGGTGATGCCATCGCCGATGTGCCGGTGCTGGAGGTGGATAACGTGATCCGCGATTATCCTCTGCCGCGCGAAAGCCTGCTGGCCAGGCCGGGGCGGTTCCGGGCCGTGGATGGTGTCAGCTTCACCCTGCGGCGCGGCGAAAACCTTGGGCTGGTCGGCGAATCCGGCTGCGGCAAGTCCACCCTGACCCGCGCCATTCTGGGGCTGGAGCCGGTGCAGGGCGGCGCGATCCGGGTGATGGGCGCGCCGGTATCGACCGGCCTCAGCAACGCCATCCGCCGCCGGATGCAGGTGGTGTTTCAGGACCCCTATGGCAGCTTCAACCCCCGCTGGAAGGTGGAGCGGTTGGTGGCGGAGCCGTTCCATCTGCTTGACACTCCCCCGACCGGCGCGGCGCGGCGCAAGGCGGTGGAGGCGGCGTTGGCGAATGTCGGCCTCAGCCCCAGCGATGCGGACAAATATGTCCACGAATTTTCCGGCGGCCAGCGCCAGCGCATCGCCATCGCGCGCGCGCTGATCATCGAGCCGGACCTGATCATTCTGGACGAGGCGGTCAGCGCGCTCGACGTGTCGATCCGCGCGCAGATTCTCGATCTGCTGGCCGATCTGTCGGACAGGCTGACGCTGTCATATCTTTTCATCAGTCATGACCTGAGCGTGGTGCGCGCGGTCACCGACCGGGTGATGGTGATGCAGGCAGGCCGGATCGTCGAGGCGGGGATCACCGAAGAGGTCTTTCAAAATCCGGCGCATCCCTACACAAAGACACTGATAGAGGCCGCACCGGATGTGGAAGCGGCCCTGAGACGGAGGAACGCATGAACGCCCATCCTGACCTGTGGTTTGCCGCTGACGCGATGTTCATCAATGGCGCATGGACCCGCAGCGACCACATGCTACCGCTGGAAAACCCGTCTGACGGATCGGAAATCGGCCAGATCGCGCGCGGCACAGCCGAAGATATCGACCGCGCCGTGAAGGCCGCCGAGGCCGCGCTTGCCGGTGATTGGGGGCGGCTGACGGCGGCGGAGCGGGGCCGCGCACTGATGCGGATGAGCCGGATCGTGCTGGACCGTGTGGACTTGCTGGCCCGGATCGAGGCGGCGGATGTCGGCAAGCCCCTGAAACAGGCGCGGGCCGATGCTGTGGCGCTGGCACGATACCTCGAATTCTATGGCGGCGCGGCGGACAAGGTGATGGGTGAGACGATCCCTTATCTGGAAGGCTACACCGTCTATACCCTGCGCGAGCCGCATGGCGTCACCGGCCATATCGTGCCGTGGAATTACCCGATGCAGATCATCGGGCGGTCGGTCGGCGCGGCGCTGGCGATGGGCAATGCCTGTGTGCTGAAACCGGCGGAGGAGGCGTGCCTGACCGCGCTCGCCTTTGCGGCCATCGCCGATGAGGCCGGCCTGCCGCCGGGCGCGATCAATGTCGTGCCGGGTCTGGGCGAGGAAGCCGGGGCGGCACTGTCCGCACATCCCGGCGTGCGGCACCTCAGCTTTACCGGCTCCCCCGGTGTCGGCACGCTGGTGCAGCGGGCGGCGGCGGAACATTTCGCGCCGGTCACGCTGGAGCTGGGCGGGAAATCGCCGCAACTGGTGTTCGACGATGCCGATATCGAAAAGGCCCTGCCCTTTCTGGTGAATGCAGGCATCCAGAATGCCGGACAGACCTGTTCGGCCTCGTCGCGCATCCTCGTCCAGCGCGGGGTGCATGACCGGGTGCTGGCGGAAATGGCGGCACGGTATCAGACGCTGAAGGTCGGACCGGCGATCGACGATCTGGATGTCGGGCCCCTGATCTCCGCCCGCCAGAAGGAAATCGTCGAGGGGTATCTTGGTCTTGCCGCCGACCTGACCGTCGCTGCGCGCGGCAATGTGGTCAGCGATGCACCGAAGGGCGGGCATTACGTGGCGCCGACGCTTCTGTCCGGGGTCAGCGCCGATCACCGGCTGGCGCGGGAGGAGATTTTCGGCCCGGTTCAGGTCGTCATCCCGTTCGATACCGAAGAAGAAGCCGTCGCCATCGCCAATGGCACCGATTTCGGTCTGGTGGCAAGCGTCTGGAGCGCGCATGGCGGGCGGCAGATGCGGCTGGCGCGGCAGCTTCGCGCCGGGCAGGTGTTTCTGAACAATTATGGCGCGGGCGGCGGTGTCGAGTTGCCGTTCGGCGGGATCGGCAAATCCGGCCACGGGCGCGAAAAGGGTTTTGAGGCGCTGTATGGCTTCTCAGCCCTGAAAACCGTCGCGGCGCATCACGGATAATCGCACGAATAATCACGAGGGCGGAGGGGCAAGCGCCCGACACCGCCCGAAATCACGGGAACAGGGAGACACGACATGTTGAGGCTCGAAGGCAAGACAGCGATCATCACCGGCGGCGCGCAGGGGTTTGGCGGCGGCATTGTCGACAAGTTCATTGCAGAAGGCGCGCGCGTGCTGGTCGCCGACATCAACGGCGCGGGCGCAGCGGCCAAGGCTGCCACGGCGGGGAATGCCGCAACCGCCTGCGAGGTCGATGTCGCCAGCGGCAAGAGCGTCGAGCAGATGATGCTGACCGCCATCGACGCCTTCGGCCATGTGGACATCGTGGTGAACAATGCCGGCATCACCCATCTGCCAACACCGATGGAGGATGTGGAGGAGGATGAGTTCGACCGGGTGCTGGCGGTCAATGCAAAATCCATCTACCTGACCGCGAAATACATCGTCCCGCACATGAAGGCGCGCGGCACCGGCGTCATCTGCAATGTCGCCTCCACTGCCGGTCTATCGCCGCGCCCGCGCCTGAACTGGTATAATGCCTCCAAAGGCTGGGTCATCACGGCGACGAAGGCGATGGCGGTGGAGCTTGCGCCGTTCGGCCTGCGCGTGAACGCGCTCTGCCCGGTTGCGGGGGAGACGCCGCTGCTGAAATCCTTCATGGGCGAGGACACGCCGGAGATGCGCGCGAAATTCCTTGCCACCATCCCGCTGGGCCGGTTCTCGACCGCCGAGGACATGGGCAATTGCGCGGCGTTCCTCTGTTCCGACGAGGCGTCGATGGTGACGGGGATCGCGATGGAGGTCGACGGCGGGCGCTGTATCTGAGGACAGCATGGATATTTAGGGGAAGTGGAAGCGATGGATGCCAGAGCCTTCCGACCGGGGCCGCGCAATCTGATTACCGATGTTGCCGGATTGCACGTCGGAAATGCGGAGGATCTGGCGGTCAAGACCGGGGTGACGGTGCTGACGGCGGATGCGCCCTTCACTGCTGGCGTGGCGGTGATGGGCGGTGCGCCGGGTACGCGCGAGACGGATTTGTTGGCCCCTGACAAGCTGGTGCAGGCGGTGGATGCGCTGGTGCTGTCTGGCGGGTCGGCCTTCGGCCTCGATGCGGCGGGCGGCGTGATGGATGCGCTGATGGCAGAGGGGCGCGGGCATCCGGCGGGGGGGACATTCGTGCCCATCGTTCCGGCGGCGATCCTGTTCGATCTGGCGAATGGCGGCGACAAGGGCTGGGCGCGCAATCCCTATCATGGCCTTGGCGCGGCGGCATTCCATGCGGCAGCGGTGGATTTTGGGACAGGAACGGCAGGGGCAGGCACAGGCGCGACCACGGCGGGGCTGCGCGGCGGGTTGGGGTCGGCGTCGCTGATCCTGCCCTCCGGTGCCACAGTCGGGGCGCTGGTGGCGGTCAATGCGCTCGGCAGTGCAGTGGTGCCGGGAAGCCGCCAATTCTGGGCCGCACCGTGGGAAATCGGCGGCGAATTCGGCGGGTTGGGCACTGCCCCAGCCCCCGATCTGGCGGCGACATTTGCCTCCAAGGTGGGGGCGGCGCGGCAAGGCGCGAACACGACGATCGCCATCGTCGCAACCGATCTGGCCTTGGATCAGGCACAGGCGACACGGCTGGCCTGGGCCGCCCATGACGGCATGGCGCGGGCGCTGGTGCCGTCGCACACGCCGCTGGACGGTGATCTGATCTTCGCGGCGGCAACCGGCGCGCGCAAGATGGCCGACCCGGTGGCAGAAGGGTTCACGCTTGGCCATGCCGCCGCGATCTGCCTTTCGCGGGCGATTGCGCGGGCGGTCTTTGCAGCGACGCCGCTGCCGGGCGACCCGTTCCCCTGCTGGCGCGACGCCTGAGCGAGATTATTTCCGGGGCTGCATGTTGTGGGTGTAATCGTCGGTCGGAAAGAGGATTTCATCGCCCTTCCGCTCATCCGACATGCGTTTGCGGGTGCCGGTGATCGCCGGGTCCTGATCGAGCACCGGGCCAGCCTTGCGTTCGCGCCGTTTGCGCAAGGCCTCACTGCCCATCGAAAAGGCCTTGCCAGCGCCCTTTACGGCGGCCTTGCGGCCATAGCGCATCGCGTAACGCCGCAGGAGATTGGTCAGAAAGCGTTCCATGCTGCCCCTTTCGTGACATGAGTCCATTGACAAGACGTATGTGCGCCGCAAGCCCGATCAAGGGGCAAGGGCGAAACGCCGCTAGTCGAACATCTCGTTCTGATCGTCATTGCGGCGGTCATCCTCATTTGCCTCGCCTTCTTCGTTGCCGTCGAGATCGAATGCGGCGCGGCTGTCGAGCAGGCCAGCGGCCTTCAATTCCTTCACCCCCGGCAGATCGCGCGGGCTTTCAAGGCCGAACTGGTCGAGGAAAGCGGCGGTGGTGACGAAGGTGATCGGGCGGCCCGGCGTCATGCGCCGCCGCCCCAGCTTGATCCAGTCCTGTTCCAGCAACAGGTCGATGGTGCCCCGCGACACGGTCACACCGCGAATTTCCTCGATCTCGGCACGGGTGGTCGGCTGGTGATAGGCGATGATCGCCAATGTCTCCACCGCCGCACGGGACAGGCGTTTCTGCTCCACCTGATCGCGGCGCATCAGGAAGGCGAGATCGGGCGCGGTGCGAATCGCCCAGCCCTGCCCCACCTTGCGGATCATCACGCCGCGCCCCTCATAGCGTTTGCGCACATGGGCCAGCGCCTGCGCCGCGTCCGCGCCGTGGGGCATCCGGTCTTCCATTTCGCGGATCGTCAGCGGGGTGGCGGCGGCGAAGAGCAGCGCCTCCACCATCCGTTCCTGCTCCGCCATCGGCGGGGCGTCGAAGAACGTCGCCTCGCTGTCGGGGCGCTCCACGTCCTCAGCCACGCGCTGCCTCAGGCGACGACGCGGCGCGCTTCGCAGCACGCAGCAGGATCGGGCCATAAAGGTCGTCCTGCCGCATTTCGGCCTCGCCGCGTTTCACCAGCTCAAGCGTCGCCGCAAAATGGCTCGCCAGCGCACTGCGCCGCCGGTCGGGCGCGCCGGACCAGTCGGAGGGCAGGAAGGACGCCAGCGTCGCCCATTCCAGCGAGGCCCCGATCATCAGGCCCAGTCGCCTGACCGCATCATCCAGCGCATAGACCGGCGCGCGGCGCATGTGCAGCGGCTCGTAACTGTCGCGGGTCTTGACCCGGGCATAGGCGCGCAGCAGATCGGACAGCGATGCCGTCCATTCGACCTGACGGTGGACGGTCAGCGCCTCCACCTCGCCGCGCGCGAACATCTCGCGGCCCAACTGATCGCGGGCCATCAGTTGTGCCGCGACACCGCGCATCGCCTCCAGCCGTTCCAACTGAAACGCCAGCCGCGCCGCGAGTTCCTCGGCGGAGGGGCCATCCTCGCCATCGGGCGGCGGCAACAGCAGTCGGGATTTGAGATAGGCAAGCCAGGCCGCCATCACCAGATAATCCGCCGCAAGTTCGATCCGCAGCTTCCGCGCGGCAGAGACGAAGGCGAGGTATTGTTCGGCCAGTTGCAGGATCGAAACCCGGCGCAGATCGACCTTCTGCCCGCGCGCGAGGGTCAGCAGCACATCGAGCGGGCCTTCGAAGCCATCGACATCGACCAGCAACGCCTCCGGGTTCATTTCGGTGCTGATCGGCGCGACAAATAGATTGTCCTGCGTCGGCGGTGTCTGGGTCAGGATTTCCGTGCGCGGTGCCGCAATTGCCTTGTCGTCACGCATGGCAGGCCTCCTTGCTGAGCGCATCATACCGGGCCGCGACGAGGTTCATGTCGATATCCTCCGGCGTGCGCGGTGCGGCATCGACGGCCTGCGCCCGGCGCAGCGAAGCGCCGGAGAGGTGCCCGGCCATCGCCGCCACATCCGCCATTTCATCCGCATCGCCGTTGCAATGCAGGACGATATCGCAGCCCGCATCAAGGCTTGCCTGCGTGCGCTGGCGCGTGGTCCCAGCCAGCGCGCCCATCGAGATATCGTCGGTCATGAGGAGACCACCGAAGCCGATCTCCTCGCGGATCAGGTCGATGCAGGGGCCTGAGAACGTCACCGGGTATTCCGGGTCAACCGCCGCGATGGTCAGATGCGCGGTCATCCCCATCAGCGCGTCATTGTGGGCGCGGAACGGCGCGAAATCGGTTGCGAGCGCAGCGCGAGAGGCGCGCACGACCGGCAGGCTTTCATGTGGATCGACCTCTGACCGACCATAGCCCGGCAGGTGTTTCACCACCGGCAGCACCCCACCAGCGGCAAGCCCGCGCCGCACTGCATGGGCCAGCGCGGCAACCACGGCGGGATCGGCGCCGAGCGTCCGCTCGCCGATGGCCGGATGCAGCGTCGGCGTCGCGACATCCAGCAGCGGCGCGCAGTTCACGTCGATCCCTGCCGCATGAAGGTCGCGCGCGATCAGCAGATAGCGGAGGAAATGCGCCTCCGCCGCCTGTTCCAGCGTCCGATCGGCGGCTTCGCGCATCGCCGGGATGAATTCGCGCCAATGGGGCGCGCGCATGCGCTGCACCCGCCCCCCCTCCTGATCAATCAGGACAGGGGCAGCGCGCCCGACCACATCGCGCATCTCGGCAGTCAGCGCGGCGATCTGGTCCGGCGTTTCGATATTGCGGCGAAAGACGATGAAGCCCCACGGGTCAGCATCGCGAAAGAATGCCCGCTCTGCCGCTGTCAGGCGCGGCCCCGCACATCCGAAGATCGCGGCGAGCGGTGCAGCCATCAGCGCGCCCTCGCCACGATGCAGGCTTCGCTGCGCGCGATCAGACCCCGGCAGAGCGCGGAGGCCTGCTGCACCGTATCGAACGGACCGGCACGAAGCCGGAACAACCGCCGCCCACCGGACAGAACCGGCGTGATGACACGCGCCCGGCCCGCGAGCAGATCGCCGTTGCGCGACTTGATCGCCTCCCACTGTTCGGCGGCGACCGCTTCGCTTTCAAAGGCGCCAAGCTGGATCTGCACGGCAGATGCCAGTGCCGCCGCGCGCGGCTCCGCTGCCGCAGGTTCTACCTCTGCCGGGCTCGCGGCCACTGTGCGAACCGGTCGCGGCGGCACTGGCATCTGCCGTGCAG
>CAYGRU010000066.1:0-16469 GCA_964352385.1 uncultured Candidatus Planktophila sp.
GCCATGCGCGACACACCGCAATCGGTGCAGAGGCCGCCCCGCGCGGCCTCTGCACCGATTGCGGTGTGTCGCGCATGGCGGATGCGAAGGCTTGCGGCCGCGCCTGCCAGTTCATCGCGCCGGACTATCCGCATCAGGAAACCCGGCTGCATGGCCGGACCCATGACAGCACGACGGACGAGCGGTTCTTCGGCCCCTACCGCCGCATGGCGCGGGCGCGGATGGCATCGCCGCGCGAGGGCGCACAATGGACCGGGATCACCACGACGATTGCAGAGCGACTGCTTGCGGCGGGCGCGGTCGATGCGGTCCTGACCATGATCCCCGACCCGGACGACCGCTGGCGGCCGAAACCCGCGCTCATCACCGACCCGGCGGCGATGGCCGCCGCGCGCGGCATGAGGATGGGATACGCGCCGCTGCTGGCGCTGCTGGAACCGGCGCGGGCGCAGGGGTTCAAACGCCTCGCGGTCATCGGCATCCCCTGTCAGGTCTACGCCCTGCGCGCGCTGGAGGCGGAACTGGGGTTCGAGCGGCTCTATGTCATCGGCACGCCGTGCTCGGACAACACCACCACCGAAAACTTTCATGAATTCCTGAAACTTCTGTCAGATCAGCCTGACACGATCTCCTATCTGGAATTCCGTGCCGATTATCATGTCGAACTGCGCTTCGACGATGGCAGGCAGCGCGAAATCCCGTTCCTGCAACTGCCGATTTCGGACCTGCCGGCAGATTTCTTCCCCATCACCTGCCGCACCTGCGTCGATTATACCAACCGCCTGTCGGACATCACCGTCGGCTATATGGGCGGCGAGGGGGAGCAATGGGTGATCGCCCGCACCGCGCGGGGGGAGGAAATGCTGGCGGCGCTGGGCGATGACATCATCCTCTCCGTCCCCGGCTCGAAGGGCAAACGGGCGGGGGCAGTGAAGGGATTCATCGCCAATACGGAACGGGCCGCAGGCGGGTTGCCGCTGCGCCGGATGCCCGACTGGCTGCGACCCATCATAAGCTGGATCATGCCACGCTTCGGCCCGCGCGGGCTTGAATTCGCCCGCGCGCGGGTGGAAATGAAGGCGGCGGAAACCATCCTTCACCTGCGACGGGCCGAGCCGGGCAAGATGAAGAACATGATTCCCGATCACATCTGGCCGCTGGTCGCCCCCTATGACCTGAAACCGGAGGAAGGGGAGCGCAAGCCGGACTGAGGCGCGCAGCCACCCCGCTTTCTCTTCTGAAAATATCCAGACACGACCGCACGGAAGGCGGCGCGTTCAGAGCAGCTAACCGCCCGTCAGCCGCCCTTCAATTGCTGCAACAGCACCACCTCGCTGTCAGGACCGACCGGCTCCGCCAGCGAATTGAAGATGATGCGCCCGTCGATGGCGACGGACACACCGGATTCGATGTGCGGCGCGAGGCCCGGATGCGCCGCAACCAGCGCATCCAGAATCTCGCCCACCGTTTCGCCCTCGACCTCCACCTTGTCGGCACCGCCCGCGAAGGACCGGAGCGAGGACCAGAGAGCGACCTCCACCATCGTTACTTCGCCCCTTCGAGCGCCGCGAGGATACGGGGCGGAGAGATCGGCAATTCCGTCATGCGGATGCCGACGGCGTTCGACACCGCATTGGCAATCGCCGCCAGCGGCGGGCAGATCGAGGTCTCACCGACCCCGCGCACCCCGTAAGGATGGCCGGGATTCGGCACCTCGACAATGACCGTGTCGATCATCGGCAGGTCCGATGCGACGGGAATCCGATAGTCGAGGAAACCGGCATTCTGCAACCGGCCATCCTCGCCATAGATATATTCCTCGTTCAGCGCCCAGCCGATGCCCTGTGCCGCGCCGCCCTGGAACTGACCTTCGACATAGGACGGGTGGATCGCCTTGCCCGCATCCTGAATCACCGTATAGCGGGTCACGCGGGTCGATCCCGTTTCCCGGTCGACGATGGCATCGACGATATGGGTGGCGAAGCTGACGCCCGCGCCCTCCGGCGTTGCCTCATAATGACCGACAATCGGCCCGCCGGTGCGACCCATCGACGAGGCGATCTTCGCCAGCGTCATCGGCTCGAACTCACCCGCATTGGGGCCGGACGGTTTGGCGCAGCCATCTTCCCAGACGACCGCATCCGGGTCGATCTTCCACTTCGCCGCTGCGCGGGCGCACAGCTTGCGAATGGTATCGCGCGCCGCCTCGATGGTGGCGAGTCCGGATGCATAGGTCACGCGCGATCCGTGGCTGATCTCGTTATAGCCGAGCGTCGCGGTATCGGCGATGGTGCAGCGGACCTTCTCGTAAGGAATGCCCAACTCCTCCGCCGCCATCTGCCCCATCGACGCGCGCGATCCGCCGATATCGGGCGTGCCGACCGACAGGGACACCGTCCCATCCTCCGCCAGCGCCAGCGAAACCGCCGTCTCACCACCGTGGTTGAACCAGAACCCGCAGGAAATTCCGCGCCCGGCACCCGGTGCGATCGGCGCCGAGTAATGCGGATGGGCCTTCGCCTCCTCCAGCGTCTCGACAAGCCCGATCCGGTCAAACACCACACCATAGGACGCTTTGGTCCCCTGCTTCGAAGCGTTCTTCAGCCGCACGTCGATCGGATCAAGACCGAGCTGCTTGCAAAGATCGTCGATCACGCTTTCGACAGCGAACGCCGCCATCGGCGACCCCGGTGCACGATATGCCGCCTGTTTCGGGCGGTTCGACATCACGTCCCAGCCGATCTGCTTGACGTTCGCCAGATCATAGGGCGCGAAGGCACACATGGCGGTCAGCGAAGCCGGGGCGCCCGGGAATGCCCCGCCCTGCAAGCGGAACACGCCGGAGGCGGCGGAGATCGTGCCGTCCTTCTTCATCCCGATCTTCACATCCATCGAGGTGGAGGAGGTCGGCCCAGTGGCGCGGAACACTTCCGACCGGCTCATCACCAGTTTCACCGGACGGTTGGCCTTTTTCGACAGGGCGAGCGCAACAGGTTCGATGAACACCGCCGTCTTGCCGCCGAACCCGCCGCCAATCTCGGATGCGGTGACGCGAATCTGGCTCGCATCGGTGGCGAGCAGCGCGGCGCAAACCTTTGCCACATGGAAATGGCCCTGTGTGCAGCACCAGACCTCGCCCTTGCCATCGGTTCCCATTGTCGCAAGGCAGGCATGGGGTTCGATATAGCCCTGATGGGTGGCTTCGGTGCGGAAACTCTGCTCGATCACGAGGTCCGCCTCGGCGAAGCCCTTGTCGACATCGCCGTGGCCGCTTTCGTGATAGCCGACCACATTGGGGTGCATGCCTTCCGGCGTGCCCGGCGCGGCGGCACCTTCGCGGATCACCGGTGCGCCCGGCTCCATCGCCTTGTCCACATCGGTGACATGCGGCAGCACCTCATAAGTCACTTCGATGGCCTTCACCGCATCGCGGGCCGCGAGCGCGGATGTGGCGCAGACGGCGGCGACGGCGTGACCGTCATAAAGGGCCTTGTCGCCCGCCATGACGTTTTCCAGCACATTCCACATCTCGCCCTTCAAGCCGGTGGCGAAATCGGCGCGGGTGACGACGGCCTTCACGCCCGGCATCGCCTCTGCCTTCGAGGTGTCGATCTTCACGATCTTCGCATGGGCGTGGGGGGACCGGACGATGGCACCGTGCAGCATCCCCGCCGCATAGGCATCCGCGCCGAATTTGGCGCGGCCCGTGACCTTGTCGATCCCATCGGGCCGCAGGGGCCTTGTGCCGACGATGGTGAACTGCTGTTTGGTTCCGTCGAGTGCCATTATGCAGCCTCCCGCATGTCTTTTGCCGCGTCCATCACGGCGCGAATGATCTTGTCATAGCCGGTGCACCGGCAGAGGTTTCCCGCCAGCCAATAGCGCACCTGCGTTTCCGTCGGGTCCGGGTGCTTTTCCAGCAGCGCCTTCGTGGCGACCAGAATGCCCGGTGTGCAGATCCCGCATTGCAGCGCCGCATGTTCGAGGAACTTGCGCTGAAGCACATGCAGTGCCTCGCCGGTCGCGATCCCCTCCACCGTGCCGATCTCGCGGCCCTCGGCCTCCGCCCCCAGCATCAGGCAGGCGCAGACGAGGCGACCATCGACCGTGATCGAACAGGCCCCGCAATCGCCGGTGCCGCAGCCTTCCTTCGCGCCGGTCAGCGAAAGACGGTCGCGCAGCACGTCCAGCATCGTCTCGCGCGGGTCGCACAGAAACTCGGTTTCGTCGCCGTTGATCTTCGTGTTGACGTGGATCATTTCGTGGCCCTCTCATAAGCGATCTTTGCGGCGCGCTGTGCCAGCACGCCCGCCACCTGGGTGCGGAACGCGACCGTGCCGCGCTTGTCGGAAATCGGTTTGCAGGCTGCCGAGGCCGCCTCGGACAGCGCCGCGAGCGCTGCGTCATCCAGCGTGGTGCCGATGATCGCCTGCGCACAGGCATCGACCAACAACGCGGTCGGCGCGACCGCGCCCAGTGCGACGCGCGCCGCAGTGATCGTGCCGCCCTCGACAGTCAGCGATACCGCCGCGCCCACGACCGCGATATCCATCTCGGTGCGCGGAATGAACCGCAGATAGCAATCGCCGCCGCCCGCGCCGCGCGGCGGCAAGAAGACGGAGGTGACGATCTCGCCGGGTTTGAGCGAGGTCTTGCCCGGCCCGGTCGCGATGTCCTCGGCCTTCGCCTCGCGGGTGCCGTCCGGCCCCTTGATCGTCACCGTCGCACCCGCCGCGATCATCGCCGGAACGCTGTCCGCCGCAGGCGAGGCATTGCAAAGATTGCCGGTCAGCGTGGCGCGGCCCTGCACCTGCGTCGATCCGATCAGGTCCAGCGCCTCGCACACGCCGGGCCAATCGCGCTTCACGTCAGGGTGTTCGTTCAGTTCAGCCCCGGACACCGCCGCGCCGATGCGCCAGCCGCCCTTTTCGGCGGTGATGTCCTTCACGCCGGGAATGCGCTTGATGTCGACCATCAGGTCGGGGGTGAAGATATCGGCGCGAAGCTGCACCAACACGTCCGTGCCGCCTGCAAGCACCCGCGTCTTGCCGCCCTCGGCGGCCAGCAGCGCGACTGCGCCTTCAAAACTGTCCGGAGATTCAAACCGCATTTCGGTCTCCCGCTTGTGGCCCGATGGGCCTGTATCTGTTGGGCACGATGTAATGACGATCTGGTCCGCGCTTCAACCCGATTGCGACATCGATTCCGCTGAATGACGACGGATTGGCAAAAACCTGCGCTTCACGGACCGCCCCTGCGCACATTCTTCAGGCGTCGCGATACCGCACCGATGCCAGATACAGTCCGTCAGGCGGGGCGACAGGGCCACAGGCGGCCCGGTCCCGCGCCGCGAGCGCCTCTGCCACACGCTCCGGTGGCCAGGCACCCGATCCGACCCGCTCCAGCGTTCCGACAAAGCTGCGCACCTGATTGTGGAGGAAACTGCGCGCACGCACGCTGATCGCGATGCGGTCCTCGTCCCGCTCCACCCGGATTTCATCGACGGTCTTCATCGGTGATTTTGCCTGACAAAGCGTCGATCGGAAGGTCGTGAAATCGTGATGCCCGACCAGATGATCTGCCCCCGCCTGCATCGCCGCCGCGTCCAATGGTGCCTGAATCCGCCACGCCGTGCCCGCGTCGATGGTCAGCGGCGGGCGGCGGTTGACGATGTGATAGACATAGGATCGCTCAACGGCCTGAAACCGGGCATGAAAATCGTCCGATACCGGCTCCGCCGCGATGATGGCGACCGGATCGGGGCGCAGATGATGGTTGATCGCATCCCGCAGCCGCAATGGCTCCCAATCCCGCAGCAGATCGACATGGGCGACCTGCGCATAGGCATGGACACCCGCATCGGTGCGCCCCGCGCCCTGCACCAGCGCCTCCTCACCCGAAAGGGCAAGGATCGCCGCCTCGATCCGCGCCTGCACGGACGGATGGTTGGGCTGGCGCTGCCACCCGGAGAACGGTGCGCCGTGATATTCGATGGTAAGCTTCCAGCGGGCCATCGCATCGAATTATCGCAAGGTTCCGCAGGGCGAAACCCCGGCCCTTTCGCCTTTTTGCCGCAAGCGCCATATAAGGCGGGAAAAACAGAGGACTGCGCGTGGGCATCACCGATCTTGCGGACGACATTCTGAAGCTGGCCGAAGATGCCCGCGACAGCGCCAATGAAATGCTGTTCGAACCCCGGCTCCGGCTCGGGGTCACGGGCCTGAGCCGTGCCGGAAAGACAGTTTTCATCACCTCGCTGGTTGCGAACCTGATGGCGCGGGGCCGGATGACGCAATTGTCGGCGGAGGCCGATCACCGCCTGATCGCCGCCACCGTGCCGCCGCATCCCGACCGCGAAACCCCGCGTTTCGATTATGAAACGCATCTGGCCGCGCTGTCTGGCGCAACGCCGCGCTGGCCCGAAAGCACAAGGCGGATCAGTCAGATCAGGGTGTCGATCAAATACCAGCCGACAGGGTTCTTCGCCGGACTGACCGGCGCGGGCACGCTGCATCTCGATATTGTGGATTACCCCGGCGAATGGCTGCTGGATCTGGCGCTGTTGGACCTTTCCTTTGCCGAATGGTCGGCAAAGGCGCTGAAGGCGGCGCAAACCCCGGCACGCGCACCCTTTGCCGCCACTTGGCGCGCCCGGATTGCGGCACGCGACACAGGCGCAGCCTTCGACGAGGCTGATGCGCGACCGCTGGCGGAGGCGTTCACCGCCTATCTGTCAGCTTGCCGCGTGAACGGCCAATCCGGGCTTGCGCCGGGCCGGTTCCTGATGCCGGGCGATATGGAAGGCTCGCCCGCGCTGGCCTTCTGTCCGCTGCCCCCCGCCACGGGCCGCGACGCCCTTCATGCCGAGTTCGCAAAGCGGTTCGAAGCCTACAAGCGGTCGGTGGTCAAACCGTTCTTTCGCGATCATTTCGTGAAACTCGACCGCCAGATTGTGCTGGTGGACCTGATGACCGCGCTGAATGACGGGCCTGCCGCCGTCGCCGACCTATCGGGCGCGATGACGGAGATTCTGTCGGCCTTTCGCCCCGGTCAGAATTCATGGCTGTCATCCATCCTTGGCCGCAGGATCGACCGCATCCTGTTCGCCGCAACCAAGGCCGACCATGTGCATCATCATGAACATGACCGCCTGACCGCGATCCTGACCGCGCTTCTGCGCGACAGCGTGGCGCGTGCCGAGTTTCGCGGGGCCGAAACGCACGCGCTCGCCATCGCGGCCCTGCGCGCGACGGTGGAGCAGGACGGCAACGGCATGCGCGCGGTGCGCGGGCGTCTGATGGACACCGGCAAGGAGGTCGCGCTCGACCCCGGCGAATTGGCATCCGACCCCGCACCGATCCTTGCCGCGATGCGGTCGGCGGAGGGTGGCGGCGGCTGGCTCGACGGGGATTTCAAGTTCATGAATTTCGCGCCGCCGCATCTGACGAAGGGGGAGGGGTTGCCGCATATCCGCCTCGACCGCGCGCTGGAATTTCTGATCGGGGACCGCCTGTCATGACCGAACCGACACGCCGTGGCCCCCGCCTGATCGAAGACGATCTCGATTCCCTGCCACCCGTCCCCGCCAGCGCAGCCGAGGCCCCGGAAATCGACGCGCCGCCCATCGAGGCGAGCGCCGCCACCGCCACCCGCCTTGCGGCAGGGCGGCGCGGCGGGCTGCTCGCGCGGCTGTTCTGGTCAGCGCTTGTCAGCCTCCTGACGCTCGGCCTCGGCCTTTGGTTCTGGCAGACGGTGGACGCATTGCTGGCGCAGAACATCTGGCTGGGCCGCGTCGCGCTCGCGCTCGCGGTGCTGGTCGGCACCACGTTCTTTCTGATGATCCTGCGCGAGGTCGCCAGCCTTTCGCGCCTGAAACGGATCGACGGGCTGCGCGACAATGCCATGCGCGCCACGGCAACCCGCGACCGGGGCGCGGCGCAATCCGTGGTCACGATGCTCGACCGGCTATACAGCGGACGTGCAGAATTGGCGGTGGCGCGGGCGGACATGACCCGCCAGTCCGACGACATCATCGACGGCGACGCGCTGATCGACTTGGCCGAACGGCACCTGATGACGCCGCTTGACCGGGCGGCGGAGGCAGCGATTCATCGCGGGGCGCGCGACGTGGCCGCCGCAACCGCGCTGATCCCGCTGGCGCTGATCGACGTGCTGGCGGTGCTGTCGATCAACCTGCGCATGATCCGGCAGATATCCGAAATCTATGGCGGACGCGCAGGTTGGCTCGGCTCGTGGCGGCTGCTCCGCTCGATCGCGGCGCACCTGGTGGCCGCCGGGGCGATTGCGGTCGGAGAGGATTTGATCGGGCCAGCGCTTGGCGGCAGTGTCCTGTCGAAACTGTCTCGCCGATTTGGTGAAGGGCTGGTCAACGGTGCCCTGACCGCGCGCATCGGTGTCGCCGCCATCGATGTCTGCCGCCCGCTTCCGTTCCGCGCACGCAACCGCCCCAATGTCACGCGGCTGGTCAGATCGGCCCTGTCGGGATTGTTGCCCGACCGGGGATGAACCGGCGGCGCGCCGAACGAGGCAGCCAGCGGTCCACCGCCTGTTAACGTTTCTGGCGCACCTCTGTCGCCCGGATGATGAGTGTCGGATGCTGGTCGGATGAAACAGGATGGCGTGATGGTTCCCGATACGACGGATGCGGCAGTATCCGCGCGGTCCGTCGCGACCCCGGTGGATATCGGCCATCTGCTGACCGAACCCGCACAGCGGGCGGCGTTCCAACGGGCCATCGACTGTGTCGAACAAGGTGTCATCTTCTGGGGCGGTGACGGGCTGTGCGAACTGGTCAGCCGCCGCGCCAATGAATTCTTCGAAACCAGCGATCTGCCGATCCAGCCGGGGCAAGACCGCACCGCGATTCTGGACCATGCCGTCCAGCGCCGGATCATGACACGGTCCCAACGCGACAGCATGATGGAACAATTCGAAGCACGGGAACATTTCAGCTTCACCCGGATCATGCCGTCCGGTCGCATGGTGCTCGCCCATATCCGCGCGCGGATGGATGGGGGCCATGTGATGACGCTCAGCGATGTGACGGCATTTCAGGAAACGGAATTCGCACTGACCGAAGCGCGCGCGTATATCGAGCAGGTCACCCTCGAGCTGACGCGCCTGAACCACGAAAAGAAACAGGTGGAGGAAAGTCAGGGCAAGTTGCGGCAACTGAGCCTCGTCGCGGCCCATGCCAAGGACCTGATCGTCATTTCTGACGCCACGAACCGCGTTATCTGGGCGAATGAGGCGTTCCTGCGCCACAACGGCCTCGACCTCGAAATGGACCTGATCGGCAGGTCCGGGCGCGATGTGCTCGCGGGCCCAGCGAGTGACCCTGATGCCTTGCAGCGGATCGACGAAGCGGTGCGCAATCGGCAAACCGCCATTGTCGAACTCATTTGCCACAAACGATCAGGCGATGCCTACTGGATGGAACAGGAACTGATCCCGGTGTTCAACGATCAGGGCGAACACACCAATTTCATCCTCGTCGGGCGCGACATCTCGGAACGTAAACTGGCGGAGTCCGCCGCACGGGATGCCCGCCGGTTCGAGGAAGCGAAGCGCGCGGAATCGAAGCTCCTGTCGGAATTCAACGAATGGCTCCAATCCAGCGACACGTTGGGCGAGGTGTTCGTCGTGGTCAGTTCGTTTCTCGACAAGCTGCTTCCGGGGTCCAGCGGCGCGGTCTATACCTACGGCGCGACCCGCGACCTGTTGGAGGCGGCCTGCGCATGGGGGCCGCAGACCATCGCGCGCGATCTCGAACCCGGCGATTGCTGGGCGTTGCGGCGGGGCCGCAGCTATTTCTTCGGTGACAACACCGTCGATATTCCCTGCAACCATGTCACGCAGCAGCGAACGGAGGATGACCTGCCGCATCAATATTGCCTGCCCATCGTCGCGCATGGCGACACGGTCGGGCTGCTCAGCGTCGTCATCCGGCAGGACCCGGGGCCGGATACGCAAAAGCTTGTGAATTTCTGCGCCGAACATATCAGCCTTGCCATCGCGAACGTGAAACTGCGCGAACAATTGCGCGAACAATCAACCCGCGACCCGCTGACCGGGCTTTACAATCGTCGGTTCTTTCTGGAATTCGCGACGCGCGAACTTGGCAAGAGCGCGCGACAGAACCGCCCGGCAACGCTTGTCACCATCGACGTCGATCACTTCAAGACCTTCAACGATACCTATGGCCATGAGGCGGGTGATATCGTGCTGAAGGCGCTGGCGGACCTGCTGAAACGCCTGTTTCGCGATACGGATGTTCCCTGTCGGCTCGGCGGCGAGGAATTCGTGGTGATTCTGCCGGGCGCAGGGCGGGAGCGGGGGCTGGAGCGGGCGGAGGAACTGCGCCGCGCCATCGAACAGCTTGAACTGCGCTACAGCGGAGAGACGCTGAAGATCACCATTTCGGCAGGGGTCAGCGCACATGGGGACCACGGCCTAACCCTCTCGGATTTGCTGGAATCGGCGGATCGCGCGCTCTATCGGGCGAAGGATGAAGGCCGGAACTGCGTGCGCATCGCCGAAACCTGACCCTTTGCCAATGACCCTTGCGGTGGTCGTGGCCCTAAAATCGACCGCTCCGCGACCCTTTGATCGGTGGTCAATTCCGCCCCCCGGCGATACAAGGCCGCATCCGATCATCGAGGTGCGCCATGACCGAACCATCAAACGACAAGATACGTCCTGAAGAGCGCACCGACGAAAGCTATGCCCTTGATCCCGCTATCATCGGCGGCATTTTTGCGGCGCTCGATGCCGGTGACGCACGGTCGGTGCAGGAACTTGTCCGACCGGTTCACGTCGCCGACCTTGCCGACCTTCTGGAACAGATCGGATCGGCAGACCGCGAACGGCTGATCCACGCCATTGGCGACGAATTCGATGCCGAGGTTTTCGCCGAACTCGACGAAAGCGTCCGCGACGAAATCGTCGCGCTGGTCCGCCCCGATGTTCTGGCCGAGGCGGTGAAGGAACTTTATTCGGACGACGTGGTCTATCTGGTCGAAGACCTTGAGGACGAACAGAAGGAAAAGGTGCTGGAGGCACTGGACGATGACGAGCGCGTCATCGTTGAACAGTCACTGTCCTACCCCGAAGAAAGCGCCGGGCGCATGATGCAGCGCGAGCTGGTCAAGGCGCCGCCGTTCTGGACCGTCGGGCAAATGATCGACGCCATGCGCGCCGATGATGACCTGCCCGACCAGTTCTATGATGTCATCATCGTCGATCCGGCCATGCGCCCGGTCGGCATGGTACCCCTGAGCCGCATCATGGGCACCAACCGCCCGGTGCCGCTGGGCGAGTTGATGGACGACAACTTCCGCATCATCCCCGCCGATCAGGACGCTGAAGATGTCGCCTATGCCTTCAGCCAATATCACCTCGTATCCGCCCCTGTCGTCGACAAGAACGGGCGGCTGGTCGGCGTCATCACCATCGACGACGCGGTCGATGCGATGGGCGAGGAAGCGGAGGAAGACATCCTCCGCCTCGCCGGTGTCGGCGATGAAAGCCTTGCCGACCGGGTCTGGGATACGACGAAATCCCGCTTTCCCTGGCTCGCGGTGAACCTTGTGACGGCAGTGCTTGCCAGCATGGTGATCGAACAGTTCGATGCCGTCATCGCACAGATCGTCGCGCTTGCTGTCCTGATGCCCATCGTTGCGTCGATGGGCGGCAATGCGGGCACGCAATCGCTGACGGTGGCGGTGCGCGCGCTGGCAACGCGCGACCTCACCTCATCCAACATGTGGCGGGTGATCCTGCGCGAAACGCTGGTGGGGCTTGCGAACGGGGTGGTCTTTGCCATCGTGATCGGCATCGTCGGCGTTGTATGGTTTGGTGACGTGATGCTGGGCGTCGTCATTGCCGCCGCGATGATCGGCAACCTTCTGGTTGCCGGGATCGCCGGGATCATGATCCCGATCGGGCTGGACAGGGCTGGGGCCGACCCTGCGCTTGCCTCCGGTGCCTTCGTGACCACGGTGACGGATGTGTTCGGGTTCTTCGCCTTTCTGGGCCTCGCCAGCGCATTGTTGCTGTGACAATTCGCTGTCCGTTTTCGCACTTCGCAAGGGCGTGCCGCGAACCTAACGTGAGGTAACTGATTCGCCAGATCGGCGCAGCGCATCGCCCAAGGAAGAGCCCCATGAAACGATTTTCCAAGATCCTGATTGCAAACCGGGGTGAGATTGCGATCCGCGTGATGCGCGCCGCCAACGAGCTCGGCAAGAAGACCGTCGCGATCTATGCCGAAGAGGACAAGCTCGGCCTGCACCGGTTCAAGGCTGACGAAGCCTACAAGATCGGTGAGGGGCTGGGGCCGATCGAGGCGTATCTGTCGATCCCCGAAATCATTCGCGTGGCAAAGGCGTCGGGCGCGGATGCGATCCATCCCGGTTATGGTCTCTTGTCCGAAAACCCCGATTTCGTCGATGCCTGCACCGCCGCCGGGATCGCCTTCATCGGCCCGAAGGCAGAGACGATGCGCCTGCTCGGCGACAAGGCCAGCGCCCGGAACGCGGCAGTCGCCGCCGGGGTGCCGGTCGTTCCCGCCACCGATGTTCTGCCCGCCGACATGGCGAAGGTGCGCGAAATGGCGGCGGCAGTCGGCTATCCGCTGATGCTCAAGGCGTCATGGGGTGGCGGCGGACGCGGAATGCGCCCGATCTTCAGCCCTGATGAGCTGGAGGCGAAGGTATTGGAAGGGCGGCGCGAGGCGAAGGCCGCCTTCGGTAATGACGAGGGCTTCCTCGAACGCCTCGTGCAGCGCGCCCGCCATGTGGAGGTGCAGATCCTCGGCGACAGTCACGGGAACATCGTCCATCTGTTCGAGCGTGACTGTTCAGTCCAGCGCCGCAATCAGAAGGTGGTTGAGCGGGCACCCGACCCCTATCTGAGCGACGCGCAGCGGGCGGAGATTTGCGAACTGGGCCTGAAGATCTGCCGCTATGCCAACTATCAATGCGCCGGGACGGTCGAATTCCTGATGGACGCCGACACCGATGAATTCTTCTTCATCGAGGTCAATCCGCGCGTGCAGGTGGAACATACGGTGACGGAAGAGGTCACCGGCATCGACATCGTGAAGGCGCAGATCCGCATCACCGAGGGCGGCCATATCGGCAATCTCGAAGAAACCGGCGTGCCCGAACAGAAGGACATTCACCTGCGTGGCCATGCGGTCCAGTGCCGGGTGACGACCGAGGACCCGCTGAACAATTTCATCCCCGATTATGGCCGCATCACCGCCTATCGCGGCGCGACCGGGTTTGGCATCCGGCTCGACGGCGGCACCGCCTATTCGGGTGCGGTCATCACCCGGTTTTATGATTCGCTTCTGGAAAAAGTCACCGCCTGGGCCCCGACCGCCGAGGAAGCGCGCCTTCGGCTCGACCGGGCCTTGCGCGAATTCCGCATCCGCGGCGTCGCGACCAACCTCGCCTTTGTCGAAAACCTGATCTCGCATCCGAAGTTCAAGAGCGCGACCTATACGACGAAATTCATCGACGAAACGCCGGAGCTGTTCAATTTCAAGGCCCGTCAGGACCGCGCGACAAAGCTGCTGACCTATATCGCCGACATCACCGTCAACGGCCACCCGGAGGCTGCTGGCCGCCCAAAACCCGCCGCCCATGTGAAACCGCCGAAGCCGCCCGCGAACCACGCCGATCAACCCGCACCGGGCGGGCGGCAATTGCTGGACGAGAAAGGTGCGCAAGCCGTCGCCGACTGGATGCTGGCCGAAAAGAAACTGCTGATTACCGACACGACGATGCGCGATGCGCATCAATCCTTGCTGGCGACGCGGATGCGCAGCCATGACATGCTGAAGGTCGCACCGGCCTATGCCCACAACATGCCACAGCTTTTCTCGATGGAATGCTGGGGGGGCGCGACCTTCGACGTCGCCTATCGGTTCCTTCAGGAATGTCCGTGGCAGCGCCTGCGCGACCTGCGCGCCGCGATGCCGAACCTGATGACGCAGATGCTGCTGCGGTCGGCCAATGGCGTCGGTTACACCAACTATCCCGACAATGTGGTGGTCAAATTCGTCGATCAGGCTGCGAAATCGGGTGTCGATATCTTCCGCGTGTTCGACAGTCTGAACTGGGTTGAAAACATGCGCGTCGCCATTGATGCCGTGGTCGATACCGGCAAGGTCTGCGAGGCGGCGATCTGCTATACCGGCGACATCGCTGACCCCGATCATGCCAAATACGACCTGAAATATTATGTCTCGATGGCGCAGGCGCTGAAGGCGGCGGGCGCACATGTGCTTGGACTGAAAGACATGGCGGGGCTGCTGAAACCCGCTTCGGCACGGGTGTTGGTGAAGGCGCTGAAAGAGGAAGTCGGCCTGCCGGTCCATTTCCACACCCATGACACATCGGGCATCGCCGCCGCCTCCATCCTCGCGGCGGCGGAGGCCGGGGTCGATGCGGTGGATGCGGCGATGGATGCGTTCTCGTCCGGCACATCGCAGCCCTGCCTCGGCTCCATCGTCGAGGCGTTGCGCGGGTCTGATCGCGATACCGGGCTGAGCCGTCAGGCGATCCGCGAGATTTCGAATTATTGGGAAGGCGTGCGCACGCTTTATACCGGGTTCGAAAGCGGCACGATCTCCGGCGCGTCCGAGGTCTATCTTCACGAAATGCCGGGCGGGCAGTTCACCAACCTGAAGGCGCAGGCCCGGTCGCTGGGGCTGGAGGAACGCTGGGGCGAGATCGCCCAGACCTATGCCGATGTGAACCAGATGTTCGGCGATATCCCGAAGGTCACGCCGTCGTCCAAGGTCGTCGGCGACATGGCGCTGGCGATGGTGTCCGCCGGAAAGACCCGTGCGGATGTGGAGGGGCCGGGCGATTTCGCATTTCCCGACAGCGTGGTCGATTTCTTCCGGGGTGGCCTCGGCCAGCCGCCGGGCGGCTTTCCCGCCGCCTTGCAGGCCAAGGTTCTGAAAGGCGAGGCACCACTGACCAAACGCCCCGGCGAAGGCATGAAGCCGGTCGATCTGGAAGCCGTGCGCAAAGAGGTCGAGGAACAGCTTGACGGGTTCAAGGTCGATGACGAGGACCTGTGCGGATACCTCATGTATCCGAAGGTTTATCTCGATTACATGGGCCGCCACCGCGAGTATGGCCCTGTGCGCGTGCTGCCGACCCTGACCTATTTCTATGGCATGGAAGATGGCGAGGAGGTCGCGATTGAACTCGAGGCGGGCAAGACCCTGATCCTGCGCCTGCAAACCATCTCCGACACAGGTGCGGATGGGGCGGTGAAGGTGTTCTTCGAACTGAACGGCCAGCCGCGCGTGATCCGCGTGCCCGACCGGTCCGCCGCCGCATCCGCTGCCAAGCGTGTGAAGGCAGAGGTCGGCAACCCCGCCCATGTCGCCGCGCCGATGCCGGGCGTGATCGCCGCCGTCGCCGTCAGCGTGGGTCAGACGGTGGAGGCGGGCGAGGTGCTGATGTCCATCGAGGCCATGAAGATGGAAACCGCGATCCATGCGGAGGTCAGCGGGGTCATCAAGCAGATCCTCACACCCACCGGCACGCAGGTGGATGCGAAGGACCTGCTGGTGGAATTCGAGGGATAGGCGGTCAGCGCCCCATCAGCGCCACGCCTGCCACCGCGCCATCAGATCGGATTTCGTCAGCGCGAAATCCGATGCGACCCAAGCGGACTCAAGCCGTCGCAAGGCGTCCCCCAGCGCCGGGCCGGGTTCTGCGCCGTCCGCGATCAGGTCGCGTGCCTGCATCGGAAAGACGGCGGCCGCACCCTCGGCAATCTGTGCCTGCCAGCCTGCGGGCGGCTCGGAGCCGTGCAGTGCATGGATCAGCACCGCATCGCGCGCCGCGTCCGCCCCGTGGCGATAGGCAAGCTGACGCAATGGGGTAGCGTCGGCCAGCGCCGCGTGCACGGCGGCAAGCCGCGCGGCATCCGCACGTGACAGGCGCAGGTGATCGGCTGCGACCTCCGCTTCCACGCCCAGCAGGGACAGCCGCCGGATCGGGTCCGGCATCACGCCTTGCGCCCTCTCCAGCCGGGCGAGCCCGCGCACCGGGACGGCACCGGGCAGAATTTTTGTCAGCAGATCGCCCATCGCAGCCAGCGCCGGATCAGGGTCGGGCGCGCCGAGCAGTTTCATCATCTCCGCCCCGATCCGCTCCACCGCGATGCGGTCAAGACCCCTTGCCTCCGCCCGTGCCGCCGTCATCCCCGCCGGATCGAAGCTGTCGATGCCAAGCTGCGCGTGAAATCGAAAGAAGCGGAGGATGCGGAGGTAATCTTCGCAGATCCGCGCCACCGGATCACCGATGAAGCGAATGCGGCGGGCCTTCAGATCGTCAAGCCCGATGCCGAGCGGATCGACCACCCTGCCATCAGGCAGCGCATAAAGCGCATTCATCGTGAAATCGCGCCGCGCGGCG
>CAYGRU010000067.1:0-15976 GCA_964352385.1 uncultured Candidatus Planktophila sp.
CTTGCGATACAACATGCCGATGGCCGCCGTTGAAACCGCGGGCACAGCGAGGCCGAGCGCGCAGGGGCAGGTGATGATGAGCACGGCAATCGCGACATTCAGCGCGTGCCTGACATCGCCGTCATAGGCTGCCCAGCCGATGAAGGCCGCGAATGCCAGCAGGTGCACCGCTGGGGCGTAGATTCGCGCCGCACGGTCTGCGAGGGCGGTGTAACGGTTGCGCCCGCTTTCTGCCGTGGCCACCAGCGCTGCAACCCGGCGCAGGGTCGTGTCCGCGCCGACGGCAGCGGCGATCAGGGTGAATGGGGCGCCAAGATTGACCTCCCCCGCCAACACCATCGCATCGCGCCGGATTTGCACCGGGGCGCTTTCGCCGGTCAACAGCGATCGGTCGGTGCTGGCCGCTGCATCCATCAATCGGCCATCGACCGGCACCCGCATCCCGCTGCGGATCAGGACCGCATCGCCTATGGCCAGCGCGCTGACCGGCACCTGCAACGCCTTGCCGCCAACCATCCGGGTGGCGGTCTGCACCTCCAGCGCCGCCAGTTCGGCTGCGGCGGATCGTGTGGCAGCCCGGCTCCGGTGGTCGAGATATCGGCCGATCAGCAGGAAAAAGGTCAGCGACAGCGCGGCGTCGAAATAGGCATGCGCCCCGCCGTTCAGCGTCTCGAACAGCGACATGCCTGCGGCCAGCAGTATGGCGAGCGAGATCGGCACATCCATGTTGAGCGTCCTCACCCGCAAGGCCCGCAGCGCGCTGATGAAGAACGGTTGCGCCGAAAAGGCCACCGCCGGAAGCGCGATGGCGGCGGAGATCAGGTGGAAGAGATCGCGCGTCGCATCGACAGCGCCCGACCAGACCGCGACCGACAGAAGCATGACATTCATCATGGCAAAGCCCGCAACCGCGAGCCGGGTCAGCAATGCCCGACCGGCATCGTCATGCGCCTGCGCAAGTGTGCCAAGGTCGAGCGGATAGGCAGCGAAGCCGATGCGGGACAGGGCATCGACCGCTGCTTCCTGTGTCAGCGTCGGCGCGGTGATGGCGACCTGCCGGATCGACAGGTTCACCCGCGCCGAAATGACACCGGGCAGGGCGGAAAGGCCCCGCTCCACCTTGCCGATGCAGGCGGCGCAGTGAATGTCGGGCACTGACAGGATCATGTCCGGGCGGGCGGGGGACAGTGCCACGGTGCGTGGCATTGGCGCGGCAGCGCAGGCCGGGCAGGCGGAGAGGGCTGTCATTCCATCACCTGCACCACGATGCGTTGCTGGAACAATTCGCCGGTCTCGGCGCGCGCCTTCAGGCGCAGGTTCCAGTTGCCCGGCGCGGCAGTTACGTCGGCGATCAAGGCGTCGCCTTCGATGCGGAACGCGGGTTCCTGATCGGCGATCACGCTGGTGGCGCGGCCGAAGATCGCGGATTCGATCGTTGGAAAGACCGGGCGTCCCTCATGCTCTATGCTGAGCCGCAGCAGGTTGCCCTTGAGGCTGGCGCGGACATCCCAGTTCAGCCCTTCCTGCGCGGTGCGGTCACGATCAAAGCTCTGGCTGGCGACATAGGAGTTCGCGACCTCCAGCCCCGGAAATGTCCTGACGGCCTGATAGGCGAGCGTCAGGTTCACGGCGATGATGACACCGAACGCGAGCGTGAAACCGCCCAACACGTGACGTCCTGAAATTTCACGGCTCATCTTGCGCCCCTCCCGTTGAAAGTCGTCTCGCGGTAGGCGCGGCCCGCCCCGGTTGCATCCTCCGCCCAGATCCGCAATTCGGTCGCGGCCGCAGCGGCGGCTTCGGTCCCCGGATCAGCGGTCACGTAGACACGCTGGAGGAAGGAGCTGTCGGCCGGAACGACCACACGGGCCGCGCCCTCGATCCCTTCCAGCGTCACGCTCAAGGGCGCGGCACTGCTGACGCTGAGCGTGAAGGTGCGATCCTCGCCCAATTTGTTGCGCAACCGGACGTCATAGATGTTGCGGACCGCGCCATCGGATTGCACGACGAAGGTGGGGTTGCGCACCGGCGATACCGTCAGATCGACATCGCTGCGAATGAAGAGGGCATAGACCAGCGCGATGCCGCACAGCAACCAGAGCGCGGTATAAAGAACTGTGCGCGTTCGGAACACGTGCCGCCAGATCGGGCGCGGCTTTGCCCCGGCCCGCTCCGCCGGTTCATCCGACAGCGCGAGGTAATCGATCAGGCCGCGCGGCCTGCCGGTCTTGACCATCACGTCATCGCAGGCATCAATGCAAAGCGCGCAGGCGATACATTCCATCTGCTGCCCGTCACGAATGTCGATTCCCATCGGGCAGACATTGACGCAGGCCATGCAGTCGATGCAGTCGCCCAGCCCCTCTGCCTCGGCGGATTTGCGGTGCTTGCCGCGCGGCTCCCCGCGCCAGTCACGATAGGCGACGGTCAGCGTCTCCGGGTCCATCATCGCGGCCTGGATACGGGGCCATGGGCACATGTAGATGCAGACCTGTTCGCGCATGAACCCGCCGAAAACAAAGGTCGTCGCCGTCAGCACCGCGATTGTGACAAAGGCCGCCGGATGCGCGGTCAGCATCACCAGATCGCGCGCCAGCGTCGGCGCATCAGTGAAATAGAACACCCAGGCCCCGCCGGTCGCCATCGCGATCACCAGCCAGACCAGCCATTTCACCAGCCGCAACCGCAGCTTGCGTGCATCCCACGCGGCATGATGAAGGCGCACCCGCGCGTTCCGGTCGCCTTCGATCCACCGCTCGACCAGGATGAACAGGTCCGTCCAGACAGTCTGCGGGCAGGTGTATCCACACCAGACCCGGCCCAGTGCCGAGGTGAAAAGGAAAAGGCCAAGCCCGGCCATGACCAGCAATCCGGCGACGAAGTAGAATTCGTGCGGCCAGATTTCGATCCAGAAGAAATAGAACCGCCGGTTCGCCAGATCGACCAGCACCGCCTGATCCGGCAGGCTGCTGCCCCGGTCCCAGCGGATCCACGGCGTGAGGTAATAGATGCCGAGCGTGGCCGCCATGATCCACCATTTCAGGCGGCGGAAATGGCCGGACACGCGGCGTGGAAATATCGGTTCACGCGGCGCGTAAAGCGAGGGCGGTGTTTGTAGGGTCATGGGTCTTCTTCCTGTTCGCATCACCCGCATATGCGGGGCCGTGACCCGGCGCCTTGATCTGAATCAAGAACCTCCCGAGGTGGCGTGTTTTGCGAACAGGGCGACCTCGGGAGGTGGGATCCGCGCCGATGGTATCAGCGCGGCCTTTCCGCCGTCATTCACCGCCGCCGAGGGCGTGAACATAGGCAGAAACCGCGCGGACATCCGCCTCGCTGAGGCGTTGGCCCCAGGCTGGCATGACGCCGAATCGGGCGTTGGTGACAGTCGTGGTCAGGCTCTGTCTGTCGCTGCCATAGAGCCAGATCGCATCCGCAAGGTTCGGTGCGCCGATATTCTGATCGCCGCGCGCGTCTTCGCCATGACAGGCGGCGCAGTTGTCGGCGAACACTGTCGCCCCTTCGGCGGCGAGCGCCGCATCATGGTTCGGATCAGACAGCGCAACGACATGTTCGACCACCGCCGCAATCTCAGCATTGTCCAGAAGGTCGGCGAAGGCGGGCATTTCGGAATAGCGCGCATCTTCGTCCGTCGTGTTGCGCACGCCATGGCGGACGGTTGTGACGATCGCCTCCATCGTGCCGCCCCAGAGCCAGTCATCGTCGAGCAGATTGGGATACCCCTTTGCCCCTGCCGCCCCCGAACCGTGACATTGCGAACATTGTGCCCGGAACACAGCACTGCCCCGCGCGATGGCGTAGCGGTTGAGGTCTGCGTCCGCAATCAGGTCGTTCATGTCGATGTCGAGCAAGGCGGTGACCAGCGGCGCGTTGCGTTGTTCATGCTCGATGATGTCGGCGGCAACGTCGGCACGGGTCGACCAGTTCAGCACCCCTGTCGTCGCCCCCGACACGAGCGGCCATGCCGGATAGGCGATGGTATACGCAATGCCCCAGACGATGGTGGCATAGAAGGTCCAGAGCCACCAACGCGGCAGCGGATTGTTCAATTCCTCGATTCCGTCCCATGTGTGGCCGGTCGTCTCGACCCCGGAAACGTCATCGGTTTTCTTGTCAGACATTGCCGGTTCCTTTCAGGAAATCGACCCCGGTAGAACAGGCGCAGCGCGTGCAGTCGCCGCCGCAAGGTTCATCGGGTTTCGGGGCGGCTTCATCGCGCAGCGGGATCGCGCTGACGCTGGCGTAATGCGCGGTGCTGCCAGGACGAAACGCCCAGAGGATCGCGCCGATGAAAAAGCTGAACATGGCCAGAAGAACCCAACTGTCGGCAAGTTCGCGCAGAAAGGAATAGGTTTGCATTCGTGCCTCCTATCGGCTGGCATCAGGGGTGAAGGTGGAGAAATCGACCATCGTGCCCAGCACCTGAAGATAGGCGATCAGGGCATCCATCTCGGTCAGGGCCGGCTGTCCGTCGAAATTCGCGACGGCTGCACCGGGATACCGCTCCAGCATCGCGTCATAGTCGCTGTCAGGATCGGCTTGCGCGCGGAAATCCGCTGCCGCCGCTTCGATCTGATCGTCGGAATAGGGCACGCCGACCATGCGGTGGGTTTCCAGCAAAGCCTCGATATGGTCCGGCTTGATCGGGGTCTGCGACAGGAAGGCGTATTTCGGCATGATCGATTCCGGCACCACCGATTGCGGGTCCGTCATGTGATCGACATGCCAGGCATCGGAATACCGCCCCCCGACCCGCGCCAGATCGGGGCCGGTCCGTTTCGACCCCCACTGGAACGGATGGTCATACATGCTTTCGGCGGCGAGGCTGTAATGCCCGTACCGCTCCACCTCGTCGCGCATCGGGCGGATCATCTGGCTGTGGCAGTTATAGCAGCCCTCGCGCACATAGATGTCCCGCCCGGTCAGCTCCAGCGGTGAATAGGGGCGCACCCCCTCCACCTCCTCGATCGTGTTTTCCAGCCAGAACAGCGGGGCGATTTCGACGATGCCGCCGATGGTGACGACAAAAAGAGATGCCACCAGCAACAGCGTCGGGCTTTTTTCGAGAATGGCGTGTTTATCCAGAAGTGCCATGATGCGGCCCCCTATTCAGCAGGTGTTGCGTAGGGAAGCGGGGCGTTGGCAGGTTTGCCCGCGCTGATCGTCTTCCAGATATTCCAGCACATCAAAAGCGCGCCGCCGAGATAGAGCAGACCACCGGTTGCGCGGACCACATACATCGGGAACTTTGCGGCCACAGTGTCGGCGAAGGCGTTGACGAGGAAACCCTGGTCATCGACCTCCCGCCACATCAGGCCTTCCATGATGCCGGTCACCCACATCGACGAGGCGTAGAGAACGATGCCGATGGTCGCGAGCCAGAAGTGCCAGTTGATCGCCGCCATCGAATGCATGCTCGCCCGGCCCCAGAGGCGCGGCACGAGGAAGTAGAGCGCGCCGAAGGTGATCATGCCGTTCCAGCCGAGCGCCCCGGAATGCACGTGCCCGATGGTCCAGTCGGTGTAATGGCTGAGGCTGTTGACCGCACGGATCGACATCATCGGCCCCTCGAATGTGGACATGCCATAGAACGCGAGGCTGAGCACGAACATCCGCATGATCGGATCGGTGCGCAGTTTGTCCCACGCCCCCTGAAGCGTCATCAGGCCGTTGATCATCCCGCCCCATGACGGCATCCAGAGGATGATGGAAAACACCATGCCCAGCGTCGCCGCCCAGTCGGGCAGGGCGGTATAGTGCAGGTGATGCGGCCCCGCCCAGATATACAGGAAGATCAGCGCCCAGAAGTGGATGATCGACAGTTTGTAGCTGAAGATCGGGCGTTCCGCCTGTTTCGGCACGAAATAGTACATCATGCCGAGGAAGCCTGCGGTCAGGAAGAACCCGACAGCGTTGTGACCATACCACCACTGCGTCATCGCATCCTGCACACCGGCGAAGACCTGCACCGATTTGGAGCCGTAGAGGCTGACCGGAATGCTGAGGTTGTTGACGATATGCAGCATCGCAACGGTGACGATGAAGCTGAGGTAGAACCAGTTGGCGACGTATATGTGCCGCTCTTTCCGTTTGAAGATGGTGCCGAGGAAAACCGCCAGATAGCTGACCCAGACCAACGTCAGCCAGATATCCACATACCATTCCGGTTCAGCATATTCCTTGGATTGGGTCGCTCCCAGCAGATATCCGGTCGCTGCCAGAACGATGAAAAGCTGATAGCCCCAGAATACGAACCATGCGAGTGAGCCACCAAAGAGCCGGGCCGCGCTGGTGCGTTGAACGACATAGAACGAGGTCGCGATCAACGCGTTGCCACCGAAGGCGAAGATCACCGCAGAGGTATGCAGCGGCCGCAGCCGGCCGAAATTCGTGTAGGGCTGACCCCAATCGAAGTTCAGCGCCGGAAAGGCAAGCTGAAGCGCAATGAAGGTGCCGACCAGAAACCCTGTCACGCCCCAGAAGGCGGTCGCGATCACCCCGGCACGGATGACGCCGTCGTCATATCCGCTGTCACCCATGTCGGGCGCCCGTGCCTCTCCGGTCGATCGCAGTACCCAAATGAACATGACGATCGAAATCGCCATGATGATAAGCGCGTGCACCTGATAGGCGATGTCATGCGCCATGCTGGAGGCGAGCGCCGCCAGAACGGCGATCACCGCCAGAACGGTCAGTTTGATGTAATCCATGTGTCCCTCGGCATTGTTCGCGTCCCGCAGCGGCGGTCGCACCTGTTCGCAGGACTGGGATAGGGAATCGGACGCAGCTTGACCTTGATCTGGGTCAAGTTTGGATTCGTGATCCGATGGAAGGGGCGGCTATCAGCCTGTCAGGCGACCCACGCGTCGTCGCCGGTCGCCATATGCAGCGCGTCAAGGTCGGTAATTTCGAACCGGCGACGGTCGGAGAATCGCAGCACGCCTTCGCCCTTCAAGGCGGTGATCTGGCGGCTGACCGTCTCCAGCGTCAGGCCGAGATAATTGGCGATCTCGTCCCGCGTCAGCGGCAGCGACAACGGGCCCGCCTCGCTTTTCTCGCCCGGCAATGCCTGTCGGCGCACCAGCATCTCGATGAAGGTCGCGATCTTTTCGCGGGCGGTCTTGCGGCCCAGCAACAGCATCCAGTCGCGCGCCGCATCCAGTTCGTCCAGCGTGATCTCCATCAAACGCTCGGCGATATGGGGCGTGGATACGATCAGCTTTTCGAAGGCCCTGCGTTCAAAGCAGCAGAGGGTCACCTCGGTAACGGCGGTCACATCGAAGGTGATTTCCGTTCGCCCCGGCCTGCCGATGAAATCCGATGCCAGCAACAACCCCACAACCTGCGTGCGGCCATCCTCCAATGTCTTGCCGAGCGTCGCGACACCATGAACGACAGAGGCGAAATGGGTCAGCGTATCGCCCCGCCACAGGATCGGCGCACCTGCCGGGAAGGTCTGGTAGGTTTTGATCCGTTCCAGTTCGGCAAGTTCATCCGTGTCGCAGCGTGAGCAGACGGCGCGGTGCCTGATCTGACAGTCGGCGCATGCGATACGAGGGGGGGACAGAAGGGTCATCGTTGCCTTGGTGATCCACTTTACGAGGGCAGACAGTATCAAGACAGGTGTCTTCCAACAACCATCTGCAGTGACATATCAGCCGCCGAAGACGAAGCGCGCTGCAGAAGAGACTGGCTTGATCGGCGAATCTGTTGAAAATGAATGAACGTTCATTTATCAGCAGCGTAAGGTCGGAGGAAACGGATGGTCGGCACCAAAGGCGAGACGACAGCAGCCCGCGCGCGCAGCGCCGCGTTGCGCCTTTTCGCCCGCCACGGATACGCCGCCGTTTCGATGCGGGAAATCGCGGGCGAGGTCGGGGTCGGGGCTGGTGCGCTCTACAATCATTTCGCGACCAAACAGGATCTGTTGAACGAATTGATGATCGGGCACATGACCGATCTTCTGGCCGCATGGGATGCCGAACCCGCCGCGTGCAGCGATGCCGATCCGGTGCTGGCGCTGGAGGCGTTCACCCGGTTTCATATCCGCTTTCACCGCAGCAAGGCCGACGAGGTATTCGTGTCCTACATGGAATTGCGCAGTCTGGAACAGCCGAATTTCCATCGCATCGAGAAGCTGCGCGGAACTTATGAAAGCCGCTTTGCCGCCATCCTGGAACGCGGCGCGGCTTTGGGGGTGTTTCATGCGCCAGAGCCGAAGATCACCGCGATGGCGCTGATCGGTATGCTGACCGGCGTGACGGGCTGGTATCGCAAGGGCGGGCGGCTGAGCGCAGCCAATATCGAAGAGCTTTATGTAGACATGGTCGCGCGGGCGGTTCAGCCTCTGCGTGCCGCAGGAGGATAGACATGTTCAACGCATCCATGAATTTCGCACTGGGCGACGACGTCGAATCGCTGCGCGAGTTGACCCATCGCTGGGCGCAGGACCGGGTGGCGCCGATGGCCGCCGCAATCGACAAATCCAACGCCTTTCCAATGGAATTGTGGAAGGAGATGGGCGATCTCGGCCTTCTCGGTGTGACGGTGGCGGAGGAATATGGCGGGGTCGGTCTCGGCTATCTCGCGCATACGGTCGCGGTTGAGGAAATCAGCCGCGCCTCCGCCTCTGTCGGCCTGTCTTACGGGGCGCATTCCAACCTTTGCGTCAACCAGATCAGCCTGAACGGCACGCCGGAGCAGAAGGCGAAATATCTGCCACGGCTGATTTCCGGTGAACATGTCGGTGCGCTTGCCATGTCCGAATCCGGGGCCGGGTCCGACGTGGTGTCGATGAAACTGCGCGCCGAAAAGCGCAATGACCGGTTCGTGCTGAACGGCACCAAGTACTGGATCACCAACGGGCCGGATGCGGATACGTTGGTTGTATATGCAAAGACCGACCCGGCAGCAGGCCCGCGCGGCATGACGGCCTTCCTGATCGAAAAGGAGATGGCGGGATTTTCCACCTCGCCGCATTTCGACAAGATGGGGATGCGCGGGTCGAACACCGCCGAATTGATCTTCGAAGACTGCGAAGTGCCTTACGAGAATATTCTGGGCGAGGAAGGCAAGGGCGTGAATGTCCTGATGTCAGGGCTCGACTATGAACGGGTCGTGCTGTCAGGCATCGGCGTCGGGATCATGCATGCCTGCCTCGACCACATCATGCCCTATATGCACGAACGCAAGCAGTTCGGCGAAAGCATTGGCAATTTCCAGCTCATGCAGGGCAAGATCGCTGACATGTACACCGCGATGAACTCCGCCCGGGCCTATGTCTATGCCGTCGCGGCGGCCTGTGATCGGGGGCAGGTGACGCGGCAGGATGCGGCGGCCTGTGTGCTCTACGCCTCGGAACAGGCGATGTTTCAGGCGGTGCAGGCCGTGCAGGCGATGGGCGGTGCCGGTTTCCTGAACGACAGCCCGGTGTCGCGGCTGATGCGCGATGCAAAACTGATGGAGATCGGCGCGGGGACGAGCGAGATCCGGCGCATGTTGTGCGGGCGCGAGTTGATGAAGGTGACGGCATGATAAAGCATCTCGCAATTCTGCTGATGCTTGCACTGGCGCAGCCTGTGTTCGCTGATGGCGAGGTTAATGACGCCGAGTTCCGCACCTGCGTGGCCGAGACGAAAGATGAGGGTATCTCGACGTCCTACCATCACTGCTCAAGTGCTCTTGTCACGTCCTGTGGGGGGGAAGCGACGGCGAAGGCTGCCGTTGATTGCATAAACGCGGTGCGCGATCACCTGAGGGGGCATATCGCGGTTTCGACCGAAATGATTTCGGCAAGGACAGGCGAGCCGGTGCAGGAAATCGAATCCACGCTGGCCGAAACCCGCGCCTCCGGCGAAAGCGCCTGCGCGATCCTTGCCAGCAGTGACGCAGATGCGGGCGTCGCCATCGGGCAGCGGGCGGTCAATCTGGCCTTCTGCGAGCTGGTCGCAGAAGGCGACGTCTATGCGCTTCTGATCAATCTGGAGGCTCTCGAATGATCCGCGTCGCCCTCATTTGCTTGCTGATCCCCTTCGCGGCCTTCGGCGGCGAGCAGGAGGAACTGATCGCCAAGATCGACGGCTGCATCGGGCGCATCAACTCGCCCGCTGACCATGCCGACCTTTGCATGGGCATCCATGTGGAGCCGTGCAGCCGGGCCGAGGGCAGCGAGACGACCAATGGCATGGTCGCCTGCATCACCACCGAAACCGCCGCGTGGGAGGTGGTGCTGGAGCGGGAAATCGCCGCGCTGCGTGCCCGGCTCGATGATGAACAGACCGGCGTTCTGCACGCCGCACAGCGGGCGTGGCTCGCCTTTCGGGCGGCGGATTGCGAATTTCCGCATGTCTTCGTGCGCGGCACCCTGTCCCAGCCCTGGTCTGCGGATTGCGTGATGCAACACACGGCGCGCCGGGCGTTGGAATTGCGCGCCTATATCGAATATCTGGAGTATTGATCCCGTGAAACTCGTCTCCACCGCCACGCCGCGCGACCCGGACTTCATCGCCAACCGCGATGCCCATCTGGAAGCGATCGGCGTAGCCCGTGCCGCTGCCGAGGCGGCTGCGCTGGGCGGCGGCACACGCGCCCGCGACCGCCATGTGGCGCGCGGCAAGCTGCTGCCCCGCGACCGGGTTGCGGCCCTGCTCGATCCCGGCACGCCCTTTCTGGAAGTCGGCGCGACGGCGGCCCATGACATGTATGAAGGCGCGGCCCCCGGCGCGGGCGTGATCGCAGGCGTCGGCCTTGTGTCGGGGCGCGAGGTGATGGTGGTCTGCAACGACGCCACCGTCAAAGGCGGCACCTATTACCCGATGACGGTCAAAAAGCATCTGCGCGCGCAGGAAATCGCGATGCAGAACCATCTGCCCTGCGTCTATCTGGTGGACAGCGGCGGCGCGAACCTGCCGCAGCAGGATGAAGTGTTCCCCGACCGCGACCATTTTGGGCGCATCTTTTACAATCAGGCGAACATGTCGGCGATGGGCATTCCGCAGATCGCGGTCGTCATGGGGTCCTGCACCGCTGGCGGTGCATATGTGCCCGCCATGTCGGACGAGACGATCATCGTGAAAAATCAGGGCACCATCTTCCTCGGCGGCCCGCCGCTGGTGAAGATGGCGACAGGCGAAGTGGTCGATGCCGAAACGCTGGGCGGCGGCGATACCCACACGCGCCTGTCCGGTGTCGCCGATCATCTGGCAGAGGATGACCACCACGCGCTGTCGCTCGCGCGGCGGATCGTTGCCGGGCTGAACCGCAAGAAGCCTGACCAGATCGAACGCCGCGCGCCGGTCCCGCCCGCCTATGATGCCGAAACCATGCTCGGCGTTGTGCCCGCCGACCTGAAAACACCCTATGACATTCGCGAGGTGATCGCGCGGGTGACGGACGGATCGGAATTCGATGAATTCAAGGCCCGGTTCGGCCCGACTTTGGTCACCGGCTTTGCCCATATCGAGGGCATCCCGGTCGGGATCATCGCCAATAACGGCATCCTCTATTCCGAAAGCGCGGCCAAGGGCGCGCATTTCATCGAATTGTGCTGCCAGCGGAAAATTCCGCTGGTCTTCCTCCAGAACATCACCGGCTTCATGGTCGGGCGGAAATACGAGGCGGAGGGGATCGCGCGGCATGGTGCCAAACTGGTCACTGCTGTCGCTACGGCGAATGTGCCGAAGGTGACGATGATCGTCGGCGGCAGTTTCGGCGCGGGCAATTACGGCATGTGCGGGCGGGCCTATTCGCCCCGGTTCCTCTGGACATGGCCGTCATCGCGCATTTCGGTGATGGGCGGTGAACAGGCCGCCGGGGTTCTGGCAACGGTCCAGCGCGACGCGCGGGAGGCGCGGGGAGAGGTGCTGACCGATGCAGAGGAAGCCGCGATCAAGGACCCGATCCTCGCCCAGTTCGGCGCGCAGTCGCATCCGCTTTATGCGTCGGCACGCCTCTGGGATGACGGGATCGTTGATCCCCGCAAGACGCGGCAAGTGCTGGCACTGTCGTTGGAAGCGGCGCTGAATGCAGAGATACCGGAGGCGCGCTTTGGCGTGTTTCGGATGTGATGACAAAACAGCTCTGCGACTATTCCCGACCGGGCCAGCGGCCCGGTCAGCGCCCGACCTCCCCCGGAGGGCGCTTCACGCCCTCAGGTCGGGCGCTGACCTCTCTTCGGCTCACAGGCGGCAAGTTTCATGTTCACTAAAATCCTCATCGCCAATCGCGGCGAAATCGCCTGCCGCGTGATCCGCACTGCCCGCCGCATGGGTGTCGCCACGGTGGCCGTCTATTCCGACGCCGATGCGCGCGCGATGCACGTGGCAGAGGCAGACGAAGCCGTGCGGATCGGCCCCGCGCCGGTCTCTCAATCCTACCTCAAGGCCGATACCATCATTGCCGCTGCCAAGGCGACGGGCGCAGAGGCGATCCATCCCGGTTTCGGCTTCCTGTCGGAAAATCCCGATTTCGTGGACGCGGTTGAGGCTGCGGGCCTGACCTTCATCGGCCCCTCCGCCGCCGCCATCCGCGCGATGGGCCTGAAGGATGCGGCGAAACGGCTGATGGTGGAGGCGGGCGTGCCCGTCGTGCCCGGCTATCACGGGGCCGAACAGGACGCCGATTTCCTCAGCGGCGAGGCCGACAAGATCGGCTATCCCGTCCTCATCAAGGCGCGCGCGGGCGGTGGCGGCAAGGGGATGCGGCGGGTCGATGATCCGGCGGATTTCAAGGCCGCGCTCGCCTCCGCGTCGTCGGAAGGGAAGGCGAGTTTCGGCGATGGCGCGGTGCTGATCGAGAAATACATCCTCTCTCCCCGCCATATCGAAATTCAGGTTTTTGGCGACAATCACGGCAACGCGGTGCATCTGTTCGAGCGGGATTGCTCGCTCCAGCGCCGCCACCAGAAGGTGATCGAGGAGGCCCCCGCCCCCGGCATGACCGCCGAGGTGCGCAAGGCGATGGGTGATGCGGCGGTGACGGCGGCCAAGGCCATCGGATATTCCGGCGCCGGCACCATCGAATTCATCGTCGACGGGGCGGGCGGCCTGCGCCCTGACGGGTTCTGGTTCATGGAAATGAACACCCGTTTGCAGGTCGAGCATCCGGTGACGGAGGAAATCACCGGCGTCGATCTGGTCGAATGGCAGCTTCGCGTCGCAGCAGGCGAGGTCATTCCGAAACGGCAGGATGAACTGACCATCAATGGCTGGGCCTTCGAGGCGCGGCTTTATGCCGAGGACGCGACAAAGGGGTTTCTGCCCGCGACGGGTCGCCTCGACCATCTGAAATTCCCGGAAGGCGCGCGCATCGAAACCGGCGTGCGGCCCGGTGACGAAATCACGCCCTTCTATGACCCGATGATCGCCAAGATCATCACACGCGGCGCGGACCGGGCGGAGGCGCTGTCGCGTCTCGGTGCGGCCCTGCGCAACACCGAGGTTGCCGGATCGGTCACTAATGTTGCCTTCCTCGCCCGCCTCGCGGCCCATGAGGGGTTCGGGCGGGGGGAGGTCGATACCGGCCTGATCGAGCGGGATCAGGCGGCGCTGACAGCGGGTGCCGCCGCCCCGCCGCTTGCCTGCGCCATCGCTGCGATTACGGCGGCGGGATTGCCCGGTCACGGATGGCAGGGCGGCGGCTGGCGGCTCTGGGATGAGGCGAAGGCGTTCGTTGCGCTGACCAGCGGTGGCGCACCAATGCGCGCGGTGATCGGGATCACAGGCGACGATTTTACTGTCACAGTGGATGAACGCGCCACGCACCTGACAGCGCGCCGCGTTGGCGAAGTGCTGGCGGTCAATCATGACGGGCGCGATCTGACCGCGCGTGCCGTGCGGCACGGCGACCGGATCACGGTGTTCATGGATGGAGTTGCCCATGAATTCGGGGTGCCGGACCCGCTTGCGGTTGGCGGCGATGCCGGGGCCGGGGGCGACATGGTGCTGTCGCCGATGCCGGGCCTCGTCAAATCCATGACCGCCGTCGCAGGGCAACAGGTGGAACAGGGCGCACCGCTCTGTGTGCTGGAGGCGATGAAGATGGAACACACGCTGAAGGCACCGCGCGCCGGGGTTATCGCCTCGGTCGGCGCGGCAGCAGGCGATCAGGTGCAGGAAGGCACGATCCTGGTAAAGCTGGAGCCGGAAGGTGCCTGAGCGCGTCACGATCTTCGAGATGGGCCCGCGCGACGGGTTGCAGAATGAACAACGGATGATCGCCACCGCCGACAAGGTGCGGCTGGTGGACATGCTGACCGATGCGGGGTGTTCGAGGATCGAGGTCGCCAGCTTCGTCTCGCCGAAATGGGTGCCGCAGATGGCCGACGGGGCGGATGTGCTGGCCGGGATCACCCGTCGCGCCGGTGTGCGCTATACCGCGCTGACGCCGAATCTGGAGGGCTATGAGGGCGCGAAGGCGGCGGGGGTGGATGAGGTGGCGATCTTCGGGTCGGCTTCCGAAGGCTTCTCCCGCTCCAACCTGAACAAGAGCCGCGAGGACGCGCTGGCGATGTTCCGCCCGGTGGCCGAAGCGGCGGCGGCAGACGGCATCCCGATGCGCGGTTATGTCAGTTGCGTCACCGATTGCCCGTTCGACGGCCCGACAGCGCCCGGTGACGTGGCGCAGGCGGTTGCGGCGATGCTGGCGCTGGGCTGCTATGAGGTATCGCTCGGCGACACCATCGGGCACGGCACGCCCGAAAGCATCGCGGCGATGCTGGACGCGGTGCTCGGCGTGGCGGGGGCGGATCGTCTGGCGGGGCATTACCACGACACCAAGGGGCGGGCGGTGGCCAATATTGATGTCAGCCTCGAAAAGGGCCTGCGCGTGTTCGATGCAGCGGTAGGTGGCCTTGGCGGCTGCCCCTACGCCCCGGGCGCAAAGGGCAATGTGGCGACGGAAGCGGTCGCGGCGCTGATGGCGGTGAAAGGGTTCGAGACCGGGCTGGATGCCGCGAAGCTGGACGCGGCGGCAGGGTTCGCGAAGGGATTGCGGGGATAGGGTCGGGGGCACCTCGCTGGATTCATGATGACAAGCGCGGTTGCAGCGATGAAAGCGCCCCGGCAGGGATGACAAGGCCGCGCGGCAACAACAGCATCAATCAACAGGGACCAAGTCCCAACCGACCGAAAGACAGCACCATGCCCGAAACCATCACCCTTGCCACCGATCCACGCGGCGTTGCGACCCTAACGCTTTCCCGCCCTGACAAGCACAATTCCATGTCGGCGGCGATGATTGCTGACCTGCATCAGGCGGCGCGGCAGATCGCCACTGACAGTGCGATCCGCGTCGTCATCCTGACCGGTGCGGGGGAGAGTTTTTGCGCGGGCGGCGATCTTGGCTGGATGCGGGAACAGTTTGCGGCTGATCGCGCCACAAGGATCGCGGAGGCGCGCAAGCTCGCCGATATGCTCGGTGCGCTGAACACGCTGCCGCAGCCGCTGATCGGGCGGGTGAACGGGCAGGCCTATGGCGGTGGCATGGGCATGATGGCGGTCTGCGATGTGGCGATTGCCGCCGATCATGCGAAATTCGGCTTTACCGAAACCCGCCTCGGCCTGATCCCGGCGACGATTTCGCCTTATGTTCTTGCGCGGATGGGCGAGGGGATGGCCCGCCGGGTGTTCATGTCGGCGCGGCTGTTCGGCGCGGCGGAGGCGGTCAGCCTCGGCCTCGCGGCGAAGGCGGTTCCCATCACCGATCTCGATGCGGCGGTGGAGGCGGAGGTGAAACCCTATCTTTCCGCCGCGCCGGGGGCCGTCGCGCGGTCCAAACGCCTCGCGCGGATGCTGGGGCCGAAACTCGACGCGGCGACGCTGGAAGCGACGATCGAGGCGCTGGCCGATGCCTGGGACGATGCGGAGGCGCATGAGGGGGTGGATGCGTTCTTCGGCAAGCGCGCGCCGCGTTGGAAAGGTTGAAATCCCGCTGTCATTCCCGCGACACCGCCGCCCCG
>CAYGRU010000068.1:0-15656 GCA_964352385.1 uncultured Candidatus Planktophila sp.
CCCCGAACCCCCGCTATACCTCTCCGCATGACCAATGTTCTCGACAAGATCAAAGCCTACAAGCTGGAGGAGGTCGCCGCCCGCAAGGCCGCGAAACCCCTTGCCGCGCTTGAGGCTGAGGCCCGTGAGGCCGACGCGCCGCGCGGCTTTGCCAAGGCGCTGCGCGCTGCCGAGGCGTCGGGCCGCTATGGCCTGATTGCCGAGGTGAAGAAAGCCAGCCCGTCAAAGGGCCTGATCCGCGCCGATTTCGACCCGCCCGCACTGGCGAAGGCATACGAGGCAGGCGGTGCCTCCTGCCTGTCGATCCTGACCGATGCGCCCAGCTTTCAGGGCCATGAGGATTTCCTCGTCGCCGCCCGCGCCGCGACCGCCCTGCCGGTGATCCGCAAGGATTTCATGTATGACATCTGGCAGGTGGCCGAGGCGCGCGCGCTTGGGGCCGATGCGATCCTCATCATCATGGCCTCCGTCACCGATGCGCAGGCGGCGGAGCTGGAGGATGCGGCCTTCGCCTTGGGCATGGACGCACTGATCGAGGTGCATGACGAGGCGGAGACGGAGCGGGCGCTTAAAGCGACCAGATCCGAATTGCTGGGCGTCAACAACCGCAACCTCAAGACATTCGAGACAGACCTTGGCACGACGGAACGGCTGGCGAAGCTCGCCCCGCGCGACCGGCTGCTGGTCGGGGAAAGCGGCCTTTTCACGCCCGCAGACCTCGCGCGGCTGGCGAAGGCGGGCGCACGGTCCTTCCTGATCGGCGAAAGCCTGATGCGGCAGGACGATGTGGCGGCGGCAACCCGCGCCCTGCTGGCCGACCCCCTGCCCCGCGCGGCAGCCGCATGAGCGACCTGACGCATTTCGACGCCAAGGGCGATGCGCACATGGTCGATGTGTCCGAAAAGGACATCACCACCCGTACCGCCACGGCGCGCGGATCGGTGACGATGGCAGCGGCGACGCTGACGCTCATCACCGAAGGGCGCGCGAAGAAGGGCGATGTGCTGGCGGTGGCGCGGCTGGCCGGGATCATGGCGGCGAAGAAGACCCCCGACATCATCCCGCTCTGCCATCCGCTGGCGCTGTCAAAGGTGTCCGTCGATCTGACGCCGAACCCCACTGAGAGCCGCGTCGATATCGAGGCGACGGTGAAGGTGACCGGGCGAACCGGGGTGGAGATGGAGGCGCTGACCGCCGTCGCCGCCGCCGCGCTGACGGTTTATGACATGGTAAAGGCCGTCGACAAGGCGATGCACCTGACGGATATCCGCCTCGTCCACAAGGATGGTGGGCGATCCGGCACCTATCGGGCCGACTGAATGCTCTCCGCCGCCGAGGCGCTGTCGCGCACCCTCGCCCTGATGGCCCCGCTGGGGACGGAAAGCGTGCCACTGGCGGAGGCAGCGGGCCGCGTGCTCGCCATGCCGGTCCATGCACAGCGCGACCAGCCGCCCTTCGCCGCCTCCGCGATGGATGGCTATGCGGTGCGGGCAGCGGATGCGACGCTGGGCGCGGTGCTGACCGTCACGGGCGAGGTGCAGGCAGGCAGCATGTCGTCTGCGCCCCTTGGCGCAGGCGCAGCGATCCGCATCTTCACCGGCGCGCCGGTGCCCGACGGGGCGGATACGATCCTGATTCAGGAGGATGCCGACCGCGACGGCGACCGGATCACGGTGCGCGAGGCCCCGGCCCAAGGCAGCCACATCCGCCCCGCCGGGCTGGATTTCAAGGCCAATTCCCGCATCCCCCCCGGCAGGCGTCTGACCGCCGCCGAGATCGCGCTCGCCGCCGCGATGAACGCGCCTTATCTCGAGGTTTATCGCCGCCCCATCGTCAGCCTGATCGCGACGGGGGATGAACTTGTCATGCCGGGGGGGCAACCGGGGCCGAGCCAGATCGTATCTTCGAACAATTACGGCCTCGCCGCGATGCTGACCGCCCAGGGGGCCATTGCCGAGATTCAACCGATTGCGGCGGATACGGCGGAGGCGCTGCGCGCCGCGCTGGACCGTGCTGCCGGGGCAGACCTGATCGTCACCCTTGGCGGCGCTTCGGTCGGCGATTACGACCTCGTGCAGCAGGTCTTTGGCGATGAAGGAATGGACCTGAGTTTCTACAAGGTCGCGTTGCGCCCCGGCAAACCGCTGATGGCAGGTCGGGTGCGCGGCAAGCCGATGATCGGCCTGCCCGGCAATCCGGTATCTTCGATGGTGCTCGGCCATCTGTTGCTGCGGCCTGCGGTCGATGCGCTGCAAGGTCTGCCCACCACCGCTTTGCCGCGCGTCATGGCCCGCCTCGGCCAGCCGGTGGAGGCGAATGGCCCGCGCGAACATTACATGCGGGCGCGGATCGAGCCGACGCCAGACGGGCCGCTGGTCTTTCCCTTCCCCAATCAGGACAGTTCCATGCTGTCCGTGCTGGCTGCCGCGAACGGATTGGCGGTCAGACCCCCCGACGCCCCCGCCGCAAAAACCGGCGATCCGGTCGAGGTGATCTTTTTCTGACGCCTATTCGGGGATGAAGGCGAAGGCTTCGTTGGGGGTCCAGTCGACCTCCGCCCCCGGTGCGGCCCATTTCATCAAAAGGCAGGCCGTGCCCTGGCGTTGGAAATAGGTCGCCTCCAAAGCATACCAGCCCGGCTCCGGCACCTGCACGGTCACCTCGCCGGAGCTGGAACAGGGATGCCGCCCGTCATGTTCATAAACATCCTGCCCGCCGATCCTGACAGCAAGACCGTCATTCGTTTCAAAATCCAGTATATGCGCCCCAGCTTCGGCAAAGGCGATGAACCCGGTGATCCGCGCAGCAAAGGAAAACGGCTGGCGCGATGTCATCGTCAGATCGCCCTCGTTCGTATCGGGATAATCGAACCCGATCAGCGGCTTGCCCGCGCGCGGTGATTGGCTGAGGTGATGGTCGGCATTATCCAGCGACCGAACATCGCGCGGATAGGCATAGACAACCGAAAGCCCCGGATGCAGCGCCGCCGCATCCGGTTGCGGCATGGCAGGTGTCAGGGTGACATCCGACACCGCAGGCGCGGCCCAAACAAGGCCAAGGGCCAGAAATGCAAATCGAATCATGATGTTCCCCTTATTCGTCTGCGGCCTGTTTACACCGTTCGGGCTGGATTCACCCCCGCGTTGGCCGCTGCATGGCAAGACATAGTTGACACAAAACAAGAACAAGAATAGAACTTAGGGAACATTGAACGAAGAAAGGCCTGCCATGCTGACCCGTAAACAGCTCGACCTTCTGAAACTCATTCAGGTTCGCGTCCAGAAGGATGGCGTGCCCCCCTCGTTCGACGAGATGAAGGAGGCGCTGAATCTCAAATCGAAATCCGGCATCCATCGCCTGATAACGGCGCTGGAGGAACGTGGTTTCATCCGCCGCCTCGCGCACCGCGCCCGCGCCATCGAAATCATCAAGTTCCCCGACGGGATGGACCCGTCCCCCGCGATTTCGGAAAATGTCATCGAACATGATTTCCGCGCGAGGCCGGAGCCTCAGCTTGCCGCCGTCCCCGATTTTCCAGCAGGCACCGTGCCGCTGCTAGGCCAGATCGCGGCAGGCACGCCCATCGAGGCGATCCAGCATACGGTCGATCATATTTCCGTCCCGCATGGCATGCTTTCAGGGCGGGCGGAACATTATGCGCTGACCGTGAAGGGCGACTCGATGATCGAGAAAGGCATCTTCGAGGGCGATACAGTGGTCATCCAGCGGCAGGATACCGCCAATGACGGCGATATCGTCGTCGCGCTGGTCGATGATCAGGAGGCGACGCTGAAAACCCTGCGCCGCAAGGGCGGCATGGTCGAATTGCACGCCGCCAACCCGTTTTACGAACCGCAGCGCCATGACCCGAGGCGGGTGAAGATTCAGGGCCGCATGGTCGGGCTGATCCGCACCTATTGACCGCCCGTCGCGCCCGGTCTTGGGCGCCGGCACATCAATCCTGACCGGTGGCCCCGATCCGGTCGCGGCCCGCCGTCCGGCTGCCGCTCCGGGTCCATGCCCGATCCCCTGCCACGGCTTCGGCGTTTTCGATCCTAAGGTCATCCCCCACGGGCCAGATCGCGAGCGCCCCGCGCTGGCTCAGGTCACGCCCCGCCAACATGAGGCAAGGCCCGTCCACCGGGCCGACCGCGCCCGGTGCCAGGATCAGCGTCTGCGGCATGCACAAGGCATCCAGCCGCCCCGGTGCCGGTGCCCGATCCAGCACATTCATTATGCGCCAGCCATTCGGCAACGTGACCACCGACCCGGCATAGCCCTTCGTGAACCCGCCTCTTGCTGCCGCCGCCGCCTGATCGGCATCGTCGCCATCCGCCGTCAGCCAGCTTTCCGCCGCATAGCTTTGGCTTTTCGGATGGTCGACTGCGCGGCCAGCATCCGTCATCATCCCCAGCAACCGCGCATCGGGCGCGACCAGCAAGGGCGGCCTGCCGGATCCGATCCCCCAGATCAGCAGACCTGCCGCGCAGGCGACCACGCCGAGGCTGCGCATCGCTACACGCCCAAGGCACAGCCCCAATCCGCCCAGCGTGATCAGCAGCAAGACAACACCCGGCGCCGCCGTCACCGGGCTGGTCGCCCCTGGCAGCGCGGCCACCGTGCGCGCGACCAGCAGGATCGCCTCGATCCCCTTGCCCATCGCGGAAAGCGCGACCCCCTCCAGCCCGAACGGCACCAGCGCCGCAGCGATCAGCGCCGAAGGCGCGACCCAGAACCCCATCAGCGGCACCGCGATGAGGTTCGCAGGCAGCCCGTAATGCGCGATGCGGTTGAAATGAAACGCCGCAAACGGCGCGGTCGCCGCCCCGGCCAGAATACTGGTGGCCGCCAGCGCGATGACATAGCCGAGCAGCCGCCAACGCCAGCTTCCATCGCCAAATCGCGCGGTCCAGCCCCGCGCGCGGGCAAAATCGAACCCCGCGATGATCGCCGCCGTCGCCGCGAAGGACATCTGAAAGCCAACCTCCATCAGGCTCTCCGGCCTGAAGGCGAGGATCAGCAATGCAGCCACCGCCAATGCGCGCAGGGTGATCGCCGGGCGGTTCAGCATGATCGCGACCAGCGCGACGGCCGCCATGATGAAGGCCCGCTGTGTCGCCACCGATGCGCCGGAGATCAGCAGATAGCCACAGGCCGCCGCAAGCGCGATGACCGCCGCGATCCGCTTCGTGCGCCATCGTCGCCCGGTCAGCGGCACCGCCACCAGAACCAGCCGGGCCGCACCGAACACCAGTGCCGTCACCAGCCCCATATGCAGGCCCGATATGGCCAGAAGATGCGCGAGGTTGGATTCGCGCAAGGCCTCGGTCGTGGCCGGAGAGATCCCGGCCCGGTCGCCGACGATCAGCGCCGCCGCGATGGCGCCCGTCTCGCCCGGCAGGCGGATGCGCAAGCCCTCTGAAATCTCGGCCCGGAACCGGGCAAGCGACAGGCTGATCCGCCGCTCCAGCCCCGGCGTGCGCCCGCCCCCAATCTTCACCGGCGCGCCGCGCGCATAGCCGATGGCACCGAGGCTGTCGAACCACGCGTTCCGCCGATAATCGAACCCGCCCGGCTCCACCGGCGCGCCCGGCGGGCCAAGATGGGCGAAGATCGACACCCGGTCGCCGGGGGTCAGCCCGACGACATCGGAATCCCGCAAAAGCGCAATCTGTGCACGCGCGGGCGTTTCCTCCGGCCCGGTGCCGAAGATCACGAGATCGTCGAGCACGAGCCGTGGTCGCCCGGTCCGGGTGCGGCTCACCTCGCGGATCACCCCTTCGACCGTCGCATCCATCTGCGCCGTCAGGACCGGAGCGGCGACCAGATGCGCCCGCAATCCCGCGAGCGAGAACCCGAAGGCGAGCAGAAGGCATGTCGCCCCCAGCAGCAACACATGCCGGAGCCATCGCCAGAAGATCACCCAAAGCAACAAAGGCACCAGCGATGCAGACATCATATGCCAGGTCGAAGGCTCGCGTCCCAGCCAGAAATAGATCTGGATGCCCAGCCCGAGAATGACCGGCGTCCAGAGCGGGAACGTCATCCGCTCCGCCAGAAGAAGTGCCTTCAGCCGCTCCATTGCCCCCCGGTCCCCGTTTCCCCACCTTCGCAGCGACAGTGTCTTGCTCCGCCTGTCTCGAAAAGCCATAAGGCCTTCGCACGCTGAGTGCTATGGGGTGGCTCCCCCATGAACACCCGTTTCCGCCCCTGAAATCGCAGAAGGGATGCGCCGACATGACCGACGCTTCATCGCCCCGCCAGATCGTCACCCGCTTCGCGCCCTCACCGACCGGATACCTGCATATCGGTGGCGCACGCACAGCGCTGTTCAACTGGCTTTATGCGCGCGGACGTGGCGGCAAGTTCCTGCTGCGGATCGAGGATACGGACCGTGCCCGATCAACGCCGGAGGCAACGGCGGCGATCTTCGAAGGGTTGCGCTGGCTCGGTCTCGATTGGGATGACGAGGCGGTCAGCCAGTTCGACCGGGTGGACCGCCATCAGGCAGCCGCCCATGCCATGCTGGAATCCGGCACCGCCTATCGCTGTTTCGCAACGCAGGAGGAGATCGCCGCCGCCCGCGATCTCGCCAAGGCCGAAGGCCGCCCGCCCGCCTTCCAATCCCCGTGGCGCGACAAGGGCCCGGCGGATTGGCCGGATGCCCCGTTCACCGTGCGCCTGAAGGCCCCCCGCGATGGCGCGATCATCGTGCACGATCAGGTGCAGGGCGATGTCACCTTCGGCGCGGATCAGATCGACGACCTGATCCTCCTGCGGTCCGACGGCACACCGACCTATATGCTGGCCGTGGTGGTCGACGATCATGAAATGGGCGTCACCCATGTGATCCGCGGCGACGACCATCTGACCAATGCCGCCCGCCAGACCGCGATCTTCGATGCGCTTGGCTGGCCGGTGCCCGTCTTTGCGCATATTCCGCTGATCCACGGGCCGGATGGCGCAAAGCTGTCCAAGCGCCACGGTGCGCTCGGCGTTCATGCGTACCGCGACATGGGTTACCTGCCGGAGGCGATGCGCAATTACCTCTCACGGCTCGGCTGGGCGCATGGCGATGATGAGTTCTTCACCACGGCGCAGGCCATCGAATGGTTCGACTTGCCCCAGATCGGCCGGTCCGCCGCGCGGTTCGACTTTACCAAGCTGGAAAACCTCAATGGCCAGCACATGCGGGCGGCGGATGATGCCGTGCTGTTCGCAGCCGCAACGGATCTTGCGGTCGCGGTGGGCACACCAAACCTGACCGACCTTCACCGATCGCGCCTGCTGGAGGCGATGCCGGGCTTGAAAGCCCGTGCGAAGACCGTGGTGGAGCTGATTGATTCCGCTTACTATATCTATGCAGAGCGACCCCTGACACTCGATGACAAAACTGTGGCATTGCTCACAGATGATGCGCGCCACCTCCTCTCCAGATTGACCACGCGATTGCGGAATGCTACCGATTGGTCGTCTGAAGCGTTGGAGGCTGAAGTCCGCTCCTTCGCCGATGACGAAGCCTTGAAACTCGGCAAAGTCGCGCAGCCACTGCGCGCCGCCCTCACCGGACGGGCGACGTCACCGGGGGTTTTCGATGTGCTCGTGACCCTGGGAAAGGACGAGAGTCTGGCGCGTATCGCCGATCAGGCGATCTGACTGTCATTCAGGCGTCATGAATTCGGCGCTCAATCCTGATGCGGAAAACCGCGATCACATGGGGGATAAATATGTCTGAATCTGCTCGCAAGGCCACACTGACGCTTGATGGCAAAACCTATGAATTTCCTGTTCTGACCGGATCGACCGGCCCCGATGTGATCGATGTCGGCACCCTCTATAAACAGACCGGTGCCTTTACCTACGATCCCGGCTTCACCTCCACCGCCGCCTGTTTTTCGGACATCACCTTCATTGACGGCGACAAGGGCGAATTGCTGTATCGCGGCTATCCGATCGACCAGCTTGCCGAGAAGAGCCATTACCTCGAGGTCTGCTACCTCCTGCTCCACGGTGAGCTTCCGACCGCAGTGCAGCTTGAGGATTTCGAAAACCGCGTTACCCGCCACACCATGCTGCACGAGCAGATGGTGAACTTCTATCGCGGGTTCCGCCGCGATGCGCATCCGATGGCCGTTGTGTGCGGTGTGGTCGGGGCAATGTCCGCATTCTATCACGACAGCACCGACATCAACGATGCGTGGCAGCGCGAGGTCGCGACCCTGCGCCTGATCGCCAAACTGCCGACGATCTGCGCATGGGCCTACAAATACCATGTCGGCCAGCCCTTCGTGTATCCGCGCAATGACCTCGATTATGCGGCGAATTTCCTGCACATGTGCTTTTCGGTGCCGTGCGAGGAATATGTGGTCAATCCGATCCTCAGCCGCGCAATGGACCGCATCTTCACGCTCCATGCTGACCATGAACAGAACGCCTCCACCTCGACCGTGCGCCTTGCCGGGTCGTCGCAGGCCAATCCTTTCGCCTGCATTGCTGCGGGTGTTGCCTGCCTCTGGGGCCCGGCGCATGGCGGGGCCAATCAGGCATGCCTTGAGATGCTGCGCGAAATCGGCACGGTTGACCGCATTCCCGAATACATTGCCCGCGCGAAGGACAAGAACGACCCCTTCCGCCTGATGGGCTTCGGGCATCGCGTCTACAAGAATTTCGACCCGCGCGCCAAGGTGATGAAGGAAAGCGCCGACGAGGTGCTGGGTCTGCTCGGGATCGAAAACAATCCGACCCTTCAGGTCGCGAAGGAACTGGAGCGGATCGCGCTCGAGGACGAATACTTCGTCTCGAAAAAGCTCTACCCGAATGTCGATTTCTATTCCGGCATCATCCTCGATGCGATGGGCTTCCCGACCTCGATGTTCACGCCGATCTTCGCGCTGGCACGGACCGTCGGCTGGATCGCCCAGTGGAAGGAAATGATCGAGGACCCGGTTCAGAAGATCGGGCGCCCGCGTCAGCTTTATACCGGCGCTGTGTCCCGCAATTATGCCGAGGTTGAAAAGCGCTGATTGCGCCAAGCCTGAAATGACTGAAGGCGCGGGATAATCCCCGCGCCTTTTTTTCTGGTTCGATGCCCGCGTCGCTGGGCTGATGTCTGGCTACCCCGTCAGGGTTTCGCGAGACCGGCCTAGCGGCGCTTCTGGTCGTCCGGCGTGATGATCATCGCCGAAAACTCCGCCTCGGCGGCGATGTCGGAGCCGACCTTCGCCTCCCCCCAGAACTTCCAGATCTTGCCGCGACCGCGCAGGATCTTCACATGCAGTTCCAGCACATCACCCGGCGCAACGATCCGGCGGAACCGGGTCTTGTCCAGCGTCATAAAATAGACGAGCAAACCCTGGTCGATCATCTCCAATGTCTCGACCACGAGCACACCGGCAGTCTGCGCCATCGCTTCGACGATCAGAACGCCCGGCATGACCGGCTTGTCGGGGAAATGGCCCTGAAAATGTGGCTCGTTGATGGATACGTTCTTGATCCCAACGGCGCTTTCATTGACTGCGATGTCGCGAACGGCGTCGATCAGCAAAAACGGATAGCGATGCGGGATCATCCGCTTGATGCGTTCCACATCGGCGAATTTCAGATCAGGTTTCTTGTCTTCGGTCATGCCCCAACTCTTTTTATTGCTTGCGCAACCAAACTACTGCCCCACGCAGACGGGTCAAGATATGACCGCGTCAGTCAGCCGGTGGCGGCGCAGGGGGAGTGTCTGTGTCCGGGGGAAAGATGCTGTCGGCGCGGGCATCGAACCGTTCGATCACTTCCTCGGTGACATTCGCGCCAGATCGCGACGCGATCACATTGCGCGCATCGAGCACCAGAACGGCACCATGTTCGTTCATTACATCGAACAGGACCGGGTCGAGCGCAGCGGCAAGCGACCGGCGCTCCGTGGCGAAGCGTGTCTGCAACGCCTCGCCCTTCTGCTGACTGGTCTGGCGGGCCTCGCGCACACGCTGATCGAACAGGCGGACACGTGCCTCGAAATCCTCCTTGGTGCCAGTCTCGCGCAGCTTGGCAATCTCGGCTTCCTCGGCCTCCAGGTCAGCGCGAAGCTGATCCAGTTCGCGGCCCAACTCGATCCGCTCCGCCTGTTCGCGTGCAGCCAGACGCTGCGCGGGAACGCTGTCCCGCAGGACGCGGTCGCGATCCACGACGATGATCGCGATCTGGGCCTTAGAGGCATCCTGCGCAGCGGAACCCGCCGCCTGCGAAAGGGCGGGGCCGGCAAGCCCCCATGACATCAGGAACACGGCCAGACCCGCAATGCGCCACAGTCTGGCGATCACATCAGCGCGCACCAGACCCGACATCCCGGCCCGCACCCGATCAGAACCGGGTGCCGACCGTCAGGCGGAAGAACTCGGTATCGTCGCCATCTTCCTTTGCCAGCGGGATTGCAAAGTTCAGGCGCAGCGGCCCGAAACCGGAATCCCAGAAGATGCTGGCACCGACCGCCGCGCGCAGCGCCGCGCTGTCGTCGATGCTGATAAGCGTGTTCCGCGAATTGCTGCCCTGCGCGTTGTCCACGGCAGATGTCTGATCAAGATGCCAGAGCGTGCCAACATCCGCGAACAGGCCACCATAGACACCGAATTCCTCAGGCAGGCCGATGGGGAACGATACTTCGGCGCGCGCAACCGCATAGAAATTGCCGCCCAGCGCATCATCCCGCTGTTCGCCATTCACACCGATCGAACGGTCGCGCGGGCCAATCCCCGCAAAGGCAAAGCCGCGGAAACTGTCGCCGCCAAGGAAGAACCGGTCATTCACCTTCAGCCCGTCATTCAGCGCAACGGCCGCGCCGCCCTCAACCTCCAGGCTGGCGATCACATCATCTCCGAAGAACGATGCCCAAGTCTTCGCGCTGACGATGGTGCGCGAATATTGCGCACCGCCGCCAAGACCAGCGAAGGTCTGCTCGGCTGTCAGGAAATAACCCGCGGTCGTCTCGATCGGGTTGTTCCGAAGATCGTGCGTATACCGGAAGCCAACGGCAGATGTCGTCTGGCTGCCCTCGTCAAGCTGGATCAGGGGCGAGACGTTGCCATCGAAATCGCGGATGTCGTCATCCGAGACCTCATAAAAAGCACGGATACGACCGACTTCTGAAACAGGGAAGGTCAGCGACGGGATGAAACCGATGCTCGTGGTCTCGAACGAACTTTCGTCGTTCAGGTCTTCGTCGCGATAGAACACGTTGAGACCCAGCGCGAGATCGCGATCCAGAAACGCGGGTTCCTGGAATGTCAGATCGACCACCCGGCTGTCGCCGGACACCCGAAGACGGGCGCGGGCAAACTGGCCGCGACCAAGGAAGTTGGCCTCGGAGACGGAGAACTCACCGGTCGGACCAGAGGCAGAAGAAAAGCCAAGACCGAAATTGATCGACCCGGTCGCCTGTTCTTGCACCTCGACCTGAATGCGGGCGCGGTCGTCGCTGTCGCCACGTTCAGTGCGCACGTCGACATTGGCAAAGAAGCCGAGCGCCCGAATGCGGTTACGCGCCTTTTCAAGCTCGCGCGCATTGAACGCATCTCCCTCGACGATATCGAACTGGCGGCGGATCACCCGGTCGAGCGTGCGATCATTGCCCTCGATGTCGATCCGTTCGACATAGACGCGCGGCCCTTCGAGCAATTCGAAGGTCACGTTGATGATCCGGTCTGCCTCGTTCCGCTGCGCCAGCGGGCGCACATCGACAAAGGCGAACCCTTTCTCCCCTGCCAGTTTCACGATGTCTTCGATGATCACTTCGATCTGGGATGCGTCATATCGCTCTCCCGTCACATCCGGCAGAAGGGCGAGGAACTCCTCCTGGTCCAGCCCCGGCGCGGAGATCTGCACATCAAGCTCGCCAAAGGAATAAAGTTCACCCTCCTCAACCGTGAAGGTGATGAAGAAACCTTGCCGATCAGGCGCGAGCTCGGCCACAGCCGACAGCACCACGAAGTCGGCATACCCTTCGGAAAGATAGTATCGGCGCAGCAACTGCTTGTCGAATTCAAGCCGGTCCGGGTCATAGATGTCCGACGACAGAATGAACCCGAGCAGACCGGATTCGGAGGTGTCGATCACACCGCGCAACGTGCGCTCCGAAAAAACCTCGTTGCCGACGAACTTGATCGAATTGATCTCGGTCACGGCCCCCTCGACGATCTCGAACACGAGGTCGACACGATTATCGGGCAATTCGATGATGACCGGCTCCACCACCGCGCCATAGCGGCCCGTGCGACGATAATTCTCGATCAGAAGCTGGGCGTCCGCCTCGGCCTGCGCGCGGGTAAACGGGCGGCGCGGGCGGGACGAGACGATGGACAGCATCTGTTCATCGGAAATCAGGTCGTTGCCTTCGAATGCGATCCGGTTGATCGACGGGTTTTCCACCACCTGAACCAGAATCCGCGACCCGTCCGGGGCCACGGCGGCATCACGGAACAGACCGGTATCGAACAACTGCCGCACCGAGCGGTTCAGCGCGACCTCGGTGATCGGATCACCGATCTGAAGCGCCAGATAGGATGCGATGGTCGCGGGTTCGATCCGCTGATTGCCGATGACGACGATCTCCGTGACCACCTGCCCGGCGGCGACCTGCTGCTGTGCGATCTGCGACTCTACCCGGGTTGCGGACAGGGTCAGAAACAGGCCGGGCGCGAGCAGGACGATGGCCAGCATACGCGCAAGATGCGTCAAGGGATTCAGGATTGGCATTGTCACCTCTCATCACCCGCCGACCGCCGGTATACTCCGGCCTGATCGACGATCCGCGTGTCCATCAGAACCGCAGGATATCGTTATATGTCGCGAACACCATTAGCAGCAATATCATGGTCAAGCCTATCCCATTTCCGTATTCCTGCCACTTCACGCTGATCGGTCGCCCGCGCAGCGCTTCCAGTGCATAGAACACCAGATGCCCGCCATCCAGCACCGGAACCGGGAACAGGTTTATCAACCCGATGGAGGTGGAAATCAGGGCGATCATCACCACCAGCGATTCGATCCCCTGCTCCGCCGCCTGCCCGGAAACCTTGGCGATCTGGATGGGCCCCCCCAGCGCGCTGCTGTCGGCATCCCCGGCGATGATGCGGTAGAGATAGCTCATCGTGTCGGTGATGATGCTCCAGGTCCGCATCACGCCATATTGCACGGCGTCCAGCGGGTTCGCCCGCTCCACCTTCGGTTCGATCCCGCCGAAGGAATCATTGCGAACCCCGATCACGGGCCGCTTTTCAAGCCCGCCGCCTTCGGCTTCCATCTCGACGATTTGCGGGGTCATGGTCAGCGAAAGCTGTTGTTCGCCGCGCTGAACCGTCAGGTCGAGCGGCGCACCATCGGAGGCGAGCACCTGATCGCGGAGCACGGCAAAATTCGGCGTCGGCGTGCCGTTCACCGCCGTGATGACGTCGCCGCGCGCAAGGCCAGCACTGGCGGCGGCACCACCCGGGATGACCTGGTCAATGCGTGCCGGGTTCAGATAGCGAATGGTGATTTCCTGCTCACCCTGCCCGCGATTGACCAGCGCCGTCACGACCCGCCCGTCGGTCAGGTCAAGTTCAGCCAACAGCGCGCTGAACGTATCGACGAATTTGCCATCGACCGCGATCACCCGGTCTCCCGCCATCAGCCCCAGATCGGCATTTGCATCGGCCCGGATCGACCCGACGACCGGCTCGTTCACCTCCCGCCCCGCGAGCAGAGCCAACACGGTGAAGACGGCAATCGACATCAGGAAATTCGCCACCGGCCCGGCCAGAACGGTCAGCGCCCTGCGCCAGACAGCGGCAAGATGGAACGCGCCCGCGCGTTCCTCCGCGCTCATCGCGGCGATGGCCTCCGGGTCCGCGCCGGCGGATGCGGCATTCATGTCACCGGCGAATTTCACATAGCCGCCCAGCGGCAGCAATCCGACGCGCCAGCGCATGCCGCGCTTGTCGATCCAGTGGAACAGTTCCGGCCCGAACCCGATGGAAAACACCTCGGCCCGGATCCCGACCCAGCGCCCGACGATGTAATGGCCGTATTCGTGAATGAACACGACCGCGCCAAGCACCAGCAGGAACGGCAGAACCCAACCGACAAAGGGTATCGACGCGATATAGGACATCAGTCTCCTATCGGCACCGGCCCTTTGAAATCAGGCGCGGCGCTCCATCACTGTGGCAGCCAGACGCCGGGCTTCGGCATCCATCTCAAACACATCCCCCAGATCGCGCGCCGGGGGTGCCGGTGTCAACCGCTCCAGCACGGTTTCAACAACTTGTGCCATGTCCAGAAACCCGATCCTGCGGGCAATGAACGCCTCCAGCGCCGCCTCCTTCGCCGCATTCAGGGCCGCGCCCGCCAGCTCGCTTTCGTCCATCGCCGCGCGGGCGAGGCGCAGCGCCGGGAATCTGGCCTCATCCGGGGCAAAGAAATCCAGCCGCGACAGTTTAACGAGGTCGAGCGCCGCAACCGGCAGATCGCCGCGTGCGGGATAGGTCAGGGCATAGCCGATGGCGGTGCGCATGTCCGGCGCGCCAAGCTGCGCGATCATCGACCCATCGGCATAGGCCACCGCCGAATGCACGATGGATTGCGGATGCACCACCACGTCGAGCGTTGCCGAGGTCGCGCCGAACAGCCAGCGCGCCTCGATCATCTCCAACGCCTTGTTGAACATCGACGCGCTGTCGATGGAGATTTTCAGACCCATCGACCAGTTCGGATGCGCCGCCGCCTGATCCGGGCCCATCGCGGCCATCTTTTCCATCGGCCAGTCGCGGAACGGGCCACCGGAGGCGGTGAGAATGAACTTCACCGGCGCCCTGCCCGCCCGCGCATCGAGGCACTGAAAGATCGCCGAATGTTCGCTGTCGACCGGGATGACCCGCGCGCCATGCGCCGCCGCCGTGGCCAGAAACAACCCGCCCGCCGAGACGAGGCATTCCTTGTTCGCAAGGGCGATGGTCGCCCCTGTTCGCGCCGCAGCCAGAGTCGGCGCAAGGCCCGCAACGCCCACAATCGCCGCCATCACCCAATCCACCGGACGCGATGCCGCATCCACCAGCGCCTGCGCCCCCGCAGCCGTCTCGATCCCCGATCCGGCCAGTGCGTCGCGCAGATCGCCGAGGCGGCTTTCATCCGCTGTCACCGCGACCTCCGCCCCGAATTCACGCGCATTGGCCGCGAGTTCTTCGATATTCGATGATCCGGTCAGCGCCACGACCTTGAACGCATCGCGCTCGCCCAGCGTGCGGATCACATCAAGCGTGTTCTGCCCGATGGACCCGGTGACCCCCAGAACGGATAGGCGGCGCTGATGGCTTACCATGACCACACAGGGATTTCCGGGCGAAACAGCGAAACGAGGCCGACCGCGAGCGAGGCCGCAAGCAACCCATCCATCCGGTCCAGCGCCCCGCCATGACCGGGCATGATGCTGCCACTGTCCTTCACGCCGAATTTCCGTTTATAGGCGCTTTCCATCAGATCGCCGCCCTGGCTGACGATGGACACGACGATGGCCACCACCTCGGACCCGACATCCAGCGGGCGACCGGCAATCGCCCCCCGCCCCCCCGCCACCAGCCCCGCCATCACGCCCCCCCCCACCCCCCCCCCCCAAGTCTTGCCGGGGCGGCCGCGCGGCC
>CAYGRU010000069.1:0-15304 GCA_964352385.1 uncultured Candidatus Planktophila sp.
AACGGTTCTTCGGCGCGGCGCGGAATATCGAGGAAGGCGGGTCGCTGACCATCATCTCGACGGCGCTGATCGACACCGGCAGCCGGATGGATGAGGTGATCTTCGAGGAGTTCAAGGGCACCGGCAATTCGGAAATCGTGCTGGATCGCAAGGTGGCGGACAAGCGCGTCTTCCCGGCGATGGACATCCTGAAATCGGGGACGCGAAAAGAAGAATTGCTGATCGACAAGGGCGATCTGGCGAAGATGTTCGTGCTGCGGCGGATTCTGAACCCGATGGGGACGACAGATGCGATCGAGTTTCTGATCGGGAAACTGAAGCAGACGAAGTCGAACGCTGAGTTCTTTGACTCGATGAACGCATAAACCTTTGAAATAAAACAAAAAAGGCCCGAAATCTGATATCAGACTGCGGGCCTTTTTTGTTTCAACGAAGATCAAGGGCGCAGGATGATTGATCCTGTGGTCTTGCGGCCTTCAAGGGCTTTATGGGCTTCGCTTGCCTGTTCGAGCCGGTATTCGCCGGTGATGTTGATCTTTACCGCGCCTGACCCGACGACGTCGAATAGTTCGGCGGCGGCGGCATCCAGCGCCGGTTTGGTTGCGATATAGTCGAACAGTGTCGGGCGGGTCACGAAGAGGGAGCCTTTCGCGGCGAGAATGCCGAGATTGACATCTTTCACAGGCCCGGAAGCGTTGCCAAAGCAGATCATCAGACCGCGTTTCTGAAGACTGTCGAGGGAGCCTTCCCAAGTGCTGGCCCCGACCCCATCGAAGACAACGGGAACCTTCGCGCCATCGGTGATCTCCACCACCCGCTTTGCCACATCTTCCTTGTTGTAGAAGATGATATGATCGCATCCGGCGGCGCGCGCGAGGTCGGCCTTTGCTTCGGTGCTGACCGTGCCGATGGTCGTTGCGCCAAGATGTTTCAGCCATTGGCAAGCGATAAGCCCCACACCACCGGCGGCGGCATGGAAGAGAACGGTATCGCCCGCCTTCACCTTGTAGATCTGACGGATCAGATACTGCACGGTGAGACCCTTGAGCATCATCGCGGCAGCGGTATCGTCGCTGACCCCTGCCGGAATGATGACGGCCCTGTCGGCCTTGATCACATGGCTTTCAGCGTAGGAGCCGATCGGTCCGGAGCAGTAGGCGACGCGGTCCCCGGCTTTCAGATCGGCCACGTTGCCACCGACCTCTTCGACGATGCCTGCACCTTCCATTCCGATACCGGAAGGGAGGGCGATCGGGTAAAGGCCGGACCGATGATAGGTGTCGATATAGTTCACGCCGATGGCGGTGTTGCGAACCCGGATTTCATCCGCGCCGACGGGTTGCGCGGCGGTCTCGGTGAGGCTCATGACCTCTGGGCCGCCAAAACCGTTCATCTGAATGTGCTTGACCATTTTTCGTGTCTCCTGTCTTTGCTCGATTTCGGGACCCGCCTTCGGGGCTCGGTGACGGGATGAAGGGTGGAAAACAGGCTTTGGGTCAAGTGCCGGGACATGATGAAACGATCTTCGCCCCAGCGACGGCAGCGGGTCGCGCTGGTGTGGCGATCATCCGGATATCGGGTGCTGAGGCCGACGAGGCGTTGCGCCTGTTCGGGGCTGCGTTGCCTGCCTATCGCATGATGGCATTGCGGCAGATGCGTCGGGAGGCAGAGATCATCGATGAGGCGCTTGTGGTGCGCTTTCCCGAAGGGGGAAGTTATACCGGTGAGCCGATGGTGGAGCTGCACATCCATGGCGGGATCGCGACCCAGCGGCGGATCCTGAAGGAGCTTGGGAGCCTGCCCGGATTTCGTCTGGCGGAGGCGGGGGAATTTACCCGCCGCGCGCTCTCCACCGGCGCGATGGACCTGGTGCAGGTAGAAGCGCTGTCGGATTTGATCGACGCGGAAACCGAGGCGCAGCGTGGACAGGCGATGGCGCTGATGCAAGGTGCGTTGTCCGATCGGATCATGTTGTGGCGAGGCAGGCTCGTGACCGCCTTGTCGCTGGTCGAGGCCAGCATCGATTTTGCCGATGAGGAGGATGCACCGGTCGATGTGCGCGATGATGTCCGGCGCGAGGTCGAGGCGGTCTTGTCGGACATTGAGGCTATTCTGGAAGATGCACCGTTCGGGATTCGGGTCCGGGACGGGTTTCAGGTGGCGCTGGTCGGGCCACCGAATGTCGGAAAATCGACGCTGTTGAATGCGCTGGCGCGGCGTGAAGTTGCATTGACATCCGATATCGCCGGGACGACTCGGGATGTGATCGAGACAGCTTTCACTTTCAAGGGCTTGCCCGTGATGGTTCTCGACATGGCGGGAATTCGGGCGAGCGATGATGTGGTGGAAGCGATGGGGATAGCCCGAGCGCGCGAACGCGCGGCAGCGGCGGACCTGCGTGTCTTTCTTCGGTCTCCTGATACGAGCGGCGAGGGATATGATGATTTGATGCGGTCGGGCGATCTCAACATCTGGTGCAAGGCTGATCTTCAGGATGGTGTGGGCGATCTTGTGATCTCGGCTCTTGAGGGATGGAACGTCGACCAGTTGGCGAAGATGATCGGTGAAAGGTTGGAGGAACGCCACAAGGGGTCTGCGCTGGTTGCGCGCGACCGTCAGGCTGTTAAACTTGGCGCTGGCCGTGATGATCTTGGCACGGCGCTGGCTTCGGATGCACCCGAATTGCAGTCCTTCCACCTTCATGCGGCGATCCGCAGACTTGACGAAATCGTGGGCAAGGTCGATGTGGAAGACTTGCTCGACGAGATTTTCTCGCGGTTCTGTATCGGCAAGTAGGAAGTGTTTCACGTGAAACAGAGCGGACAATCTTTCGATGTGATCGTGATCGGCGGTGGACATGCCGGTACCGAAGCTGCGCTCGCGGCGGCGCGCATGGGTGCGACCGTCCTGCTTGCCACCCATCGTTTCGACCGGATCGGTGAGATGTCATGCAATCCTGCGATCGGGGGGCTTGGCAAGGGCCATCTCGTAAAGGAGATCGACGCGCTGGATGGTGCGATGGGGATCACAGCGGATCGCGCCGGTATCCAGTTCAGACTGCTCAATCGCCGAAAAGGTCCTGCCGTTCGCGGCCCGCGCGCACAGTGCGACCGCGCCCTCTATCGCAAGGCGATCCAAGACATCATTTCTGCTTCCCCCGTCAGAGTTGTTGAGGGCGAGGTCAGCGATTTGCTGATTGAGAGTGGACAGGTTCGCGGCATCACTCTGGCGACTGGTGATCGCATCGCATCGCGGGCGGTCATCGTCACCACCGGAACGTTTCTGCGCGGTCGCATCCATATCGGCGGTGAGACGAGCGAAGGCGGGCGGATGGGCGACCCGGCTTCGACCCGGCTTGCGCAACGATTCGATGATCTCGATCTGAAACTCGGTCGCCTCAAGACCGGGACACCGCCACGGCTTGATGGCAGGACCATTGATTGGACGGTCCTTGAACGGCAGGATGGCGATGCAGAGCCTGTGCTGTTTTCATCACTCAGCAAAAGCACGACAGCGCGTCAGATCGCTTGCGGCATCACCCATACCAACCGGAAAACACATGAGATCATCGAGGCGAATCTCGGCAGATCAGCCATGTATTCCGGTCGGATTTCGGGCACCGGTCCAAGATATTGCCCATCGATCGAAGACAAGGTCACGCGGTTTTCAGACAAATCCGCTCATCAGATCTTTCTTGAGCCCGAGGGGCTCGAGGATGACACGATCTATCCAAACGGTATTTCGACGTCGCTGCCGCGTGACGTTCAGGAGCAGTATGTGCGGTCGATTCAGGGGCTGGAACAGGTCAGGATCACGCAGCCCGGATATGCGATCGAATATGACTTCGTCGATCCACGCGCGCTGACCTCCGCCCTCATGGTGTCCCGGTGCGAGGGATTGTTCCTCGCCGGGCAGATCAACGGGACAACCGGCTATGAAGAGGCCGCGGCTCAGGGGCTTGCCGCGGGGCTGAATGCTGCCCTGTTCGCGGCAGAGAAAGCGCCCGTGATGTTCGATCGCGCAGAAAGCTATATCGGCGTAATGATCGACGATCTGACCCGAAAGGGCGTGACCGAACCTTATCGCATGTTCACCTCGCGCGCTGAATTTCGGCTACATCTGCGGGCCGACAATGCGGACCAACGCCTGACACCACTTGGTCTTTCACTCGGCTGTGTTGGTGCAGACCGGCAAGCGCGGTTTGCGGAAAAGATGGCCGGCCTGACAACGACCAGAGGGCGGATGGAAGCGGTTTCTATCACGCCGCAGCAGGCGGCGACCCACGGCTTGCGCATCAATCAGGATGGACTGCGCCGCAACGCGGTCGAATTGATCGGCCAGTTCGGGGTGGAGGCGGCGGCGCTCAAGGCCATCTGGCCGGAGCTGTCCGAATGTGATGAAGCGATGATCGAACAGATCGGTATCGAATCCCTTTATCGGAGCTATCTCGATCGGCAGCGGCTCGAGGTTGATGCGTTGAGCCGGGACCGCGATATCCTTCTTCCAGAGGGCCTCGACTACAAGGGTATTTCCGGCCTCTCGGCTGAACTTGGCACCAAACTTGCGACACGCCAGCCGCGCTCGCTCGCCGATGCCGCCGAGATTGAGGGGATCACGCCTTCTGCGCTTGCCATCCTTCACGGCCATGCAAAAAGAGCCAGGCTTTCGGCGTGACCAATACTGTCGAGGCGCAGATCGCGCGCGCCGCAGGGCGGAGTGTTTCACGTGAAACGATGGACAGGCTGCATGTCTTCGCAGACCTGCTGACGCACTGGAACCGAAAGATCAACATCGTGGCGGCGAGTACAATCGCAGATCTCTGGACCCGCCATATCATCGACAGTGCGCAACTTGTATCCCTCGCCAACGCACCGAAAAGCTGGGTCGATCTCGGGGCAGGGGGCGGCCTTCCGGGCATCATCATTGCGGCGCTTCAGGCGGAGGTCAATCCGGGTTGCAGAATCACCCTTGTTGAAAGCGACCGGCGCAAATGCCTCTTCATGGCAACCGCCCTCCGCGAAATGGGGCTGACCGCAACCATCGAAACCCGACGGATCGAAGCGACCGCCGGCATGACCTATGATGTGGTCTCCGCTCGCGCACTTGCGCCGGTCGTTGTGCTGCTTGCGCATGCAGAGTCCCATATCGAAACAGGCGGCCTCTGCATCTTCCCCAAAGGTAAGCGGGCCGATGACGAGTTGACCGAGGCACGCCAGACTTGGCATATAGATCTGGATCGGATCCAGAGCCTGACCGATGACGAAGCCTCGATCCTCAGAATAAGGGAGTTCTCGCGTGTCAGCCGATCTTGAGCCCAGCGCGAGAATTACGGCGCTCGTCAACCAGAAGGGCGGCGTTGGCAAAACCACGACCGCAATCAATTTGGGAACGGCCCTTGCCGCTGTCGGGCGCCGCGTCCTGTTGATCGACCTCGACCCGCAGGGCAATGCCAGCACCGGCCTTGGCATTTCCGACCGTGATCGCAACACCTACGATGTCATGCGCGGTGAAATGAACCTCTTCGAGGCGATCCAGCCCACAGCCATCCCGGGCCTCAGCATCGCGCCCTCGGTGGTCGATCTGACAGGCGTCGATGTGGAGCTTGCCGACGATCCGGCCCGCGCCCGCCGCCTGCGTGCAGAAATCCGGCCGGAGCGGGGCGCATCCCCCAGGGCGGAATTCGATGACATCCTGATAGACTGCCCGCCCTCTCTCAATCTTCTGACGGTGAACGCAATGGCGGCCGCCGATACGGTTCTGGTCCCGCTGCAATGCGAGTTCTTCGCACTGGAGGGGCTCTCCCAGTTGCTGAAGACCATCGAGCGGGTGAAGAAGAACCTCAATCCCGCCCTCGTCATTCAGGGCATCGTCCTGACCATGTATGATCGGCGCAACAATCTCTCGACCCAGGTCGAACAGGACGTGCGTGCCGCACTCGGCGATCTGGTCTACGACACTGTCATACCCCGAAACGTCCGCTTGTCAGAGGCACCGTCGCACGGGCTTCCTGCACTGATCTACGATCAGGCCTGCGTCGGCAGCATCGCCTATCAGGCCCTTGCAGCGGAAGTGCTGGCCCGATTCGGCTCAAACGCCGCCAAGGAAATCGCAAATGTCTGATATAAAACGAAAAAAGGGCCTCGGTCGGGGTCTTGCATCACTGCTGGATGATGTTGCGGGTTCGGTCGATGCGGCAACAACATCGACAGGCGAGGCTGCAAGCGGCCTCAGGATCATCCCGATCGATCTTGTCCGGCCCAACCCCGACCAGCCGCGCCGCACCTTTCCCTCGGCGGAAATGGCCGACCTTGAAAACTCCATACGTGAGAAGGGTGTCCTGCAACCGCTTCTCGTTCGACCCGACCCGCGCCATCAGGGCGGGCTGATGATCGTCGCGGGAGAGCGCCGCTGGCGCGCGGCCCAAAGGATCGGCCTTCACGATCTGCCGGTCATCATTCGCGATTTCACCGATGAGGAGATGCTCGAAGTCGGGATCATCGAGAATATTCAGCGCGCCGATCTCAACCCGATCGAAGAAGCGCGCGGCTACGGCCAACTGATCGAGCAGTTCGGCCACACGCAAGAGGCGCTGGCGAAAATCATCGGAAAAAGCCGCCCCTATATCGCAAATGCCCTGCGGCTCCTGACCTTGCCGGAGGAGGTGCAGGATCATCTTGCCACAGGTCGGCTGACAGCCGGCCACGCACGGGCACTGATCACCGCAACCGACCCGAAATCACTGGCTCGTCAGGTTCTGGATCGCGGCCTTTCGGTCCGCCAGACCGAAGAACTCGCACGTGCCGTCACCAGGCCGCGCAGCGCGCCCAGCGCCCGCCAAGGCAAGGATGCGGATACGAAAGTGCTGGAGGATGACCTGAGCGCCGCGCTCGGCCTCAAGGTCATCATCGATCATGGCGCAAAGGGGGGGTCGCTGAAGATCACCTATGGATCACTCGATGATCTTGATGGTCTCTGCCAATTGTTGATGAAATAAGTCACCAAAGCAGCCGGGGTTCAGATTTGATCTGATCTGATTGGAATTCCCTCTACCCCCGACGCAGGTTTCGATCCGCCGTCAGCGCCAGCTTCAGAAGTGCACGTTCCAGCATGGCCCATCCCGGCGCATCGACGCCGCCACGCAGGTCGTTGTCGGTCTGAACAAGAAGGCTCAGCGCCCCCTCGACCTGATCCAGCCGCCAGTTCCTGCATCGTGCCGCCAGCGCATCGCGCCGTGGCCCGAAAACTGGCGGGCGCAATGCGCCGATGGCGGCATCGACATTTCTGCCGCCGCTTTCCACGAGAACCGTATGCAATCGGCGAAAATAGCGTTGCCCCGCAAGCACGAGGCTGATCGGTGTCTGACCCTGCGCCATCAGCCGTGACAGGAGGGGCCCGATCTCTCCGGCCTTGCCGGCGGCAATCGCGTCGATCGTCTCATCCAGATCGACCTCACCCGCGCCCGGCAGGCACATCATCACCTCTCCGGGGCCAACAGGCCCCTTCTGATCGGCGGTATAAAGCGCCAACCGTGTCAGCACATCACGCAGCACGGCTTTCGGAGCGGTCAACGCGAACCCTGCCAGATCGCGAACGGCCTCCACCGACAGATCGCCGCCTCCGGCGTCCGCAAAAATCCGCTCAATCTCGCCCCGGTCCGCCACATCGGCATAACAGGGCGCTGCGGCCCCATTCCGTGCCCCCTCGAACAGCTTTCGCAATTTTGATTTCGCGGTCAGTATTCCAGCTGTAACCACCAGAAACGCATCGCCTTCGCGCGCATCTTCCAGCGCCGCCTCGATTGCCGGGCAAATCGCGTCGGTCGCGCCTTCGACCGTAACGACCTGCTGCCCCCCGAAAAAACCCTGTGCTTTCAACGCATCTATCAGGATCGAAGGGTCGCGGCGGATGTCGCTCGGCTCCAGCCGCGTCAGCCCCATGTCGCTGTCCGCCCCGTCACCGATCAGCGCCCTGGTCAGCGCCACGCGCCTGACCGCGATTTCCGCCTCGTCCTCGCCGTGGATCAGAACGGCCCTGAATTGCAGGTTCGGCCGTGCACAGAACTGCGCCGCGTCCCTGCCATTCAGCTTCACCATCCGCTCATCCCGATGCCGCCGCCAGAATGCGTGTCACCGACAATTCGGCCAATTCCTCGGCGATCCTGATGCGTTCGTCCCGCATCGCCGCCCGCGTCGCAAAGGCTTCGGCCGTCGCATCATAGGCGCCAGAGGCTTTCACACTGCCCTCCTGCACCACGACACCATTTGCCTGCGCAATCAGACGGTATTTGGCGATCCCGACAACCTGATATCGGGTGATGTCCGATGTCCGCGTGATCGCAACACCGGTTTCCTCCATCGAAATCTCCCACAGAAGCAGATGGACCGCGCCCGCGCCCGCATCCCCGATCCTGCGCCGCAGCCGTTCACGATAGGCATAGGTTTCCGGGTCGGATGCCTCCTGCAAGGCAACATCGCCGACGATCGCAGCCGCACCCGCATTCTGCTCGCCATAAAGAGGGCGAAACCCGCACCCGGCCAACACCGCCATGCCACCCAGAACAAAAAGCCTTCGATCAGATGACCACATTGACGATCCGTCCCGGCACAACGATCACCTTTTTCGGCGCAGCGCCATCAAGCATCCTGACAACCGCCTCATCCGCCAGTGCCAGTGCCTCGACAGTTGCCTTGTCCGCATCTGCATCGACCGAAATCTCCGACCGTTTCTTGCCGTTAATCTGAATCGGTAGCAGAATGCGATCATCCTTCAGCAGTGCCGGATCGGCAACCGGCCAGGGCTGTTCGACAACGATACCGGATTTGCTGAGCCGCGCCCAGGATTCCTCCGCGAAATGCGGGATCATCGGTGCCGCCAGAAGGGTAACCGCCTCCAGCGCTTCCTGCCGCGCCGCGTGCACCGTGTCCGACGGGTCGGCGGCAACGCGGCTTACGGCATTCACCAACTCATAGATCCGCGCGACAGCCTTGTTGAAGGCAAACCCTTCAATATCTGAGGTGACCCCATCAATGGCCCGATGGGTGATCTTGCGAAGACCCTCCGCCACAGCCGGATCGCCCGCGCCGCCCGCGACACTGTCCCGATGGTCGTCAACCAGCCGCCACAGCCGCTGTATGAACCGCCACGCGCCCTCCGCCCCGGCGGTGGTCCATTCCACGTCACGCTCCGGCGGGCTGTCCGACAGCATGAACCAGCGCGCCGTGTCCGCCCCATACTGCGCGATGATGTCCTCGGGATCGACGACGTTCTTCTTCGACTTCGACATCTTGATCGACGGGCCAACCTTTACCGGCTTCCCGTCCAGCGTCTCATAGCCACCCTCGGCGGGCCTGATCTCCTCGGGCGACAGCCATTTGCCGTCCGGCCCCTGATAGGTCTCGTGGCACACCATGCCCTGCGTGAACAACGCATCGAACGGCTCGATCGCGCTTTCCGGCAACCACCCGGTCCGGTGCATCGCACGCGCCCAGAACCGGGAATACAGCAGGTGCAAGATCGCATGTTCGACGCCGCCGATATACTGATCGACATTCATCCAGTATGCCGCATCCTCTTCACTGGTCGGCTCGTCGCAATCCGGTGCGGTAAAGCGCGCGAAATACCAGGAACTGTCCGCGAACGTGTCCATCGTGTCGGTGTCACGCACCGCGTTTCCGCCGCAAGACGGGCAGGCGACATGTTTCCAGGTCGGGTGCCGGTCCAGCGGTTTGCCGGGCGTCGCAAAATCGATGTCCTCCGGCAACGTCACAGGCAGGCTGTCAACTGATGCCGGAACCGCACCGCAGGATGGACAGTGAATGACCGGGATCGGGCACCCCCACGACCGCTGCCGCGACACACCCCAGTCGCGCAGGCGATAGTTTACCCTTTGCCGCCCTTGCCCCGCCGCCTCGATTCGCGCGGCGATCTCGGCTTTCGCCTCTTCGATGCTCAACCCGTTCAGAAAATCGGAATTGATGATCCGTCCGGGTCCGACATAGGCCTCGACCCCGACCGTGAAGGTCGCGGCATCCTGATCCTCGGGGCAAACCACCGGCAGCACCGGCAGATCGTATTTGCGGGCAAAGTCGAGGTCGCGCTGGTCATGCGCCGGGCAGCCGAAGATCGCACCGGTGCCATAGTCCATCAGCACGAAATTCGCGACATAGACCGGTAGCAACCAATCCGGATCGAGCGGATGTCGCACCCGCAACCCGGTATCGAACCCCAGCTTCTCCATCGTCTCGATGGCTTCTTCCGATGTGCCGCCCTTGCGACATTCGGTGGCGAAGTCCGACAGACCCTCGATCTTGCCTTCCAGCCCGCGAATCAGCGGATGATCGACCGAGACCGCGCAGAAACTCGCACCGAACAGGGTGTCGGGCCGGGTCGTATAGACGCTCAGCTCCTCCATGTCCGTCAGGTCGCTCGGCACCAGATCGAAGGTCAGCTCCAGCCCGGTGCTGCGCCCAATCCAGTTGCGCTGCATCAGCCGCACCTTCTCCGGCCAGCGGTCCAGCCCATCCAGCGCGTCCAGCAACTCGCCCGCCATGTCGGATATGCGGAAAAACCATTGCGTCAGCTCGCGCCGCTCCACCGGTGCACCGGATCGCCAGCCCTTGCCGTCGATCACCTGCTCATTGGCCAGAACCGTGTTGTCGACCGGATCCCAGTTCACGACCGATGATTTCTGATAGACGAACCCGGCCGCCATCATGTCGATGAACAGCCGCTGCTGATGCTTGTAATATTCGGGATCGCAGGTCGCGAATTCCCGGCTCCAGTCGAGGCTCAGGCCCATCTGGCCCAACTGTGCCTTCATCGCGTCGATGTTCTGATAGGTCCAGATCGCCGGATGAACGCCCCGCTCGACAGCGGCATTCTCGGCAGGCAGGCCGAACGCGTCCCAGCCCATCGGATGCAGGACATTGAATCCCCGCGCCCGCTTGAACCGCGCCACCACGTCGCCCATCGCGTAATTGCGTACATGCCCCATGTGGATACGGCCCGAAGGATAGGGAAACATCTCGAGGACATAATATTTCGGGCGCGACGGGTCGCGGCGGGCCTTGAAACAGTCCCGCTCCGCCCAGACCTCCCGCCATTTCGGTTCGGTGACACGCGCATTGTATCGCGCGGCGGACGAAGGGTCAGACCCGGTTGTTGCAGAAGCCGACACGCGCCGATCCTTCCTGAAAGATGACAGCGCAGCCGTGTCAGGCGCGCCACAATGTGGTTTCAATCACCGTGCGGCTGATGCCGCCTGAACAGCATGCCAGATCGTCCGACGGATCAGTTCGTCGCCCGCTCGTCGATCTTCAACTGGCGGGCCCGCAACAGGATCGCATCCTCAAGCTGCCGGGCGGTGACCCCGGAGACAGGCGCCGTCGCCCAGCTTCCCTGCGGATCGCGGATTTCGCGGAACACCGCAACCTGAAGCGTGTTGGCCGCCAAAGCGGTGCCCTTCACATAGGCAGTCACCTTGAACCGCTCCTCCGGTGCATCCGGCGATGCGGCCCAGTCGGTCGCGATCACGCCGGTGAACGGGTCGGTGGAGTTCAGGGGCAGAAACGCGAGCGTATCGAGCGACGCGCGCCACAAATGACGGTTCACATTCGTGAGGCTGCCGGTGCCCTGACCGTCGCCCGAGATCGACAGGCCGGGAATGTCGGTGATCTTGCTGGTGTTCAGATCGCCGCGAACACCGCCCCCCGCATCAGATGGATCGATATTGTCATCCAGCGGACCCCGTGCCTGCGGTGCGCCACCACATCCGGCAAGGCCGAGGCCAAGCGCCAGGACGAGAAAGGTCATATGCGATGGCTTCATGTCTCATACTCCGCGAAAAGGGCTGGCCGCATTTAACCAGCCTGCCGGAGCGTGTAAAGTTTCCAATGTCGTGATGACGCTGACGGTTCCCGCCATCCAGATGCGCTGCGCCCGGGTTGCTGTCCGGAATTGTTGCCAAAACGCCACGCACGGTCCGCGCATTCGGGATCGGCCAGAAAACTGTGTTGACCAAATCACCCCATGTGGAGTTGTTGACGTGTCGACGGGGGTAATGGTGCCTCTGAACGAACAAATTGTGAGGGACACAATGAAAAAGATTCTTCTGGCGACGACTGTGCTCGCCGCAGCAGGTTTCACCTCCGCTGCTTCCGCAGCTGAATGGGAAACCGGCGTTTCCGGTTACTACTTCCTTGGTCTCGGCGTCACCGACGGCGCTGGCCAGAACGGTGTCGGCGTCCTTCGTGACGGCGAATTCCACATCAACGGTCGCCTGACCGCCGATAACGGCCTCGTCTTCCGCGCACGCGTCGAAGTTGAATCCTTCACCTCCAGCGACCAGATCGACGAAAACTGGGGCTCCGTTGGCGGCTCCTTTGGTACCCTGACGATCGGTTCCAACGACACCGTCGGTTACGAAAACAGCGTTGGCGTGATCTACGCACCGGGCGCACGTATCGGTTACGCAGACTCTTTCGCACTGACCACCGATGCAGGTGTCGGCGGTTCCGCAACGCCGGGCGTCGGCGTTGACGGCCTCGGCATCCACTACAACTCGCCTGACTTCATGGGCTTCCAGGTTCACGGCACCTACATCCCGTCGCTGTCTTCTGACGGCGGTGCCGTCAACAACGACACCAACAACCCCGTCTTCGACGGCGGTGACGAGCTCTGGAACATCGCAGCGTCCTACAACGGCGACTTCGGTGACTTCGGCTTCGGCGTCTCCACCTCCTACACCGACATCGAAGGTGTTGCAGGCGAGCAGATCAACGGCGCTCTGAAGGTCTCCTTTTCCGGCTTCACCGTTGCTGGTTTCTACGAAGATGACTTCGCAGGCGACGAGTTCGGCGTTGGTGCACAGTATGCAACCGGCCCGTGGACTGTTGCTGGTGGTTACACCAACTCCGACGCTGGTGCGACTGACCACGTTGCGGCTGGTTGGGTGACCTACGCAGCAGCCCCCGGCGTTCTCTTCACCGTCGGTGTTGAGTATGCAAACGTTGACGGCGACGGCCAGAGCGGCGACTTCGGTGGCCTCGGCTTCATGACCCTGCGCTTCTGATCCTTCGATCATAAGCCGGTCATACCGGTTAAGAGCGGGCTTCGGCCCGCTCTTTTCTTTTGGGGGTGCCGCATCTGTCTTGACGATGCCGGGACCGATATCATTCTCTCACCCGTAACCCCTGTTCGCACCTGCCGGAGGCTCTCCATTCATGTCCCTCTCCGATGTGACCTCTCGTATGGATGCAGCGTTGGCGGCGGCGCAGCGCGACCCTGGCTCTGCCCGCCTCGTCGCTGTCTCCAAGGTTCAACCCAATGAACGCATCGAGGCCTGCCTCGAAACCGGCCATCGCCTGTTCGGCGAGAACCGCGTTCAAGAAGCAGCTTCCAAATGGCCGGAATTTCGCGAACGGTTCGAAGGTGTCGAGTTGCACCTGCTCGGCCCGTTGCAGACCAACAAGGTCAACCAGGCACTCGACCTCTTTGACGCCATCCAGTCCGTCGACCGGGAAAAACTGGCGCGCAAGATCGCTGATGCTGCCCAGGCGCGTGGCGCTTGCCCCGATCTTTTCATCCAGATCAATACGGGGGAGGAGCCGCAAAAGGCGGGCATCTCCCCAGCCGACGCCGACAGTTTCATCGCGTCCTGTCGCGCGATGGATCTCCCGATCAAGGGTCTGATGGTGATCCCGCCGGTGGACGAAGAACCAGCGCTGCATTTTGCCCTTCTGGCGAAAATCGCTGCGCGGAACGGCCTTTCGGGCCTGTCGATGGGGATGAGTGCCGATTTCGAAACCGCGATCCGCATAGGCGCGACCCATATCCGCGTCGGATCGGCGATCTTCGGTGATCGGGTTCCGGCCTGACCGCTATTCGCAGATCACCAGCCGCGATTGTACCTGCCAGCGCGCAATGATCCAGCGCAGATCGCTTTCCCTGAACGCGATGCACCCCGCCGTCGGAAATCGCACCCGCCGCCAGCAATGCACGAAGATCGCGCTGCCATCGCCGGGGATCGCAGGCTCCGAATTGTGGTTCGTCACCAGCACCACATCATAAAGCTGGTCTCCCCGCCGCATCCGTTCATGCGACCAGGGCCAATCCGTCCCACTGACCGCGCTGTTATAGGCCGGATCACGCGGATCGTCCGACCACCGGTCACGTGGGCCTGAAGGCCGAAAAGGCAGTGGCGCATAGGGAACACCCCCCCGATCCGCCCGCCAGTATCCCTCTGTCAGTGACCAGACACCAACAGGCGAGGCGCCGTCACCCTCTCGCTTGTTCGTCGAAAACCCGCCGCGCCCGATGGCAACGGGCATCGCCCGCCCACAAAACCGTGCGCCCCAACGCGTGACGATCAGGTCGTTCAGCCGCGACGGCATCACATCATGTGGCCGCTCTTGCGGGCCTTGGTGGCGAGGTATTCGACATTATGCGCCGTGCTGCCGACGATCAGCGGCACCCGTTCCGCCACCCGGATCCCCGCCGCCTCCATCGCCGCGACCTTGCCGGGATTGTTGGTCATCAGCCGGACGGCACTGAACCCCATCCGTTGCAGGATCGCCGTGCCGATCCGAAAATCACGTTCGTCATCCTCAAAGCCGAGCCGGTGATTGGCCTCCACCGTATCGAACCCTTCATCCTGCAACGAATAGGCGCGCATCTTGTTCGCCAATCCGATGCCGCGTCCTTCCTGGTTGAGATACAGCAACACACCCTGACCCTCGGTGCCGATCTGCCCGAGTGCAGCGCGCAATTGCGGCCCGCAATCGCATTTCAGCGACCCGATCAGGTCGCCGGTGAAACAGGCCGAATGCAGACGGCTCAGGACTGGCAGATCACGGTCCGGTGTGCCGATCTCGATGGCATAATGTTCTTCCTCGCCGCTGGCAGGCCGCCAGACATGCACCCGCGCCTCCTCGGATACAGCCAACGGCACCCGCGCCGACGAAACATGGCTCAGGTCGATGGCCGCCAGACCGGCAGCATCCATCATCGCACGGTCGATCACCGTCAGATGGGCATCCAGCGCGATCCGCTCCGCAACATCCAGCGGCACCGGAACCACCAGCGCAGCGGGCAAAAGCCGCGCCGATTTTGCCAATTCAATTGCCAGCCGATGCGCCACGGCGGACCCGCCGCGCCTGCACTGGAACGGGCCGATCAGCGGACGTGCCAGGGCCAGCGACGGGTCAGCCGCCGCATGAACATCCGCCGCGCGCACGTCATCCGCGACGATGATCCGTGCCAGATCACCGTCATAGACATGGGCATGCAGCGTGGCCGCGCGGCGCTG
>CAYGRU010000070.1:0-15102 GCA_964352385.1 uncultured Candidatus Planktophila sp.
GGGAAGGGGAGGGGGGACGGAGATAGACAGGCTGTTTCCTTGGCTCGTCAGGCCAGAGGCCATGCCCTCACAGGCTTCAGGCTCCATCCGCCGCGCCGCACGCGGCGGACGAAACTTGCAACCGGCACCAGGCACAGCACCCAGAAAGGGAGAGGAAGGGCACCCAGCTGCCCGGTCAAAGGGAAAGGGGGCTTTTTGGTGATGTGATCCCCGGATCCGGGGATGGGCCGCGCCGCAGCACATGCGGTCGGACCTTCACATCTTGAGAGGACCTCCCATGACCCGACCTGTATCCAAACCGCTTCGCAATCGTCGCGCCAATGCTGCAGGCAGCCGGCGCTCTTCACGTCCACAGAAACAGAAGGCTGCCCGCCTCGACGTTCATCAGGCGGTCACGGATCGCATCATTGAGATTCTCGAGCGTGGGACCCGGCCATGGGTTCATCCGTGGAAGCTGGCGGGGCAGGGCGCTGCGTTTCCACTGCGCCATAACGGCGAGCGCTATCGGGGCATGAATGTTCTCCTGTTATGGGCAACCGCGATGGAGAAGGGATACCGCTCGCCCTTCTGGATGACGTTCCGCCAGGCGAAGGAATATGGCGCATCTGTCCGCAAGGGCGAACAAGGCGCGATGGTCATCAAGTATGGTACCATCCTCAAGGACAATGACGGCGCCACCGTGGCCGAAGCGCAAGCCGACGAAGAGGCGCGGCGCATCGGCTACCTGCGCGCCTACAAGGTCTTCAACGCCGAACAGATCGAGGGGCTTCCCGACACGTTCCATCCGGCTGACGATGTTCCGCATCCCGAGATCGGGGCTGCGCCCATTCTCAACCTTGAAAGCCACTTCGGCGGGATCGGCGCAAGGATCGTCACCACGTCGACGAACCCCTGCTACGTCCCGTCGCTGGACGAAATCAGGATGCCGCCAATCACTGAGTTTGCGTCATCGACCGCATTCTATTCGACCCTCAGTCACGAGCTCGTGCACTGGGTCAGCGTCCCGAAACGCCTTGACCTCGAAAGCAAGCGCGCAGGGCGCGAGGGGTATGCCTTCGATGAGCTCTGCGCGGAGCTTGGTGCCGTCTTCATCATGGGCGATCTCGGGATCGTTGCCGATGTCGAAAACAGCGCCGCCTACCTTCAAAGCTGGATCGCCGCGCTGCGCAACGACAAGCGGTTCATCTTCGAAGCGGCCAGCCTCGCGCAGAAAGCCGCCGAATCCATTGCGGAACGGGCGGCGCGCGGCGCTGTGCGGGAGGCGGCGTGATGGAGTTCCTGCTGCTCTGGTCCGGAGATGTCCGCGGGATGCGCAAGGCGCGCATCCCGTCGGATCCCTGCAGAGGGTTCCTTCACTGCATTGATGAGACAGGCGCGGCGGTGGTGCCCTCGCGCGGGGCCATCAATGAAGCGCTGCCGCCGCGATTGCGCGCGGCTTTCGCGCGCTCCGCCATGTGCCAGGTCGCGTATGACGAGGGGATGAGAGGACAGAGGCAGTCACCTCTGCTGTTCGATCTCTGCCGCGCAAACGGAGCATGGATCACCCGCCTCTATCTGCAACCGCTCGACACTGCGGTCGCGCCACGCCGCATCGACCCGGATCCAGCGCCCGCGCAGGCGAGGCGAGCCTGAAGGGCAGGGGCGCGGGCGGCGCACCCATGAGGACACAGACCGCGAAGCCTGCCGACCCCTTAAAGGGAAGGTGGGCTTTTGGTCCATGTGATCCCCGCATCCGGGGACAGGCCGCGCCGCAGCACATGCAGTCCGGCTTTCACCTCCCGAAAGGACATCCCATGACCACAAGTTTCGAAACCATCACTTTGACCATCGGCGATCTCGTTGCACATCCCGCCAATGTTCGGGCCCAGTCCCCGGAGACCTATGAGCCCGACAACATCGCGCATCTCAAGGCCAGCATCGCCGTGCTGGGCCTCCTTCAGCCGCTGATCGTGCAGGAGCGCGACGGCAAATACGCCGTTCTCGCCGGCGGGCGCCGTCACGCGGCGCTGAAAGCGCTGGTCGCTGACAAGACCGCCAAGGGCTTTACCGCGAAGACCAGAATCGACTGCCGCGTGACACCTGCCAATTGCGATGTCACCACGGCCCTGTCCCTCGCCGAGAACATCACGCAAGCCCCGATGAACGCGATCGACGAATTCGAGGCCTTCGCCCGGATGATGGAGGTCGACGGCCAGACACCCGAGACCATTGCCAAGACGTTCGGGACCACCGTGGCTGCCGTCAAGGGCCGGTTGCGCTACGGGCTGATCCACCCCGACATCCGTGCAGCGGCCCGCACCAGGGCAATCACCCTCGACGTGATGAAGGCCTTCGCCGATCATCCAAGCCAGACCGTGCAGCGCGAGGTCTTCGAAGCGCTGACCAAGACCGATGGCTATCTGCATGCCCACGCGGTCCGGCAAGCGCTCTCGTCGCGCGGCGTGCAGGTCAGCGACGATATCGGCGTGTTTGTGCGCGCGGACTATGAGGCGCGCGGCGGGGCGATTGCCGCCGATCTGCTGGATGAACACTCGGTGCTCGAAGATACCGCGCTGGTCGAAGCGATCCTCCTCGAGAAACTCACCGCCGCCGCCGAAGCGGCCCGCGCCGAGATGGGCTTCGCGTGGTCCGACGCGATGGCGCGCTACGATTATGCGGCCATGGCCGAATATGGCCGGGTCTATCCCGGCCCGATCGAGCTGGATGCGGTCGCTCAGGCGCGCACCGACGAGATCGCGGCCGAGCTGGAGACGTTGCACGCCGAGATGGAGACGGATGACATCGATGACGATGCCCGCAATGCTCTCTATGACCGCGCAGATGCGCTCGAGGCGGAGGCGCGCGATCTTCAGGAAGCCTACAGCGCCGAGGATCTTGCGCGCGCTGGCGTGATTGCGTCCTGGTCGGGCGGGCGGGTGACGCACCATATCGGCCTTGTGCGGCCCGAAGACAGGCAGAGCGCGTCCGCCAGCGCCTCCGGTGGCAGCGCCGAAGACGAGAAGGCCGATATTGGCGCGATCAGCTACACGACCGCCCTCGCAGAAGACCTCAAGACCGAACGTGCGATGGCACTCGGCGCAGCCATGGCACTGCATCCGGAGGCCACACTCGATCTCACGCTCTTCAAGCTGGTCTCGGACATCGTGACCCGCGGCATGAGCGTCACGCAGGCCATCACCGTTACCGCGAGCAAACAGCATCGTGCCCACGCGAAGATGGATGAGATCGACGGCACCTCGCTGGCGCAGGTCGCGGCGGCCCATGATGCGCTTGATCTGTCTTGGGCCGATGAGGCCCGGTCGCCTGCCGATCAGTTTGCGGCGTTCCGGGCGCTTGATCCGGGCGAGAAGGCCAAGCTCGTGGCCTATGCGACGGCCAGCACCACGCAGTCCTGCTTCGCGCGGGACCGGCGCCGCGATAGCCTGATGCATGATTTCGAGATCGAGGTCATGCCGGACATCCGCGCGCATTGGACGCCGAGCGCCGCGCTCTTCAACCGGTTCAAGAAGGCCTGGCTTCTGAAGATGCTCGGCGAGGATCTGGGTCTGGCCCAGGAGGCGGCGACGCTGGCCTCTTCGAGCAAGAAAGAGATCGTCGCCTTCTGCGACAAGCTCTTTGCCGAGCCCTTCGCCACACTCACGGACGCGCAGCGCGCTGCGGTGGATGCATGGTGTCCGCCGATGATGCAGACCGCCGGTATCGCCTTTGATGAGGCGGAGCCCATTGCGGAAACCCCGGAGCCTGACAGCGACATCGCGGCGGCGGCCTGAGCGACCCTCGCGACCCGCGCAAGGTGCTGCGCCCGCGCGGGTCTCCCCTTTCTCAAACTCAACGGAAGACCATCCCCATGGCTATTCTCAAGTTCTCTGCCGCCGCCGTTGCGGCGCACATCGCCCATGCGCGGGCCTCAACAACCTTCCTGCCCAACTGGACCGGGCCCGTGGATCGGCCTGCCTTGATCCTGATCGTGGGCAATGGCGTCCACCTGCGCTCGAACGGCATTGACGGCATGACCCCCCGCATTGTCACGACCGAGCAAGGTGATCCCTCGTTCGCCTTCGCCGATGGCATGAATCCGTTTCGCGATCCCGGCTGGATGGCGCAGCGCCGTCTCGCGTTTCGCGATCTGACCGGCCAATTCTACACCGACATCCTCGACGATGTGCAGGCGCTCATTGATCGGGGGCATGGGACGATCCGGTTGGCCACCGATGGCCACAGCATCCGCGTCTTCGTGCGCCGGGTTTCCGATTACCTGATTGGCGGGACCTACGAGGTGCCCTCGGGTCTTGGCGGCACCTTCAGGGTGATCCTCACGGATGCCTGCGATACCTTCGCGATCGTGCAGAACTGCGGCAATTGCGAAGACTTCGATGCGATGCTGCCCTACCGCGTGCCGCTTGATGCGCTCAGGGACGTCGATGACCGGAGGGCCGCGTGATGGGATGGCTCTTCTACACCGACCGCCGCGTCACGTCCTATGCCGACGAGAAAGCGGAGATCGCCCGGCTCTGCACTTTCGAGGGCAAGACCCGCAAGACCGAACCGGTCAGGGCCTGCAAGGTGGCATCGGTCTGGTATGCGGCGGCACGGGTCACGATGCTCGACGGATCACCGATCGAGGATGCGACCTATGTCACAGACCCTGACGGATCCATCACCTTCGGGGCGATCTTCCTCACCCGATATCATGACGGCTGCTGGGGCTACAAGGACATGGAGGAAAGCGCGGGTCCGAACGAGTCTCGTGCTCCCCTTGGGCTGATCAAGCTCCTCTCCGACCTGAAAGACCCCGACAGCTACGCCGAGGACTGGCGTCAGCGCTGCCGCAACTGGGCTGCGATCCCCGACTATGAGGAGGGCGACAAGATCAGGCTCGCGGTACCCGTGACGCTCACCGATGGCAGCACCTGCCAGATCGTGACCGCCACCTATTACAAGCGTCGCGGGCAGCGCCGCCGCTGCTATCGCATCGAGGACACCGGCGGCCTCGTGCGGCTGTCGAAAGCAACGCTCAAAGGGTCGGAACGCCTCAGCTCCGCAAAGGCGGCGGCAAGCCCGGTGCTGGCCGAGTTCCTGGCAAGGCAGGGGGGCTGAAAGGCACCCTGAGTTGGACCATCTGCTTCCCCTTCCGACCATCAGCCCCCTCTGCGCTCCCAAAGCGTAAAGGGGGCTTTTTGTCCTTTGGCATTCAGACCCTGATCCAAAGGAGAGACCCGATGACCCGGACCACCCACAGACATCCCGTTGACACCATTTCCGACGCCGATCTCGCCGCTGCCCTGAAGCGGATTTCAGCGGAGATCGACCACCAGCCGCTGGCGAGTTCCATCCTCGCCCGCATCATGCGCGAGACATTCGGTGGCAGCGACGCCGGCGGCGCGTGGGATTGGCGCATGGCCTATGACATGATGCAGGCTGCGGCTGTCCTGACGCTTGTGCGTGGGGACGGTGCCGATGATGGCCTTGCTGCCGCACATATGATCGCCTCCCGTCTCCTGACGGAGACGCGCCGCTCAGAGCAGCAGATCCGGCTCCAGCAATTCAGCACGCCGCTGTCCTTCGCTGCCCTGGCGGTGCGGGCCGCCGCCATCCGCAAGGGCGACACCGTGTTTGAGCCCTCGGCAGGAACCGGTGCGCTGGCGGCCTTCGCCGTCCGGGCAGGCGGGGTGCCCTTGCTCAACGAGATCGATCCGTTCCGTCAGCGCTTGTTGAAGGCCGTCTTCGGGGCCGATGTGACCGCACATGACGGCGAGCATATCGACGATCTGCTTGAGACGCCCGTTCTGCCCGATGTGGTCGTGATGAACCCGCCCTTTGCGTCTTCGGTCGATCGATCCCGCGACACGCACATCGCCGCCAAGCACCTCATCGCCGCCGCAAAGCGTCTGGCACCCGGAGGGCGGCTGGTGGCGATCATGCCGCCGGGCTTCACCCCTGAGCGCGACGCCGCACATTGGACGCGCGCCGGCGCCCTTCTGACCCTGCGCCTTGCGTTGACGCTTCCGGGCCATGTCTACCGCAAACTCGGCACCACGGTGGAAACCCGGCTCATGGTCTTCGACAAGATGCAGGAGGCCCATGAGCCGATCCGCGCCAGCGTGCGCGATCTCGGTGAGGCCTTGGGCTTTGTCGATAATGTCGCCGCAACGCGCATCTTCGCCCGGCCCGCGGCGACGTCTGGAACGGCCTCTTCGCCGATGCGCCCTCAGACCACGACGCCCCTGCGCAATCGCCCTGTCACGGCGGCCGCCCCGAGCAAATCGCGGACGAACGCAGCAACGCCGCTCACCGTCACCCTTCTCGAGACGCCACATGACAATACGCCCGTCTCGGACATCTATGCCCGGTACCGCCCCCAGCGGATCGAGATCGCCGGGGCGCAAGATCATCCGACGCCCCTCGTCGAAAGCATCGCCATGGCCTCTGTCGCGCCGCCGCCCCCTTCCTCCGGGACCGCAGCGACGTTGCGCCTGCCCGCGCGGCTCATCGAAGACGGGCATCTGTCCGCTGCACAGCTCGAGACCATCATCATGGCCCATGACGCCCATGGCCGTGATCTGCCGGGGCGCTTCCTGATCGATGACGACCAGTCGAAGTTGACCCGCGCCGATGACAATCCGGATGCGCGGGCCTATCGGCTTGGATATTTCCTTGGCGACGGCACCGGCTGCGGCAAGGGGCGCGAATGCGCCGGGCTGATCCTCGCAGGCTGGCTCGCCGGGCGGCGCAAGGCGGTCTGGCTCTCCAAATCCGCCACGCTCATCGAGGACGCGGTGCGTGACTGGACCGATCTTGGCGGCTCGCCCGCCGACATCCAGCCGCTTTCCAAATGGAAGCCTGACCAGGAGATCGGCATGGCCGACGGCATCCTGTTCGTCACATACGCGACGCTGCGCTCGAGCGGCAAATGCGGCACGACACGGCTGCGCCAGATCCTCGACTGGATGGGCGAAGACTTCGAGGGCGTGCTGGCCTTCGATGAGGCCCATGCGATGCAGAACGCCGCCGGATCGATCGAGGGCAGGGGGGTCAAACCCTCCCAGCAAGGCCTCGCAGGCCTGCGGCTGCAACTCGCCGCACCGCGCGCCCGTGTCTTCTATATCTCGGCGACGGGGGCGACGAATGTCCAGAACCTCGCCTATGCCGCACGTCTCGGTCTCTGGGGGCCGGGCGCTGATTATCCCTTCCCGAGCCGCGAGAGTTTCGTATCGGCGATGGAAGCGGGCGGCGTCGCAGCCATGGAGGTCGTCGCGCGCGATCTGAAGATGCTCGGGCTCTACACGGCGCGGGCGCTCAGTTTCGACGGGGTGGAATATGACGTGCTCGAGCACACGCTCACCCCGGCCCAGACCGGGATCTACGACGCATACGCGACCGCGTTCCGCACGATTCACACCAGTCTTGAGGCGGCGCTCACCGCAACCGGCGTCACTGACGCCTCGGGTGAGACCAACGCTTCCGCCGCGCGCGCCTCGGCCAAATCCCGCTTCGAGAGCACGAAACAGCGCTTCTTCAACCATCTTCTGATGGGCATGAAGGCCCCGACCCTGATCGCCGCCATCCGCGCGGATCTCGCGGCGGGCTATGCCTGTGTGCTTCAGGTGGTCTCGACCGGCGAAAGCCTGCTGAAACGGCGGCTCGAGGTGATGGACCCCGAGGACGACCTGACCGAGGGGGCGCTGACGCCTCGTGACTATGTTCTCGGGTATCTGGAACAGGCCTTTCCCATCCATGCGCAGAAGCTCGTCGAGATCGACGGCACGATCGTGGCCGAGCCCTTGCGCGACGCGACGGGCGCGCTGGTCGTCTCGCGCGAGGCGCTGGCCTTGCGCGATGAGGCGCTGACGGAGCTGATGGTGCTGGCACCGATCCCCTCGGCACTCGATCAGATCCTCTGGGCCTTTGGCGATGAAGCCGTTGCGGAGGTGACGGGCCGCTCGATCCGTCCCCTGAAAGCGCGCGATGGCCGTCTCTATATCGAGACGCGCTCCGCCAGCAGCAATTCGGCGGAAACCGCAGCCTTCATGAGCGGCGAGAAGGATATCCTGATCTTCTCCGACGCGGGGGGGACCGGGCGGTCCTATCACGCGGCACAAACGGCGACGAACCAGAAGCGGCGGCGTCACTATCTGGTCGAGCCCGGCTGGCGGGCCGACGCTGCGATTCAGGGTCTGGGTCGCACACATCGCTCGGCGCAGGTCAGTGCGCCCTTCTTTCGGGTCTGCACCTCGGATGTGCATGGCGAGAAGCGCTTCACCGCAACCATCAGCAAACGCCTCGATCAGCTCGGGGCGCTCACCAAGGGCCAGCGCGAGACCGGCTCGCAAGGCATGTTCCGCGAGGAGGACAATCTCGAAAGCCCGATCGCACGGGCTGCGCTGCGCGGCTATTATGCCGATCTCGCAGCCGGGCGCGCCGCTGCGATGACCTATGAGACCTTCGCCGACTGGACCGCATTGCGGCTGATCGACAAGGACGGCGTGCTGCTCGAAGAACTTCCGCCCATCCAGCGCTTCCTCAACAGGGTGCTCGCCTTGCCGATCCACATGCAGAACGCGCTCTTTGCCGAGTTCATGGCGCGCATCGCCGATCAGACGGAGCGGGCCCGCGCCGCCGGCACGCTCGATATCGGTGTGGAGACCCTGCGCGGCGAGACGATCCGGCAGACCGGTTCGGAAGACCTCTGGACCTGCCCGACATCCGGTGCGGTGACGCGGATCGTCGGGCTCGAGGTGACCAATCCGGTGCTCGTCCGGTCGGCGGCAGAGGCGCGCGCGGTCAATCCTGACAAGGCGATGATGATCAACCGAGCATCCGGGCGCGCGGCGCTGATCTCGAAACGGCCCATGCAGGTCTATGACGAGGACGTGGTGACGCTGATGCGCAAATCGGTGCGCCCGACCGGATCGACCTTTCTCGAAGAGAGCAGGTTCGAAAGCTCGGCCTGGGAGGAGATCGGGCGCGCTGCATTCGACCCCCTCTGGGATGAGGAAGCCGACGCCCTGCCGAAGACGAGCACGACGCGGCTCTATCTGCTGACCGGCCTTTTGTTGCCGATCTGGAAGGACATTCCGACCAGCAATGAACGGATCTACCGGGTCACGCCGGATGGCGGTGCCAGCATGATCGGACGGACGCTCAGCGAAGACGGCGCGGCCGCATTGCGGGCACGCTTCCAGACCGGCACGCCGCGGACAGCGGACGAGATGCTTGTCGCCGCCCTCGGGGCGACCACGCCCGTCGATCTCGGCGGCGGCCTGACCCTGACACGCCGACGTGTGGCGGGGGAGGCCCGTCTCGAGCTGGGCGGTGCCGACAGGGGCGCGATCGAGGGACTGAAGGCGCTCGGCTGCTTCACCGAGATCATCGCCTTCCAGCTTCGCGTGTTCCTGCCCCACGGGGCGGGCGTCGATACCCTCTCGATCCTGCGCAGGATCGTCGGGGAGGGGCCAGTCCCCTCAGTTGATGAGGCGGCCTGAAAGGCAAAGCAGGCATTTTGTCGGGAGCGTGCGGAAGGGCTGTTGCCGTTCCGCCTCCCAGCGCTACGCCCGGGCACCGCTCCGGGATGCGGCGCATTCACTCTCATGAAACAGGAGACGACCATGACCACGATCCAGACCGACTTTGCCACCCTCACGGCACAATGGCACGCTGAACGCGAAGCCGCCCTCCGCCCCTTGCGCGCCGAACTCTTGTCGCAGTTGCGGACGCAGGGCATCGAAGAAGTCACCGTCAGCTATGAGGGCTATGGCGATTCCGGCAATGTCGAAGACGTGACGGTGAAGCCCGCGGGCACCGAGACGCCGCCAGACCTCACCACGAAACTCGAAGAGTTCGGCTGGGACTTCGCCTATGACCAGCATCCCGGCTTCGAAAACAACGAAGGCGGCTATGGCACCCTGACCTGGAATGTCACCACCGACAGCATCACCCTCGATCACGCCGACCGCTATATCGAGACCTCGCACACGCTTCACGAGGGCCTCTGACATGGCGCACCCCCTGCATCACGCCGAAAGCTCCGCCCGCAAATTCGGCGGCGCACCCTCTGACTATCAGGCCATTCACGACTGGCTGGATGGCTCCAAGGCCCATATGGCATTCCTGACGCACCGCGCCCTGCGTCATCACACCGCCGGCCTGTTCGATGCCGAGCGTGTCTTTGGCACCAGCCTCACCAATAGCGACGGGCGCGCCATCCCCGTCCGCTGGATCGGCGAGCAGCATGTCAAGGAAGACTGCCGGGGCCGCATCCCCAGCATGGCTGACTGGTTCAGCCGGATCCCGCCCGCGCCCTGGATGGGCAATGGTCACATCGACATGAACCCCAGCGCGCCTTCTGGCGATCCGCGAGTGAGCTGGGCCGCCGAGGTCGCTTCCGGGGAGACCATCCTCGGATTGCATGACTGGATGAAAGCGCGCGGGCTGGTCGGCTGAGATGACCGATCCCGCCTATATGCGCCTCGGCCTGCCGCAGACGGCCTCGCCCCTGACCGTCCTGCGTGCGGCGGTCCGGGCGCTTCATCCCGACACGCGCGGCGAACGCGGATTCCGGTGGGCGCGCAAGCGCTACTACCGACAGATGCTCCGCGCGCACGCCGCGCGACAGCGATCAGATGATCCGCCATCCGGCTGATCGATTTCATCCGACCCCTCATCCCAACCCAGTGCCCGGCACATCGGCCGGGTGTTCGCTCTCAGGAGGTCCCCATGGCGAACTATTTTACACACTTCTCGTGCCTGCTCGATGTCGGCACTGCCGACAAGGCTGCCCGCGCGCTCGCACTCTTTCACGAACTGCGCGACGCGGATCAGGACGCTGACGAACCACAGGTCGCAGGCTTCGAACTTGCGCGCCACGACGCGCCCGAAGGCAGCACCCTCTGGATTCACGATGATGACAACGGCGACGTTGAGGCCGTCATCGCCTTCGTGTTGCGGCTGGCAGAAGACCTCGACCTCACCGGCCTCTGGGGCTTCGAATATGCGATGACCTGTTCCCGCCCGCGCCTCGACGGCTTCGGCGGTGGCGCGCATGTCATCGATCTAACCGCGCGCCGATCCATCGCCTGGATCAGCACGAACGAATGGCTGGCTGCCCGCGCGCTCAACGGGAAGGGCGCTCATGCCTGACGCAAGATTCCCAGTCTGCCTCTCATGCGTTTGTGTCGTTTGAACGAAGGGCCGAGCGTCGGCTATGCGCAGGGAGCAGATCCTGCAAAGTTGCGAACCTTGGTCGTCCATTAGACACGACCGGCCCTAAGCGGACCTTCGAGAGGCTGGCCATCGCGGCGCCGCAGCTTCCCCGAACCGGTCCTTCGTGGCAACGTGCAGCATCGTCCTCCAGCCCGACGTCCGCAGATTGCGGACGTCCGCACTGGCGCCCTGGAAGGGAAAAGCAGCATAGGATCCTGCTAGTCACTATCACCTCGTCCAACTCACCCGTCGTCCCTTTCTCCGCAGGCGATGCCCTTCAGCAGGTCGCGGAGCCAAATGTTGCGTGCGTCCCGCCTGTTGTGTGGGTGCCATGCGATTTGCGTTGGAAAGGTGCGCAGGTTCATCGGGACAGGCTCATTCCGGAGCCCGTACGGCTCAGCAACCATGGCGGCGATGCGTGCGGGGACCGTGGCGATGCCGCCGATGCAGGCCACCGTCGTCGCGGCTGTCAGGAAGTGGGAGACGGTGATGGCGGTGTTGCGACGCAAGCCTGCATCGGCGGTCAGCTTGTGCAGCCCGGTGCGCCATTTGCCCGGCGGCGCCACCACCACATGCGGCAGCCGCTCATAAAGGTCGCGGTCCAGAACAGCGCCATCGGCGAGAACATCGGGCGCGACGATACAGCGGAACCCGTCGGTGAAGAGTTCCGAGACCACCAGATCCTGCGGAGGCGGAGAGAACCGCCCGATGGCGAGGTCAAAGGCTTGCCCGGCAAGCGATCGCGGATCCAGATCCGGCCCGATCGGGGTGATCTCCAGCTGCGCTTGCGGGGCTCGACGCGCGAAGGCAGCGGCCAGCGGCGGGGCCAGAACGACCTCCGCATAGGGGCCAAGCAACAATCGGAAGCGCCGCGTGCTCTGCGCCGGATCGAAGGGCTCGGCGGCACGGAAGGCCTGTTCCAGCCGGTCCAGCCCCGCCGCGATGTCCGGCGCGATCTGCAACGCCTTCTCGGTCGGCACGACGCCGTATCTGGCGCGCATGAAAAGCTCGTCCCCCAAGGCGATACGCAGCCGTCCCAAGGCCGCACTGACGGTGCTTTGCGATTGGCCAAGGCGCTCAGCCGCGGTCGTGACATTGCGTTCCTCCATCACGGCATGGAAGACGCGCAGGAGAGATATATCAGCGGTCATTTCGCCAGTTTATCGATTTCTGACATGAAGCACATCGGTTTCTCGATTTCCGGTTTATGCCCCATATCGGTCTCAAGACGCACCCGAGGGAAGACCGACGGAGCGGTGCAATCAAACCGATGAGGCCTCCAAAATGGCACGTATCCTGATCCTCTCCACCGCCGCCGATGTCCTGGGGGACACTGGCAACCCCACCGGTGTCTGGTATGAAGAACTGGCCAGCCCCTATTACGCGTTCCTCGATGCCGGCCATGACGTCACGCTGGTCACGCTTGGTGGTCGACCTGTCCCCATCGACCCGAATTCCGACGTCACGGGTGAGGATGCGCCAACATCGGTCACCCGATTCCGCGCCGACGCGATGGCAACGGCGTTGCTGAAGGCCCCCGGACGTCTGGAAGACGAAGACGTCACCCTTTACGATGCCCTGTACATCCCGGGAGGCCACGGGGCGATGTTCGACCTGGCCGAAAGCCCGCTTGCCGCCAAGGCGATCGGCACTGCCTGGGACAGCGGCAAGATCGTCGCATCGGTCTGTCACGGCCCGGCCGCTTTCAAGATGGTCGTGGATGCGAACGGTGATCCCATCGTGAAGGGACGCAAGGTCACTGCTTTCACGAACAGCGAGGAGGACGCCGTGGGCCTGACGGAAGCAGTGCCGTTCCTGCTGGAAACGACGCTGCGCGCGCTTGGTGCCGACTTCGAGGGCGTAGATGATTGGCGCCCCTACGCCGTGGCCGATGGTCGTCTGGTCACCGGACAAAACCCGGCTTCGTCGGAGGCTGCGGCACAGAAGGTTCTTGAGCTTCTTTAACGCTCTCATGGCGCTGCACGGCAATGGGCGGCGCGTTTCACTCGCGGCGCGGAGCGAACGTTCGCTCCGTGATCAGGCGCTGCGGTGCAGCTTCACGAGGGCGGTCGTTCGGCCGCGCTGGCAAAGCATCAAGTCGAACAAGCGCATACTCTGCGGAGCAAGGTCGTCTTTCGCGACGGCTATTCCCCGTTTTGCAGGCGAGACGCGACCCGGCTCCAAACAAGACGATCGACCTGAAAATTCACAGGGTCGGCAATGAAAGGAAGAAGATGACGTCGATTTTCGACAGATACGACAATGGCGGATTGAGCCTGCGGAACCGCATCGTCATGGCCCCCATGACGCGGTCGCGGGCCTCGAATGACATCCCCGACGAGATGGGCGCGCTTTACTACCGCCAGCGGGCGAGCGCCGGGCTCATCATCTCCGAGGGAACGCCGATCTCCCGTGAGGGCCAGGGGTACCTCTACAACCCCGGCATCTTCGGCCCGGATCAGGTGGCCGGCTGGAAGAAGGCCACCCGTGCCGTGCACGAACGCGGCGGGACCTTCTTCGCCCAGATCTGGCATGTGGGTCGGGTGTCGCACACCTCGGTCCAGATCGCTGGTGCGTCTCCTGTCGGTCCGAGCGACAGCCAGGGCGGCATGGCCTTCGGGTACGACGACCAGGGGCGGCCGAACATGCTGCCTGCGAGCAAGCCCCGCGCGCTTCAGACCGAGGAGGTCGAGCGTGTGGTGCGCGACTTTCGGCAGGCCGCCGTCAACGCGCGGGAGGCCGGGTTCGACGGTGTCGAGATCCATGCGGCGAACGGCTACCTCTTCGAGCAGTTTCTCAACCCCGGCGTCAACGACCGTACCGACCAGTACGGCGGAAGCCGCGAGAACCGCTGCCGTCTGGTGATGGAGGTGGTCGACGAATGCGTAGCCGTCCTCGGCGCGGCCCGGGTGGGCATCCGCCTCTCGCCCCACGGTACCCTGTTCGACATGCCGGAATACGAGGACAACGCGGAGACTTACCTGCATCTAGGGCGAGAGCTCGCGAAGCGCAAACTGGCCTACGTCCATCTCCACGACCAGGGCGGCCAGGGGATGCCGCCGATGCCGATGGAGTACCTCAAGAAGTTCCGGGAAACCTACGATGGGAACCTCCTTCTGGCCGGCAACCTGGACCAGGCTAGCGCGGAACAGATGGTGGCGGACGGGCTGATCGACCTGCCGGTCTTCGGGCGGCTCTACACGTCGAACCCCGACCTCGTGGAGCGGATGCGGAACAGCTGGCCGCTGGCCGATTACGACCCCGACACGTTCTACGGGGGCGACGCCCGGGGCTACGTGGACTTCCCGACCTATCCCGAGGAACAGGCCCGCAAGATGCGCGAGGCCATGCTGGCGGAGCAGTCCTGAGACGACGGCGGGACGTTCACTGGAGCCCGGCAGGCATCGTCCTGCCGGGTGATCGCGGATCGGTGCCGAGGTGACGCGGCATCCTCGGCCCTTAGCTGACGTTCGCCTCTTGACCGAACGCTGCGCAGCAGCTTCCCCGCAGCGGACGTTGGCAGCCATGTGTAGCAAATCGACCGCTTGGGTGGCGGCTGAGCGGAGATACTGTTGAATAAGTCGGTGTTTTGGCTGTCTTGATGTTGAGTGCGAAGCAGGCCAGCGCCGCTTCCCTTCACGTTGGCGTTGTTTCTGGCACTAACTTCGCCAGTTTCCGGAGGTTTTGGGCTGTTGCTGCGAGTTGGAACTGTTCGGTTGCGCCTTTGGGTCCCCGGAGCCGCATCATCCGCAAGCCAATGTATCGCTTAAGGTGGGCAAAGAGCATTTCGACTTTTCGTCGCTGGATGAACGAGGTCATGTAAGCGTCTGTCTTGCGGATATCGCGGGCGACGTCGCGCGCGGCTTCATGGACAGAACGGAGCAAGTTTCGGGCGGGTTGGGT
>CAYGRU010000071.1:0-14486 GCA_964352385.1 uncultured Candidatus Planktophila sp.
TCGGGACACTGGACCGCGCGACCTATCCCGCCGCGCTGGCCCGGGCCAAGGTTCTGGCCCGGCTCGACGTGGCGGAGCGGCGATTGCCGCAGGACGGGCGGGCGCGTCTGCGCCTTGCCGGGCGCGACATCGACCTGCGCCTGTCCACCGCCCCGGCGATGGAGGGGGAAACGCTCGCCATCCGCCTGCTGGACCCGGCAGCGGCACCCGGACGGATCGACGCGCTGGGGTTTCCGGCTGAATACGCGCGGGTCGTCGCCGCCGCCAGCCGCATACCGCACGGTCTGTTCCTGCTGACCGGCCCGACCGGCGCGGGCAAGACCACGACGCTGCACGCCGCGCTGAGCATGCTCGCGAGCGACGAGCGCAAGATCATGACGGTCGAGGACCCGGTGGAATACGCCCTGCCCGGCGTGGTGCAGATGCAGGTCAGACCGGAAATCGGGTTCGATTTCGCCCGCGCCCAGCGCACCATGCTGCGCCACAACCCGGATGTGATGATGATCGGCGAGATTCGCGATGGGGAAAGCGCGTCCATCGCCATTCAGGCGGCGCTGACCGGGCATCTGGTGCTGTCGACGGTGCATGCCAATTCCGCCGCCGGGGCCGCGATCCGGCTGCTCGATCTTGGGGTGGAGCCGTTTCTGATCGCGGCAGCGATGATCGGCGCGGGCGCACAACGACTGGCGCGGCGGCTTTGCCCCGATTGCGCGGTTTCGGACAACCCCGATCCGGCGGCACTGGCCCGCATCGGTGCACCGTCGGAGGGCAAATGGCGACGGGCACCCGCGCCCGGCTCCACCGCCTGCCCGACCTGCGCAGGCACGGGCACAAAAGGCCGCGCGCCGGTGGCAGAAGCGTTCCTCGCCAGCCGCGCCTTTGCCGAAGCGGTGCGCAGCCCCGCCCCGTCGGAGGCGGCGCTGAACGGCCTGACCGGGGCGACCAGCCTGCACCAATCGGCCCTGTCGCTGGCGGCGGCGGGGACCATTTCGCTGGACGAGGCGCTGCGCATCGCGCCGCCCGCCACAGCATGACCGAGGCCCGAACCGTCTATCGCTATGCCGCCACCGCCGAGGGCCGCCGCCGCACCGGTGTGATCACGGCGGGGTCGGAAGCGGAGGCCGCCGCCGCCCTGTCGCAAGCCGGGCTGACGCCGCTGTCGCTGAAACCGGGCCGCGCGCCATCGCGCAGTCGCGCAAAACCCGATCAGCGCGCCACGGCGATGCGGCGGCTGGCCGCCCTGACCGCCGCCCGCGCCCCGCTGGACCGCGCCTTGCGTCTGGCAGGGGGCACTGAAAGCGCGGGGGCGCTGTTTCGCGATCTGGCGCTTGCGGTGGCATCGGGGCGGCCTCTGTCTGCCGCCATGACAGACTGGCCTGCCGATTTTCCCGATGCCGAGGTCGCGCTGATCGCATCGGGCGAGGCATCGGGGACGCTCCCCCGCGCCATCGACGCCGCCGCCCGCCTGATGGAACGGCGTGCGGCGGGGCGGCGGGCTGTTGCGTCGGCGCTGGCCTATCCCGCCTTCATCATGATCGCGGCGCTGCTGGCATTGGCGGTGTTCATCGGATTTGCACAACCGCAATTCGAGGATGTCTTGCGCGCCACCGGGGCGCAGGTATCCCCGGCCACCGAGGCCTTTTTCGCCGTCTCGCGCATTCTTCGCATCTGGGGCGGGCCGCTGATCCTGCTGTTGTTTTTGGCGGGAACCGTTGCGGTGATTGCGGGCGGCACGGTCACGGGGCGCAAATGGCTGGCCGGGGCCGCCCTGCGCCTGCCGCTGATCGGCCCGCTGATGCGCGACCGGGGATTGGAGGCTTTTGCGGGGGCGCTCGGCGCGATGCTTGCGGGCGGCGCGCCGTTGCCAGAGGCGGCGCGACTCGCGGCACGAATGCTCGGCGCGCCGCAGATGATCGACGCGGGCACAGCCGCCGCCGAAGCGGTCATCGCGGGCGAGCGGTTTTCGGCGGCGCTCGCCAGATCGGGCCGCTTTCCCGAGAGCCTCAGCGCCTTTGCAGAGATCGGCGAGGAAACCGGCAGCCTCGCGCCGCTGATGGACAATGCCGCACAGCATTTCGGCGCAGAGGCGGAGGCCCGCGCCCGCCGGCTCGCCGCGATTGCCGCGCCGGCGGCGACCGCGATCCTCGGCCTGTTGATCGGAACCGGCGCTTATCTGATGATGACCGCCGTGCTGGACGTGTATGATGCCGCACTCTGAGGAGAAAGACATGCACCCGATGCGCGCGCGATACGACAGGACTAACGCGGCGAACCGGCGCAAGCGCCGCGAGGCCGGATATTCCCTGCTGGAAATCCTGATCGCCCTTGCGATCATCGCGCTGCTGATCGGCGTGGCGGGGCCGCGCATCTTTGCCCTGTTCGAGCGCGGCAAGGCCAAGGTCGCGGTGATTCAGATCGAACAACTGGAACAGGGGCTCGATCTCTTTCGCCTCGACATGCGTCGCTATCCGACATCGGAGGAAGGTCTGGCAGCCTTGGTAGAGCGGCCGGGCGCGGAAAGCGGCCTTTGGTCTGGTCCCTATATCGACAAGGCGTCCGGCATCCTCGACCCCTGGGACAATCCCTATGTCTATCGCGCCGAGGGCAGTAGCGATTACGAACTGCTGAGCCTCGGCGCGGATGGTGCGCCGGGGGGCACCGGCGAGAACGCCGATATCCGTGCGCAATAGGGGCGAACACGGGGCTGCGCTGCTGGAAGCAGCGATCGCGATCGGCATTGTCGCGATGATCGCCGCGACCGGCCTCAGCGCGTTTTCAAGGGCCGCTTCGGTGGGGCAGAAATCGGAGGCGCGGCTGGAGGCGCTGGCCGATGCGGAAAACGCTCTGGAGCGCGCTTCGGTAAGCGGGTTTCTGGCGCAGGCGCTGGCGGATGGCGCCGCCGATCTGTCCGGGGACGACTGGCAGGTCATGGCCCTCCCCTATCAGGTGGAGGAAACAGCGACCGGCCCGCTCGCCCTGATCGAATTGACTGCGACCGCAGGCACCGCACGCGGTGCGCCGGTGACCCTGAAGACCTTGCGGGCGATCCCGCGATGACGCGAACGCGCCATCATAGCGAACGGGGCGCGGCATTGCTGGAGGTGCTGATCGCACTGGCGCTGACCGCGATGATGGCCGCCGCGCTGAGCGGTGTGACCGGTTTTGGCCTGAGGGCGGTGGAGCGGGCGGAGGCGGGCAGCATTCGCATGACCGATCACCTGATCGGGCGGCGCGCGTTGTCGGATGCACTGGCGCGCATCGGCACCGGACCAGCAGGCGAGGACAGTTTCTTGGGAACGCCCGACAGGATGGCATGGCATGGCGTGATGGACGCTGAAACCACGCCGGAGGGCGCGACCGCATGGCAGATCAGCGCCCGCGACATGCAGCTTTCCGGCTGCGTGTCCCTCGATGGCGCGGGCTGCGAGCCGGTCACGAAGCTGCGCTTAGCCCCTGCCCGTTTCGCCTATTCCGGCAGCGACGGCATCTGGCAGGACGAATGGTCAGGCGCTGCGCCCCCCGCCCTGATCCGCATCACGACCGGCAATGGCGGCACGGCGGCGGCGCGTGAGGTGATCGTTGCCCCACGCATCACGGGGGCCACCAGATGATCCAGCGCAGCAAGGAGCGGGGGGCGGCAATGCTGATCGCGCTCGGCGGTCTCGCGCTGATCGCCGCGCTGGCGGTGGCGGCATTGTCGGCCAGCACCGGCCCCGCCACCCGCGCCGCCGCCGCCGTCGCGCAAGCAGAGGCGCAGCGCACGGCGGAGGCGGCGGTACATCGCCTGATCGCCGCCGGGGCCGATGCCGACCTTCGCCGCGCCCTGCCCGCCGATGGCCGCGTCGTGTCCACGACATTCTATGACGCCACGCTCGACATATCCGGGCAGGATGCGGCGGGGTTGGTCGACCTGAACATCGCTACGGATGTCGTGCTGGCGCGGCTGCTGGCGCTGACAGGGGCAGCCAATGCCGACCAGATCGCGCAGCGTTGGATCGACGCACGCGGCGACGATCCGGGGCGCGGCGGGTTTCGCACCGTGGCGGATGCGATCAACGCCCTGCCCGCCGATTTGCGCGCCGAGGCGAATGCAGCCGCGCCACACCTCACGGTCTGGTCCAGACGCACCAGCGTCGACCCTTACCTTGCAACCGCGCCCGCCTTGGCGGCAGCGGCGGATATCCCGCTGGCGGTGGCGCAGGCTTTCGTTGCCAGCCGCACGCTGGACGGGCGGCGTGTGCCGGTGCCCGAAGGCGCGGATCTGACAGCTTTGGCGCTGTCCGATGGCACGGTGATCGGGCTCCGCGTCAGGGCGACCACCGCATCGGGGGGCCGCGCGGCGCTGACGGTCGTGGTGCGGTTCACCACTTCGCCGCGCGCACCCGTGACTATCCTCTCATGGCAATGATCGCGATCCCCGAAGGCGATGGACAGGGACGACCCGCCGCCTATCATGCGGCCAAAGCGGTCTTGCGTCTGAAGAACAGGAATTCATGAACAGTCTCAGACATATCCGGGATCTTGCGGGATGGGCGGTCGCAACCTGCGGGCTTGGCCCGACCGCGCGGCCCGATGCGACGGCGCTTGGCGTGGTGGCGGGGGAGGCGGTGCGGCTGCGGCTCTGCGATGGGCGCTATGTGGTCGATGGCCCAGTTTTACCGGGCGCGCGCGGTGCCCTGTTCATCCAGCCGGATCAGGCGCTCGCGGGAACCTTCATTCTCGAGGGCGAGGCAATGCTGCACGGGATCGGCCCGGCCCGGATCGAGCTGTCGCGCCGCTGCCCGTTTCCGCTGGAACAGGCGGCATGGGGCTTGATGCGCAAACCCGAGGTCTGGGTCGCGGGCGCGCCGTGGATGTTCGCCGCCCTGCCACAATCACGACTGGCGGCATTGCGGCAAACCGTGCAGGCGGCGGGCGGCGATCCGGGGCCTGCATTCACGCTGATCGACGGCCTGCGCATCGACCTGTCTGGCGCCCCCCGCACACCCGTCTTGCCGCTGGCGGCGGCGGGCCTAGTGCTGATCGCCGCAGGGGCGGCGGCGCTGTCCATCAGCATTGGCGCGCAAGAGATGGAGACGGCGGCAGAGGCGCGCCTCAGCACCGCCCGCAGCGCGCTCGACCGGGCGGAGGCCGCGGCTGCCGCCGCCGCAACCGCCCGCGAGGATGCCGCCGCGCCGATCCGCGCCGCTGCCGCCGTTCATGAATACCTGACCACAAACCCGCCCGCCGGGGCGGCACTTGTCACCCTCACCGCCGCGACCGGGGACGAGGCGCATCTCCGCCGCCTGCGGGTCGCACCGGGGCGGCTGGAGGGCGAATTCATCGCCCCAGATGCGGCGGCGCTGGCGGCGCAGCTTGGCGCGGTGCCGCCTTTCAGCGCAGCGCGGCTGAAAACCGCGGCGCAGACCGACGCAGCGACCGGACTTCAGGCGGCGACGCTCGACATTGCCATTGGGGACGCGGAATGACCGATCCAGCCATCCCGGCATGGCGGCGCATGACCCCGGACAGCCTCGCCGCACGAGGCCTTGCGGCGGTGCTGCTTGGCGCGATCCTGATCGTCGGCGCTACGGTCATCGGGTTGCCACTGCTGTCGCGCTGGGATGAAACGGTGGCCCGCGCCGAAGGGCTGGATCGTCGCACAGCCGCGCTGATGGCGGCGACCGAGGCGCGGCAAGCGGAGGCGGCGGGCGCAGTGCCGGATGCGGCGCTGCTGGCGGGCGCGGCGGTCTATCTCGACCGCCATGCGCCAGAGCGGAGCGCCGAGGCAGGTTTGCTCGACCTCGTATCCTCCCTGCGTCTGATCGCCGAGGCGACGGCGGTGAACCTTGCGACCGTCACCCCACTGGACGGGCGCACAGGCGGCATTCCGGCACCGCTCTCCCTGTCCGGCATCGCCGTCTCAACCGCTGAGGCGCGGATCGTGACCGACCATGCCGGGCTGGTCCGGTTTCTTGCCGCGCTGGAGGCTGCGCAGCCGACCCTGCGCGCAACCACGCTCGACATCACCGCCCGCAGCGCGGCTGTCACCGCCGAGGATGACCGGCTGTCAGTCGCGCTGACGGTCAGCGCCCTCAGCCGGGTTGGGGGGGGCGAGTGATGCGCGCCGTCTTCATCCTGACCTGCGTTCTGATCGCCATCGGTTTCGGCGCGCTGGCAGCGCTGCCTTGGCTGCATCAACCAGATGCCGCTGCGCCGGTGCGTGAGGCTGTCGCCGACACCGCGGCGCCCTTGCCCGGCTTGCCGCAAGACCCGGTGCCGACCGATCTTGCCGCCATCACCGAACGCCCGCTGTTCACCGCCGTCCGCCGCCCGCCACCGCCAGAGGCACCGGGCGTGCCCGTGGTGGACCCGGATGCGGCATTGCTGTTCGGCGCATACGAGATTACCGGCGTCGTGATGCTGGGCGACAACGCCATCGCGATGCTGCGCACCAAGGATGGCCGGTTGATCCGCGTGCGGGCCGGTGACAATCTGCCGACCGATGAGGGGGACGTGACGCTGACCGCGATCACGCTCAACGCCTTGACCTTCGGGCAGGGCGCAGACACGCTGACCGTTCCGGTCAAGCGCGAGGGGACAACAAGCGAATGAAACTTGCAGCACATGGCCTGCTGGCATTGGCCAGCCTTGGCATGATCGCCGGATGCATTGAAAATCAGGGGCTTGCGCCGCCATTCTCGGATGCGGGGCATCTGTCGACCGTGGCCGACCCGGCGCTGTCTCCGACGCCGTCACCGAATGCGTCGGTGATCGCCGAAGCGGGTGCAGGGCGCAGCGGCGGGCAATCGCGCCTGATCGGACAGTCGCGCGCCGGGGCACCGGAGGCGACGCGCCTGTCCGGCGATGCGCCCCTGTCGGGTGCCCCGATCGGCCTGAACATCCAGAACACGCCGGTCGCCGATGCGGCGGCGCTGGTTCTGGGCGAGGCGCTGGGCCTGCCTTATGTAGTCGATCCGTCCATCGGCGGCACGATCAGCTTTCGCGCCGATCCGCCGCTGCCGCCGCAACAGCTTTTGACCGCGTTCCGCGCAACGCTGGAGGCGCAGGGCCTGTCACTGGTGCAGCTTTCGGGCATCTATCGGGTCGCGGGCGGCGACGCGGCGCGCGGCGATTCCGAACTGATCCCGCTGCGCTTCATGGCGGCGGAGGAGGTCGCGAAGGCACTGGAACTCGCCCTGCCCGCAGACCGCATTCGCGCGGTGTCCGGCCCCGGCGGCGAGGCGGTGCTGATCTCCGGTTCCGCCGATGACCTCGACCTTGCGCGCGCGACCATCGCGGCGCTGGATGTCGATGCCTTGCAGGGCAATTCCGTCATGCTCGTCGGGCTGGCGAATGCGCCCGCCGATGCGCTGGCGTCTGAGCTTGCAGGCGTCTTCGGCGGCGACGCGGCCCCCGGCCTGCGCGAAGGCGACGCCCCGATCCGGGCGGGTGGGCTGCGCATCGTGCCGCTGGAACGTCTGGGCGCGGTGATGCTGCTGGCCCGCGATGGCGCGACGCTGGACCGGGCCTTCGCCTGGGTGCGCCGCCTCGACCAGCCGCGCGCGGCAGAGGCGCAGCGCCTCTTCGTCTATCGCGTGCAGAACCGCCCGGCGGAAAGTCTGGCGGAATCGCTGAACGCGCTCTTTGCGGGATCGAAAGTCGAGGGGGCTGAGACTTCGCCGATCAGCCTGCGCGGCGAGGCCCCGCCCCGGATCGTGGTCGATACGGAAAAGAACGCGCTGGTGATTTCCGCCGCATCGCGCCAGTTCGACACGCTGGTCGATCTGATCCGGCAGCTTGACAGCGCGCCGCTTCAGGTTCTGGTCGAGACGACGATCCTTGAGGTGACGCTGGGCGATACGCTCCGCTATGGCGTCCAATATGCGTTTTCGGTCGGCAATCTGTTCAATGGCCGCGATGGCGGCGTGACACTGACCAATAGCGGCGGCGCGATCACGCCGGAATTTCCGGGCTTCGCCTTCTCCATCGGCACCAATCTGGGGGCCGAGGCGATCATCGAGGCGCTGGACGATGTGTCGGACGTGACCGTCATATCCTCGCCCAAGCTTTTGGTGCGCGACAACCAGTCGGCGACGCTCCAGATCGGCGATCAGGTGCCCATCGTGACCCGCACCGCTGAAGGGTTCGATGACAATGCGCGGATCGTGAATGCGGTCGAATACCGCGACACCGGCGTGCGTCTGACCGTCACCCCGCGCGTCAATTCCGGCGGGTTCGTATCGCTACAGGTGGATCAGGAGGTATCATCGGTATCGCCCACCACCACATCCGGGATCGACAGCCCAACGATTTCGCGCCGGTCTGTCACCACCGATGTGACGATCCGGTCCGGTCAGACCGTGGTGCTCGGAGGCTTGATCCAGGACAGTTCATCCACAGGACGGCGCGGCATCCCGGTGCTCGACGAAATCCCGGTGCTTGGCGCCGCGTTCGGGCGGCGCAATCAGAGCGCCGGGCGCACGGAGCTTCTGGCACTGCTGCGCCCGCATATCCTGTCCTCCCCCGAACAGGCAGAGGATCTGACAGAGCGGCTTCGCGCGGAATTCGAGGCAATCTCGCGCGCCTCCCGCGTGCGGCTCAGGACACCGGGGCGCACGTCGCTCCCCGATTTTTCGCAGGCAACACAATGACACCACTATTCACGCCATCCGAATTTGCCGAACGCCTGTCGAAAACCCGTGCGGCGATGGACCTGCGCGGCATCGACGCGATGATCGTCACCGACCCGAGCAACATGAACTGGCTGACCGGCTATGACGGGTGGTCGTTCTATGTGCATCAGGCAGTCATCGTGACGATGACGGGGGAGCCGCTGATCTGGGTCCGCACACAGGACATGCCCGGTGCCTATCAGACCGCATGGATCGCGCGCGAAAACGTGCTGACATATCCCGAGGCCGACGTGCAGGCCCCACCCCGCCATCCCTATGACACCCTGGCACGGCATCTGGCGGAACGCGGCCTGTCAGGCCGCTGCATCGCGGTGGAGATGGACAATTATTACTTCTCCGCCAAGTGCCTTGAGGTATTGCGCCGCGATCTGCCGGGAACCGAAATCATAGACGCGGAGGGGCTGGTGAACTGGCAGCGCGCCGTCAAGTCGCTGACCGAGATCGCAGTGATGGAAAAGGCCGGAGAAATCTCCGCCGCCATCCACGCGACGATCCGCGAGACGATCCGCGAAGGCCTGCCAAAGCATGAACTGGTCGCCGAGGCGCAGCGCACCGCGATCCGGGGCGTTCCGGGCGCGGCGGGCGATTATGCCGCTATCGCCCCGATCGCCCCGTCGGGGGTGGAGGCATCGGCGAGCCACATCACCTGGAACGACCGCCCGATGGTGCGCGGCGAGGCGACCTATTTCGAGATTTCCGGCTGTCACCGGCGGTATCATTGCCCGATCAGCCGCACCTATTTTCTGGGCGAGCCGCCCGCCGATATCCGGCGCGGCGAGGAAGCGGTGATCGAGGCCATCGCCGACACAATGGCCGCCGCGAAACCCGGCGCGACCTGCGAAAGCGTGGCGCGGGCGGTCTATGACAGTTTCGCCAAGCGCGGGTTCCACAAGGACAGCCGCACCGGCTATCCCATCGGCCTGTCCTATCCGCCGGACTGGGGCGAGCGCACGATGAGCCTGCGCCCCGGCGACACCACAATCCTTGAGGAGAACATGTGCTTTCACCTCATGCCCGGCCTCTGGACCCCGGACTGGGGCGTCGCAATCACGGAAAGTTTCGTGGTGACGCCGACCGGCGGGCGGTTGCTGGCCAATGTTCCGCAGGAGATTTTCGTAAAGGCGTAAACCGGGTCACCGCCCCGGTTTGGGCAAAAACACCTCGACAAAGGCCCAGATCAGCCAGATCGGGAACAGGAAGATGATGCAGAGGATCGCCACAATTGGCTGGCGCTGAAAGGTCTGCACCACCCCGCCGAGCAGAAACAGGATGCCGACGATCACGACGGCGACGACAATCCCAATGGTAATCGGGTCCATTCAGGCCTCCTTCAGGCAGCGGCACCATCGGTAAATTGAAGCCGCGCAAGCCGCGCGTAAAGGCCCTTCTGGGCCACAAGTTCATCATGTTTGCCGATGGCGACGATGCGCCCCGCCTCCATCACAACGATCCGGTCGGCCTGCTTCACGGTGGCGAGCCGATGGGCGATCACGATGGTGGTGCGGCCTTGCGACAGGCTTTCAACCGCGCTTTGCACCAGACGCTCACTTTCCGCATCCAGCGCCGATGTCGCCTCGTCCAGCAACAGCACCGGCGCATCGCGCAGGATCGCGCGGGCAATAGCGATGCGTTGCTTTTGCCCCCCCGACAGCATCACTCCCCGCTCGCCGACAAAGCTGTCATAGCCTTGCGGCAGCGCCGAAATGAACGTGTCGGCGGCAGCGGCGCGGGCGGCGGCCTCCACCTCGGCATCGCTGGCGCCGGGGCGGCCGAAGCGGATATTCTCGCGGGCGGAGGTGGCGAAGATCACCGGGTCCTGCGGCACCAGAGCGATGCGGGCGCGCACCTCGGTCGGGTCAGCGGCGGCGATGTTCACCCCGTCGAATGTGATCGTCCCCGCCTCGATGTCATAGAACCGCTGGAGGAGCTGGAACACCGTCGTCTTGCCCGCACCGGACGGCCCGACCAGTGCAATCGTCTCCCCCGCCGCGACCTCCAGCGAAAAACCGCTCAGCGCGGCGATCTCCGGTCGTGCGGGATAGCGGAATGCGACCTGATCGAACCGGATCACACCCTTTGCCACGGTCGGCAGGGGGATCGGCGCGGCGGGCACCGATACCGGGTCTTCGGTGCGCAGCAATTCCACCAGCCGTTCTGTCGCCCCCGCCGCCCGCTGCAATTCACCCCAAACCTCGGACAGCGCCGCGACGGCACCGGACACGAGCACGGCATAGATCAGGAATTGTGCCAATTCGCCCGGTGACATGACATCGGCCCGCACATCCCGCGCACCGATCCAGAGGACACCGACAATCCCGGTGAAGACGAGGAAGATGACGATGGCCGTCATCCATGCCCGCACCCCGACACGGCGGCGCGCGGCATCGAAACTTTGCTCGGTCAGATCACCGAACCCGGCGCGGCTCGCGGCCTCGGCAGTATTCGCCTGCACGGTCTGCGCGGCGGACAAGGTCTCGGATGCCTGTGCCGAACTGTCCGCGACCCTGTCCTGGCTTTCCCGGCTCAGCCCGCGCACCCGGCGACCGAGCACAAGGATCGGCGCGATCACCAGCGGCACGATCAACAGGGTAAATCCGGCCAGCTTGGGCGAAGTCCAGATCAGCAGGCCCATGCCGCCGACGAACATCAGCACATTGCGCAGCGCGATGGAGACGGAGGAGGAGATGACCGACAGGATCAGCGTCGTGTCAGTGGTCAGACGCGAGATGACCTCGCCGGTCATGATCCGTTCATAGAATCCGGGGCTCATCCCGATCACGTGGTCATAGACAGCGCGCCGGATATCCGCGATCACCCGCTCGCCCAGCCGCGTGACGAGGAAATAGCGTAGCGCGGTCGCCACCGCCAACGCCCCGGCAATCGCGATGGCGGCACCGAAATAGCGGTCCATCAAGGCGGCGCTTTCAAGGTTGAAACCGTCGATCACCCGACGCACCGCCAGCGGCAGGACCAGGCTCAGCCCCGCCGTCGTCACCAGCGCGACCAGTGCACCGATCACCATCAGGCGATATGGCAGCATGAAGGGGGCCAATGCCCGCAAAGGCTTCACCGTCTTGGATTTCTCGCGAATTTCGGCCATGCGTCCTCCCGTTTCGCGGCGATCTAACCCGCCGAAGCCGAAAGCCGCAAGGCGGCGGAATGATCCATCCCGCCGAGGATGATGAACAGCACATGAATGTCAGGGAAAAGCGGCGCGAACCAAAGCGGCGGGCAGACTGAAAGACGGGCTCATTTCACCCGCTGAAATGCCTTTCGGTTCAGTTGTGCAGATCGGCATAAATCATGTAAATTTATGAAAAATATAGGCAAATTGCCACTTCGATGATGGCAGTTGCCCGCAAACCACCGCAATTGCCCTAATTGTGCCACTTTACACTCTGTAAATGGAACAACTTGAGCTAATCCATCACTGGACTTCTTGCTTGCCTCGGCAGGTCGGGTCGCTCAAAAACACAGAATTTCAACCAGCTAGTGGAGTGTACGATGGTCTCCATGATGATGCGTAACATTGTTGAATCCGCCCTGTCCGGGCATGAAGCACAAAACAGGTTCACCCAGCGCATATCAAAGCTGGCAGAATCGCAGGACGTTTTCCTGAGCGAGAACGACATGCTCGCGCTCGCCCAATTGGGGGAGCGTTATGTGCGCGAAACCATTCGCCTGCTCGAATCCTGCGTGACAGCCGCCAGTCAGGCGCGGGCCGATGATCTGCTGAAACCCGTTGTCAGCCAGTGCGAGCGGTTTTTCCTGCAATCCTGCCCCGGCGTGCCCGATCAGCGCGGCCTGTTGGGCATGATGTGCAACGCCTATCTGTCACGCGAGCTGATTGCGCGACTTTCCGAACAGATGCGGGTCGCGCGCGGCTTTCCGCTGATCGCGGCAGACCCGCATCCGGAGGCAGAGATCATCCGCCGGATCATCGGGACCGAGCTGACCGGTTTGCTGGACCAGAGCGTTGAAGATTGCACGGCGCAACCGCAGTTCCGCTTCCTGTCGAATTCGGCCTATTCGCTTCAGAATTCGCTGCGGGCCACGGGGCGCACCGGTGACTGGGGCGGCAGCCTGCACGACGAGATGGCGCAATACGGCAAGGCATTGGGCCTGTCTTTCGCCTGAGCTAAGCAGTTTCAGGTGGCAGGCAACGGATCGGTATCGCCTGCCGCCTGCAACGCGCGAAGGATGACTGCACCGCCGATCTGACGGGACACAGCCGCCGGGTCGAACACGCCGTCACGCACGAATTTGCCGTGGCTGTAGCGGTCAGACCCGCTCCACAAATAAGGGGTCGCCAGCCCGCGAAAGCGATAGCCGAAGCCGTTATAGCGTTCGAGTTCGAACAGAAACCGCGCAAGCGTCCAGGCGACGTCTCCGTCAAGTGCCTGCCCGCGAAGCGCGTCTTCGGCGCTCTGCCCCCATGTAAAGGGCGGCTGACCAGAGGTCGGACGCCCGGCTGGCACATTCACCGTCCGCGCCGTCAACGGGTCGCCGTTATGCAGATGACGGCTGAAGTCGCCCCCAGATTCCAGTCTATGGACAATGGCGATGAATGCCCACGGCACGCCGGTCGCCTGCGCGACCGGTTGATACCGATCCCGGTTCGCGATGACGGCCAGACGCGCCGCCTCGATCCTGTCCCGCCAGTCCGGCAAGGGGTGCATCGCGGCGAACAGCGCATCATATTCGGCGGCAATGGCTGCGAAACCGGTCGCGCGGCTGACGGTCTGTGGCAGCATGGCGTGGTCGTCAGAACCACCATCGGCAACAGCCGACGGGTCCTCTGGCATCTCCTCGTCATCGGGGCGCGCCGAACGCCGGTCGTCAGGCAGATAGGCACGGAAGGCCGCGATGGCATCCTTCAAGACATGCTGCGCCTCGGCCCGCAGCATCGCGCGGGCCGCAATTCGATGGGCCAGCGGCTCATGCGGGTTTCGCGCCACCCGCTCGGCCAAGAGGCGCAGATCGTCGGACAGTGTCACGGGTGCAGATGTCATCGGATCGCCCTCATCTGCCCAAGGCGATCAAGCAGGGCGGACGCATAGCGGCGCACCGGATCGTCCTCGGCCCATTGAACACCCCGGTGCCGGACCCGCAGCGCCGACCGGAGCATCGCATCATAATCCGCCAGCACCGCCGCCATTGCGCGCCAGTCATCCGCCGCCGCATCGAACCGCCGCAGCGCCGCCTCCGCTGCGGCTACATGGCCCTCCAGCACAGGCAGGTCCGCTGCCGTCAGGGCCACCTCGCCCTGATCCATCACTTCGTAAAGACTGTCCGCGCCATAGGCCGGTTCGGACCGCGCCAGCATCGCCTCCACCCGCGCGGCAATCGCGCTGAATGCCCTTGCGGCGGCCACGTCGCGCGGCGGCGCGCGCCGCGCGACCACCCCGAAAATGTCATCCAGTGCGGCGAGCCATTCGAAGTCATGTTCCTGAAGCGCGTTCACCTGGGCCGCGCGACCAAGGGCGAACAACCTCGGCCCATCGTCCTGCAAGGTGGTGATCGCTGACAAGGCCACCGGATCATCACCTGCACCGACCTTTTCCAAAGCCGCGACCGCATCGCGGAACAGGACACAGCGCGCGATCAACGCCTCGGCGGTATAGCGGGCCTCACACGCATCGGAACGCCTGATCTGCCCGCCAAGCGATTGCGGGTAATTTTCCGTCGGCACCGCTCCGAACGCCGGGGCGAGTGCGTCGTAAAGCGTCAATGCCGCCTCCTGTGCCTTCACAAGCGACGCGGCCGAGGCGGCGCGCGCATCAACACCGCCCCCCCCGCCGAGGGCACACC
>CAYGRU010000072.1:0-13875 GCA_964352385.1 uncultured Candidatus Planktophila sp.
CACCGCGCCGCGCGGATCGAAACCGATGATCGTGCTTTCGACCCCGACCGGGCAGGCACCGCCGTCGATCACACCGGCGATGCGCCCCGCCAGACCCACCAGAACATGCGCGGCACGGGTCGGGCTGATCTTGCCGGACCGGTTGGCGGATGGCGCAGCAACCGGTCCGCCGACCGCGCGGAGCAGCGCCTGCGCCAGCGGATGCGCGGGCACCCGCAACGCCACCGTCGGCAGGCCCGCCAACGCCAGCGATGAAACGCCGGTTCCGGCGCGCAGCGGTGCCACCAGCGTCAGCGGCCCCGGCCAGAACGCATCCGCCAGCCGCAGCGCCGCCTCCGGCAGGTCGGCAAGCGCAGCTGCCGCCGCCAGATCGGCGACATGCAGGATCAGCGGGTTGAAGGATGGTCGGCCCTTCGCCGCATAAAGCGCAGCGATCGCCCGGTCGGACAGGGCATCGGCCCCGAGGCCGTAGACGGTTTCGGTCGGAAAGGCGACGAGGCCGCCCGCAGTCAGCGCCGCCGCCGCCGCCGCGACATCGCCCGCAAGCCAGTGCCGGGTCATCGCCCGCCCTTGCGCGAGGCAAACAGCGCCAGCACCGCCAGAACCGCAATCCCGGCCCCGGTCACCCCCAGCGCATCCATTCCGTAAGTCTTCAACGCCACGCCACCCACCAGACTGCCGAACGAGACGCCGACATAGATCGCCGCCGCATTCAGCGCGAGCATGACGCTCGCCCGCTCCGGGCCGAGCGACACCAATCGCGATTGCTGCGAGGCCGCGAAGGACCAGCCGCAGACCGACCAGAGAAACGCATGGCCATAGACCACGACGGTCGGCAGCGGCAGAAACGAAAAGACCGGCATCAGCAGGGTCTGCGCAACCGCCACGAACAAGAGCGTGTTGAACGCCCCGATCCGATCCGTCAGCCAGCCACCGAGCAGGTTGCCCGCCACCGCGCCGCAGCCGAACATCAGCAGATAAAGGCTGATCCCGTCGCGCTCAAATCCCATCCGCGCCTCCATCACCGGCGCGGTATAGGTATAGAAGACATAGATCGCGCCCATGATGAACACGGTGAACAGCACCGCCAGCATGGTCTGCCCGTCGCGCAAGGCCTGCCCCAGCGTGGTCAGCGAATTGACCTGAAATGGCATGCCGCGCGGCACCAGCGCCAGAATGCCGGCCAGTGCCACGAGCGCCAGAACGCCGGTCGCGACAAAGACGAAGGGCCAGCCGAATGTATAGCCGAGCCATGCCCCGGCGGGCACACCCAGCACCTGCGCCAGCGTCAGCCCGAAAAACGCCGCCGCCAGCGCCTTGCCGCGCTTTTCCGGCGGGCTGGCCGCTGCCGCGACCCCGGCGGCAACGGGTGTGACCAGTCCGGCGCCCAAGGCGGCCAGAACGCGCGAGGCGATCAGCACCTCCAGCCCCGGCGCAAGCGCCGCGAGGATCATTGCAAAGGTGAAGATCGACAGCCCCGTCGCCAGCACCGTCCGCCGCCCGACACTGCCGGTCAGCGCGACACCGAGCGGCGATCCAATCGCATAGGCAATGGCATAGGCGGTCATGATCCAGCCCGCATCGGCACTGGACAGCCCGAAATCGTCGCGGATCGGCGCAAGGATGCCGATGACAACGAACCCACCCATGCCAATGGCAAAATTGGCCGCCGACAGGGACGGGATCAGTAGCCGCGATGGCGCGGAAGGGGGGGACAGTGAAGCCATGCCACCAGTTACCACCCGCATCCTGGTTTGGCGAGATCGGGCAAGGCGCGAAAAGGCGCGGTCACATTGCGGCATTTCAATCCTGCCGATAACGTAAGGGCATGATTGCCAGACCTCTGTAAATCGCACCCGAACTGTGCAGACTGGCATTCGCCCGCCCGACCACAGCCAAGAGGCCCAGATGACTTACCGCGTTCCCCTGTCCGAGATCGAATTCACCCTCGACCATCTGGTCGGGGCCGGACGCCTGTCCGAAACGGACCTGTTCGCAGATGCCACGGCGGATACCCGCGCCGCGATTCTCGCCGAGGCGGCGAAGGTATCGGAGGATATCCTCGCGCCGCTTCAGCGGGGCGGCGATCAGCATCCTGCGCGGTTAGAGAACGGCATTGTGCGGACTTCGCCCGGATTTGCCGAGGGCTACAAAGCCATCGCCGAGGGTGGCTGGGTCGGTATTGCGGCGGGCACAGAGCATGGCGGCATGGGTCTGCCGCTGACCTTCGCCACCGTCGTCAATGAAATGATGGCGTCCGCCTGCATGTCGCTCGCGTTGTGTCCGCTGCTGTCGCAAGGCCAGATTGAGGCGCTTGAACATCACGCATCCGACGAGATCAGGGCAATGTATCTGCCAAAGCTGATCTCCGGCGAATGGACCGGCACGATGAACCTGACGGAACCGCAGGCGGGGTCCGATGTCGGTGCGCTCCGCTCCAAGGCGGAGCCGCTGGCCGACGGGTCCTATGCGGTGACCGGGCAGAAGATCTATATCTCATGGGCCGACAACGATTTTGCCGAAAATGTCTGTCATCTCGTCCTTGCCCGTCTGCCCGACGGCGCGCCGGGCACGAAGGGCATTTCGCTGTTTCTCGTCCCGAAATTCATCCCCGATGAAAACGGTGCCCCCGGCAGGCGCAACAGCCTTCAGGTTGTCAGTCTTGAACACAAGATGGGGCTTCACGGGTCCCCCACTGCGGTCATGCAGTTCGACAACGCCGTCGGATGGATGATCGGGCCGGAAAGCGGCGGCATGGCAGCGATGTTCACCATGATGAACAACGCCCGCCTTGGCGTGGGTGTCCAGGGGCTGGGCATTGCCGAGGCGGCGATGCAGAAGGCCGTCGCCTATGCCGCGGACCGCAGGCAGGGCAGGACACCGCTGGGGGATGGTGCAATCATCGACCATGCCGATGTGCGCCGGATGCTGCTGACGATGAAGGCGCTGACAGCCTCGGCGCGGTCGATCTGCCTCGATACCGCTGTCAGCCTCGACATGGCCCGCGCCGCGCCCGACGATGACCGCGCGCACTGGAAGGCCCGCGCGGCCCTGCTGACCCCCATCGCCAAGGCGTTCTCGACCGATACCGGCATCGAGGTCGCGCATCTTGGCGTGCAGGTGCATGGCGGCATGGGATTTGTCGAGGAAACCGGGGCCGCGCAATATTGCCGCGATGTCCGCGTCACCTCGATCTACGAGGGCACCAACGGCATTCAGGCGATGGACCTTGTGGGCCGCAAGCTGATGGATGGCGGCGAGGCCGCGCGATCCCTGCTGTCAGAGATCGACGCCGCCGCGAAGACCACCGGCGACCTTGGCGACCTGATCGGCGGGGCCTGCCGACAGCTCGGCACCGCGACGGACTGGATGCTGTCCGCCCCCGGCATGAACGACCGGTTCGCGGGCGCGGTGCCCTATCTGCGTGCATGGGCCTTGCTGCTGGGCGCGCATTACCTGTCGCGGGCGGCGGCGAAGGACCCGGCGCGGGGGCCGCTCGCGGATTTCCACGTGCGCCAGATCCTGCCGCAGATCGGCGGGCTGATCGCCGCCGCCACCGCCGGGGCGGCCCCGCTCTATGCGCTCGACGCCGAAGCGCTGGCGGGCTGATCGTGGACACGCCCATCGACCGAACGCTCGACGAAAGCCGCCGCCTGCCCGCCGGGCTCGCCTATCCGCAGGGCGAGGCGATCCCCGCCCCCGGCGAGGCCATCGAGGTGGCGGAGCGTATCCTTTGGCTGCGCCTGCCGCTGCCGATGACGCTGGACCATGTGAACATCTATGCGCTGGACGATGGCGACGGCTGGACGATCATCGACACCGGGTTCCAGACCGGTAATTCCAAGGCGATCTGGGCCGATCTGATGAACGGGCCGCTGGCGGCCAAGCCGATCCGCCGCGTCGTCGCAACGCATCATCACCCCGACCATATCGGCCTTGCCGGGTGGTTTCAGGCCGAACAGGGTGCCAGCGTCTGGACCACGCGCACCGCCTTCCTGTTCACCCGCATGTTGACGCTGGATCATCACGAACGCACGTCCGACCTGAACCTGCTGCATATGAAGCGGGCCGGTGCGTCGGAGGCCGCGATCGAGGCGGCGCGCACGCGGGAGCCAATGAATTTCTCGCGCGTCGTCGCGCCGCTGACCCTCGGATACAAGCGCATCCGCGAAGGTGACCGGATCGACATGGGCGGGCGCGTCTGGCGCGTGTTCACCGGCGATGGCCATGCGCCGGAACACGCGACATTCTGGTCCGCAGATGGCAAGCTGATGATTGCGGGCGATCAGGTGCTGCCCCGGATATCGCCCAATCTAGGGGTCTATGCGAATGAACCTGAGGCCGATCCGGTCGGCGAATGGCTGGCATCCTGCCAGAAATTCCAGCCCTATGCGCGCGAGGGACACCTGGTATTGCCGGGCCACAACCGCCCCTTCACCGGCCTGCCGAAACGGCTGGAGCAGTTGATCGACAATCACCACGGCGCGATCAAGCGGTTGCGGAAATTCCTGACGGAGCCGCGCAGCGCGGTCGATTGTTTCGATACGATCTACAAGCGGCGGATCAATGACGGCGAATTCGGCCTCGCGATGGTTGAGGCCATCGCCCATCTTAATCACATGTTCGCAACAGGCGAGGCAGACAAGCGGCTGGACCCGGATGGCGTGATCCGCTTTCACGTGAAGGAGGGGACATGACCGAGATCACACCCGACAGCATCGCGACCACCGCCGAATATGCCGAGGCGGACGCGATGCCCCGCGCCGGGGTCGCCCATTGCGACCCGTCGGTGGAAACCTGCGAGACGCAGCCGATGCCCCCGGCGATGTCAAAACGCCCGCAAGGTGACAAGTCGCCCGCCGAGTGGGCCTATGAGCGGATCATTCTTTATATCCAGAATTTCGAGAAGAACCTCGATGCGGCGCATGAGGTGGCAATGGGGTTCGCCGGGGGCGACAGCGGCACGCTGCACATTCAGGGCGTCGGATTCTTCGCGCCGGACCTGATTACCTTTTACGGTGCTGACGAAGCGGGCGCGAAGACGCAACTGGTGCAGCATGTCAGCCAGCTCAGCGTCATGCTTCGCGCGGTCGCGATCCCCAAGGATCAGGCGGAACCGATGCGCATCGGGTTCCAGTTGGCGGCGAAGCTGGACGAGGACAACGGCTGACCGCATGGGCCTGCTGACACGACGGCACGAACACTACATCGTGATCCCCGCGCTTGGCCTTGGCTATGGGCGGGTGCCGAAGGTAGCGAATTCCATGCTGAAGCGGCAGATGGCGCGGGCCGCCGGGATTGAAAGTCGCTTCCCGGACGGGTTTTCCAAAGACCGCGACTGGCGCACGAATCGCCCCGACGCGTTTCTGGTGACGGCAGCGGAATTGCGCCGGCGCTGGCCGGATCTGTTCGTGTTCGCCTTCGTGCGCGATCCCTTGTCCCGCCTCGCCTCCTGCTACCGGTCCAAGGTGTCGGAGGCGCGGCGATTCAGCGATGCCTTCCGGCGCGAGGGGCTGACGCCCAATACCAGCTTTCCCGATTTCGTTGCCCATGTCGCGCGGCGCAGCGACTGGCGTTGCAATGTCCATTACCGCCCGCAAGCTGCGATCCTGACCCGGCGCGGTGCCCTCGTGCCGGACTTTATCGGACGATTCGAGACATTGCGCGAAGACTGGCAGCGTCTGTCGGACCTGCTGGAGGACCGGGGGCACGCTGCCCTGCCGCCCCTGCCACGCCGCCACAATGACCGGCCCATCGTGCAGGCGCATGATTACTTCGCCGACGATCCCGCCCTCGCGGCGCTGGCACGGACGCGGTATAGAGAGGACTATCGCCTGTTCTATCCAGAACAGGCCTGAGACGGATCAGGAGACTGCAATGGCCGCACTGACAGGACGCACAATGTTCATTTCCGGTGGCAGCCGAGGCATCGGCGAGGCCATTGCGGTTGCCGCCGCGCGCGCGGGCGCAAATGTCGCCATCGCCGCCAAGACCGACCAGCCGCACCCGAAACTGCCGGGCACCATTCACACCGCCATCGAGGCGGTGGAGGCTGCGGGCGGCAAGGGCCTCGCGCTGGTCTGCGATATCCGAGACGAAACGCAGGTGGCCGACGCAGTCGAAAAGGCGGCGACGCATTTCGGCGGGATTGATTTCTGCGTGAACAATGCCTCCGCCATCCAGTTGACGCCGACCCAGGCGACCGATGTGAAACGTTATGACCTGATGACCGGCATCAACAGCCGGGGGACGTTCGTCGTGACGCAGGCCTGCTTGCCGCATCTGCTGAAATCGGATCACGCCCATATCCTGACGCTGTCGCCACCGCTTGACCTTTCGGCGCACTGGTTCCGCAATCACCCGGCCTACAGCCTCGCGAAATACGGCATGACGCTCTTGACGATGGGCTGGGCGGCGGAATTTGCGGGCAAGATCGCGGCGAACTGCCTCTGGCCGCGCACCGCCATCGACACGGCGGCCGTGCGCAACCTTCTGGGTGGCAACAGCATGGCCTTCCAGTCCCGCAAGCCGGAGATCATGGGCGATGCGGCGGCGGCCATTCTGGCAAAGGATATCGGCTTCACCGGCTGGGCCTGCATGGATGACCTCGTGCTGGCGGCGGAGGGGGTGACGGATTTCGACCAATACGCCGTGACGCCGGGCAGCAAGCTGCAACTCGATTTCTTCTTTCCGCACGACACGCCTGCCCCCGCCGATGCCGGTGGCAAGGTCGGCTGGCGCGCGCCGTCGCTGACAGGGCTTGGATAATCGCGGCAGATGCAAAATTCGCCGTGCAGGCGCAGAAAAGCTATGCTATTCGCACCATCGAAGCATGTGAGGGGAGGCTGTCATGGCTGAATACCATCCGGGTGAAATGAACATCACCGAACAGAAAAAGACCTTTGCCGGGTTCATCAAGGTCGGCACGTGGCTGGCGATCGTCGTCATTCTGCTGCTGATCCTGCTGGCGATCGTCGGCATCTGATCTGTCGCTGACAGGGGCAGCTTTCCGGCTGCTCTGCACCATCACAGGTTATTCGGCGCGGCGTTCCCGGTTGGCATAGCGCGCCTCGACCTCAAGCTCATAGCGGCGTGAAACGGGGATCACTTCACCGCTGCTCAGCTCGATCCGCATCGCACCACGTTTGCCGATTACGGCCTTGACGGCCTTGTCTGAAATCCAGTGCGACCGATGGACTTGCATTCCCTGATACCGGGACAGATCGCGCACCGCATCGCCAAAACGATAGAGCGACATACCGCCCTGGCCGGTGGCCTTCAGTTTGACGTAATGTTCCTGCGCCTCTGCCGCCAGCAGCTCGCCTTGCACCGGCGGCTGGCTTGCCAGCAACAGGCCGGGCATTTCAGGCTCAGGCTGCGGGCTGTCATCTTCGTCGTCAAATGCGTCCGCTGCTGCTGCGCGCCGCTCCTCCCGCCCCCGATCAGGCAATGCGACGGCCACGCGGCGGGGGGCCGGGCGGAGTGCATGGAGCACGAAAGGCGCCAGAAGCAAAGCACAGGTCGTCAGGTGGTTGTCGATCAAAGAGGCCGCATCTATCCCCAGTTTGCGGATCAGCGCATTCGGATCGGTTCGCAGCAGACCGAGATCACCGATCAGCAGATCGAAGGTCGTGACCACCATGACGAAAGGCGGAAACGACAAAGCTGTCGCCAGCCCTGCATGAGCGATGGGGGACGACCGCCCGCTCATCACTTGCCCCAGAAGGACGTAAGCACCGATGATGACAAGGAAATCCATCCCGATCCGGGCGATCCAGTAGACATAGACACCCAGCAGCGACCAGCCCGGCAGCCAGTTCACTTCATGCGCCGCCAATACCAAGGCAAGTGCAATCGCGAGAATTACACTCGTCTTCAATGGGCCGCGCCCGCCATCGGTGTTCTGATACTCCGCCATTCGCGCAACATGAACGGAGACGGCTGGATAGTCCACTGAATTTGTTGCCGAAATGGACGGTTTTCGTTGAAATGACTCGCTTCACGACACTTATGCAGGAAGCATTGAGCTTCAAGAAGATCGGATTGCTCGCCAATGGCGATCTGTCATCTTCGCTTTCAGTAAAGAAGAGCATCACGTGTTTGACTGGCCACCCAAAACTCCGGTCTGTGATGTGACAGGCGACCCTACTTAGATGGGTGCCAGAGAATCAGGGGCGATGCAGCGTACTCCCAAATTCCGCAGCGTCGCCCCTTTTTTCGTCTCCATCCAGACAGCAAGACGTGCTTGGCTTTCAAGTTGGCCGATCATGCGGTCTGCCGCATATCCCGCGCCGAGACACTCCTGAACAACGAAAAACCTCCGGGGTTTCCCCCGAAGGTTTTGACGCGTCAGCGCCCAGTTCGGCCTTCACATCAGCAAAGGCGGTCTACTGCCGATCAGATGTTGCCTTCACGCTGCAATTTCTTGCGCGCCAGTTTGCGTCCACGGCGGATGGCCTCAGCCTTTTCACGGGCTTTCTTCACGGAGGGCTTTTCAAAATGTTGCTTGAGCTTCATTTCGCGAAAAATCCCTTCGCGCTGCATCTTCTTCTTCAGAGCGCGGAGCGCCTGATCGACATTGTTGTCACGAACCAGAACCTGCACTTACGTCACCACCTTTCCAGTGTTTGAGTTAACAATTCGCAGGAGCGCGCTATATACAGACGGCATGGGTGGCTGTCCACCGCCAAGACACGAACCGGAGACAGAATGACCGATACCGATCAGAATACCCCAAAAAGCACGCTCGACAGGCTTATTGAGGCCGCGCTGCCCCATGTCGCCTTCGATGGCTGGGGCGCGGAAACCTTCAGGGCGGCGATTGCCGATTCGGGGATTGATCCCGATGCTGCGAGGGCGGCGGCCCCGCGCGGCGGTTATGACCTCGCGGTCGCGTTCCACAAGGCAGGGGATGCCGCCATGACGGCGATGGTGCCTGACATGGCACTGGATACGCTGCGATACAGCGAACGGGTCGCAAAGCTGGTGCGCACGCGGCTGGAAATCGCCGCCCCCGACAAGGAGGCCGTACGCCGTGGCGCAACCCTGTTCGCCCTGCCCATCCATGCCGCCGATGGTGCAAAGCTGATCTGGGGCACGGCGGATGCAGTGTGGAACGCTCTGGGTGACACCTCGCGCGATTACAACTGGTATACCAAGCGTGCGATCCTTTCGGGGGTCTATTCCTCCACCACGCTCTACTGGCTCGGCGATCAGAGCGAGGGTTCGGACGCGACGTGGAATTTTCTGGATCGGCGGATCGACGATGTGATGCGGTTCGAAAAGACCAAGGCGAAACTGAAGGACAACAAACTGGCGCAGATGCTGATGGCGGGGCCGAAGATGCTGCTATCGCCGATCCGCGCACCCGGTTCGGTCGAAACCGGCTTGCCTGTCGGCCTGCCCGGCGGCCCAAGCCGCCGCCGCTGATCGCAGCACGTGACGGAACATCTCGACGTCGTCATCATCGGCGCGGGTCTGTCGGGCATCTGCGCGGGTGCCTATCTGACCCGTGATCGCCCAAGGGACAGCTTCGCGATGATCGAGGCCCGCGACGCCATCGGCGGGACATGGGACCTGTTCCGCTATCCCGGCGTCCGGTCCGACAGCGACATGTTCACCTTCGGTTATCGCTTTCGCCCGTGGACCGAGGGGAAGGATATCGCCTCCGCCGCGTCGATCCTGAACTATCTGAATGAAACCATCGACGAATACCGCCTGCGTGACCGCATCCGTCATGGCCAGCGCGTCACCGCGATCAACTGGTCAACGGCAGACACAAGGTGGGAGGTCGACATCCTCCACAACGATGGCAGCCGCAGCCAACTGACCTGCGTTTATCTGATCGCGTGCAGCGGATACTACAATTACGACCACGGCCATCAGCCGGACTTTCCGGGGATCGGCGATTTTCAGGGGCAAGTGGTGCACCCGCAGCACTGGCCCGGCGACCTCGACCACACGGGAAAGCGCGTCGTCGTGATCGGCTCGGGCGCAACCGCTGTCACGCTGGTGCCCGCGCTGGCGGATGCGGCATCACATGTCACCATGCTCCAACGATCGCCCACTTATGTATTCAGCCGCCCGTCGGAGGATGCGATCGCGATCTGGGCGCGCAAACTGTTGCCGGATGCATGGGCGCACAAGATCGCGCGGGTGAAGAACATCCTGCTCGGCATCTATTTCTATGGCCTGTCGCAGCGCAAACCGGAGAAGGTGAAGGCCTATCTGATGAAGCTGCTGAAGGCGGAGGTCGGGCCCGATGTCGATGTGGACCGGCATTTCGACCCGACCTATGGCCCGTGGGATCAACGCCTGTGCCTGATACCGGATGGCGATCTGTTCGCCGCGCTGAAATCGGGGCGCGCCGATATCGTCACTGATGATATCCAGACCTTCACCGAGACAGGCATCCTGACCGAAGAAGGCACCCATCTGGACGCCGATATCATCGTCACCGCCACCGGGCTTGAAATCCAGTTCCTCGGCGGGGCGGCGCCGGGCATCGACGGGGTGCAGGTTCCGCTTGCGGATCTGACGGTCTATCGCGGCATGATGCTGTCGGGCGTGCCGAATTTTTCGGTCGTGTTCGGATACACCAATGCGTCATGGACCCTGAAGGCGGACCTGACCTGCGCCTATGTCGCCCGGCTGCTGACCCATATGGAAAAGGAAGGGCACAAGGTCGTCACGCCTGTGCTCGACACTGCAATCATCCGCAAACCGCTGGTATCGCTCGAATCCGGTTATCTGTTGCGCGCCCATCACCTGTTGCCGAAGCAGGGCGATGTGTCGCCGTGGAAGAACCACGAGAATTACATCGGTGACATGCTGTCGATCCGCTATGGCCGCTTCGATGATGGGGTGCTGGCCTTCGACTGACGGGCAGGTGCAGCGTCAGCCGCCGATCTTCGCGGTTGCTTCGATTTCCAGCAACGCCTCGTCCTCGATCAGGTCGCGCACCACGACCATCGTCATCGCGGGGAAGTTCCGGCCCAAGACCTTACGATAGGTTGCCCCGACCTCCGCCTGTTTGGCGAGGTAATCCGCCTTGTCCTTCACGAACCAGGTCAGGCGGGTGATGTCGGCGGCGGTTCCGCCCGCCGCCTCCACCACCGCGACGATGTTGCGAAGCACCTGTTCCATCTGGCCTATGAAGTCATGGATGCGGAATACCTGATCCGCCTCCCACCCGATCTGCCCGCCGACATAAAGCGTGCCATCATCCGCGAGCACGCCATTGGCATAGCCTTTCGCGGGCTTCCATCCGTCGGGGTGAATGATCCTGTTGCCGCTCATGGGGTGGCCTCCTGTTTGCAGGCGTTGATTTCGGCTTCCAGCGCATGGCGCAGCAGGTCGGTCCACGCCACTGCGCGTCCCCCATCGCGGGCCGTGAAGACCAGTGTTGATTGCATCTCGAACCGCGTTTCCGCCCCGCAGGTCGCACGGGTTTCAACATTCATGCTGGACCGCCCGCACGCCAGCGGGCGGATCGAAAGGGTCAACTGGTCACCGTGCCGGCTGGGCGCGGAGAAGGTGACGGACAGCGCCACAGTCGGGACGGCATGGCCCATCGCGCCGTGCAGGACGTTGAACGGGGTGCCGAGGCGCGCAGCGAAGAACCCCTCCATCGCCGCATTCGCCATCTCGAAATAACGCGGATAGAAAACGATCCCCGCCGGGTCGCAGTGATGGAACAGCACAGGCTGGGGATAGGTGAAAACCGCCATCACACGCCCAGATACCGGTTCGCCACATCGGCGGACAGATCGGATGCCGCGCCGGTCCATGCGGTTTCGCCCCGCTCCAGAATGACGCAGCGGTCGGCGATGGCGCGCAGTTCCTTCAGCGACTTGTCGACGACGAGGATCGAAAGACCGCTCTGATCCTTCAGTTTTCGGATCGCCGCCCAGATTTCCTGCCGCACGACGGGGGCCAACCCCTCCGTCGCCTCGTCGAGGATCAGGAGGCGCGGATTGGTCATCAGGGCGCGGCCAATCGCCAGCATCTGCTGTTCGCCCCCCGACAGGGACGCGGCCGCCTGATCACGCCGCTCCGCCAGACGGGGGAAGAGCGTGCCGATGGCGGCAAAATCCCACGCGCCGGGGCGGGCCGCGGCGATCAGGTTTTCATGCACCGTCAGGTTCGGGAAACAGCGCCGCCCCTCCGGCGTCAGCCCGATGCCCAGCCGCGCGACCCGAAATGCCGGCAGGGCGGAGATGTCCTTCCCATCCAGCAGGATGCGCCCGTCGCGATGCGGGTTCAGCCGCGTAATGGCGCGGATCGTTGTCGTCTTGCCCATGCCGTTGCGCCCCATCAGGGCGACGCATTCGCCGGTATCGACCGTCAGATCGACCGCGCTCAGGGCCTGACTGGCACCGTAAAAGGCGCTGATATTTGCGACCTCAAGCAGCATCAGTCCTCATCCCCCAGATAGGCGCGGCGCACTTCGGGATCGGCGCGGATTTCATCCACCGTTCCGGTGCGGATCACCCGGCCATAGACCAGCACGGTGATCCGGTCCGCCAGCGCAAAGACCGCATCCATGTCATGCTCGATCAGCAGGATCGGAGCCTCGGCGCGCAGGCCTTGCAACAGGGTGGTCAGGCGGGCGGCCCCCTCCGGCCCCATCCCGGCCATCGGCTCGTCGAGCAGAAATGCCTTGGGCGACAACGCAAGCGCCATCGCCACCTCCAGATTGCGCCGCTCGCCATGCGACAGGTCGGCGGCCAGCGTGCCCTCGCGCCCGGCCAGCCCGGCGCGGGCGATGCAGCGCTGCGCAGGGCCGGTCAGTGCGTCATCCTTCAGCGCGGGGCGCAGGAAGCCGAAACTGCGCCCCCCGGCCCCCTGCACCGCCAGCATCACGTTCTGAAGCGTGGTGAATTCTGGGATCAGGGACGATACCTGAAAGCTGCGCGCCAGCCCCGCCCGCGCACGTTGCGGCGCGGTCAGGGCGTTGATGCTGCGCCCCTCCAGCAGCACATCGCCGCTGTCAGGGCGAATTTCACCGACGATCTGTTTGACCAGTGTCGACTTGCCCGCGCCGTTCGGGCCGATCAGCGCGTGAATCTCACCCGGCATCAGGTCGAGGCTGACATCCTCGGTCGCCGTCAGCGCGCCGAACGCCTTGTGAAGATTGCGGAGCGACAGGACAGGTTCAGACATGGCCGCGACCCCGCGTCAGCACGCCGATCACGCCGCCGCGCGCGAACAGCACCACCGCCAGCAGCAGCAGGCCCAGCGGCAATTGCCAGAAATCCGTCAGCCCGCCGAGGTAATGTTCCAGCAGGATATAAATCGCCGCCCCGACCAGCGGGCCGCAAAGCCGCCCGACCCCGCCCAGAATGACAAAGACCATGATCTGCCCCGACGTGTGCCAATCGAGCATCGACGGGCTGACAAACCGGTTGAGATCGGCAAAAAGCGCCCCCGCAAGCCCGGTCAGCATCGCCGAAATGACAAAGGCCGTCAGGCGGATGCGATAGGGAGCAATGCCCACCGCCTGCACGCGCACGTCGTTCTGCCGCGCCGCGCGCAGCGCAAGGCCAAAGCGCGACGCAGCCAGTGTGGCGGCAAACCAGATCGCGGCACCAAGCAGGACAAAGGCGATCAGGAAGAACTGGATCGGATCGAGCGTGTTCAGCCCCGGAAATTCGGACCGCACATAGATCGACAAGCCATCCTCGCCGCCATAGGCGGGCCACGAGATCGCGAAATAGTAGATCATCTGCGCAAAGGCGAGGGTGATCATGATGAAGAAGATCCCAGTCGTGCGCAGGCTCAGCGCACCGATGGCCAGCGCGGCAATCCCCGCGAGGATCATGGCGACGGGCCAGATGATCAGCATCTGCGTCGTCCCCTCGATCAGGAACGGCG
>CAYGRU010000073.1:0-13828 GCA_964352385.1 uncultured Candidatus Planktophila sp.
GCCACGGCAATCGGCGGTATCGCAACGCTCTATCTCTATCGGCTGGTGCCGTGGCTGGAGCGCAATCTGGAAAAGACCATCGTTGTCTATTCCTATCTCGCCATCGCCGCGATCATCTTTGCAGGGGTCATCCAGCGGTTCTATCTTTCCGGGCAACCTGCATGGTCCACGACCATTCCGCCGCTGCTGTTCATGATCATGGCATGGTTCGGCTGTTCCTATAATGTGCGGCTGCGCACCCATCTCAGTTTTGCGGAATTTCGGATGAACATGCCGCGGGGCATGCAGCTTGTCTGCCTGTGCCTTGATGCGGTGCTCTGGTTCGGCCTCTGCGTCATCGTGGTGACGACGACGGCGCGGGTCACGGCGAATTCGGCTGCAAATTTCCAGATCGTGCTCGGCACCGACAACACGCTGCAATGGTGGTTCATCGTCACGGTTCCGATTGCCTTTGTCCTGATGGCCGGCCGGGTTCTGGAAAACCTGCTGGAGGATATCGCGAGATACAGGTCCGGCGGTCCGATGATCGAACAGTCCGTGATCGGGGGGGATACGTGATGGATGATGGATCATGGGTCACGATCATCTCGGTCGGCGTCACGTTCCTGTTCATGCTCGGTGTGCCCGTCCTGCTGATCATCGCCTATTGGGTGATCGGGTGCAGTTTCGTGCTGGGCCTGACGCTCGACAATATGGGGGCGGAGCTTTTGAACGTCTTCAACAAGGGCTTCGCGCTGCTGGCGATGCCCTTGTTCATCCTGACCGGCGACCTGATCAACAAATCCGGCATCGCCCGCAGGCTGAGCGATTTTGCCTATTCCTGCCTCGGCTGGCTGCGCGGCGGTCTGGCGATGGCGAGCCTCGGCGCCTGCGGTCTGTTCGCGGCGATTTCCGGCTCCAATTCCGCGACGACGGCGACCATCGGGTCCATGCTGCACCCGGAAATGGTGAAGGGCGGCTATGACGAGCGGTTTTCGGCGGCGACAGCGGCGGCGGGCGGCACGGTCGGGATCATCATCCCGCCGTCGATCATCTTCATCGTTTACGGGTTCCTGATGAACCTGCCGATATCCGACCTGTTCGTCGCGGGGATCATCCCCGGCGTGCTGATGGTGTTCGGCATGATGTTCGCCTGCTGGATCATCTGCATGCGCAACGGCTGGGGGCATCTGATCCCGCTCCAGTTCATGCGGGTTCTGAAAACGGCCTTCGGCGCATGGCTCGGCTTTTTCGCCATCGGCCTTGTGCTTTGGGGCATCTATACCGGGAAATTCTCACCGACCGAGGCGGCGGGCGTCACCGTCGGGTTTTGCGTGATCGTCGCGCTGATCTCGCTGCCGCTATACCGGATGATGGGGTCGCGGGCGCATGACCGGCCGGTCGCTGACAAGAGCTTTGCCGAGATGTTCGTGGTCGAGGGGTTCAGGATCACCGATATCCCGTCGATCACGCTCCGGTCGGCGCAGATCACCGGCATCCTCGCGCCGCTGATCGCGGTGTCGGTGGTGATGCAACAGATCATGTCGCTGCTGGGCGCGCAGGAGGTGATCGGCGGCTTCGTCACCTCGATGGGCGGCTATCATGCGGTCCTGTTCACCGCGATGGCCATCGTGTTCGTCGCGGGCATGATCCTTGAAAGCCTGCCGGTAACGATCATCCTCGCGCCGATTCTGGCACCGATCGCGGCGTCGGTCGGGGTCGATCCGATCCATTTCGCGGTAATCTTCCTTGTCGGCGCGTCCATTGGTTTCATCACGCCGCCCTATGGGCTGAACCTCTATGTCGCCAGCGGGGTGACCGGGGTGCCGTATTTCAAATTGCTGCGATACACGGTGCCCTATCTCGTCGCGCTCATCTCCGTCTGGTTTCTGGTCGCATTGACACCTGACCTCGCAACGATGTTGTTACCCGCACGAGGCTGACCTGACGGAGAAAAGGCATGGATGGTGCAAGCGACGAGCCGGTGGGCGGCACCATCCCGACCAACCTGCGGATGATCCTGATCCTCGAAGAAATCGGCAGGATCGGCCAGCCGGTCACACCGACCGAAATCAATGCGGGGCTGGGGCTGCCGAAACCCACGATCCACCGCCTGTTCGCCACGCTGGAGGCGGAGGGGTTCCTGCAACGGGAACTTGACGGACGATCCTATTCGCCCGGTCGCCGCCTGCGCCGGATGTCCGCAAATGTCCTCTCATCCCTGCGCGTGCGCACGGCCCGGCTGGCGGTTCTGACCGCCCTGGCCGAGGATATCGGCGAGACGTGCAACATCGCGATGCCGGACCGGGACGCGATGGTCTATCTCGACCGGGTGGAGACGAAATGGCCGTTGCGCATCCAGTTGCCAATTGGAACCAATGTGCCGTTCTACTGCACCGCCAGCGGCAAGATGTATCTGTCCTCGCTGAAGACCTCGCATCTGGATCGCTATCTCGGCTCGGTCAAGCTGATTGCGCGAACCCCCTCGACGATCATCGACCGGGATCGGTTGCGCGCGGAGATCATGGCCACCCGTGCCCGAGGGTTTTCTCAGGACGATGAAGAATTCATGGAAAACATGATCGCGGTCGCGGTGCCGATCCTCGACGATCAGGGGCGGTTGCTGTCCACCCTGTCGGTCCATGCGCCCTCCATGCGACTGTCGCTGGACGCCGCACAGGACCATATCGACCGGCTGCGCCGCGCCGCAGCGGAGCTTTCGCGCCTCATCGACCTCTGATCGGCGGGCTGTCAGGCCGCTGGCGGTGCCCTGTCCGCCATCGCGCGGAATGCCTTGTCCGTCGCCGCGTCCGCCGGAAAATACAGTTCGATTTTCAGGGCATCGAGCGTCACATCTTCGGGCGTTCCGAACTGCGCGATGGTCGCGAACATCGAGAGGCGCAGCGCCCCCGTATTGAGAATCGTCGGCATCACCGGGCTGGCGGTCGCCGGATCGCGTGACGGGACTGCGGCGAGGTGATCGGCGGCACGATCCAGCGCCGCGATCCCGCCCTGCGCCGCGCTTTCGGTGCGCAGACGTTGTGCGGCGTGGTGGGCGACGGCGGGCCAATTTTCGATCAGCGGCGGCAGATGGGCGGAGGTGAGGAGGTCGAGAAGGCTGTCACCCTCCACCACCCCGAGAGCGCCATAGAGGGCACGCGCAGGCCCGTTGAACCGCAGCACAGTCCATAGATGATCGACGGCCAGCGCCGGATAGGGTGCATGGCGGTCCAACATATGCTCGACCGCCTTTCGGATCGGGGCCATCTCGGCCACATCCCAATCGCGGGCCGGATAGCGGGCGGCGAAACCGGCAGTGTTCAGCATCTGGTTGCGCGCCCCGAGCGGAAGCCGCAAGGCGTCGCCAAGCCGTCGGATCATCGCCGGGCTGGGCCGCGCGCGCCCGGTTTCGAGGAACGAGATATGGCGCGCGGAAACCTCCGCCTCCAGTGCCAGATCAAGCTGGCTGAACCGGCGGGCTTGCCGCCATGTCTTCAGGGATCGGGAAAACGGTGTCATCGGCGCATCCTGTGTCAGGCTTTGCTGGTTGTCAGTTACCTCAGAGGTAATTGCGGGCTTGATCTTCGCACGTCAAACAAACCCGAACCGACAGGAGGTATGTTCGATGTCCCAAGAGTTTCACAAGTTCTGGCTGGCGATCACCGCGTTGGTGGTCGGCTCTTTCGGACCGGTCTTCTTTCTGGGAACGATGGACGCGACGACCGGCCCTGCGCGATTGACCCTCGATATTCTCAGTTGGCCACTGGACGGTGCGACGACCTACGCGGATGGAGACACCCGATTCCTGTCGGCACTTACCGGCGGGTTCCTGTTGGGCTGGGGCGTGATGATCTGGTGCCTGCGCCTCTGGGTCCATGATGCGGCACCGGAGGGGGTCAGACGCTGCGTCCTCGCGGGGCTGCTGGCATGGTTCTGCCTCGACAGCGCCGGGTCCATCGCATCGGGCAATGCTTCCAATGCGCTTTTCAACGTTGTCGTGTTGCTGCTGGCCGTTGGTCCGATGTGGACCCCCGCCAGGGAAAGTCGGTGAAGGGGCGATCAGACAGTGTCTGCGCGCACCGCCCGCCGGTCAGATATCCAGCGTATTCGCCCGCTCCCACGCCGAAAAATGGGCGCAATAGTCCTGCCATTCCTTGTGCTTGAGCTTGAGGAACGCGGCGGAGAATTCATCCCCCAGCATCGCCTTCAGGCCCTTGTCGCGGTTGAATTCGCGCAGCGCGTCCAGAAGGTTCAGCGGCAGCTTCACCGCGCCGCGCGCCTTGTGACCCTCGGCATACATGTCGATGTCGAGGCGCTTACCGGGGTCGGCGTCGGTGCGGATACCGTCCAGCCCGGCGGCGATGATGACCGACTGGAGCAGATAGGGGTTCACCGCCCCATCCGCGAGCCGCAATTCGAACCGCCCCGGCCCCGGCACGCGCACCATATGGGTCCGGTTGTTGCCGGTCCATGTCGCGGTGTTGGGCGCCCATGTCGCCCCTGACTGGGTCACGGGCGCATTCAGGCGCTTGTAGCTGTTCACGGTCGGATTGGTGATGGCGGTAAAGCCCGTGGCATGGGTCATGATCCCGCCCAGAAAGGCGCGCCCCTTGGCCGACAGGCCCAATTCCGCCGTGTCACCCTCGCCGGTGGGCGCGGCGAAGATATTGGTTTTCGCCGCATCGCCCGGCGCATCCCAGACGGAGATATGCGCGTGGCAGCCATTGCCGGTCAGCCCTTCGACCGGCTTCGGCATGAACGTGGCGCGCAGCCCGTGTGCCTCCGCCACCGATTTGACCATGAACTTGAAGAACGAATGGCGGTCGGCGGTGATCAGCGCATCGTCGTAATCCCAGTTCATCTCGAACTGGCCGTTCGCGTCCTCATGGTCGTTCTGATAGGGCCCCCAGCCGAGCGTCAGCATGTGGTCGCAAATCTCGCGCACCACGTCATAGCGGCGCATCAGCGCCTGCTGGTCATAGCAGGGCTTTGTTGCGGTATCGTGCGGGTCCGAAATCTGGCTGCCATCCGGGGTCAGCAGGAAATATTCCGCCTCGATCCCGGTTTTCACATGTATCCCCTCCGCCGCGGCCTCGGCGACCAGACGGCGCAGCAGGTTGCGCGGGGATTGCGCGACCTCGGCACCGTCCATCACCAGCGTCGCGGGCACCCAGGCGACCTCCGGCTTCCACGGCAACTGGATCACGGCGGAGGCGTCGGGGATGCCGAGCATGTCGGGATAGGCGGGCGTCATGTCGAGATAGGTGGAAAACCCGGCAAAGCCCGCGCCGTCCTTCTGGATCATCGCGATGGCTTCCGCCGGAACCAGCTTGGCGCGTTGGGCACCGAAAATATCGGTGAAAGAGATCATGAAATACTTCACGCCGGTTTCGGCAGCATAGGCGGACAGGTCTTTGGTCATTGGATCAGGCTCCCTGTTTTCTTGTATGGGCCGTCGCAGTCAACACAGGGCGTCTCCCCGCCGTCAATAAGAAGTCCCCGGTTTGCCGGGATACCAGTCTGTTCCCGCAAGGGGAATCTTCGCCATCGCAGCCGCCTCGAGCGTCAGGGCGCAAAGGTCCTCCGGCTCCAGATTGTGGACATGCGACTTGCCGCAGGCGCGGGCGATGGTCTGCGCCTCCAGTGTCATCACCTTCAGATAATTGTGCAACCGCCGCCCGCCCTCGATCGGGTCGAGCCGGGCCATCAGCGCCGGGTCCTGCGTGGTGATGCCTGCCGGGTCGCGCCCCTCATGCCAGTCATCATAGGCCCCGGCGGTTGTGCCGAGCGCCTGATAGTCCGCCTCCCATCGCGGGTCATTGTCGCCGAGCGCGATCAGCGCCGCCGTACCGATGGCCACCGCATCCGCCCCCAGCGCCAGCGCCTTCGCCACATCCGCCCCGCTGCGGATCCCGCCGGAGATGACAAGCTGCACCTCGCGGTGCAGGCCGAGATCGTCGAGCGCGCGCACCGCTTCGCGGATACAGGCGAGCGTCGGCTGGCCGACATGTTCGATGAACACATCCTGCGTCGCGGCGGTGCCGCCCTGCATCCCGTCGAGCACGACGACATCCGCCCCGGCCTTCACCGCCAGCGTGGTGTCGAAATAGGGCCGCGCGCCGCCGATCTTCACATAGATCGGCACCTTCCAGCCGGTAATCTCGCGCAATTCGAGGATCTTGATTTCCAGATCATCTGGCCCGGTCCAGTCCGGGTGGCGGCAGGCGGACCGCTGGTCGATGCCTTCGGGCAGGTTGCGCATGGCGGCGACGCGGGGGCTGATCTTCTGCCCCAGCAACATGCCGCCGCCGCCGGGTTTCGCGCCCTGTCCGACCACAATCTCGATCGCATCGGCGCGGCGCAGGTCGCGCGGGTTCATGCCATATCGCGATGGCAGGTATTGATAGACCAGCTTGGCGGAATGACCGCGTTCCTCCTCCGTCATGCCGCCGTCGCCGGTGGTGGTGGAGGTGCCCGCCATCGTCGCACCGCGCCCCAGCGCCTCCTTCGCGGGGCCGGACAATGCGCCAAAGCTCATGCCCGAGATGGTGATCGGGATGTCGAGTTCGATGGGATTCTTGGCGAACCGCGTGCCGAGGGTCACGTTGGTGCCGCACGCCTCGCGATAGCCTTCCAGCGGATAGCGGGACATGGACGCGCCGAGGAACAGCAGATCATCGAAATGCGGCAGCTTGCGCTTCGCGCCGCCGCCCCGGATGTCATAGATGCCCGTCGCCGCCGCGCGGCGGATTTCCGCCGTCACCGCGTCGGTGAAGGTCGCCGATTTGATCGGGGCGGTGCGGGGCGGGCCGCCGGGCTGATCGTCTTTCATCGGGCGTCCCTCAATAGGCATTGTCGACGTTGAAATGATAAAGTTGCCGGGCGGAGCCATAGCGGCGGAACTGCGCCGGGTCGGCGTCCGACCCGCCGCGCGCCAGTAGATCGGTCAGGATCGCCAGATGTTCGGGCCGCATGTCCTTTTCGATGCAATCCGCGCCCAGCGACGCGACGCTGCCACGCACGAACAGCCGCGCCTCGTATATGCTGTCGCCGAGCGCATCACCCGCATCGCCGCAGACGACCAGATTGCCCGATTGCGCCATGAACGCGCTCATATGGCCGACATTGCCATGCACGACGATGTCGATCCCCTTCATCGAAATCCCGCAGCGCGACGCGGCGTTGCCCTTGATGACCAGCAACCCGCCATGTCCGGTCGCGCCGGCATACTGGCTTGCGTCACCGTCGATGATTACCGCGCCCGACATCATGTTTTCGGCAACACCCGGCCCGGCGGAGCCATGCACATGCACCGTCGCCTGCGCATTCATGCCCGCGCAGTAATAGCCGGTGGAGCCGCGCACATGCACCTCGATCGGTGCATCCAGACCGCAGGCGATGGCATGGCTGCCCTTCGGGTTCAGCACATCCCAGACGGTCTGGTTCGTCGCGGCGGATTGCGCCTGAAGCGTGGCGTTGAGTGCGCGCAGCCCCTCAGCCTCCATATCGAACACCTGCATCTAGGCGGCCTTTCGGGCGGGCGACGGGGCACCGTGGGACCAGAAATAGACGGTGGCCGGTTCCGGCTCCCACACCCGCGCGGTCTCGATCCCCGGAAGGCCGACCAGCGCGCGGTATTCCGACCCGAAGGCGACATAGGCGTCGGTTTCCGCCATCACGGCGGGTTTGCAGGCGATGGGGTCGCGCAGCACGCCGAAACCGTCCTTGGTGCCGACAACGAAAGTATAGAACCCGTCGAGATCGTCGAGCGCGCTTTCCAGCGCCTGCCCGAGCGTCGCGCCCTGCTGCATGCGCCATGTCAAATAGGCTGCGCCAACCTCTGTATCATTCTCGGTCTCGATCCCGATCCCCTCGCGGCGCAGCTTGCGACGCAGCGCGTTGTGGTTCGACAGCGACCCGTTATGCACGAGGCACTGATCCGGCCCGGTATTGAACGGATGCGCGCCCATCGTGGTGACGGCGGATTCGGTCGCCATGCGCGTATGGCCGATGCCATGCGTCCCGGCCATTGCTGACAGATCGAACCGTGCGGCGACGGCCTGCGGCAGGCCGACTTCCTTGTAGATCTCGATGCTTTCGCCCCGGCTCATCACCCGGATGGCGGGGCCAAGCTCGCGCAGCGCGGCGCGTGCCGGGTCGAGCGCGGCGGTGGCGAGCGACAGCACCGCATGGGTGCTTTTGACCGTCATGGACACCGGCACGCCCAGCCGGGCCGACAGTGCGGTGTCGAGACCGTCAAAGACAGCCGCACCGCCATCGGCCTGAACAGTCAGCTTTGCCTGACCCGGCACCGGCGCGCCATAGATCGCAATCCCGGCGCTGTCGGGGCCACGGTCGGTCATCGTGACCAGCATGGCCGTCAGCAATCCGCCCAGATGCGGGTGAAGCGACGGGTCCTTCAGGAACAGGCCGACAATGCCACACATGCGATGCCCTCCGGTTAGCGGTTGATCTGGGGAAGCCTAGCAGCGCCGTCGAAGACGATCAATCAGGGGAAATAAGTTTTCCCTTCAGGAAATCTTGCCCGGATTGCGGATAGGCGATGATCGACAGGTATCGGGCAGGCAGCGTGACCAGCCGTTCCGGCCCGTGGACCGCATCCGCGTCGAAGAACAGCGTATCACCGGGCCGCAGTGGATAGACCTCGTCGCCATGACGGTAATCGACCGCGCCTTCCAGCATGTAGATCGTCTCGATCCCGCCATGCTGAAATGCCGGGAAGACATCCGATTCAGTGGTCAGGGTGATGAGGTAAGGTTCCACGATCACACCACTGTTGTTCGCGCCCAGATGGCCGAGCAGATTGTATTGATGATTGGCGCGGGTGCCTGCCCGTTCCGTCTCCACCCCGGTGCCGGATCGGGTATGCACCGCCGCGCGGCGTTCCTCGAACCGCTGAAAGAACGAAGTGAGCGGGACCGACAGCGCATTGGCGAGGGTTTGAAGCGTGGTGAGCGACGGCGATATGCTGCCGGTCTCGATCTTCGACAGCATACCGACCGACAGGCCCGTCAGTTCGGCGAGGTCGGACCCGGTGAGCCCCTGCGCATGGCGAAAGGCGCGCAATTCGCGGCCAATCGCGACCTCCAGCACCTTTTCACGGTCTTCACGGCGGCGGTGCGGATCCTGCGTCAACCGGCTGCCCGGATGGCGGGGCGGTGTGCTGGCCGGTGGTCTGGCTTTCATGGCGGCTTCCCTGACAAGGCACCCGGCGCGCAAGGCACCCGGTCATGCCATCAGGTTAGAGCGGTTTTGGCCGGTGGTGAAGCCGCGCCGCGCCAAGGGTCGCCTACCAGGTTTCGGGCAACATGCCGGGTTGAAACACCGCCAGCAGAAGGGCGATTTCATCCGGGGTGGCATGGCGGGTCGCCGCCGGGCCGGTCGAAATCGCTGCGACCGTGCCGGACCCAACCGATTGCTGCACGGACAGGGCGGCCTGATTGGCGCTGTGGCCCGTGCATCCCGCAGCGACAGCAGAAAGGGCGAGGGCGGAAAGGATACGCATCTTCATGGTTCACACTCCTGACGATCCACCGCGATACAGTCGCGATCAGGGGCATGATGGGCTGCGCAACCCTAGCGTCGGGTTAACCGGCGGCGGCGATTTACAGACAAGTGCGCACATCCCAGAGTTCGGGGAACAGAACCGTCTCCAGCATCCGGCGCAGATAGGCAACGCCGGAGGTGCCGCCGGTGCCGCGTTTGAACCCGATCACACGCTCCACCGTCGTGACATGGTTGAACCGCCAACGCCGGAAGTAATCTTCGAAATCGGTCAGCTTTTCCGCGAGGTCGTAAAGCGACCAGTAGGATTCCGGGGTGCGATAGATCGCTTCCCACGCCGCGCGCACGCTGTCATTCGGCGCATAGGGCTGCGTCCAGTCGCGGGCCAGGACCGCGTCGTCGATGGCAAAACCGGATCGGGCGAGCAGGCGGATCGCCTCGTCATAAAGGCTCGGCTCTGCCAGCCGCCGCTCCAGATCGGCCACGATATCCGGGCGATGGGCATGGGGTTTCAACAGGGCATTGGCCTTGTTGCCGGTGATGAATTCGACCGCCCGATACTGGTGCGACTGAAAGCCGGAGGATTGGCCGAGCGACTCGCGGAACCTTGTGTATTCGGTCGGCGTCATCGTGCGCAGGATATCCCAGGCATCGTTCAGGTGCTGAAAGATGCGGCTGACGCGGGCCATTGTCTTCAACGCGGTCGGCAGGTCCGATGCGATCACCGCGCGGCGCGCCGCCTCCAGTTCATGCAGCGCCAGCTTCATCCACAATTCGCTGGTCTGATGCTGGATGATGAACAGCATCTCGTCATGCGCGTCCGACAAAGGCTCCTGCGCGCCCAGCACCTTGTCGAGATGCAGATAATCGCCATAGGACATCGCATCGGCAAAGCGCATCTTCGCGCCGTCCTTTTCGGCATCATGGGTCATGTGACGGCTGCGCGGGTCAGGAACTGCGGCTGGTCCCATGTGCGATTGTCGAGGACATCCGCCAGAACCTCTGCCGCCTTCGCCACCTCGGCATAGGACAGGTAAAGCGGGGTGAAGCCGAAGCGCATCACGTCCGGCGCGCGGAAATCGCCGATCACACCGCGCGCGATCAATGCCTGCATGATGGCGTATCCCTGCTTGTGCGCGAAGGACACCTGCGATCCCCGCCCTGCCGCATCGCGCGGCGAGATGAGGCGCAGATCATGGCCCGCGCAGCGGCGCTCCACCTCGGCGATGAACAGATCGCAGAGCGCGACCGACTTGGCGCGGATCATCGCCATGTCGACCCCGTCCCAGACATCGAGCGCCGCATCGAGCCCCGCGAGCGAGATGACAGGTGGTGTGCCGACGCGCATCCGCCCGACCCCTTCGAGCGGGCGAAAATCCTGATCGAAGGCAAATGGTGCCTCATGCCCCATCCACCCGGACAGAAGCGGGCGCACCCGATCCTGCCGTTCGGGGCGGACATAGAGGAACGCGGGCGCGCCGGGGCCGCCGTTCAGATATTTGTAACCGCACCCGACGGCGAAATCCGCGCCTGCGCCGGTAAGGTCGACCTCGAACGCACCGGCGGAATGGGCCAGATCCCACATCGTCAGTGCGCCTTTTTCATGCGCCAGCGCGGTCAGCGGTTTCATCTCGTGCCGCCGTCCGGTGCGGTAATCGACCTCGGTCAGCATCAGCAGTGCGACGGTTTCGTCGATCTCCCCGGCCACATCCTCCGGCTTCACGATCTTCAGGACATGCCCCTGATCCAGCCCCGCGATCAGGCCCTGCGCGATGTAGAGGTCGGTCGGGAAATTGCCGCTGTCGGACAGGATCACCTTGCGGTCGGGGCGCATGGCGAGCGCGGCGGAGACGCATTTGAACACATTGATCGAGGTATTGTCGGCAACGGTCACCGACCCGGCGGGGGCGCCGATCAGCCGCCCGATCCGGTCGCCGACCCGTTGCGGCGCGGTGAACCATCCCGCATCGTTCCAGCCCCGGATCAGCATTGTCGCCCATTCATCTGTGACGGTCTGCGCGATCCGTTCTGTCACCCCGCGCGGCAGCGGGCCGAGCGAGTTGCCGTCAAGATAGATCACCCCTTCGGGGATCAGGAACGACGCGCGTTTGGCGGCAAGCGGGTCATCACGATCCAGTGCGGCGATGTCGGTCATGTCAGGTCAATCCTCCGGCGGTCAGCATTGCTGCGATAGATCGCCTCCACAATCCGCATGTTGGCGAGGTATGCGGCGGCTTCGGTCGGGTGTGACGTGCCGGACCGCAAGCTGTCAAGATATTTTAAGCATGAAATATAAACGCAGTCACCCCCGAAGTTGTGGTCGCGCCAGTCGAACACATGCTGCGTTTCGGTATTGTCGCCGTGGGCGCGCCGCCAGATGCGGCCATCGCCGTCGACGCGCAGGCTGCCTGTATCCCCCTCGATCAGCATCTCGCCCATCGTGCGGCGGCGGTTTTCCGCGATATGGTCGGACAGGCGGTTGCCGTCGAGCACGGCGCGCCGCCCATCGGGCCAGTCGAAGATGACGATGCCTGCATCCTCCCCCTTGATCGCCGGGTTGAGACGGCGAAGATCGGCATAGACGCCGGATGGCTCCCCCCAGAAGGCGCGAAAGAGATCGACCCAATGGATGCCGGTCTCGTGGATCAGGAACCGCTCCATCTGCTGAAAATAGGGCTGGCGGGCGAGGTAGGCGTCCGGCCCCTGACCATCGCCGGGGCGCAGGCGGAATGTCATCTCGTAAGGTGTGCCGACGGCACCGTCGGCGATCAGGCGCATGGCTGCTTCATACCACGGTTGATTGCGGAAATTCTCGTGGATGATGATCCGCGCGCCTGCCGCCTCGGCCAGCGCCACCGTCGCCTCCGCCTCCGCCAGCGACCGGCAGAACGGTTTCTGGCAGATCAGGTTGGGGCAGAACGGCGCGAGCAGGGCTATCAGCGCCGCGTGCGTGGCGGGCGGCGATGCGATGTCGATGATGTCCGGGCGCTGGGCCGCCACCATGTCGCGCGCGTCGGCATAGACCGGCACGCCCGCCGCCGCGGCCCTGGCGGTGTCATGCTCGACGATGGCGACCAAATCCGCCCCCGCCGCCCGCTGCCAGGCGTCGATATGGAACTGCCCGAAATAACCCGCGCCGATCAGCGCGACGCGCATCGGGTCAGACATCCAGCTTCGCCAGTTCGGCCAGCACGGCGGCCTCGACCTTGGCGACCCCCGCATCGCCGCCCAATTCGCAGGTCACGAGCTGACCGGGGGCGAAGGCGGCATCGACGGCGCGGCGGATCAGGCTGGCGGCCTTCGTCGCCTCCGGTGCGCCCTGCCGTTCATCCAGCCATTCCAGCATCATCGCACCCGACAGGATCATCGCGGTCGGGTTGGCGAGGCCCTTGCCCGCAATGTCGGGCGCGGTGCCGTGGCAGGGCTGGAACACCGCATGGTCGTCGCCGATATCGGCGGAGGGGGCATAACCCATGCCGCCCATCAGCGCCGCGCCGAGGTCGGAGAGGATGTCGCCGAACATGTTCTCCGTCACCGCCACGTCCAGCGTCCACGGGCGCTGCACCATGAACATGGAAAACGCATCGACATAGGCGGTGTCGGTTTTGACATCGGGGAAGGCCTTGGCCCGCCCCATGAAAATCTCGCGGAAGAACCAGAAGGCGGAAAACACATTCGCCTTGTCGACACAGGTGACAAGGCCCGGATGCCCCGCCGCCTTGCGCCGCTCCGCCAGCCGAAAGGCGAAATCGAACAGCTTTTCGGAGGTCTTGCGCGTAATCACCATCGTCTCGCGCGCCTCATCCTTCGTCACCGTGCCGGGGGCTTGCGGTGCGAACAGGCCCTCCGTGCTTTCGCGGATGATGACGTAATCCATCCCCGCCGCGCGCGGGTCCGAAAGAATGCCGCGCACACCGGGGATCGGGCGCACCGGGCGCACCCCGGCATAGAGGCCGAGATGAAAACGGATGGAGATTTGCGGCGTAATCTCCCGCCCGTCCGGAAAGCGCACGCCGGGCAGCCCCATCGCGGCGAGGAAGATCGCATCCGCATCCTCCGCCCGCTTCAGGTCCGCCGGGGGGATTTCATGCCCGGTGTCGCGCCAGCAGGCTGCGCCGCCCTGTAGATGATCGAAGGAGAGGCCAAAGCCGCAGCGCGCAGCAGCGGCGTTCAGCACCACCTCGGAGGCGGGCGTCACCTCGTGCCCGATACCGTCGCCGGGAAAGGTGGCGATGTTGAAATCTCTGTGCATGGGGCCTCCTCCGGCTGGGCTTCTGTGGCCCTGTTGTGGTCGGGGGGAGAATAGGCGGGGATGGTGCGGGCG
>CAYGRU010000074.1:0-13799 GCA_964352385.1 uncultured Candidatus Planktophila sp.
GCCCGCCGAATGCCCGATCAGGCGGATCGGGCCATCCACCTCCGCTGCGCTGGCGGTGAGGGCGGCGGCGATTTCCTGCGTGATCGCGCTGATCCGCGCCTTGGGGGCCAGCGTGTAGGACGGCATCGCGACCGCCCAGTCATGCGCCAGCGGCCCTTCCGCCAGCCATGACCAAACGGATTTGTCGAAGGCGCGCCAATAGCCACCATGAACGAACATGACGACGCCGCGCACATCCCCTGCGGGCAGGAACAGATCAAAGCGATGGCGCGGTTTCACGCCGTAAGGAATGTCACCGCGAAACCGTGGCCCGAGCGCGGCGCGGAATGCTTCCGCCGCGGTGGCCCAGCGGGGGGGATAGTCGGCGGCGTTTTCGATATACGCCCCGTTGGCGTAGGCATCGTCGAAATCTGTCAGGATCGCCGCTGTCATTGTCGCCATACCTCCGTCGCCAATCTACGTTTGCTGGGGTAAAGAGGCACGAAAGCGGATCGTTTGTCGAGCAGGGGCAAGAGGCAGGGCATGGGCATATTCGGGAAACGGCCTGCGGATGCGGTCTCGCTGAAGGGGGGCGGGGTGCCCGCGCTGGCGACGGCCAACCTCGCCGCGTTGCAAGCCCGCCCCTGCATCGCGGCGGATTGGCACCCGACGGCAGTCGGCGTGCATCAGAAGCGGTTTGGCGATCTGCGCAAGGCGCATCGTTATCTTGGCGAAGTGGTGGTGGAGGTGACGGGCGCGCCACCGGTCAGGATGCTGAACCATGACGACGATCTGGTCGCCTATGTCTATTTCTTCTTTGGCCGCGACAGTTACGAATCGCTCAGCGTGCACCTGTTCGCGTCCTTCGCCGCAGCGGCGGCACCGGGCGAGGCGGTGCTTGATATTGGGGCGTTTACCGGGTTGTTCGGGCTGATCGCGGCTGCGGCGAACCCGGTGGCACGCGTCACCTCGTTCGAACCCATACCCCATATCGCGGCGCGTGCGCGGTTGAATGGCGGGCTGAACGGGTTGCGCAATTACCGGGTGGAGGATGCAGCGGTCAGCGACCGTGCCGGACGGCGTCGCCTGACGTTGTTCGGTGGCGACAGCGCGACGACCGGCGCGTCGCTGGCCAGCAAGCCGCGATCCGATATCGGCGGGCTGGAGGTGGAGGTGATCACCGTCGATCACCGGGCGGGCCATGCGCCGGGCCGCGTTGCGCTGATAAAGCTCGACACCGAGGGTGACGAGGTCAGTGCGCTGTCCGGTGCGGCAGAAACCCTTCGCCGCGATCACCCGGTGGTGTTGTCCGAGGTTCTGAATGATGCGGCGGTTGCGGCGCAGGTCGGGCACATGGCCGCCTGTGGCTATCGCGCGTGGTTCATCAACGAGGCGAAGCGGCGTCTGATCCCGGTCGGGCCTGATTTTACGCTGAAAGGGCGGGGGTTCGGCAACCTGATCTTCCTGCATGGACCGGCGCAAGAGGCGCGGGCGCGCGCGGTTGCCGAAGCGTTTTCTGGGCTGGTGACGCGTGCTTGATCTTCTGCACATTCTGACGGCGTCGCCATTTCGCCGCCGCGTAATCCACGTTAGACCTGTCGCCAGCCCTGCGCTGTTTCGGGGGCGAAAGGCCTGTTGTGGGCCGAAGGGAAGGGGTGCAGGATGTCTTTTGCAAACATGAAATCGGTATTCGCCGCGATGGCTGTCATCGCCGGGCTTGGCTTCGGCGCGGGGCAAGCGCTGGCGCAGGGCACATCTACGGGCAAGACCGTGACGGCACCGGCACAAGCGGCGCCGAACGGGGCGCAGTTTGGTGCGTGGACGTTGCGCTGCGTGGCCGAAGGTGTCGGCGCGACGAACTGCGCCTTGATTCAGCGGCTGGCGCAGGCCGAAGGCGGGGCCTTTGTCGCCGAAGTCGGCCTGAACCTGACCGAGGTTGAGGGCGAAAGCCGGGTCCTGATGATCCTGCTGACCCCGGACGGGACCGCGCTGAACCTCCGCCCCGCCTATGCGGTGGATGAAAGCGAAGACCAGACGGCGCTGACCTGGCGCACCTGCGCGGGCGGGCTGTGCCGGGCCGGGGCCCTGCTGGACGCGGGGCAGGCGGATGCGCTGCGCAAGGGCGGGCGGATGATCCTCGGCTATCAGCAGTTCGGCGCGGCGGAGCCGGTGCGCATTGCCGTATCGCTGGTCGGTGTGTCGGACGGGCTGGCGGCGTTGACCGGGAAATGATCGGGACATGACCGTACCGAAGGCTGTCATCTGGGATATCGGAAATGTCCTGCTGGATTGGTCGCCTGACCGGCTCTATCGGCAGGTAATGCCGGATGTGGGGGCGCGTGATGCATTCTTCGCCCGTTATCCGTTCGATGCGATGAACCTCAATGGGGATCGCGCACGGCTGGCACCGGCGGTGGAGGCTTTGGCCGCGCACCATCCGGAAGACGCCCCCCTGATCCTGATGTGGTGGGCGGGGTGGGACCGGATGTGCGGCGGGCTGATCGCCGATGCCGTGGCCCTGCGCGACCGGGTGCGGGCGGCGGGGGTGCCGTGCTGGGCGCTGACCAATTTCGCCGCCGACACGTGGCCGCGCTGCGAGGCGCTTTATCCCGAACTGACCGCGTTCGACGGGCTGGTGGTCAGTGGGCGCGAGGGCACCGTGAAGCCTGAGGCGCGGATTTATGAAATCACCGAACAACGCACCGGGCTGACCGGCGCCGACCTCTTTTTCATCGACGACCGCCTGGCGAATATCGCGGCGGCGGAGGCGCGCGGCTGGCGCGGGCATGTGTTCACGGGCGCGGTGGCACTGGAGGCCGCGCTGGTGGAGGCTGGGCTGCGCCTCTGACGCCCGGTTACATCGCCTTTGCGATCTCAGCGGCAAGGCGGCAGTTGTTAAGAAGAAGCGCGATATTCGTCTCAAGGCTGCGCCCCGCCGTCGCCTCGACGATGCGGGCCAGAAGGAACGGCGTCGCAGCCTTGCCTCCGATCCCCTCAGCAGCGGCGCGGGCGATGGCCTGGTCGATCAACGGGGTGATCTCGCTGGCCGGAATCTCCGCCGCCTGCGGCACCGGATTGACCACGAGTTGCCCGCCGGACAGGCCGAGCGCGGCGCGCATGTGATGCGCCCGCGCGATGGCATCGGCGGTGTCGAGCCGCAACGGCACCTTCAGGCCGCTTTGGCGCGACCAGAAGGCGGGCAATTCATCTGTCCGCCAGCCGATCACCGGCACGCCCCGCGTCTCCAGCGCCTCCAGCGTTTTCGGCAGGTCGAGGATGGCCTTCGCCCCGGCGCAGATCACCGTTACCGGCGTCTTGGCCAGTTCGTCCAGATCGGCGGAAATGTCGAAATCCGTCTCCGCGCCGCGATGCACGCCGCCGATCCCGCCTGTGGCAAAGACCGAAATGCCCGCCAGATGCGCCGCGATCATGGTGGCCGCGACCGTCGTCGCCCCCAGCGCACCCGTGGCGAGGGCGACGGCAAGATCGGCGCGCGACAGCTTCCAGACACCTTCGGCGGTCGCCAGCCGGGTCAGTGCGGCGTCGTCCAGACCGATGCGGATCGCGCCGTCCATCACGGCAACGGTGGCCGGGGTCACACCGGCATCGCGCAGGGTCGCTTCGGCCTGACGAGCAACCTCCAGATTGCGCGGGCTGGGCAGGCCGTGGGAGATGATGGTGCTTTCCAGCGCCACCACTGGGTGGCCCGTGCGCTGTGCCTCGGCCACTTCGTCGGACAGGATCAGGGGCGGGGTCATATCTCGGTCAATCCTCCGACATAATGCGCGGCGGCGTCCAGCGCCCGGCGGAGCGCCGTGTCTGGCGCGTCGCCGCTGCGTTCGGCGGCGATATGCGCCGCCATGAATGTATCGCCCGCGCCGGTGATGCGGCGGACGGAGGTTGCGGGGGGCAGGGCGACATGCACCCCTTCAGGCCCGATCAGGCAGGCGGCGCGCGGCCCGTCGGTGATCAGAACCCGCTGTGCGCCCGCCGCGATCAGGCCCGCTGCGGCGTCTTGAGACGAGGTAAAGACCGTGCCGCACAACAGCCCGGCTTCCTCCAGATTCGCGTAAAGCGTGACCTGCGGATGCGGCAGCAGCGGGCGCAGCCTGCCCGCCTTGCCGGGGGAGGCGGGGGCGACGCGCAGGTCGGCGGCGGCGAACAGCGGCGAGCCGGCGATCTTTGCCAAGAGGTCCGCCGTCAGATTGCCGTCGAGCACGATGGTGCCCCGATAGGGGGCGCTCGCCGTGCCCAGCCGCCCGTCGCGCAGCGGGGTGAGGATGGCATCCCCCGCAGCCTCCAGCGCGTGCGCGTCGGCGATGGCGGCGACCAGCCCCTCCGGCCCTTCGATCGCCATGTAGAGGTCGGTCGGCAATGTGTCGGTGCGCAGGATCAGCCCGGTGTCGATCCCGCGCGTCGTGGCTGCGCGGATCAGGTCATCCCCCGCGCCATCGCGGCCCACATGGGTCAACAACCGGGGCGACAGGGAAAAGCGGCGCAGCGCCATCGCGACATTCATCGCAACACCGCCCGGAATGCGTTCGATCCGCCCCGGACGGTCCGCACCGTAAGGCATGTCCCGCTCGGTGCGCCCGATCACATCCCAGAGGACGGAGCCGATGCAGATGATTTCCGTGTTTGTCATGGTTGCCTTGATGACCTGCCTGTGCGGGACAGGCAAGTCATCGCGGCCTGTGACGGATCGTCAGGCGGCGAGTGCGCGCGCCTCGTAGGATTTCAGCGTATACCGCGCGAGCCGCCGCCCGGCTGCATTCAGGTCACACAGTTCGGGGAAGATCGCCAGAATTTCGGCGCGGCTGTCGGCGCTGAGCGTGTCCAGCGCCTCCGCCCCCGGATGCAGGCTTTCGCTGGCCGCACCGTTGGCAAAGACGATTTCATGTTCGTCGAACAGGAAGTGGAAATACTCCACCTCCTGCTGTTGAGAGATCGAGACACCCGCGCGGCCCAGAAGATCCTTCGCCTTGATCAGCACTTCGGGTTCGCCAAAGTACAGCTCGTTCTTGGCATTGCAGACCAGCATTCGGTGCTGCGGTGACACGGTCAGGTCGGTGGCATTGTCCAGAACACCCGCGCCGATGGTGATCGGGCGGAGGTTCGGGTTGGCCATCAGGTCGCCCGCATCGAACCGGCGTGACCCGATCCAGCGGATCGGTTGCAGACCGTGATCGGCGGTGACAACCAGATCGCCTACGCGAAGCGCCTCGATCGCCACCGGTCCCCGGTCGGTTTCGATCAGGGTGGACCGGGTGAAACAGACCACATTGAACTGGACGGTTTCGAAATCTGTGAAGCCGATATTGCCGACGGTGCCGGTCAGGCTGCCGCCATTGGCAATGAACTGGCCGGTGCGGTCCATTGCCAGCACGTCTGCAAATGTCGGCTGACCGACGCCGCCAAAAGTCACCACATCACCGTTCTTGGATGTGAATGTGCCGGTCGCGCCGTTCAGGCCGGTGATCGTACCTTCGTCGGTGACGACGGTGTTATAGATCAGGCGGTCATTTTCGGCGGCGGCCTCGCTGGCGATGAAATTCTCGACACTGCCGATGGTGTCGGTGGTGGCGTTCACGGTCTTGACGACCGTGCCGTCGCCGTTCGCATCGACCGTGACGGTAATGGTTTCGGTGTTGTTGGCAATCGTCGAGGCGCCGGGCACCGTGTAGGTGTCGGTGCCGTCTCCGCCCTGCACCGAATCCGTGCCTGTGCTGGCGCGGATCGTGTCGTCGCCGATGCCCGCATCGACCGTGTCGTTATTCGCTCCGCCGTCGATCAGGTCAGCGCCGTCTCCGCCAAAGACCGCATCGTTCCCGGTGCCGCCAAGGATCGTGTCGTTGCCGGTGCCCCCGCTGAGGTTGTCATTGCCGATCCCGCCGTCGATGCTGTCATTGTCCGCACCGCCATCGACGGTATCGTTGCCATCGCCACCTGAGATGGTGTCGGACCCGGTGCCTCCCTGAATGCTGTCCGCACCGGTGCCGCCGACGATACTGTCATTTCCGGCCCCGCCATCGACGGTGTCGTTGTCGGCACCTGCATCAATGGTATCGTTGCCGTCATTGCCCTGAATGCTGTCAGCGCCCGTGCCACCGAAAACGAGGTCGTTGCCGACCCCGCCCGCGATAGTGTCAGCGTCGGCGCCGCCGTCGATTGAATCGTTGCCCGAGCCGCCATCGATATTGTCGGTGCCGGTGCCGCCGAAGATCGCATCGTTTTCGGTTCCGCCGAAGAGGCTGTCATTGCCGACGCCCCCATCGATGAGGTCCGCCCCGGCGCCGCCGTCGATGGTATCGTTGCCGCCCTGACCGAAAATCTGGTCATCGCCCAGCCCGCCGGAGATGTTGTCATTGCCCTGAACGTTGTTCGGCGTAATCGTGACTGCATCGAAAAAGACGTCGGTGACGTCGATAAGCTGACCGGCGGTTTCAAGGTTGCCATAGTCAATTTCAAACCGCGCGACCGGACCGGGGATCGTGACGAGCACGGAATTTGCAAGATCGGAGGAGGATGCTCCGCCGACACCATCGTTGATGGAAATCGTGTCGGTGCCGGGGACACCGTCCGTGTCGGATACGGTCAGGTTTGCACCCGGCGTCAGCGTGATGATGACAGGCTGGCCTGCGGCATTGAATGCCCGGATCGTGAGGATGTCGCGAAAGCCGATCTCGTCGATATCGTTGATGCGGAACTGGACGTTCTGCACCTCGTTCTGCACATTTGCGGCGGCCGAGGTGAAAGTAAACTCGGTGACAGACGTGTCGCCCTGGCCCGTGCCGGTCAGGCGCCCCGCGCTGGTGGTGTCGATAACCTCCGCCCCGGAATTGATTCCGGCAACGTTCTGTGTCGCGCTGTCGTTATAAACGAAGCCGGTGAAGTTCGGCCCAGGCGTGTTTGTGACGGTGACCGTGATAAGGCCGGTATTCTGGGTCGTGCCGGAGGCGATGGGGTCATTATTGTCGATCCCAGCATTGCCGCCGCCGTTCGGGTCGGGGATCAGATCCCACTCGAATGACTGGCGCGTCAGGACCGGATCGTTGCCGCCTGCGTCGCCCTGGATGGTGTCGTTGCCATCGCCGCCGTCGATGACGTCATCACCCGCATTGCCGTCGATGGAGTCGTTACCCAGACCGCCCGTGATGGTATCATTGCCGACGCCGCCGTCGATGGTGTCAGCGCCGTCGTCACCGGCGATATTGTCGTTGCCGCCGCCGCCGAGAATCCGGTCCGCCCCGGCACCGCCGGAAAGGCTGTCATTCCCGCCGCCGCCACTGATCGTATCGTTGTCGCCGCCGCCGGATATGGTATCGAGGCCATCGCCGCCGGTCAGAAGGTCATTGCCTGCGCCGCCCAGAATGCTGTCATTCCCCGCGCCGCCATCAATGGTGTCGTTTCCGGTGCCCGCGTCGATGACGTCGTTTCCGGCACCGGCCGCGATCGTATCATTGCCCGCATTGGCCCGCACCGCCGCGTTTTGCAGGGGGGTGGAGACAGGATAATCCGGGCCGGTCAGGCTGACCTCGAGAACGTTGCCGCCGGTGTTCTCGAAATAGATGATCGTGATATTGTGCAGGCCCGGCGTCAGGTTGATCGTGCCGGTGGCAATACGCGGCGCGTGCAGGCTGTCATCCACGACAACCTGAACGCCATCGACATAAAGCCGGATGCCGTCATCCGAGTTGACGCTGAAAGTATAGTTGCCGCCGCCGGTCACGTTCAGCGTGGTGACGACGCGAAGGCCAAACTGCTCTCCGCTGTTGCCCAATGTCGCCGCGCTGGCGTCGCTGGCGAGCGTGTTGAGGTTGTTGGTGCCTCCGGCATTGTAGACGACGGTGCCTGGGCTGAGCGTGCCATCGGCGATGTTGAAGCCGGCCTGCGTCAGGTTCGCGGGATTGTTGTTGAACTCGATCCACTCGAACCAGAACGCTGCGTCGTTGAAATTGTTGACAGAAGTCTGGTTCGTGCCGCCAACTGCGTCACTTCCGGTTACAGCAACCATGTCCGCTCCATCCTTCCGTCCGAGCCGCCCAGCAGTGACGACTCCACCCCAAACACGAAGACCACAATTCTCCGATGTTCCGTTTACACTCTGGCAGGGGGGGCTGGCAACCAAATTCATAAAGAACCAGAGTTAACGTGTGATTTGTGTCATAGGATGGGGTATATTTTTTCGACTCAGGCGCTGCCTTCGAACGCCGAGCAGGTTATGGCTGACGTAGGGGGCAGATGGCTTGCCTTCGCTGCGAAAAGCGTCTAAGCGCAGCGCACGAAATCCACATGCGGGGATTGGGCCGGAAGGGGAGACATCCCGGAGGGTCCGCCGGTTGGGGTCTGATGTCAGGCCCCTTTCCCCCGCAGCGGCGAAACCGGAAAAGGAAAACGAACCATGGCTCTGCCAGAATTCTCTTTGCGTCAGCTTCTTGAAGCGGGCGTGCACTTCGGCCACCAGACACATCGCTGGAACCCGCGCATGGGTCCCTATATCTATGGTGACCGCAACGGCATTCACATTCTCGACCTGACGCAGACCGTGCCGCTGCTTGATGCGGCGCTGAACGCGATCCGCGAAACGGTGGCCAAGGGCGGACGTATCCTGTTCGTCGGCACCAAGCGGCAGGCTGCGCGCGGCGTGGCTGAATCGGCTGAGCGTTGTGCCCAGTACTACATGAACCATCGCTGGCTCGGCGGCACGCTGACCAACTGGAAGACCGTCTCCAACTCCATCGCCCGGATGAAGAAGCTGGACGAGATGCTGGACGGCAGCGGCGCATCGGCGCTGACCAAGAAGGAATTGCTGAACCTGTCGCGTGAGCGTGAAAAGCTGACCTCGTCGCTGGGCGGCATCCGCGAAATGGGTGGTGTGCCGGACATGCTGTTCGTGATCGACACCAACAAGGAAGCGCTGGCGATTTCCGAGGCCAACAAGCTGGGCATTCCGGTGGTTGCGGTGCTCGACAGCAATTCGAACCCGGTCGGCATCGACTATCCGATCCCCGGCAATGACGACGCGGCCCGTGCGATCAAGCTGTACTGCGATCTGGCGTCCGACGCGGCGCTGGACGGTATGGCGGCCCAGATGGGCGCAGCTGGATTCGACATCGGCGCAATCGAAGAGCCGATGGTCGAAGAGATCGCAGAAGAGCCTGCCGTCGAAGACGCTGCGCCTGTCGCTGAAGAGGCGCCCGCCGCAAGCTGATCGACTGTCTGACGTTTCAGAACGGGCGACGTTACAAAACCGTCGCCCGTTTTGCCTATCCACACCGCTTGAAGCCCCGTTCGGGGGTGGTTGAAGGAGAGATTCAATGGCGATCACGGCCAAAGACGTAAAAGAACTGCGCGACATGACTGGCGCGGGCATGATGGACGCCAAGAAGGCGCTGACCGAAACCGATGGCGATATGGAAGCTGCGGTCGATTGGCTGCGCGCCAAGGGTCTCGCCAAGGCTGCCAAGAAATCCGGTCGCACCGCAGCCGAAGGCGTCATCGCGGTCGCCTCGGCGGCGGGTGCCGGTGTCGCTGTGGAAGTGAACTCCGAAACCGACTTCGTGGCCCGCAACGTCGATTTCCAGAAAATGGCGCGGGACATCGCGTCGGCTGCGACGCAGGTCGCGGGAATCGAGGCACTGCTGGCGGCTGATCTTGGCGGCGCGTCGGTTGCCGACACGGTCACGGCGAAGGTCGCGACCATCGGCGAGAACATGTCGGTGCGCCGCATGGCCCGCATCGAGGCTGACCACGTCGCCACCTATGTCCACAATGCCGTCACCGATGGCATGGGCAAGATCGGCGTTCTGGTCGGCATCAATGGCGGTGACGAGGCTGCTGCGCTCGCCATCGGCAAGCAGGTTGCGATGCATATCGCGGCGACCAGCCCAGCCTCCCTGTCCGAGGCGGATCTCGACCCGGCGCTGATCGAGCGCGAAAAGCAGGTTCTGACCGAACAGGCCCGCGAAAGCGGTAAGCCCGACGCGGTGATCGAAAAGATGATCGTCGGCCGGATGAACAAGTTCTTTCAGGAGGTGTGCCTTCTGAAGCAGGCCTTCGTCATCAACCCAGATCTGACGGTTGAAAAGGCCGTTTCCGAGGCCGGGCCGTTCACCATTACCGGTTTCGCCCGCATCCAGGTCGGCGAGGGGATCGAGAAGGAAGAAGAGGATTTTGCGGCGGAAGTCGCGAAAACAATGGGCGGCTGATCCCATCTTTTCTGAAGATATTGAAAATGCCGGGCTCGCGCCCGGCATTTTCTATTTTTGTGCCTTGCGCCGAAACTTCTGCTATTCTCCATGCGAATGTCAGGCACACCTGTTCGCAACCGGAGGTTACCCAGATGAAACGCATTCCCGCCCTCGTTTCCGCAACCGCTGTCGTCGGCGCATTCGCATTCGCGGCCATTGCCGCGAGCGATGACGTTGCCGTCGAATTCCCGGCGGATTACAAGACAAGCTATGTAAATTACTTCACCGGTGACCGTCAGAACGGCACCCAGATCATCTCGCTCTATGCGAACGACATTGCCGTCAAAGGGGCCCGCGAAACCGGCAAGATGCCCTATGGCTCCGTCCTGCTGGGCGAACTGGTGCCTGCGGTGACCGACGCCAGCGGCAATGCTGTCGAAAGCTCCCTCGGCCACCTGATTTCCAGCGGCAAGACGGCGGCCATCGTCGCCATGACCCGGATCGAGGGCAACGACGCCCGCTACAGCGACGACCTGAAGGTTGGCGACTGGGAATTCGAGGTGTTCAGCCCCACCGGCGAGAATCTTGCCAAGGACACCACCGCCTGCCGCGAATGCCACCATCCGCTGACCGACACGGAATTCATGTTCTCGCTGGAACATCTCGCGATGAAGGCGGCGGATTGATCCCGATCCCGCACCCAGAAACGAACAAACGCCGGGCCATGTGCCCGGCGTTTTTGTCTGAATCCAGATATTGCGTTAAAGACGCTTTGCAGACAGGTTGCGCCACGAAATAGGCTAGGGAGACAGCGGCATGCCGGATACGTCAGACGCGAGCGACAAACCCAAATATCCCCGCATTCTGATGAAGATATCCGGCGAGGCGCTGATGGGAGATCAAGGTTTCGGCCTTCACCCGCCTACCGTCAAGCGAATCGCCGAAGAGGTGAAAAAGGTCCACGACCTTGGCGTGGAAATCTGCCTTGTCATCGGCGGCGGCAACATCTTTCGCGGTCTGTCCGGGTCGGCGCAGGGGATGGACCGGACCTCTGCCGACTATATGGGGATGTTGGCGACGATCATGAACGCGCTCGGCATGCAGTCGGCGCTGGAGGCGCTGGGCATCCATACCCGCGTCATCTCCGCCATCCCGATGGACCAGATCTGCGAGCCCTACATCCGCCGCCGCGCCGTGCGCCATCTGGAAAAAAAGCGCGTCTGCATCTTTGCGGCGGGCACCGGAAACCCTTATTTCACCACGGATACGGCGGCGACGCTGCGGGCGATGGAGATGAATTGCGGTGCGATCTACAAGGGCACGCAGGTCGACGGAATCTATGACAGCGACCCACGGCAGAACCCGGATGCGGTACGTTACGATACCGTGTCTTATGACGAGGTGCTGTCAAAGAACCTCAAGGTCATGGATGCCTCGGCGATCGCGCTGGCGCGCGACAACAACCTGCCGATCATCGTCTTTTCGCTGAACCATCCCGGCGGGTTCGCATCGGTCTTGAGCGGGACCGGAAAATTCACCATTGTCGAAGCCTGATAAACAACGCGCCGTGCGTGAGGGGATGTTCCGATGTCGGATGACGAACTAGAAATTGATGTGGCGGGTCTGGAAAAGCGCATGAACGGTGCGCTTGCGTCGATGAAGAACGAATTCCAGTCGCTGCGCACGGGCCGTGCCTCCGCCTCGATGGTGGAGCCGATCACGATTGAGGCTTACGGCGCTGTCACGCCGATCAATCAGGTCGCAACCGTCAACGTGCCGGAGCCGCGCATGCTGACCCTGAATGTCTGGGACAAGGCGCTGGTCGGTCTGGTCGAAAAGGCACTGCGCCAGTCCGGCCTCGGCATCAACCCGGTGGTCGATGGCACGATCCTGCGCCTGCCGATCCCCGAACTGAATGAGGAAAGACGCCGCGAACTCGCCAAGGTTGCGGGCAAATATGCCGAAGACGCACGGATCGCCGTGCGCAATGTGCGGCGCGACGGGATGGACCAGATCAAGAAGGCCAAGGCAGCAGGCATGGGCGAAGACGACCAGAAGCTCTGGTCCGAAGAAGTGCAACAGCTGACCGATGCAGGGATCAAGAAGATCGACGAGGCGCTCGCCGCGAAGCAAGAAGAGATCATGCAGGTCTGACCGGAAACCCCGCGTCAGCCGGGAGGGGATGATGCGGGACGGGGCAGGATGGAGAGGGATCAGCCACCGAATGAGACGCGCGGAATTTCTGGACGAGGACAGCGGCACCACCTTGCCCCGCGCGCGTCACGTTGCCCTGATCATGGACGGCAATGGCCGCTGGGCGACGAAACGCGGCCTGCCGCGACTGGCGGGCCACAGACGGGGGATGGAGGCGCTGCGCGGCATCGTCGAGGCCTGCCCCGATCTGGGCGTCGAATACCTGACGCTTTATGCGTTCTCGACCGAAAACTGGAAACGATCCGCTGAGGAGGTCACCGGTCTGATGAACCTCTTTCGCCTCTATATGCGGCGGGAGGCTGCCGATCTGGCCCGGCGCGGCGCGAAGGTGAAGTTCATCGGTGATCGCACGGGTCTCGCAATGGATATCCAGAAGATGATGGCGGGGCTGGAGGAACGCACGGCGGCCAATGACAAGCTGACGCTGGTGATCGCACTGAATTACGGCGGGCGGTCGGAAATTGCGGCGGCGGCACGGCGGCTGGCGGCAAAGGTCGCGGCGGGTGATCTGAACGCCGATGCGGTCGACGAGACCTGTCTGGCGGCGGAACTGGATACCGGCGGATTGCCCGATCCCGACCTCGTGATCCGCACATCGGGTGAACAGCGGATATCGAATTTCCTGCTCTGGCAATGCGCCTATGCCGAATTTCTGTTCGTCGATGACCTGTGGCCGGATTTTGACCGCGACGCCTTCGCGCGTGCGCTCAGCCTGTTTCAGGCACGTGATCGTCGTTTCGGCGCCGTGGCTGTCTAGGTCATGATGCCGCCCGACCTCGAACCGGAAGTGGCGCTGCGCGGCGGCAAATATCACGACCTGACGATCCGCACGATTGCCGCGACGATCTTCGCGCTGATCGGCGCTGTGGCGATCTGGCTGGGCGGCTGGTGGACGCTCGGCTTTGCGATGATCGCGGGCGGCATCATGGTCTGGGAATGGCGCGGCATCGCGCAGCGCAAGGAACGCAAGGTGATCGCCGGGTTTCAGATCGTGGCGGTCGCCGGATCGACCCTGATCGCCTTCTACGGCGATTTCACGGGGGCAATCCTGTTCCTCGCCATCGCCTCTGCGGCGGGAACGGTGATGGATGCGCTGCTGGGTCGTCAGCCGTGGTGGAACCTGATCGGGGCCGCCTATATCGGGTTCGCGCTGATCTGTTTCATCATCATCCGACAGAAGCCGGGCGACGGGTTGGAGACGATCATCTGGCTGATCCTGATCGTCGTTGCGACGGATATCGGCGCGTATTTCGCCGGGCGGACCTTTGGCGGGCCAAAACTGTGGCCGCGCGTCAGCCCCGGCAAGACATGGTCGGGGGCGGTCGGCGGCGTCGTGATGGCGGCGCTTGTGGCGTGGGGGCTGGGGGCGATTGCCGGTCGCCCGCTGGATGTCGGGTCCGAGGTGGTGGCCATCGT
>CAYGRU010000075.1:0-13249 GCA_964352385.1 uncultured Candidatus Planktophila sp.
GGCACCCGCCCGCCCCTGGTGATCGGCTTTGCGGCGGAGACGAACGACGTGCTGGCGAATGCCACGGCGAAGCGCGTGCGCAAAGGCTGCGACTGGATCGTCGCAAATGATGTCAGCGGCGATGTGATGGGCGGCACGCGCAACACCGTCACGCTGATCGACGCGCAGGGTGCTGAACACTGGCCCGAAGCATCGAAGGATGATGTCGCGCGGCGGCTGGTCGCCCGTCTGGCGGACTGGCTGGCACGAGGGACAGCGCGATGCTGACCGCCGCTGTCCGGCTTTCGCCGCTGGCGCATTTCGATGCGGGTTTCGGCCTGCCCGCCTATCAGACCGAAGGCGCGGCGGGGGCGGACCTGCGCGCATCCTTCCCTCCGGCGGGCAGGGAGATGGGGCTGACGCTGGCACCCGGCGCGCGGGCGCTGGTGCCGACCGGCCTTTCGATGGCGATCTCCGCCGGGTTCGAGGGCCAGATACGGCCCCGGTCCGGCCTTGCGCTGCGCCACGGGGTGACGGTGGCCAATGCACCCGGCACCATCGACAGCGATTATCGTGGTGAGGTGCAGGTGCTGCTGGTCAATCTGGGCACCGAAGCCTTCACCATCGCCCACGGCGACCGGATCGCGCAGTTCGTTCTCGCCGCTGTCACGCAGGCCGACTTCAGCTTTGGCGCACTGGATGACACCGCGCGTGGTGCGGGCGGCTTCGGTTCCACCGGCGTTTCGGAATAGGGGCACGCCATGCTGAAATTTTCACGCAAGACCCTACTGGCATTGGAGGCTGTTCTGGACGTGGCCTACAACGCGCGCCCGGACCCGGTGCAGTCGAAGGACATCACACGCCGCCTTGGCATACCGCAGCGGTATCTGGAACAGGTGATGCAGCAACTGGTGCGCGAAGGCGTTCTGAAAGGGGTGCGTGGGCCGCGCGGTGGCTATACACTGGCGCGCGAGCGGCGCAGGATCACGGTGGCCGAGGTTGTGCGCATTGTCGATGCGGCGGATTTCGATGGCGATCCGGAACCGCCCGCATCGGAACTGGGCGAAAAGGTATCCCGCCCCTTGTGGCGCGATGCGCAGGAAGCGGTGCTGCGGGAACTCGACGGCGTCACCATGCAGGATCTTTGCCAGCGGGCGGAGGATGAAGGCGTCCACCGCGATGGCAGCAAGCCCGATTTCACGATATAAGCCGCGCCGAAGCGCGCGAAATGGGAGTGACCAGAATGACCGGAACACCACGCGGACTGATCTATGACAGCATCACCGACACGATTGGCGGCACACCGCTGGTCCGCCTGAAACGCATGGCGGCCGATGCCGGTGTGGAGGCGGAGATTTGCGCGAAGCTGGAATTCTTCAACCCGATCTCGTCGGTCAAGGACCGGATCGGGGTGGCGATGATCGACGACCTCGAAGCCTCGGGCAAGCTGAAGCCCGGCGGCACGCTGATCGAGCCGACCTCGGGCAATACCGGGATCGGGCTTGCCTTTGCGGCGGCTGCGCGGGGGTATCGCCTGATTCTCTGCATGCCGGAATCGATGTCGGTGGAACGGCGCAAGATGCTGGCGCTGCTGGGGGCTGAACTGGTGCTTTCCGAGGCGGGCAAGGGGATGAAAGGCGCGATTGCAGAGGCAGAGCGGCTGGCGGCGGAGATCCCCGGCGCGATCATCCCGCAGCAATTTTCGAACCCTGCCAACCCGGCGATCCACGAAAGGACGACGGCGGAGGAGATCTGGATCGATACCGGCGGCAAGATCGACTATTTCGTTTCGGGCGTCGGGACCGGCGGCACGATTACCGGCGTGGGGCGCGTCCTGAAGGCGCGCAATCCCGATGTGAAGATCATCGCGGTGGAGCCGGAGGACAGCCCGATCCTGTCGGGCGGCGACCCCGGCCCGCACAAGATTCAAGGCATCGGCGCAGGGTTTATCCCCGCGATTCTGGACAGAAGCCTGATCGACGAAGTGTTGACCATCGGCAACGAAACCGCGTTCGACACGGCCCGCAAGCTGGCCGCAACAGAAGGCGTGCCCGGCGGAATCTCGTCAGGGGCGGCCATCGCGGCGGCGCTGGAGTTGGGCGCGCGCCCCGGCATGGCAGGCAAGCGAATTGTCGCGATCCTGCCAAGTTTTGCCGAACGCTATCTGTCCACCGCACTTTTCGACGGATTGTGACGCGAACGGGCATGGTCGCCGAGGCCATGCCGCCCTATAGTTGCGCCCGTGGGCGTTGACGGTGAAGGACAATACTGATGCGTGAAGATACGTTCTCGCAAAAGGAACTGGAGCGGTATGCGCGCCATATCATCATGCGTGAAATCGGCGGCCCCGGTCAGCGACGCTTGCGCGGCGCGCGGGTGCTGGTCGTCGGGGCGGGCGGAATCGGATCGCCCGCGCTGATCTATCTGGCGGCGGCGGGAATCGGCACCATCGGGATCGCCGATGACGACGTGGTGTCGCTGTCGAACCTTCAGCGTCAGATCATTCACACGACGAACCGGGTCGGCGATCTGAAGGCGGAAAGCGCCCGCGACGCGGTGCAGGCGTTGAACCCGCATCTGCATATCCGGCTGCATCAGGAGCGTCTGACCGAAGACAATATCGACGAGGTGATCAAGCCCTATCGTCTGGTGATCGACGGGTCGGACAATTTCGAGACACGCTATCTGCTGAACCGTGCCTGCGTTGCGCGAAAGACCACGCTGATTTCGGCTGCGCTGACGCAGTGGGAAGGTCAGTTGTCTGTCTATAAACCCTGGGAAGGCGGCCCGTGCTACGCCTGTGTCTTCCCCGAACCCCCAGCGGAGGGGCTGGTGCAGACTTGCGCTGCGGGTGGTGTCCTCGGGCCTTTGGCCGGGGTTATGGGCGCGATGGTCGTGGCCGAGACGATCAAGGATGTGGCGATTGCCGGGCGTCCGTTGAAACGGCGGATGATCGTCTATAACGCGCTGGAGGGGGAAACCCGGACCTTCGAGATCGAAAAGCGCAAGGGTTGCTCCGTCTGCGATGCGTGAGGGCCGGGTGACCCGTGCCGACGCGATTGCCGCCGCCGAGGCGGCATTCGATGATGGCCGGTTCCTTGCAGACCTTTCGGCTCTGGTCGCCTTTCCGACCGAAAGCCAGCATCCGCGCGGGATGCCTGCGCTTCACGCTTACCTGATCGACGGGATCGAGCCCCGGCTGGCGCGGATGGGGTTTGTCAGCCGCATCGTGCCGAACCCTGTTGCGGGCGGTGGCCCGTTCCTGATCGCGGAACGGCGGGAGGCAGATGACCTGCTGACCGTCCTGACCTATGGCCACGGCGATACAGTGCTGGGGATGGAGGGGCGGTGGCGCGATGGCCTGTCACCCTGGCACCTGACGGAAGTCGGCGACCGGGTTTATGGGCGCGGCACGGCGGACAACAAGAGCCAGCATCTGATCAACCTGACGGCGCTGGAGGCGGTGCTGACCACACGCGGCACGCTTGGCTTCAACATCCGGGTTGTGATCGAGACGGGTGAGGAAGCAGGCTCGCCCGGTCTGCACGAGCTGTTCATTGCGGAGCGGGAGGCGCTGATCGCGGATGCGCTGATCGCCTCCGACGGCCCCCGGCTGACATATGACCGGCCGACGCTGTTCATGGGCGCGCGGGGTGGCGTCACCTTTACCCTGAGCGTCGATCTGCGCGACGGGGCGCACCATTCCGGCAATTGGGGCGGGTTGCTGGCTGATCCGGCGATGATCCTCTCACACGCGCTGGCGACGATCACCGATGCGGGGGGCGTCATCCAGATCCCGGAATGGCGGCCGACCAGCCTGACCCCGGCGGTGCGGCAGGCGCTGGCAGATTGCGAGATCGAGACACCGCCGGGCGGGCCACAGATTGATCCGGGCTGGGGCGAGCCGGGGCTGAGCGCGGCGGAGCGGGTCATCGGATGGAATTCATTTGCCATCCTTGCGATGGTCAGCGGCGATCCGGCGGCGCCTGTCAATGCGATCCAGCCGAGGGCGGTGGCCACAGGCCAGCTTCGGTTCGTGGTCGGCACGGATCAGGACGACATCATTCCGGCGCTGCGCCGCCATCTGGACGCGCATGGTTTTTCGATGGTGCAGGTCACGGCAACCGATGGCCCCGCCTTTTCGGCAACGCGGCTCGACCCCGATAACCCGTGGGTGCGCTGGGCGGCGGCATCGCTGCGCCGGACCACAGGCAAGGCGCCTGCGATCCTGCCCAATCTCGGCGGGTCGCTGCCGAACGAGGAATTTGCCGAAACGCTGGGGATGCCGACGATCTGGGTGCCGCATTCCTATGCGGGCTGTTCGCAGCATGCCCCTGACGAGCATGTGCTGAAACCGCTGATGCGCGAGGCGCTGGCGATCATGGCGGGCCTGTGGTGGGATCTCGGCGAGGGCGGTATGCCACAATAATTTCGAGCTTGAATATTTTATGCTTGAAATAAAGATTCCCGTCGCTATCGTTTCCTCATGACGTGACCTGACGACGTGATCTTTGGGAGGCGACCCTTGCGTATCGCATGTCTTGGCGGCGGGCCTGCGGGCCTCTATTTCGCAATCTCGATGAAGCGGCGCGATCCGTCGGCAGAGGTTGTGGTGATCGAGCGCAATCGCCCCGATGACACCTTCGGCTGGGGTGTCGTGCTGTCGGATGAAACGCTGGACAACCTCGCCCGCAACGATGCCGAAAGCGCCGCTGCGATCCGCGCTCAATTCGCCTATTGGGACGACATCGCCGTGGTTCATGCCGGGCACCGCACGGTTTCGACCGGGCACGGGTTCTGTGGCATCGGGCGCAAGACGCTGTTGCTGCTGTTGCAGGCGCGGGCGCGGGAACTCGGCGTTGATCTGCGGTTCGAGACGGAGGTTGGCAGTGCGTCCGAATACTCCGCCGATTATGATGTGGTGGTCGCCTGCGACGGGTTGAATTCGCGCAGCCGTCTGGAATTCGCCGATACGTTCAAGCCGGAAATCGACACCCGCAAGCTGCATTTCGTCTGGCTTGGCACGCATCAGAAATTCGATGATGCGTTTTCTTTCATTTTCGAAAAAACCGACAAGGGCTGGGTCTGGGCCCATGCCTATCAATTCGACGACCAGACCGCGACCTTTATCGTCGAATGTGCGCCGGAAACATTCCATGCCTTCGGCTTTGGCGAGAAGTCGCAGCAGGAGACGATTGCGATCTGTCAGGAGATTTTTCGCGATCACCTCGGCGGTCATGCGCTGATGACCAATGCCACGCATATTCGCGGCTCCGCCTGGCTGAATTTCCCCCGTGTGCTGTGCGAGACGTGGCATCACGGCAATATTGTTCTGATGGGCGATGCGGCGGCGACGGCGCATTTTTCCATCGGTTCGGGCACCAAGCTCGCGCTGGAAAGCGCGATTGCGCTGGCCGAGTATCTGACGACCGAACCGACCCGTGAGGCTGCCTTCGCGAAATATCAGGAGGAGCGGCGGACAGAGGTTCTGAAGCTGCAATCCGCCGCCCGCAATTCGATGGAATGGTTCGAGGATGTGGAGCGGTATCTCGACCTCGATCCGGTGCAGTTCACCTATGCGCTGCTGACCCGGTCGCAGCGGATCAGCCACGAAAACCTGCGCCTGCGCGACCCGGCATGGCTGGAAAGCGCGGAGCGGTGGTTTCAGGATCAGGCCGGGGTGGGCAGCAATGCGCCGGTGCGTGCGCCGATGTTCGCGCCCTACCAACTGGGCGATATGGCGCTGAAGAACCGGATCGTCGTCTCGCCGATGGCGCAATACAAGGCGCAGGACGGTGCACCGACCGACTGGCACCTGATCCATTATGGCGAGCGTGCGAAGGGTGGCGCGGGGCTGGTCTATACCGAGATGACCTGCGTCAGCGCCGAAGGTCGCATCACGCCCGGTTGCCCCGGCCTTTATGCGCCGGAACATGAGGCGGCCTGGGCGCGACTGGTTGATTTCGTCCATGCGGAAACCGACGCGAAAATCTGCTGCCAGATCGGCCATGCCGGGCGCAAGGGTTCCACCCAGGTCGGGTGGGAGGAAATGGACGCGCCGCTGCGGGAAGGCAACTGGCCGTTGATTTCAGCCTCCGCCCTGCCGTGGTCAGACCGCAATCAGGTGCCAAAGGCAATGGACCGCGCCGATATGGATCGCGTGAAGACCGAATTCGTCAGCGCAATCGAAATGGCAGCCCGTGCCGGTTTCGACATGATCGAATTGCACGCCGCGCATGGATACCTGATCTCATCATTCATTTCGCCAATTTCGAACATTCGCGAAGACGCGTATGGCGGCAGCCTTGAAAACCGCCTCCGCTATCCGCTGGAGGTCTTTGCGGCGATGCGCGCGACGTGGCCGAAGGGCAAGCCGATTTCGGTGCGCATCTCCGCCACCGACTGGCTGGGCGATGCGGGCGTGACTCCCGAAGACGCCGTAGAGATCGCGAAGGCATTCAGCGACGCCGGGGCCGATATCATCGACGTATCCGCCGGGCAAACCTCGACCGAGGCGCAGCCGGTCTATGGCCGCATGTTTCAGACGCCGTTCGCGGATCGGATCCGCAACGAGGCGGGGATCGCCACGATGGCGGTCGGCAACATCTTTGAACCGGATCACGCCAATTCGATCCTGATGGCGGGGCGGGCCGATCTGGTTTGCCTTGCGCGCCCGCATCTTTCCAACCCTTACTGGACGCTTCACGCCGCTGCGGCGCTGGGGGATGGACATGTGGCATGGCCCGCCCCCTATCGCGCCGGGGCGGAGCAGATGCGACGACTGGCCGCCAAGGCCGAACCCATGGGAAAAGCATGATGACTGATCTTTCAGCAAACCTGACCGGCAAACGCGCCTTCGTCACCGGCGGCGGCACCGGCATCGGCGCGGCCATCGCGCTGGCCTTGGCCGATGCGGGGGCGGAGGTCGTCATCACCGGACGGCGCGAGGCGGCACTGGCGGAGGTTGCGGCGAAAAGCGACCGCATATCTTGGCGCATCATGGATGTGACGGACGAGCGTGAGGTGGTCGATACCATCGCCGCCGCCGGTCAGATCGACATCATGGTGCCGAATGCCGGGATCGCGGAAACCGCGCCGATCCACAAGACGACGCTCGATTTCTGGCGCAAGGTGCAGGCCACGAATGTCGAGGGGGTGCTGATGTGCACCCGCGAGGTGATGAAGCCGATGGCGGCGCGCGGCTGGGGGCGGATCATCATCGTATCCTCCATCGCCGGGCTGAAGGGGTTCGCCTATGGCGGTGCTTACTGTGCGTCGAAACATGCGGTGCTGGGGCTGATGAAATGCGCCTCGGACGAGGTGCTGAAAACCGGCGTGACGGTGAACGCGATCTGCCCCGGCTATGTGGAGACGCCAATCATCGACCGGTCGGTCGACAACATCATGGCCAAGGCCGGAATATCGCGGGAAGAGGCGCTTGCGTCGTTGCAGGATACCAACCCGTTCGGTCGGCTGATCACGGTGGACGAGGTGGCGGCAGCCGCGCTCTGGCTCTGTGGCCCCGGATCGGGGGCGATCACCGGGCAGGCGATCCCGATTTCCGGGGGGCAGGTGTGAACCAGACCCGCGCGATACCCGAGGCCGCGTCGAAGGCGCGTTTGCGCCTGTGGCTGCGGCTTTTGAAAACTTCGCGCATGATCGAGGCGGATTTGCGCGAACATCTGCGCGCTGAACATGGGACCACGTTGCCCCGTTTCGATGTTATGGCGGCGCTGCATCGTGATCGGGCGGGCCTGCGGATGAGCGCGCTGTCGGGGGTGCTTCGCGTGTCCAACGGCAACGTCACCGGCATTGTTGACCGGTTGGTCATCGAGGGCATGGTGGAACGTCAGGTGGTGGAGGGTGACCGCCGCGCGACGGTTGTGCGCCTGACCGCCGCTGGGGTCGCGGAATTCGAAACGCTGGCGGCCCATCACGAAAGTTGGGTGAATGACCTGCTTTCGGCCCTGACAGTGGAAGAGGCCGACGCCCTTACCGCTCGGCTGACGCAGGTAACGGAGGCAAGACATGACTGATATTCGGGCAACGAAACCGAAACATTTCAACCTCCGCTTCGAAGGCGATGTCGCCATCGTGTCGCTGAACCGGCCAGAGCGGAAGAACCCGCTGACATTCGAAAGCTATGCCGAATTGCGCGACTGGTTCCGCGATCTGCATTATGCCGATGATGTGGGCGCGGTGGTGTTCGCGTCGAATGGCGGGAACTTCTCGTCCGGCGGCGATGTGCATGACATCATCGGGCCATTGCTCGACATGGACATGAAGGGCCTGCTGCGGTTCACCCGGATGACCGGCGATCTGGTGAAGGCGATCATCAATTGCGGCAAGCCGGTGATTGCGGCCATTGACGGGGTCTGCGTCGGTGCCGGGGCAATCATTGCGATGGCGTCCGATCTGCGTTTCGCGACACCGGAGGCGAAGACGGCGTTCCTGTTCACCCGTGTCGGCCTTGCGGGCTGCGACATGGGGGCCTGCGCGATCCTGCCCCGGATCATCGGGCAGGGACGGGCGGCGGACCTCTTGTATTCCGGGCGGTCGATGAGCGCTGATGAAGGATTCGCCTGGGGCTTTCACAACCGGATCGTCGCGGCGGACGCACTGGAGGCCGAGGCGGTCGCCTATGCCCAGCGGATCGCGGACGGGCCGCAATTCGGAAACATGATGACCAAGACCATGCTGGCGCAGGAATGGTCGATGTCCATCGAACAGGCCATCGAGGCGGAGGCGCAGGCACAGGCGATCTGCATGCAGACGCAGGATTTCCAGCGCGCCTTCGATGCCTTCGTTGCCAAGCGCAAGCCGGTATTCGAGGGGAACTGATGTCTGACCGATCCTTCCTCGACTGGCCGTTTTTCGAGCCGCGCCACCGCGAACTGGCGGATGCGCTGGATGCATGGGCGGCGAAGCACCTGCCGGTCGATCACAGCGATGTCGATGCGGCCTGTATCGGGCTGGTGCGGATGCTGGGCGAGGCGGGCTGGTTGCGCCATTCTGCGATCGACCCGGATGCGCCGGGGGAATTGGATGTCCGGTCGCTCTGCCTGATCCGCGAGACGCTGGCGCGCCATGACGGGCTGGCGGATTTCGCCTTTGCGATGCAGGGGCTTGGCACCGGTGCGCTGTCGCTGTTTGGCTCCGACGCACAACGCGACTGGTTGCGCAAGACACGGGCGGGCACCGCCCTGTCGGCCTTTGCGCTGTCCGAACCCCGATCCGGCTCCGACGTGGCGAACATGGACCTGAGTGCGGCGCGGCAGGGCGATCAGTTTATTCTGAATGGTGAGAAGACGTGGATTTCCAATGGCGGGATCGCGAATGTCTACACCGTGTTCGCGCGCACGGGCGGCCCCGGCGCGAAGGGGATTTCCGCCTTTGTCGTCCCCGCCGACACACCCGGCCTGACGGTGGCGGAGCGGATGGAGGCGGTCGCCCCGCACCCGCTCGCGCGTCTGTCGTTCAAGAATTGTGCCGTGCCGGAATCGGCGCTGATCGGCGGCGAGGGTGATGGTTTTCGCATCGCGATGTCGGTGCTCGACGTGTTCCGATCCACCGTTGCCGCCGCCGCGCTGGGCTTTGCCCGGCGGGCGTTGGATGAAAGCCTGACGCGGGTGCGGGATCGTCATCTGTTCGGCGCGCCGCTGTTCGACCTTCAGATGGTGCAGGGGCATATCGCCGATATGGCGCTGGATGTGGATGCGGCGGCACTGCTGGTCTATCGCGCGGCATGGCTGAAGGATCAGGGCGCCCCCCGCGTCAGCCGCGAGGCGGCGATGGCAAAGCTGTTCGCAACGGACCGTGCGCAACTGGTCATCGACAAGGCGGTGCAGATCCACGGCGGCGACGGCGTGCGCAAGGGCTGCATCGTCGAGAGCCTCTATCGCGAAATCCGCGCGCTGCGCATCTATGAAGGTGCATCCGATGTGCAGCGGGTCATCATCGCGCGGCAGACCATCGGGGGGTGAACATGCTCGGACCATCGGCGCATCTGGACAGTTTCGCACGGGACAACCTGCCGCCCGAGGATGCGCAGCCGACATTCCATCTGGATGGGTTCGACTATCCCGCCCTGCTGAATGTCGGTGTCGAACTGACCGATCGCATGGTGGAGCGCGGGTTTGGCGACCATACCGCACTGATCGGCAACGGACGGCGGCGCACCTACAAGGAACTGACCGACTGGACCAACCGCATGGCACATGCGCTGGTGGAGGATCTGGGGGTGCGGCCCGGCGACCGGGTTCTGATCCGGTCGGCCAACAACCCCGCGATGGTCGCCTGTTGGCTGGCGGCGACCAAGGCCGGGGGGGTCGTGGTCAACACCATGCCGATGCTGCGCGCGAAGGAGTTGAGCCAGATCGTCGACAAGGCGGCGGTGAAATTCGCACTGTGCGATACGCGGCTGATGGATGAAATGGCGCTGTGCGCCAAGGACAGCCCGGTTCTGAAAACCGTTGTCGGCTTTGACGGGACCGCCAATCACGATGCGGAACTGGACCGGCTTTCACTGACCAAGCCGGTGCGGTTCGAGGCGGTGCGCACCGGGCGCGATGATGTCGCGCTGCTCGGCTTCACCTCCGGCACCACAGGTTCGCCGAAGGCGACGATGCATTTTCACCGCGATCTGCTGATCATCGCGGACGGTTATGCGCAGGAGGTTTTGCGCGTGACGCCGGATGATGTGTTCGTCGGCTCCCCGCCGCTCGCGTTTACCTTCGGCCTTGGTGGGCTCGCGATCTTTCCGCTGCGGTTCGGCGCGGCGGCGACGCTGCTGGAACAGGCGACCCCGCCGAACATGATCGAGATCATCGAAACCTACAAGGCGACGGTCTGCTTCACCGCCCCGACCGCCTATCGCGCCATGCTTGCGGCGATGGAAAAGGGCGCAGATCTGTCCAGCCTGCGCGCCGCCGTGTCGGCGGGGGAAACTTTGCCTGCGCCGGTCTATGAGGAATGGATCGAGAAAACTGGCAAGCCGATGCTGGACGGGATCGGTGCGACGGAAATGCTGCACATCTTCATTTCCAACCGCTTCGACGATCACAAGCCCGCCTGCACCGGCAAGCCCGTCACCGGCTACGAGGCGCGTATCGTGGACGAGGATATGAACCCTGTTCCCGACGGCACGATCGGGCGGCTGGCGGTGCGCGGCCCGACCGGGTGCCGTTACCTCGCGGATGACCGGCAGCGGAACTATGTGCGCGATGGCTGGAACATCACCGGCGACAGTTTCTGGCGCGACGCGGACGGCTATTTCCACTTCGCCGCGCGCAATGACGACATGATCATTTCGGCCGGTTACAACATCGCGGGGCCGGAGGTGGAGGCTGCGCTGCTGTCCCATGACGCGGTTGCGGAATGTGGCGTGATCGGCGCACCGGATGATGCGCGCGGCATGATTGTCGAGGCGCATGTGGTCCTGACCAAGGGCCATACGCCGGATGAAGCGATGGCGAAGGCGCTTCAGGATCATGTGAAGGCGGCCATCGCACCCTACAAATATCCGCGCCGGATCGTGTTTCTGGATGCCCTGCCGAAAACCGAAACCGGCAAGATTCAGCGGTTCCGGCTGCGCAAGACGGCGGCGGAGGCACCCCATTGACCCGCGCCGCCGCCCGCGCCTTCATGCCATACCGATCAGAGGAGGCCTGACATGACCTGCGTATTCATCCAGTTGCGTTGCTATCCCGGCAAGACCTACGAGGTGGCCGATGCCATCTATGACCGGGAAATCGCGTCGGAGTTGTTCTCCACTTCCGGCGATTTTGACCTGCTGATGAAGGTCTACATCCCCGAAGGCGAGGATGTGGGGAAATACATCAACGACAATCTTCTGACGATTCCGGGAATTTCCCGGTCCCTGACGACGCTGACATTCAAGGCGTTCTGACGACACGACAAGACGACAACAACAGGAAGGACAAGACAATGAAACTGAAACAAACCCTTATGGCCGCTCTTTCGGTTGCCGCACTGGCCGCTGGTGGGGCGCATGCAGCGGGTCACAGCCCGGTCAAGATCGGCATGATCACGACGCTTTCGGGCGGTGGTGCGGGCCTCGGCATCGACGTGCGCGACGGGTTCCTGCTGGCGATGAAGCAGGCGGGCGATACCGGCGTCGAGGTCATCGTCAAGGACGACACGCAGGCCCCCGATGTGGCCGTGCAACTGGCGGACGAGATGATCCAGTCCGACAAGGTGGACATTATGACCGGCATCATCTGGTCCAACCTCGCGATGGCGGTGGTGCCGAGCGCGGTGCGTCAGGATATCTTCTACATCTCGCCGAATGCCGGCCCGTCGGCGCTGGCCGGTCAGGGCTGCCATCCGAAATATTTCAACGTCGCCTGGCAGAACGACAACCTGCACGAGGCTGCGGGCGCTTACGCCGCCAATGCCGGGTTCAAGAACAGCTTCATTATGGCGCCGAACTATCCTGCCGGGGTCGACGCGCTGAACGGATTCAAGCGGTTCTTCACGGGCGCACTGGCGGGTGAGGTGTTCACCCAGTTGGGCCAGACCGATTATGCCGCCGAGATTGCGCAGATCCGCGCTTCGGGTGCAGACAGCGTGTTCTTCTTCCTGCCCGGCGGGATGGGGATTTCGTTCATGAAGCAATACGCCCAGTCCGGCGTGGACGTGCCGCTGATCGGCCCGGCATTTTCGTTCGATCAGGGCATCCTTCAGGCCGTGGGCGAAGCCGCGCTTGGCGTGAAGAACACGTCGCAGTGGAACAAGGATATCGACAACGCGACCAACAAGGCCTTTGTCGAAACGTTTCAGGCCGAATATGGTCGCCTGCCGTCGCTCTATGCCTCGCAGGGTTTCGATACGGCGAACCTGATCCTTTCGGCGCTGAAGGTCGCGCAACCGTCCGATGCCGCAGCGTTTCAGGCGGCGCTGGAGGCGGCCGATTTCGCCTCCACCCGTGGGGATTTCAAGTTCGGTGCGAACCACCACCCGGTTCAGGACATCTATGTCCGCGAAGTGATCAAGGAGGGCGATGTGTTCACCAACAAGATCATCGGTGTCGCGCTTGAGGATCATGCCGACGCCTATGTGGGTGAGTGCAAGATGTAATCGCGGATCGCGGCCCCGGAGGTGATCCGGGGCCGCACCCCTTGGCGTTTTGTCCCTCGGGGGCCTGGCTTCGGGCCGGCGCCGAGGGCGGGAGCTTTCGATGTCCACCCTCCTCCTCATTGAACAGGTCCTGAATGGGCTTCAGTTCGGGGTCATGCTGTTCCTGATGGCG
>CAYGRU010000076.1:0-13220 GCA_964352385.1 uncultured Candidatus Planktophila sp.
AGGGGGGACTTTCGCGTAGTGTTCTGAACGCGAGTAACAGATAGTGTGGTGAGAGCAATAGTTGGTAGGCGCAGAAAGTGGAGTTCCAACCTTGAAGGGCGCTTTCAGAGAGTAACCATTCGCGTAGAATGCTGCGAAATACGAATAAGACTACCTATTGCCAGATAATAAATCACTCTAAATTCTGAAAATACTTCTCTCGCGTACGCTGCAAAATGAGCGCAAGCGAGCTGCACATGCTTCGGCCGTTTTCCAGTTCTTTATTGCAATAAATGCACAGCATTTCAGACAGTGGCAGTATCACCCTCGTGGCTTCTTCTATGCATCGCGCTAAAGTATCAATTTGCTTGAAGGGGCCGCTCTGGATTGCTCTGCCGCCATCCCGTTTTAATTCAAAGCCTCCAGGCGATGGATGCGCTCCAAGTTTCGAAAGCAACTTGTAGTTTAGTTCTCGTTTTTTTTCAACGAACCCGTCGCGCCGGTCCAAGTATTTCCTAATTTCAACAGGCCAATATTCTCTTGGATTCGCATTTGGGTCTGAGGACAACCATGCTTCAGGGCGACCATCTGCATCCAAAAGGTAGCTAAGCAGAAATTGTGTCTCTAGAATATCACGGGCATACATGGCGCTACCAGTATAGTTTCCCGACATCGCGCTTCTGAGACAGTGGGACGAAGCATCAAAAGTACGCATGAACAACCCTACCAACGCGATGTGTCGATCACCTGAAGGAACGGATTTTCTAACCATCTCGATGCAATCCATGTACGTCTCAATGGTTTCAATATGGTCTTGAAGGTTATCTTCTGATGCCAATACTGTAGCAGACCATGCCATCATTTTGTCTTCAGCCGCCCATAGACTGGTAAGGTTCTGTGGCACGACATTAGCCAATTTCTGCACTCAATGCTCCGTCATATCAGCGTCAGCAGCCAGATTGAAAAAAGATATATCACACAAAAAATTCGAATGCCTCTGTCATGTTTCGACACTGCAAGTAACGACTGCAAAGTCCAGAGTTTACCACTTCACGAAGCGCACGATAAACGTCAGAAACTTGCATAATCGCGCCAAGGTCTTAGTGCCCGTTCCGCGCAAACTGCAGCCATCCGAGCCACCGTGCACAACGCATTCCCCCTACCCCTTCCGCGGATTCTGCCGTCGCCCCGTCAGCGCCCGTATCAACCCGTGCAATGTCCGCACATCCTGATCCGTCAGCGGCGCGCGGCGGAACAGATTGCGGAGGTTCAACTGCATCGACCCCTTCTTTTCGGGGGGAAAAAAGAATTCCGCCGCCTCCAGTTCCTCGATCAGGTGGGTGAGCATCTGGTCCACCTGCCCGGTGCTGGCCAGCACCGATTTGCCGGTCTGATAGACCTCGGGCGGTGTCTCATCAACTTGGCGGCGCAGCTCGTAGGCCAGCAGCAGCACGCATTGCGCGAGGTTCAGCGACGGAAAATCCGGGTTCACCGGGACGGTGATGATCGCGTGGGCGCGGAGGATATCCTCATTCTCCAGCCCCGTCCGCTCCCGCCCGTACAGCACGCCGATCCGCTCCCCCATCGCGTGACGGCGGATCATGTCGGCGGCAGCAGCCTCCGGCGTGAAGACGGTCTTGGTCATCTCGCGGTGGCGCGCGGTGGTGGCGTAGACATAATGCAGGTCCGCCACCGCCGCCGTGGTGCTGGCGAAGACCTGCGCCGCGTCCAGCACCCGCCCGGCACCGGAGGCGAGCGCCCCGGCGCGCGGATTGGGCCAGCCATCGCGCGGGTCCACAAGGCGCATCCGGTCGAAGCCGAAATTCCACATCGCGCGCGCGGCGGCGCCGATATTCTCGCCCATCTGCGGCGCGACGAGGATGAACTGGGGCTTTGGGGTCTGGTCGGTCATGGGCCGCGCGATACAGGCTCAGGTCTTGATCGTCCAGAGGCTCGTCTCCACCGCCCCCGCCTTCAGCGGCAGATCGGCAAGGATGCCCGTCGCCGCCGCATCCATCCGCGTCACCGCATAATGGCTGGAAAAGATCGGCTTCAGCCCCCCCGCCAGCAGCCAGGGGCCGAGCGCGTTCTGTTCGGCGTAACCGCGCCAGTCCCAGTGCGGCGGATAAGGATCGGGCAGCAGGATGTCGTGGATATGGATCATCACGCCGGGGCGGATGCGCGGGATGATGCGGTTCAGGATGATGTCCACATCCGATCCGGGGACGAGGATATGCGACGAATCAAAAAAGGCGATATCCCCCGCCTCCAGCGCATCGAACAGTGGGAAATGCGCTTCGCTGAGGATGCCCTGATGCCAGTCCACCTCCAGATCACCGAAATCGGCGCGCGGGGCCGGGTCGATGCAGGTCAGGGCGCAGTCGATGCGCTCGGCCCGGATCGCCTCCGCCATGAAGCGGGTGGAATGGCCCGACCCGACCTCGACGATGCGGCGCGGGTTGCAGGACGCGACCAGCGCATAGGCCGCTGCCCCGTCGGCGCGCGGAAACCAGTCCTGATCCCAGCGCGGGCGGGGCGGCGGGCCGTTCAGCGCGCGCAGCGCGTCGGCGCAGCCCTCGATCTCCGCCAGCACCGACCGGAAGGCGGGGACGGCGAATTCGAACAGGGTCTCATAGTCGGGATAGGTCTGCGGCGGCGTCACCGAGGCGGCATAGCGATAGGGGATGAAGAACCCCTCCTTCGCCGCGCCGCTGATCGTGCGTTCCGCCATCGCCCTGACGCGCTCTGTCCTGTCCATCACTCACCTCAATTCTTGTATCCGCGCGTATACGTCGCGCCCGCAACGCGTATCTGATCGCTTGTAGGCATCGCGCGTGGCAAGGTATAGCCTTGCGCAAAGGCCCACCTACAAACCGAGAGGCACCTGATGTCAAAGATCAAAGTCGAAAACCCCGTTGTCGAGCTCGATGGCGATGAAATGACCCGGATCATCTGGGATTTCATCAAGCAGAAACTGATCCTGCCCTATCTCGACATCGACCTGAAATACTACGATCTCGGCATCGAGGAACGTGACCGGACCAACGACCAGATCACGGTGGATTCGGCTGAGGCGATCAAGAAATACGGCGTCGGCGTCAAATGCGCGACGATCACGCCGGATGAACAGCGGGTCGAGGAATTCGGGCTGAAGCGGATGTATCGCTCGCCCAACGGAACGATCCGCAACATCCTCGGCGGCGTGATCTTCCGCGAGCCGATCATCTGTTCCAACGTGCCGCGCCTTGTCCCCGGCTGGACCCAGCCCATCGTGGTTGGCCGCCATGCCTTCGGCGACCAGTACAAGGCGACCGATTTCACCTTCCCCGGCAAGGGCAAGCTGACGATCAAGTTCGTCGGCGATGACGGCACGACCATCGAACACGAGATGTTCAATGCCCCGTCATCCGGCGTTGCGATGGGCATGTATAACCTCGACGAGTCGATCCTCGATTTCGCCCGCGCGTCGATGAATTATGGCCTGAACCGCAAATGGCCGGTTTATCTGTCCACCAAGAACACCATCCTCAAGGCCTATGATGGCCGCTTCAAGGACCTGTTCCAGAAGGTGTACGAGGAAGAATTCGAGGCCGATTTCAAGAAGGCCGGGATCATCTATGAACACCGCCTGATCGACGACATGGTCGCCTGCGCGATGAAATGGTCCGGCGGTTATGTCTGGGCCTGCAAGAACTACGATGGCGACGTGCAGTCGGATACGGTCGCGCAGGGCTTCGGCTCGCTCGGCCTGATGACCTCGCAGTTGATGACGCCGGACGGGAAGATCGTCGAGGCGGAGGCCGCCCACGGCACCGTCACCCGCCATTACCGCCAGCATCAGGCAGGCAAGGAAACCTCGACCAACCCGATCGCGTCGATCTTCGCCTGGACCGGTGGCCTGAAGCACCGCGCCAAGCTGGACGACAACGCGGCGCTGACCAAGTTCGCAGATACGCTGGAAAAGGTCTGCGTTTCCACCGTCGAAGGTGGCGCGATGACCAAGGATCTGGCACTGCTGGTCGGCCCGGATCAGGGCTGGCTGTCAACCACCGGCTTCCTCGACGCCATCGACGCGAACCTGCAAAAGGCGATGGGCTGAGCGTTTCAGCCTTGAATGTCTGACATGGAAAGGCGGCCCCGGTGGCCGCCTTTTTCTTTGGAATGTCAGACCGGATGCCTCCGGCGGGGATATTTTCGGCCTTATGTATCAAACGCACCAAGAGGTGTGAGCGATGATTAAGGCGCTAGTCTGGGTGGTTTTCGGGGCCTCCTCCCCAGAGAACCAATGTGTCCCTGCTGATCGGGCGCGACAGGAAATCTTCAGTGGAGACTTTGAGCATAACACGCAGGCAGAAACGACAAAAACGGTAGTCCTTTTCTGCTTGCCAGAAATCGTCTTTGTATCTGACCCACCCAGCAATGTAGATTCCCGATTTTCTGCTAGGTTCCATAGATTTGATAATCTGACCTTTGTTGAACCAAAAACCTATACTGCTCACGGTAGAGTTGGCACCACAGTACTTCGGTCCTTCTGTATAAAAATCCTTTGCCCGAAATTTGCGGAGGCTAGGAGGTGGATAAAATCTGCCCCCATCTTTTGCGGCGATAAAATCGTCAGACCAAATCAATTCACTTGCCCCAAAAATATCAAAAACGACTTGATGAGCAGGAGTCTGCCCGAAATTCTTAAATACGGCCTTGAGCAAGCAGGAGTCGGCATCACCGTTAAAGGGGGACTCAATTTCGAACCCCTCATAAGCCAAGTTCGCTCTCACTTGCTTCGCCCCAACTTCGCGAGTCACGTCAACGGCAGCTTGAGCCGCCGCATTGGCTTTTCGGGTCAACAAAAGCGTCCAAATCAAGAGCGCAGTGCCTATTATGACAGTTATTGTGGAGATAAGTCCGTAAAGCGCCATTTTTTGCGTCGCATCGTTCATCGCTTGCGTTGCGGAGTTCATTCCCTGTTGCGCGATCAGGTCCGCTTTGTCACGCTCCTCGCCTTCCCGTTCGCGGCGCTCGCGGGCCTCGGCGGCTTCATCGGATTCGACAATCTCGACGCGAATTGGCGGAAACGCGTTTTTGGGCGCGGGTTGCTGGGCCTCGCTAGTCTCGCCGCCAGTATCTGCCTGCTCTTGGGCCTGCCCTAACCCAAATGTCAGGCAGGCTAGTCCAAGCGCAACTGCGACAATCCAAGAGCCTCTAAGCATTGCAACATAAACGCCGCTGAAAACTTCCCTCTGGAGAGTTTGTTGGCGACGTTCACCTCTTTCTCGCTGATTCCAATTTCAGCAAGCCTATCCACGAGATTGGCATAGGTCACGCCCTGCCTTTTCAACTCCGCCTTGAGCAGGTTTGCGGCCCTTGCTTCCCAGTCTGTCTTGTCTGGCATATCGCCCTCATTAAAAATATATCGCAATCAGTATATAAGCCCTTGTATGCGATATGTCATCATACTATATTCGATAGGTAACTAACGGATACGGTATAGCATCATGGCCCAACACTTCCTCCTCTCCGCCGCAGCGCGCAACCTCAGCCTCAAGGATATCTACAAGGCTGGTGAGGAAGCGGCCTATGAAACCTTCAAGCGCCTGCGCTGGTCGGATACGAATGGCGAGGCTGTATGCCCCCATTGCGGCGGCGTTGACCCTCACACCATCACCACCCGCCGCAAGTTCAAGTGCCGCGCCTGTCACGCGCAGTTCTCCGTCACGTCAGGCACGATCTTCGCCAGCCGCAAGCTGGACTTTGTGGACCTGCTCGCCGCGATCTGCGTCTTCGTCAGCAACGCCAAGGGCATGTCTGCGGTGCAGTTCTCCCGCACCATCGACGTGCAGTATAAGACCGCATGGGTGATGGCTCACAAACTGCGCGAGGCGATGGCCGCTGAGGTTCGCGGCGCGGTGCTGGACGATCAGGTTGAAGTGGATGGCGCGTATTTCGGCGGTCATATCCGCCCTGAGAACATCAAGGCCAACCGGATCGACCGTCGCCTCAAGAAGCACCAGACAGGCGCGCGGCGGGTTGTCGTGGCCTTCCGCGAGCGCATGGGCCGCACGCTGTCTTTCGTGCGTCACACCGAAGCCGAAGGCGTGGACATTGCGTCTGACGTTCTGGCTTTCGATGCGCATCTGTTCGCAGACGAGGCGTCGCACTGGGACGTTCTGGAAAACCGCTACCCGCTGGACCGGATCAACCACTCCGAGCGGTATTCCGAAGGTCACGGCAAGCACACCAACTGGGTGGAAAGCTACTTCTCCCGCCTTCGCCGCATGGTGTCAGGCCAGCACCACCACGTTTCACCACAGTATCTGCACCAGTATGCAGCCCATGCCGCATGGTGCGAGGATCACCGCGAGGAAAGCGCCAAGACGCTGGTGCAGCGCACCGTTCGCAACGCGATGGCGTCACCTGTCAGCCGGAATTGGAAGGGGTATTGGCAGCGGGCGGCTTAAAGCACAGAACAAGAACGCCGCATTGGACGAGCCGGTCCCGAATCACTATTCTGGCTTGGTGAAGAAAGGCCGGGACGTGGTGTCCCGGCCTCTAAGTTGAAGGCGCTGTCGAGCAGCACCCTTATCTGTCTGGGCAGAATCTCAAAAAGAGACGCCCGCGTCAATGTCTAAATGCTCACTCGGCTGCGTCATCCCGCCCTAAGGAGGGGCGTTTATGATGCAGTATGCAATGCAAGTCTTTCATTATGATGATGATGATGCCTTCCGCGTGATCGACGTAAACGGCGAGCCGTGGTTCGTTCTTTCAGACGTCTGCAGCAAGATCGGTGTCACGCACACAGGCTCGGCAAATCGTTCGCTGGATGACGACGAAAAGGGTGTGCTTAGTATGCACACCCCCGGCGGGATGCAGAAAATATCTGTGATAAATGAGTCAGGGCTTTACAGTCTCATTCTCACAAGTCGGAAAAAGGAAGCGAAGCGATTCAAAAAGTGGATCACTTCGGAGGTGTTACCAAGCATCCGAAAAACCGGATCATATGGGGGTCGTGTCCCGGCGTTCATCAAGCGCTTCAATCAAAACTGGGATCGCGTTCCAACGACTCACTTCTCTGTCATAAATGAACTAGTCTACCGCTTATGGGGACGCCTGGAGATGGTCGGGCACATAATGGCTGACCGAGCGCCAGACGGGAAGCAGAACCGCCCAGATGCAAGCGTCGGCAAGCACTTTGCAACATGGTTAGATCGGTATCACCCTGATGTCTGTCGGGAATATGATTTCTACCGTCATATAACCGAAGAATGGGAAGGCGACGTGCGCATGTATCCGCGAGCGCTTCTCTCGTTGTTCCTCGAATACGTTGACGATATTTGGATTCCGGAACATTCGGAGCGCTACTTCAACACTCGTGATCCAGCGGCATTGCCGTATCTGGTGAAGCTCCTGCCAAAACGTGCCGCCTAACAATAGGCTGGCCCTTCAATGGGCCAGCCTCCACACCCCCTCCCGACGCACCACCCTGCCACCAACCCTAAGCCGATCCAGAACGGTGCTGGTGCGCTTGTATGCGGCGTTATAGGTAATCTCAGGCTTGGCAGCGTGGACTGTCTCTGCCAGCGCCCGCATGGGTTTAGGCCCATCATTCAGCAAATCCAGAAGCATTCGCCGCATGACGCCATTGGGGAACCGGCTGACTGTGGCCCTCTGCGTCAGGGGGAAGCTGGCAAGGTCCACGCCGCGAAGCTGTAGAAGCGCCTCTGCATGGTGCTGCGTCTCGATATCCCGCCCGAAGGCTTGCCGCCTTACCCGTAACAGCGCGTTGATGATGGTCTTTTCCTGCATGTCGGCAGGATAGCAATATCAGCGCCAGAAGGATTCACCTTTGTTGGTGCGTTTGATACATAAGGCCGGATATTTTAAGGAAGTGGAAAGGGTTTGCGGCTCACGGTTGGCGCACGGTACAGGCGGGGACGCCGATGACCGTGGAAGTGGAAAGCCCCCGGTGCAGACAGATGCTGCCTCGGGGGCTGGCCCGCGCCGCTTCCACTTCCCCCAAATATCCGATCCGGCGGCGGCAGCGGGCGGCGATCAGCCTTCGATGGCGGAAAAGACCGCAACCCGCTCCATCACCACCTTCACCCGATTGAGGAGGCAGAGGCGGTTGCGGCGGACGACGGCGTTGTCGCTGTTCACCACAACCTTCTCGAAGAACGCATCGATCGGCGCGCGGAGGGCGGCCATCGCAGCCATCGCGGCCCCGAAATCCTCCGCCGCCAGCGCCGGGCGGAGGGCGGCGTCGGCGGTGTCGAGGGCAGCGAACAGCGCGCGTTCCGCATCCGCCTCGGCGAATTTCGCATCGGGGTCGAGTGTGTATTCGACGCCGTCCTTTTTCTGCTCCGCAGAGAGGATATTCGCGGCGCGCTTGTAGCCCGCGAGGAGATTGGCGCCGTCCTCGGTTTCCACGAAGGCTTGCAGGGCGTTGACGCGGTTCACGAGGAGAACGAGGTCGTCCTGCCCAACGAGATTGAAACAGGCGTCGATGACGTCGTGGCGGATGCCTTCAGCGCGGAGGTGGACTTTGAGGCGGTCGGCGAAGAAGGCGAGGAGGTCGAGTTTCTGATTGGCACGAAGCTTCGCATCAATCTCATCTAGTGATGCATTCGGATCATTCTCTAGGGTAGACGTTGCATCAATAACAGATGTACTTGTTGAACTAGACCACGAAATTGAGCGGAGAATCGCTTTTTCAATCATCGCGCCCAATGAGAAATAGTGATTGCCGGTCAGAATGTTCCGCACCACCCCCAACGCCGCCCGCCGCAGCGCGTAGGGATCCTTGCTCCCCGTAGGCTTCTCATCAATCGCCCAGAACCCGGTCAGCGTGTCGATCTTGTCGGCCAGCGACACCGCTACGGCCACAGGTTCGGTCGGCACGTCGTCGCTCGGCCCCAGCGGCGCATAATGCGTTGCGCAGGCGGCGGCGACTGCCGGGTCTTCGCCCGCAGCCTCCGCATAATAACGGCCCATGATCCCCTGCAATTCGGGGAATTCGCCGACCATCGCTGACGGCAGGTCGGCTTTGGCGATCTTCGCCGCCCGCTCCGCCTTGTCAGGATCAGCCCCGACCAGCGGTGCGATTTCGCGGGCCAGTGCGGCGATGCGTTCGATCCGTTCGGCCTGCGATCCCAGTTTGTTGTGGAAGGTGACATGTGCCAGCGGCGCGGCCATCCCCTCCATCCCCACGGTCCTGACGGTGCGGAGGTCATTTTCCCAGAAGAACAGCGCATCCGACAGCCGCGCCGCCAGCACGCGCTGGTTGCCCGCGAGGATGGTCGCGCCCTGATCGGCGGTTTCCACATTGGCGACGGTCACGAATTTCTCGATCCGCCCGGTCTTCGGGTTGCGGACGGAAAAGAATTTCTGATGTTCCTTCATCGAGGTTTGCAACACCTCGGGCGGCAGGCCCAGAAACCGGTCCTCGATGTCGCCCATCAGCACGACGGGCCATTCGACGAGGCCTGAGACTTCGGCCAGAAGCCCCTGATCTTCCACCACTTCCATGCCTTGCGCGAAGGCCATGTTGGTGGCATCGGCCCAGATCCGCGCGGCGCGCTCCGCCGGGTCCAGCACCACCTTCGCCTTGAGCAAACGCGCTGCGTAATCGTCGAAATCCCTTGGCGCGAACGCCGCTGGCCCCATGAAACGGTGGCCGCGCGTGGTCGCGCCCGATGTCAGGTGATCGACGGTGAAGGGCACGACCTCCGCCCCCGCCTCATCGGTCAGGATGCAGAGGATGGATTGCAGCGGGCGCACCCAGCGCAGATCGCCCGATCCCCAGCGCATCGAACGCGGCCAGGGGAAATTCCGGATCACCTCCGGCACCACCTCGGCGATCACATCGGCCGCCGCCTGCCCCGGCTTGTCGATTACCGCGAACCAGACATGGCCCTTCTTGTCGTCGCGCGCCTCCAACTGGTCCTTCGTCAGACCGGTGGAGCGGAGGAAGCCCGCCAGCGCCTGATCCGGCGCGTCGGTGCGGGGGCCCTTTCGTTCCTCGCGCACCGCCATCGTCTGTTTCGGCAGGCCCGATATGGTCAGCGTCAGGCGGCGCGGGGTGGCGAAGGCGGCGGCGGCCTCATAGGTCAGGCCGCGATCCACCATGCCCTGCGTGACCAGCTTTTTCAGGTCGTCGCAGGCGCGGGCCTGCATCCGCGCCGGGATTTCTTCGGAAAAGAGTTCGAGGAGGAGGTCAGCCATGTCTTATTCCTTGGCAGGGCAACCGGCGGGCAGATCGTCGCCATTGAACGCGGCGGTGCCGCAGGCGTTGATCTGGCGCCATTCATAGGCGCGCCCGTCGGGATAGGCGGCGACCATGCGGTCGAAGCCATAGGGGGTGTTGAATTCGGCGAGCACCGCCGTCGCCGCGCCCGATGCGATGGCGGCGGTCAGGGCGGCGGCATCGAAGCAATCGAACCAGTCCGGCGCGATCAGCGGCGCGGCCTCCGGTGCCTCCGGCCCCATGACGGGGGCCAGCGTGGTGAAACAGCCGCGCAGTTTCAGCGGTGATGATACGGCGTCGATGCCGCGATAATCGCTGACCGGCACCGCTACGCCCGCGACGATCACCTCTGTCAGGCCGGTGACGGGTTCGTAATAGCCGCGCGTCTGAAACCACCAGAGCGCCGCCCCGAACAAGAGCGAAAACACCACCAGCCCGCCCGCGATCAACCGCCCGTTCATGATGCCGCGCGCCCCGCGTCGGTTTCCAGAAACGCATCGGCGCAGAGCTTGGCCAGCGCCCGGACACGGCCGATATAGGCCTGCCGTTCGGTCACCGAAATGACGCCGCGCGCATCCAGCAGGTTGAAGAGATGCGAGGCCTTGATGCACTGGTCATAGGCCGGATGCGCCATGACGATATCGCGCCCGGTCTTGGGGTCGGTGGCGGGCTGCTCGACGATGTTGCGGCATTCCGCCTCGGCATCCTCGAAATGTTTCAGCAGCGCATCGGTATTGGCCACATCGAAATTCCAGCGGGAATATTCCCGCTCCGTTTGCCGGAAGATGTCGCCATAGCTGAGCGGGATCGGCGCGTCGGGGGCGTTGAAGGGCATGTCCATGACATGTTCCGCGCCCAACACATACATCGCCAGACGCTCCAGCCCATAGGTCAACTCACCTGAGACGGGATGGCAATCATGGCCCGCAACCTGTTGAAAATACGTGAATTGCGACACTTCCATCCCGTCGCACCAGACCTCCCACCCCAGCCCTGCGGCGCCGAGGGTCGGGCTTTCCCAGTCATCCTCGACAAAGCGGATGTCGTGCAGCGCCATGTCGATGCCGATGGCCTGCAACGACCCGAGATAGAGGTCCTGCAGGTCCGGCGGGCTGGGTTTGATGAGCACCTGATACTGGTAATAATGCTGCAACCGGTTCGGGTTGTCGCCATAGCGCCCGTCGGTCGGGCGGCGCGACGGCTGGACATAGGCCGCTGCCCAAGCGTTCGGGCCGAGGCTGCGCAGCGTCGTCGCCGGATGGAACGTGCCCGCCCCGACCTCCATGTCATAGGGTTGCAACATCGCGCAGCCCTTGGCGGCCCAATAGGATTGCAGGCGCAGGATGATGTCCTGAAAGCTGGTGGGCGGGCTGATTGTCGGCTGATCGGTCATCGCGCGGCGGGTCCTGCTGGGCTTGGCTTCATCGCGCCTGTCCTAGCCGCGCGGGCGGGAGGGGTCAACGCGGCGTGGTGGTCGGGGGTGCAAAGATGCTTGGCGATTCTGCCGCTATGCGGCAATCTGCGTGCGTTGCGGGGGGCAGGTGATTTTCGATGGATGATAAACATATCGGTGTTGCGACGAATTTCGCCGTGATGGCCATTTTCTCTGGGATCCTTTTTGCTTGCTTGGCCTATTTTCAACCAAGCTGGGAACTCTGGCTGATTGGTGTTGTTTGGTGTCTGCTTTGGAGCATCGCCACCCTGAGCTTAACCAGTGAATGGCTTCGTGCATATCTTGCGGAAACGCTGCTTACGCCGCTCTTCACCCAGATTTACACCCGCGTCAGCCGTGGGTCGGTGATGTGGGTGTGGGATCGGCTCTGCGATCCGGCGGATGACAAAAGCAGCACGGCGACCTTCTTTCGCGCAGCTTTGACATGGCGGCTTTATGACAAGGCGCTGCTGATTGCAGTTGCCTACCCGATTTTTCTGATTGCCGCGCAATGGATCGCGTGGGGCGACGAGATGCGCCTCGGCAGCGCGACGGTCCTCGATGCGGCGGCATTCTGGCCGGATCGTGCGGCGGCGCTGGGCTTTTCTGTCATCTTGACCGCAGGTTTCATCGGGGAGAAATTGGCCTCAGCCAGCCAGCATCGTGTCATTCGACAGGCTGCTGGCTGGCTGCCCTATGTCGCAGGCGCAGTCGCAGGCGCAGTCGCATTCGCAGGCGCAGTCGCAGTCGCAGTCGCAGGCGCAGTCGCAGGCGCAGTCGCAGGCGCAGTCGCAGGCGCAGTCGCATTCGCAGGCGCAGTCGCATTCGCAGTCGAATACCTCGACAAGCGCAATCGCCCGGTTCTCGCAAGATGGCTTGTGACAGGTCTTGCCGTCGGCTTTTGGGGCCTCTCCGCAACGCTGCTCGACTGGACCCTGATCTCCGACGAGCGGCGCTCTGTCTTCCTCTTCATCGGCGTCTTCCCTCTTATCAACGCGCTGTTCGACGTGTTGTCATATGCCATCACCCTGACCTTTTTGCGCCGGGGCCTGCGGGCCGGGTGGCCGTTCCTGTTCGGTCTGCTCGACCTCGCCATCGCCTGCGCCCTTTTCCTGCTGCTTGGCGTGGCGCTGACCGTAGCCGTCCACCTGCTGAACACGGTGGCAGGAACGCCTCTGCTCGATCTCGGAGCGCTGTTTGCCGGGGTCTGGACGAAGCGTTGGGACTATGATTACGTCTGGCTATACCTGATGCTGTTCTCGACTATCCTGCCGACCGTGCTGCACATGTCGGTCAGCCTGCTCGGCCTGCAAGGCATCTGGCCGCAAGCCGCGCGGCGGCCCGTGGCGAAATGGGTGGAGGCCGCCCCGAGCGGCCCGGCACCTGCGGTCGGCGCGGCGCTGGGGCTGACGGTCATCTGGTTCGTGCCCTTCGTCCTGTTGTTCGTCGTCTTGCGGCTGGGCTGGGAATTCATCGACAAGATGATCTACGCCTTCCTCGGCTGGTATTTCGACATCCTCCTCTGGATCGCCCATGTCCCCATTGGTGCGCTCTGACCCCCGACCACTGGAC
>CAYGRU010000077.1:0-12847 GCA_964352385.1 uncultured Candidatus Planktophila sp.
CCTCAAAGCTGGACGCCGCCCGCCGGCCCCGCTAGAACACCCGTCGCGCCGGGGCCAAACACCCCAGACCCGCATGCGGAGAGATGGCAGAGTGGTCGATTGCGGCGGTCTTGAAAACCGTTGAACTGAAAGGTTCCCAGGGTTCGAATCCCTGTCTCTCCGCCACCATCACCTGGAACAGGTTTCCCTGCAGATGCAGCGTCTCGCCGTGTTTCGTCGGCAGACCGCTGCCATCCCGCACGCGTTCCGCTCTCAGGCTCCCTGTCGCCGCGGCACTTCCGGCTTTGGTGCCAGCCTGCCCTTGACCCTCTGCTTGATGGTTTCCCAGAGCTTGGCCATGCCGAGCGGCTCGTAGATCATGAAGAGGATGATGAGAACGCCGAACACCACCTGTTCGGTCGCCGATATGATGGTCGCGTCGATGGCACCGTGAAACAGGTTGTTCCCCAGACTGTTCAACACGACGGGAAACAGCAGGATGAAGGCGGCCCCGATGAAGGCGCCGTTTATGGTGCCGAGGCCACCGATAATGACCATGAACAGGATCTTGAACGACAGCTTGATGTCGAAGGCCACGGGCTCCAGCGATTTCAGATAGGTGAAGGCGAACAGCGCCCCGGCAACGCCGCAGAAGAAGGCGGAGATGGCGAAGGCCTGAAGTTTGGTTCGGAGCAGCGATATGCCCATCGATTCCGCCGCGATGTCCATGTCGCGCACCGCCATCCAGTTTCGCCCGGTGCTGCCCCGCGCCATGTTCACCGCAAGGATCGTGAGCACCGCCACGACAACGACGACCACCAGATACATCTCTTGCGGCGAGGTGAAGGGCTTGCCGAAGATCACGATATCCTGCGCCGTGATGATGCCGGATGTGTCGTAATTCTTGAACCAGCCGAACTTGTCGATCATCCAGATGATGAAGAACTGCGAGGCGAGGGTCGCAACCATGAGGTAGATGCCCCTGACGCGCAGGCTGGGCAGCCCGAACAGAACGCCGAAGGCCGCCGCGACCAGCCCCGAAAGCCCCAGCGCCACCGGGAAGGGCAGGTAGGGCACGCGCAGGATCAGGTTGAAGCAGGCAAAGGCCCCCGCCGCCATGAACCCCGCCGCGCCAAGTGCCAATTGCCCAGTATAGCCCATGACGATCTGCTGGCCGATGGCGGCCAGCGCAAGGCACAGCCACGGGATCAGGATGGACGAATACCAGTAGTCGGTCTTGATGACCGTCGGGATGATGACCAGCGCCACCACAAGGGCAACGACGAGATTGGCGATGTCGCGTCCCGTATAGCCCATGAAGACAGTGTTCGCGTTCATGTCACTCTACCTTATACTCGTCTGATGATCTTTTCGCCGAAGAGGCCCTCGGGTCGCCACAGCAGGAACAGGATGGCCATCACGTAAGGTGCCCAGCCTTCGATCGCGCCGCCGAAAAACGGCCCGACATAGACCTCAAGCACCTTTTCGGTCGCGCCGATGATCAGCCCGCCGATGATGGCACCGGGGATCGACGAAAAGCCGCCGATGATCAGGACAGGCAATGCTTTCAGCGCGAGATCGACCAATGCGAACTGCACACCGGCGCGCGCGCCCCACATCATGCCCGCGACCAGCGCGACGATCCCCGCCGCCGTCCAGACCAGCAGCATGATGTTGCCGAGCGGAATGCCGATGGAGCTTGCCGCGCCCGGATCGTCGGCCACGGCGCGCAGCCCCAGACCCATCTTCGTGAACTTGAACAGGAGCGCGAGCAGCACGATCAGGGACGCGGCAACCAGCCCCGCCGTCAGGTCCAGCGCGCTGATGAAGAGGCCGGTGCTGTCGATGATCCACGGGATCGGAAAATCGCCGATCCCGAGGTCGAGCCGCCGCACCTCGACCCCCCAGGCCGCCTGCGCCAGCCCTTCGAGCACGAAGCCAAGGCCGATGGTGGCCATCAGCAACGTATCCTCGCTTTGCGTCCGCAACGGTTTCAGCACCAGCCGTTCGGTGCAGAACCCGACCACACCCATCAGCAGGATGGTGGCAAAGAACGCGACGACGAAGGGCAGCCCCAGTTCCATGAAACCGACAAAGGCCAGCACGGCAAAGAACACCATCGCGCCCTGCGCGAAGTTGAACGTCGAGGACGCCTTGTAGATCAGCACAAAACCGAGGGCGACCAGCGAATACATCGTTCCGGCCAATAGCCCGGCCACCACGACTTCGATGAAGAACAGAAATTCAATCATGGGCCACCCCCAGATAGGCGTCGATCACAGTCTGATCCGCGCGCACGACATCGGGCGGCCCGTCGCCGATCACCTTGCCATAGTCGAGCACGACCACATTGTCGGAGATGTCCATGACGACCCCCATGTCATGTTCGATCAGAACGATTGTCGTGCCGAATTCATCATTGACCTTGAGGATGAAGCGGCACATTTCGCGCTTTTCCTCGACATTCATGCCGGCCATCGGCTCGTCCAGAAGCAGGATCTCAGCCTCGGTCGCGAGGGCCCGGCCCAGTTCCACCTTCTTTTGCAACCCATAGGGCAGTCGCCCGACGGGCGTGTCGCGGATGTCTGCGATCTCGAGGAACTCGATGATCTCCTCGCATTTCTTGCGGTTCTCGCGCTCCTCCCGCTGTGCATGGGGCGTCTGGAAGGCGACCTGAAGGAAATTGGCCGACATGTGCAGCTTGCGGCCGACGAGGATGTTGTCGAGCACGGACATCCGTTTGAACAGCGCAAGGTTCTGAAAGGTCCGGGATATGCCCTTTCGCGCCACGATGTTCGGGCTGATCTTGTCGAGCACCTGATTTTTCAGGGTGATCGTGCCTTCCTGCGGTTTGTAGATGCCGTTGATGCAATTGAGCAGCGAGCTTTTGCCCGCACCATTCGGGCCGATGATCGCCCGTATCTCGTGTTTCAGGACGTTGAAGGACGTGTCGGTGATCGCCTTGACGCCACCAAAGCTGAGCGAGATGTTCTTGACTTCGAGGATCGGCTCGCCAATCGGAAAATTTCTGGCCTGCATCATGTCTGTCCTGTTCTCTTTCGTCCGCGAAGCGATCTAGCTGTTCTGAAGATCAGGGCGCACGGCGCTCTCCTGACGCAGAACGTCGCGGAAATTCTTTCGGCCTTCCTTGGAAATGCCGAGGTAGAGGTCCTTGACGCTGTCATCGTTCAACAGGCTCTCGGCGGTCCCCTCCAGCATCACATGCCCGGTTTCGATGATGTATCCGTAATCGGCATTGCGCAGGGCGATGTTTGTGTTCTGCTCCGCCAGAAGGATGCTCACGCCCTCGTTCTGATTGAGCCCGTTCACGATGTTGAAGATTTCCGCAACCAGTTGCGGCGCGAGGCCCATCGAAGGTTCGTCGAGCAAAAGCATCTTGGGCTTGGCCATCATGGCGCGTGCGACCGCCACCATCTGCTGCTCGCCGCCCGAGGTGTAACCTGCCTGACTTTTGCGTTTGTCCCGGAGCCGCTTGAAATAGTCGTAGATCTTTTCAAGCTCGTTTCGCATCTCTGCCTTGGACAGCCTGCGCGAATAGGCCCCGGCGATGATGTTTTCCTCGACCGTCAGATGGCCGAAACAGCGGCGGCCTTCCAGAACCTGAACCATGCCCAGCTTTACCATGTCGGCGGGGGTCTGGCCCTTCACCGCGACGCCGTCATAAGTGATCGTCCCCTTGGTCACCTTGCCCTTTTCCGATGCGAGCATGGTCGAGATGGCCTTGAGGGTGGTGCTTTTACCCGCCCCGTTGCCGCCGAGCAGCGCGACGATCTTGCCCCGTGGCACGACGAGCGAGACGTCATGCAGCGCAGAGATGACATTGTCGTAGACGACTTCGATGCTGTCGATTTTCAGGATGTTGTCGGAATTTGCATTCATCGGAACTCTGCCAATTCTTCCTTGCGGGTGGGCGCAGTGCATCTCGGCGTGTCGGCTGTGTCGAAGGGGCCAGAGACTCGTCAGCTTTGTCTCTGGCCCCGTCCTTTTCGGTGTCGAAAGGTCTTGCTGGCCGTCAGCAGTCTTTCGGCGTGATGCCGTTTTCACCGGCGAACTTGGCGGCGGATTCCTCGACCAGCCCGCGAATGAATGCGGGATCCAGAGGGGCTTCCCAATCCGTGACCTGCTCGAACTTCTCGCCGTTCCAGCGCATCATGGCGAACCGGCCCGCACCCTCGTGATTGGCACAAGAGATGCCGAAAGGTGCGACCATGCCCTTGATGCCGATCTCGGCGAGGCGTTCCTCGGTCATGTTCAGCGCCTCGTAACCATCGCGGAATTCCGCACCGGTTACGGCTTGCCCGACCTTGCCGTGCATCTCCTGCGCGTTCTTCAGCGCTTCGACCCACATGACGGCGGCACCAAGGCCCCGGTTCCAGTAGACGGACCCGACCCGGCTGTCATCCGACAGGTTGCCCTTGCCGGTGCCGTATACCTGTTCCTTGATCGCGGCCACGAGCGGATAGTCTGCGCCCGGCAGCGCATTCGCCATCGCATAGGTGCCAACTGCAGCGTCGCCCGCCGGATACATGTCTTCCTCGGCTGCGCCGAAGGTGACGTAGATCATGCGTTCCCGCGGAAAGTTAACCCGTGCGGCATTGGTCATGGCTGTGGAGTTCATGCCGGACCCGGCACCCCAGAAGGTGACCCAATCGGGCTGTTCGCGGCGGATCTGAAGCCACTGCGACTGCTGTTCCAAACCGGGGGGCGGGATGGAGATTTCCACCAGCGTCACGCCCCAATCCTCGGCGATCTTGCGCATCGCCGGCAGCGGCTCCCGTCCGTAGGCGCTGTCGATGTGAAGGTGCACGATCTTCTTGCCCTTCATGTTCTCGATGCCGCCTTCCTGTTCGGCCATGAACTTCATCTTGACCGCGATCTGCGACCAGTAATGGCTGGCGGCGTTGAACACCCACGGCCAGACCCGGCCATCCGCCGCGTCGGTTCTGCCATATCCGTATTGCGCCAGAACGACGTTGTCCTCGGCCATGCGGTTGATCACGGCATAGGCACCGGGCGTTCCGAGCGTGTCGAACACGACGATCCGCTGACCGTCCTTTTCAAGGAGGCGCTGATAGCACTCCACAGTCTTCACCGCGTTATACTCGGTCTCGCATTCCTGCCATGTCAGCATGACGCCGTTCACGCCGCCATTCATGTTGACATAGTTCATGTAGTCGATCTGCGCGCCGTAATACCCGGTGCCCATTGCGGAATAGGGCCCGACACGGCTGCTTGCGATCGGAAAGTACTGGGTTTCCTGAGCGACCGCAGGCTCCGGCACCGCGAATGTCGACATCGCGACGAAAGCGGTCGCGGTCATCATCATACGTGTCCGTCGATGCGTCATTTCTTGTCTCCTCCCTTAGTTAGCTTGTCACTGAACACGGCACGAAATTCGGCGGGCGTCTTTCGCGCCCCTGTCCGACCCCGACGCCAAGCGCGGAGTCGGATCGTCACCGTCAACCTTGCCTCGGCACCATGTGTGCGAGGCTGGCAGACGTGTTCTGAGTGTCGGTATGTCTTGTGCAGGGTGACGCGCGGTTCGGCCTCTGGGCCGATTGCGGTCACCGATGCGGCTCCCCCCGGTTTAGCGTTGCGTTTCCCGTTTCGTCATGGCCGCCCCATATGCGCATCGCGTCAGGGCAGCTTCTTGATTGATTGATTTGAACGACCGAATCCGTTCGGTTGTCAATTTATTTATTATTGTATATCAATTGGATACAGCGTGAATGTTGCGTCGCAAAAGGGTCACAAGGAACCTGAAACGGCGCGCTGTCTGCGGCCTGAGGGACAAAATGTCCACCTCTTGCGCGGAATTTCGCCGACACTCGGACTAATTGTCCGCGCCGGGAAACCATACCGAAAAGGTTGCGCCCGCGCCCGGAACGCTGCTGACGCTGATAAGACCGCCAACCCGTGTCACCAGCGCCTGACTGATCGACAGCCCCAGGCCCGATCCCTTGCCCAGTTTGGTGGTCATGAACGGGTCGAACACGTTGTCGATCTTGTCGGGTGGGATGCCGGGGCCTGTATCCTCGACAAGGATTTCGGTGCCCGCCACCCCGTCGCGCGCGGCGGGACGCGTGCGGATCGTCAGTGTTCCGCCCGTTCCCATCGCCTGCGTCGCATTGATGACAAGGTTTACCATCACTTGCTGCAACTCGGTCTCGACGACCCGAAAAGCGGGGCCGGGTGCATGTTCCACCCGCGTCTCGATGGCGTTCTTGCGCAGATCGGGCGCAACGAGGACCAGCGCGTCATCGACAGCCTTGGCAGCGTCGATGCGGGTCATCACATCCGACATCTCGTCCGGGCGGGTGAAGTTCAGCAGCTTGCCAACGATGATGTTGATGCGGTGCGTCTGGGTATCAATGAAATCCAGTTCGCTCTTGAACTCGATCCTCTGTTCCGGCGACAGGCGCATCCGGATTACCTCCAGATTGCCTTGGATGATGGCGACGGGATTGTTGATCTCATGCGCCACCCCCGCCGTGATTTCCCCGACGGAGGCAAGCTTTTCCGACATGACGAGCTTCGCGAAGGTCGCCTCCAGCTTGCGATTGGCTTCCTGCAATTCCTCGGTGCGCTGCTCCACCAGATCGTTCAGATTGTTGGCATAGTCGCGTAGGGCGGCGTCGCGGTCCTCCACCTGGTCGAGCAATCGGTCGAGATGTCGGGCGACGGTGCCGATTTCGTCGTTCCCCGAAACCGGGCCGATCCGTGCCTCCAGCGCGCCCGCCTCGGCGCGGGCCATTGTGGCGGTCATCATTTCCAAGGGTGCGAAGATCCCTCGTGCCAGCCACATGAACAGGGGCACCGACACTCCGATCACCGCAAAGAAGGCGATGATCAATGTAACGATCGTCGCGTTCCGCTGCGCCGTGAAAGGTGCCTCGAGGAACCCGGTATACAGCATGCCGATCCGATTGCCGGAAATGTCGGCCAGCGGCACATAGCCGGAAATATACCAGTCGTTCACGACGAAGGCCCGGTCGAGCCAGGTTTCGCCATTCTCCATCACCCGCCGCCAGACCGCCTCCGATACCCGCGTGCCGAGCGCGCGCGATCCTTCGAACAGGCGCACATTGGTTGAGATACGGACATCTTCGAGAAACAGCGTCGTCGTTCCGGTCCGCGATACCTCGCCATCCTCACCGCGATACACCAGCGCGTTCATCGTATCGATCACGCCGAGGTTGCGGTTCAAGAGCCGACCGCCGATCAGGACTTCGGCACCGGTCGCGGACCGATGCGCCGCCAGCATGAACATGCCGCGTGCTTCAACATCGTGGTCAATCGGACGTGCCGCCTCGGTCGGGACCAGGGAAATGGCGGCGCGTTCGGCCAGTTTGGGTGAGATTGCGGCGATTTCCGCCGCGGTCAGAAGGACAACGCTTGCGCTCGGCGCATCGGGTGTGGCGGATCGGGCCACATCATGCGCGGATCGGGGTAATCCGGTATCTGACAGGGTGCCCCAGACCATGAAGTCGAGCCCAAGCTCGATGCGCTTGCGTTCGACGAATTTCGCCAAGGCAGGCGCACCGCGTGACCGCGCCTGGTCGAAGTCCACGGACTGCCCCATCGCGTCAACCGCCGCTGCCTGAACCGCCTTGATCTGTTCGAAATACTGCTCCGCGACACGCAGGTCGCTGGCCACTTTCGCGATCAGCAGGTCATCGTATTTGTTGATCCAGCGCAGCATCGTGACGCCGAGAAGAAGTGGCAGCAATGCGATCAGCGGCAGCAGGGCAATGGCGAGCAATCGCAGCCGGACCGAATGCATCAGGTCACAACCCCCATGACCGGCATTTCCGGTCGATGGTCTTGCGCGCAACGCCGAGCCGCCGCGCCGCGTCGGCGCGGTTGCCGTCGCAGGCGTCGAGAACGGCAAGGATATGCCGCCGCTCGACCGATGCGAGGTCTTCGATTTCGGGCGATGCGGCACCGGTGCCAAGGGCCGCCTCGAAATCCCCGTGAATGAGCGCGCGCTCGACGGTATTGCGCAATTCCATCACATTTCCCGGCCAGTCATAGGACAGGAACCGCCTTCGCGCGATGGGCGAGAATTCTGGGATATCCGTTCCGATCCGCTGCGACAGCTTTTCGGAAAAATAGAGCGTCAGCGCGATGATGTCGGCTGTCCGGCGGCGCAGCGGCGGCAGAACGATTTCCATCACCGTCAGCAGATAGAACAGGTCCGCGCGAAACACCCGTTCCCCGGCGATATCGGCAAGCGGGCGGGTGGTGGAACTGATGATCCGCAGATCGAACGGGATGCTGCGGCGCGCGCCGAGGGGGCTGAAACGGCCTGTGCTGATCAGCTCGGTCAGCAGGTTCTGGCACCCCGCCGACAACATTTCCACATCTTCGAGGTAGAGCGTCCCGCCCGCCGCGCTGCGTAATATCCCTTCATGCCCCGTGTTCGATCCATCGGATTGTGGCCCCAACTGCCCGAACAATCGTTCCTGAAAGGCCTGTTCGGTCATGCCATAACATTGCAGCCAGACGAACGGATGCGCTGCGCGCGGCGATGCGGCGTGGAGCATCCGCGCCGCCACCTGCTTGCCCGACCCGACCTCGCCGCGAAACACGACATTGGCATGGGACAGGGCGGCGTTGTGGATCGCGTGGCGTGCCTCCTGTATCTCGACCGAAGTGCCCAGCAAGGCATTGCGGTGTTTCAGGATGTCCTTGCCGACCTCCAATTCATGGCGCAAGACCGAGTTCTGGCGCCTCAGCCGCGCCCGCTCCAGGCTGCGGGCAATCGCATTCAGCACCTGATTGGACCGGAACGGTTTCAGAAGAAAATCGCTGGCCCCGGCGCGGATCGCCTGAATCGCGGTGTCCAGATCGGCATGGGCGGTAATCAGGATCGCATCGCTGAAAAGGCCGATCTGACGTTGTTCCGCCAGCCAGTCCAGCCCGGTCTTGTCGGGCATGATGTTATCCAGAATGATGACGTCATAGGTGTTCTCGTCGAGCAGGCGCGATGCGTCGCGCGTATCCGCCATCACATCGACCCGCGCGCAGGTGCCGGTCAGGATCTTGGACAGAAAGTTGCGCATGCCCGGCTCGTCATCAATGACGAGCACGCTTGCCTGCGCCAGTTCATCGGTGAAGCACCGGCTCGCACGCGATGCGGTCGGTCGCTCCACGATTGACGGGGGCGTCTCGGCAGCTACGGGCATCGACAGGATCCGACGCCTTGCACGCAATTGCGGTCTGTTGGTGGGCGCAGACAAGCCTTGCGCGGGGGAAGTGGGATGCGCGCTTCAACAGGGCGCGAAAGCGTTCGATACGCCGCGTCGGTCGTCGGCCCGATCCCGCATGGTGATCTCAAACTGACCTGCCCATCGGGTATCGAATGGATCCGTCAAACGTCTCCGCCACGATCTGTCTCCTCCAGAACGGCACTTCAACTTACATCCATCGCCGAAAATCCGTCAACGGCGGCGATTTCTGGCGTCGGAATCGGGTGAACAGGCGGATGTGTGCCGCCGGAGGACGGCGGCACCCGCGCATCTTGGCGAGGCAAGCCGCATGGATAGCGAATAGCGCAGCCAGTGTTCAGACCGGCTTGACCACCCTTGCCAAGCGGATGGCGTTGATCGAAATTGGCGATGAAAACAGGAACAAGTCATCAAGGAAAGCTATGATGATCGACAAGCTGGAGATGTTTCTTGCCGTGGCCAAGGAAGGCCATTTCGGGCGTGCCGCCGTCAGCCTGGGGATTACCCAGCCGACGCTTTCGACCGGGATCAAGCAGCTTGAAGAACAGCTCGGCGTGCAACTGGTGTTTCGCAGTTCCCGCTATGGCGGCCTGACACCGGAGGGGCAGACCGCGCTGGAATGGGCCCGCAAGATCGTGGGCGATACGCGCCAGCTTCGCGAGGAGATGCGGTTCAAGCGCCGGGGCCTGTCCGGGCGGCTTCGGATCGCTGCCATTCCCACAGCGTTGACCTGGACCGCCAAGTTATCCAGCAGGTTCAGTCTGGCGCATCCGAACGTCCATTTCACGATCCTGTCGCGCACCTCGGTCGAGATCCTGTCGATGATCGAGAATCTCGATGTGGATGCAGGTATTTCCTATCTCGATAACGAGCCGTTAGGGCGGGTCAGTTCCGAGCCGCTTTATAAAGAGCGTTACATGCTGGTATGCGGCGAGACATCGGAATTCGCCCATCGCAGTTCGGTTGAATGGCAGGAACTGGATGGTCAGCGCCTGTGCCTGCTGACGCCTGACATGCAGAACCGCAGGATCATCGACCGCAATTTTGCGCAGGCCGGTGTCGCGCCGAGCGCAGCGATCGAGTCCAATTCTGCCGTTGTCCTGCTGGCCCATGTCGTCGCGGGGGACTGGGTGACCGTGTTGCCCGATGACATCGCGCGCTTCCTTTCGGACGGCAAGCCGATCAGGAACATCCCGTTGACGGGCGAGGAAGCCCGGCACGCGGTCGGATTGGTCACTGCCTATCGCGAACCGCATACACCGGTTCTGGAGGCGCTGATGGCCGAGGCACGCCGGATTTCGGACATGTCTTGATTGATATGTCCAATCGACTGACGGGAATTCGATATTGATTTCGGAAGACTGGCGATGTTTTTGGGCTGCGCGCACTCCAGACAAGGCCAGCCATGCACAAGACCCCGCCAGCGCCGACACATGACGATATTCTTGGCGTCATTGCCCCCCTGAGCGGCCTCGAGGGGCCGCTGCTGCCCATGTTGCACGCGCTTCAGGCGGCGTATCGCTGTATCCCGGCGGGGGCCATCGCGGTTTTGGCGGACAAGCTGAACATCACCAAGGCGGAGGTTCATGGCGTCATCAGCTTCTATCACGATTTTCGCGAGCAGCCCGCTGGACGGCACGTGCTGAAAATCTGCCGAGCCGAGGCCTGCCAGTCGATGGGCGCCAATGTGATCGCCGAGGCCACATTGGCAAAGCTGGGGATCGACTGGCACAACACCACGGCAGACGGTGCCATCACCATCGAGCCGGTCTACTGCCTTGGGCTTTGCGCCTGCGCGCCGGCGGCGATGATGGATGGCCGTGTCGTTGGTCGCATCGACGCGGCGAAGCTGGACCGGATGCTGGCGGAGGCGGGCGCATGAGGATTTTCGTGCCAATGGACAGCGCCGCGCGGGCGCTGGGGGCCGATGAGGTGGCGCGCGCTTTGGCCGATGCCGCGGCGGGGCAGGGCATCCACGCTGAGATCGTGCGCACCGGAAGCCGGGGCATGATCTGGCTGGAGCCACTGGTCGAGGTCGAAATTAACGGCACCCGCCACGGATTCGGCCCGGCTGTGCCGACGGACGCGGCGGCGATCCTGTCCGGCGAAAGCGACAAGGCGCTGGGTCCGGTCGAAGAACTGGACTGGATGAAGCGCCAGACGCGGCTGACCTTTGCCCGTGTCGGCGTGATCGACCCGCTGTTGCTGTCCGATTACGAGGCGCATGGCGGTCTGGCCGGTCTGCGACGGGCGCTGTCGATGACCGGCCAGCAGATCATGGACGAGGTGAAATCATCGGGCCTGCGCGGGCGCGGCGGCGCGGGCTTTCCGACCGGGATCAAGTGGCAGACGGTGCATGATGCCAAAGCGCCGCAGAAATACATCGTCTGCAACGCGGACGAGGGTGACAGCGGCACATTTGCCGACCGCATGGTGATGGAGGGCGACCCCTTCACCCTGATCGAAGGCATGGCGATTGCCGGTGTCGGCGTGGGTGCCACGCGCGGTTATGTCTATCTTCGGTCGGAATATCCCGATGCCATCGCCGTTATGACGCGCGCGGTGGAACTGGCCCGCGCGGCGGGCATCCTCGGTGCGAATGTGCTGGGATCGGGCCGCGCCTTTGACATGGAAATCCGCACAGGTGCCGGTGCCTATGTCTGCGGCGAGGAGACGTCGCTGCTGAATTCGCTCGAAGGCAAGCGCGGCGTTGTCCGGGCCAAGCCGCCTTTGCCCGCACTTGAAGGGTTCCTTGGGTGCCCGACCGTCGTCAACAACGTGATCTCGCTGGCCACCGTTCCGGTGATCTTCGAGAAGGGCGCGCAGCATTACGCGGATTTCGGCCTTGGCCGGTCGCGCGGCACCGTGACGCTTCAGGTCGCGGGCAATGTGGCGCGGGGCGGATTGTTCGAAACCGCCTTCGGCATGACGCTGGGCGAGGTGGTCAATGACCTTGGCGGCGGCACCGCAACGGGCCGCCCGGTAAAGGCGGTGCAGGTCGGTGGGCCGCTCGGGGCCTACATGCCGCTGTCGAAATTCGACACCGCGCTCGGATACGAGGAATTCGACAAGGCGGGCGGGCTGATCGGCCATGCCGGGCTGGTCGTGTTCGACGATACCACGGACATGCTGCGCATGGCGCGGTTCGCGATGGAATTCTGCGCCATTGAAAGCTGCGGAAAATGCACGCCCTGCCGGATCGGCGCAGTGCGCGGTGTCGAAACCATCGACCGCATCGCAGAAGGCGATGCAGGTGCCTTGCCGCTGCTGGCCGATCTTTGCGAGACGATGCGCGACGGGTCGCTCTGCGCGCTCGGCGGCTTCACGCCGTTTCCCGTCATGTCCGCCGTTACCCATTTCCCCGACGATTTCGCACGCCTGAAGGAGGCCGCAGAATGAGGGACTTTGTCATTCCGAGCATGGACGACCGCGACATGGGCACGCCCGCGAAGCAGGGCAAGCCGGTCACGCTGACCATTGATGGCTTTGAGGTCACCGTGCCGGAGGGGACGAGCGTCATGCGCGCCGCCGCCGAGATCGGCATTTCTGTTCCGAAGCTTTGCGCGTCCGACAATCTGGAGGCATTCGGGTCCTGCCGACTTTGCGCGGTGGAGATC
>CAYGRU010000078.1:0-12765 GCA_964352385.1 uncultured Candidatus Planktophila sp.
CCCCCGCTCCGGCCCCCTCGATCCTCAGGACGATCTGGGATGTCGCGCTCAGCGCCTATGCGCGGTTCGATCGGGACGATGGTGCGGCGATGGCGGGCTTCATCGCGTTTTCGACATTCCTGTCGCTGTTCCCTTTCGCGATCTTCTTTTCGGCGCTGGCCGGGATGCTGATCGGGCCGGAGGAAAGCCGCGCCGTGTTCGACGCCCTGTTCGACCTCGCGCCGCCGCACATCGCCGAAACGCTGGTGCCAGTGCTGGACGAGGTCATGGGCAAGAGCCGGGGCGGGATGCTGACCCTGTCCGGCATCGGCGCGATCTGGGTCGCTTCCAACGCGGTCGAGGCGATCCGGGTTGCCTTTGACCGCGCTTACGAGGCGAAGAAGCCGCGTCATTTCGTGCGGCGGCGCATCCTCGCGCTGGTTTTCGTGATTCTCGCCTCGATCACTTTCACGCTGCTCGGTGCACTCATCATTCTGGCGCCGCTGGCGATGTCGCTGGTGGAAAGGTTCAGCGGCGTCGAGGTGCCGTTTGCGCTGAATTACCTCAGATACGCCGTCGGCCTGTTCGGCTTTGCGCTGTTCCTCTATGCGCTGAACCGGTTTCTGCCCAGCCGCACCCCGAAATCCGGGTTGGTCTGGCCGGGCATCGTCGTTTCCACCGTGCTGTGGCTGATCGGCGCGTCGCTGTTTTCGGTCTATCTGGCCTTCGCACCCAGTTATACAGTGACTTATGGTGCTTTTGCTGGCGTGATCGTGACATTGCTGTTCTTCTATCTGACCGGCGCTGTGCTTATCTTCGGTGCCGAGGTGAATGCCGCCTTGCTCGCGCAGCGCGGCGATGTCGGCAGCCAGACGGAAGAAGTCGTTTGATGATGGGGAATTGTGCATGGCCATGACACGCAAGAAACGCCGCATGACGCTGATCGCCGCCGGCGGTGTTCTGATGGCGGGGGCGGTCGCGCTCGTCAGCTTCGCCTTTCAGGACAGCATCGCGTTCTTCGTGACGCCGACCGAACTGGCCGCAGCGCCGCGCGGGCCGGACGAACGCCTGCGCATCGGGGGCATGGTGGTCGAGGGCACATTGCAAAAGGGCGCGGTGAACGTCTTTCGCGTGACCGATTTCGAAACCGAGATCGAGGTGCGGTTCGAGGGCGTGCTGCCAGACCTCATCAAGGCCGGGCAGGGTGCCGTCGCCGATGGCCGTGTCGTTGACGGGGTGTTCATCGCCGAGGAAGTCCTGGCAAAGCATGACGAGAAATACATGCCCGCCGAGATCAGCGACGAGGTGCGCGCCCGTGCCGAGGCGGCGATGAAGGCAGGGTCGTGAGGTCGGTCCTCTGGGTCGATGCCTTCACCGAAACCCGATATGGGGGCAATCCCTGCGCCGTCGTATTTGATGCCGATGCGCTGAGCGTCGCAGACCGCGTTGCCTTCACCCGCGAGACCGGGTTGGTGGAATGCGCCTTCGTCGTGTCATCCGACAAGGCCGATTTCGGCGCGCGATACTACATGCCCACAGGCGAGATTCCGCTGGCGGGCCACCCGACGATTGCCACCGTGACCGCGCTGATCGACACTGGGCTGATTGCCGTTCCCAGCGATTTCACGCTTGAGGTTGGGGCGGGGGTGATGCGCATCGTCGTGACGGATCAGGCCGGAAGGCCGCCGCTGATTACCATGACTCAGCTTCGCCCGGTTTTCGGGCGCAGCTATGATCCGGGTGCCATCGCGGCGATCTACGGGCTTTCCGCCGATGATGTGATCGGCGTGCCGCAGACCGTGTCCACGGGATCGCCCTTCTGCGTTACCCGGCTGAAGTCACCGGATGCGCTGCGCGCGGCGCGGCTCGACGCTGCGGCGCTGGACGCATTCAAGACCAGCGAAGATGCTGACTTCATGGAACCCTTCCTCTGCGTCACCGAAGGGGTCGATGGCGGTGATACGTTCGCGCGGCTGCTGCTGCCGCCGCCCTTTCCGCCCGAAGATCCGTTCACCGGATCGGCCACCGGGAGCATGGCGGCGTATCTGTTCAGCAAGGGCTGGATCGCACGGCGGTTCGTTGCGGAACAGGGGCACGGGCTGGGCCGCCCCGGCCGCGCGCAGGTGGAGGTTCTGGGCGCGCCGGACGACATCACCGGCGTCGCGGTCGGGGGCAGCGGTGTGGTGATCTTTCGCGGGCAGATCGCCGCCTGAGGCGGGCCGGGTTCGGGCGCCGGTCCTATCCACCGGAAAGGTGATCGCCCCGCGCGCTTCTGCACATTGCCCGATCCGGCGCGGACGGTATGTTAAGGCCAAGTCAACAACCGGAGTGCCGCCATGATCGCCGAACTCGGACATTTCGCTGTCATCATCGCCTTTGTCGTCGCCGTCTTTCAGGCGACGGTCCCGCTGGTCGGGGCACAGAAAGGGTGGATCGACTGGATGCGTGTCGGCACCGCAGCGGCGTTCCTGCAATTTGTCGCCCTGGCAGCGGCCTTCGCGGCGCTGACCTATTCCTTCGTCGTGTCCGACTTTTCGGTGCAACTGGTCGCGGCGAACTCCAATTCCCTGAAACCGATGCTCTACAAGGTCGCTGGTGTCTGGGGCAATCACGAAGGGTCGATGCTGCTCTGGGTGCTGATCCTCGCGATGTTCGGTGCGATGGTTGCGGCCTTCGGCGGCAATCTGCCGCCGGGTCTGAAGGCCCGTGCGCTGGCGGTGCAGGCGATGATCGGTGCGGCTTTCATCGGGTTCATCCTCTGGACCTCCAACCCGTTCTGGCGGCTGTTCCCGGCTCCGCTCGACGGGCGCGACCTGAACCCGCTGTTGCAGGACCCCGGCCTCGCCTTTCATCCGCCGTTCCTCTATTTCGGCTATGTCGGCCTTTCGATGAGCTATTCCTTCGCCATTGCGGCGCTGATCGAGGGCCGGGTCGATGCGGCCTGGGCGCGCTGGGTGCGCCCGTGGACGCTGGTCGCGTGGATTTCCCTGACCATCGGCATCGCGCTCGGATCGTGGTGGGCCTATTACGAACTTGGCTGGGGTGGTTGGTGGTTCTGGGACCCGGTGGAGAATGCCTCATTCATGCCGTGGCTGATCTCCGCCGCGCTGCTCCATTCCGCCATCGTGGTCGAAAAGCGATCGACGCTGAAAAGCTGGACGATCCTTCTGGCCATCTTCGCCTTCTCGCTTTCGCTGATCGGGACATTCATCGTCCGTTCGGGCGTCATCACCTCGGTGCATGCCTTCGCGTCCGACCCGACACGCGGCGTGTTCATCCTTGGCATGTTGATCGTGGCGATTGGCGGCGGGCTGATGCTTTACGCATGGCGCGTGCCGAAGATGCGGGCGGATGGTGTCTTTGCGCCGGTCAGCCGTGAGGGTGGGTTGATCCTGAACAACCTTCTGCTGACGGTGTCCTGTGCGGTGGTGTTCGTCGGCACGCTCGCGCCGCTGTTCCGCGAGATGTTCGACGGCTCTAAAATATCGATCGGCGCACCGTTCTTCGACGCGAGCTTCACGCCGTTCATGATCCTTCTGGCGATCGCCCTGCCGCTCGGCTCCATCCTGCCGTGGAAGCGTGGGGATCTGGGCAAGGCGGCGAAGAAGACGATCCTCGCGGCGGCGACGGTGTTCCTGATCGCCTGCCTGATCTGGGCCTTGCAGACCGGGCGGTCGTTCTTTGCGCCGGTCGGCATCGCGCTGGCAGCGTGGGTGGTGTTCGGCGTTATCGCCGAACTCGCGGACCGGACCAAGGCAGGCAAGGCCCCGGCGGCGGAAACGCTGCGCCGTCTGGTCAATCTGCCGCGCGCCGACTGGGGCAAGGCGGTTGCCCATGCGGGGTTCGGCTTCACGATTTTCGGCATCGCGGCGGTCAGCGCGTGGGAGGTTGAGGATATCCGCCTTGCATCGGTGGGCGACGTGATCGAGGTTGGCGGATACGAGATCGTCTTCGATGGCGTTCGCGCCGTCGAAGGGCCGAACTATCAGGCCGATATTGGCCGCTTTACGGTGTTCAGGGACGGGGTGGAGGATACGCGCGTGTTCCCCGAAAAACGCTTCTACCCCGTGCAGCGGACGCCGACGACCGAGGCGGGCATTTCAAGCGGCCTGACCCGCGACATCTATGTCGTGCTGGGCGATCCGGTGCAGGGTGGCCAGCAATGGGCGGTCCGGTCCTATATCAAGCCCTTCGCGAACTGGATCTGGCTCGGCTCCATCGTGATGGCGCTGGGCGGGCTGATCAGCCTTACGGATCGGCGCTATCGCGTCGGCGCGGTGTCGCGTGTAAGGCGTGCCCCCGGCGCCGCCGTCGCGACCCCGGCGGAGTGACGGCGATGCGGTGGATCATTGTCGCGCTTTGCATGCTGATGGCGGTGCCTGCGGGCGCCGTGCAGCCGGATGAAATCCTCGACGATCCGGTGCTGGAGCAGCGCGCCCGCGCGCTGTCGAAGGACCTGCGCTGTCTGGTCTGCCGCAATGAAAGCATTGATGACAGCAGCGCGCAGCTTGCCAAGGACCTGCGCCTTCTGGTGCGCGAGAGGATGCTGGCCGGGGAATCGGACGAGGCGGCAATCGACTATATCGTCGATCGCTATGGCGAGTTTGTCCTTCTGAACCCGCGCAAGAGCGGCGGCAACCTCATCATCTGGCTGGCCGGGCCTGCCTTGTTGTTGATCGGCGGCGTCGGCGCGGTTCTGTTCATGCGACGCCAGCGCGCCCCGACTGATACGACCCAGACCCTGTCCGAGGCGGAGGCGCGGCGGCTGGCGGAATTGACCCGCGACTGAGTCTCCGATTGATGCAGTGATCCAGCGCGGGACGCTCCCTGTTTCGCGCTGGGGCACCGGCCTGCCTTGGATGACATCGCCTGCGTTCCTGCGGCTTGATGCCAATCTCTCCCGTCCCGTTCCGGGACAGATCGTGCCCTTCTGACAGGGGCATCTGGTCGATCTGGCGCAGTGCCGCCCCGCATGGCCACAAAACTACGCCGCCGTGAAGCACTGACCGCACCGGCCCGGAACTCTGGCACAGGCTTTGCAAACCCATTGGTATCGCCAGTCGGTGCAGCTTCAGGGGTGGAGCCAGCAGCATCCGAACGGCGCGTGCAAATCGGTCAAGGTGCCGGTCTGCACCGAACCGGAATGCGGCAGCTGGGTCATGTGTGCGGTGATCCGGCGGCGGCAAAGCCCGGATGTGTGTGTCGGTGCGCGTTTATGTGAATGCAGGCGTGATTTTTCTGCAAATTCAAATCCCCCGGCGGTGGCTTCGCCCGCCTCTCCGGCCCTGTGTTGCGTTTGTAAGGGCCGTCATGTGTGTCGATGTGGGACGATCGTGTAACGGCATGTGTCGCGATGCCGGGCACGATGCCTCCGCCGGGGGGCACGGAAGGGCGGAACCGCACTTGGGAGCCGGTTCCGCCCCTTTTTCCGTCTTGTGCGGGTTGCGCTTGGCTCCGCCGCTGAACCTCGTATGATCGGCGAAACCCGACCGGAGGCAGACAGTGATTTTCCAGGATATTCTCTATGATCTCAGCGATGATGTGGCGACCATCACGCTGAACCGGCCCGATAATCTGAATGGGCTGAACGGTCAGATGCGGGCCGAACTGGCCGTTGCCCTGAAGCAGGCATCGACGGAGGCGCGGGTAACCGTGCTGACCGGTGCGGGGCGCGGATTCTGTTCGGGGCAAGATCTGGGCGGGGCGCGGCGCGCGAAGGATATCGACCTCGAACGGGTGCTGCGTGAGGAATACGAGCCGATCCTGAACGCCATCACCGAAAGCAATGTGCCGGTGATCTGTGCCGTGAACGGCCCGGCGGCGGGGGCGGGGGCGAATATCGCCTTATCCTGCGACATCGTGATTGCGGCGCGATCCGCCTATTTCCTCGAGGCATTCGCCCGGATCGGCCTGATCCCGGATGCGGGCGGCACCTGGTTCCTGCCGCGTCAGGTCGGCATGGCGCGGGCGATGGGCATGGCGCTTCTGGCGGAGCCGCTGAAGGCAGAGGATGCCGCCGCGTGGGGGCTGATCTGGCAGGTGGTCGATGACGACGCGCTGCGCGGCCATGTGGCGAAGGTTGCGGCGAAGCTGGCGAAGGGGCCGACCCGTGCCTATGGCGCGATCCGCCGGGTGATGCGCGCAAGCCTGGACCATTCCTACGAGGACCAACTGGCGATGGAGGCGGTCGAGCAGGGCAAGCTCGGCAGCAGCCAGGACTTTCAGGAGGGCGTGCTGGCGTTTCTTGAAAAACGGCCCCCCGTCTTTTCCGGCAGGTGACCGGTCTCGCCAGCCTCGTGGCGGCCGCGCCGCGCGCCCACAGCCCGGACCGGGGTGCGGAGGCGGCGGCGCGCGTCGGTGCGTCTGGCGGTTTTGCCGACCTGATTGCGGGGGCCGCCGGGTCCAGCCCCTATCTCCAAAGCCTGATTGTGCGCGAGGCGGACTGGTTGACGGAGGCCGCGCAATCCGACCCCAAGGCCGCCTTTCATGCGGTGCTGGCGGAGGCGGCGGCGGCGACCGGCCTGCGCGATGTCGCGGCGGCGCTGCGGCTGATGAAGCGGCGCGCGGCGCTGTTGATCGCGCTGGCCGATCTGGGCGCGGTCTGGTCGCTGGCAGAGGTGACGGCGGCCCTGTCCGATCTGGCGGATCATGCGGTCGAGCGGGCCTTTGCGGCAGCTTTCGCGGCGGAAACCACCGGCGCCTTCGCCGGCATGACCGCCGCCGAGGCGGGCTTGGTCGTTCTGGCGATGGGCAAGGGCGGGGCGCGGGAGCTGAATTACAGCTCCGACATCGACCTGATCCTGCTGCATGACGACAGCGGCTGGTCTGACGAGGCGGCGATGGATGCAAGGCCGCGCTGGACCCGTGTTGCGCAACGGGCGGTCAAGCTGTTGTCGGAGATTGACGCGAATGGCTATGTCTTTCGTGTCGATCTGCGCCTGCGCCCCAACCCCTCCGTCACCCCGATCTGCCTGTCGGTCGATGCGGCAGAGCGGTATTATGAAAGCATGGGGCGGACATGGGAGCGTGCGGCCTTCATCAAGGCCCGCGCCGCCGCCGGGAATATCAGCGCGGGCGAGGCGTTCCTGAAAGACCTCGCGCCCTTTGTCTGGCGGCGCAACCTGGATTTCGCGGCGCTGGAGGATATCAACGACATTCGTGCCAAGATCCGGGATGCCAAGGGCCTGAAGGGCCAGCGTGATCTGCCGGGGTATAACCTGAAACTCGGCCCCGGCGGGATACGCGAGATCGAATTTTTCGCGCAGACGCAGCAGCTTGCCTTTGGTGGCCGCGACCCGGCCCTGCGGGAGCGGACGACGCTGGGCGCGCTGGCGGCGCTGCGGCAGGCGCAGAAGATCGACGAGGAAACCGAAACGGCGCTGGCCGATGCCTATGCCGCGCATCGGCGGCTGGAACATCGGTTCCAGATGATCGACGATGCACAGACCCATGACATGCCGGTCAGCGCGGAGGCGCGCGATCAGGTGGCGGCACTGGGCGGCTGGCCTGACCGGGACGGGATGGAGGCGGAGGTGACCGCGCGCCTGCTGGATGTGCGTCAACGGGTGCAGCGGTTCTTTGGCCGGATGGAGCCCGCTGCGCCGACCGGGGGCGGGGCGACCCTCGATGATCTGCCCTTCAAACGCCCGGAACTGGTGCGGGAGATGATCGACCGCTGGTCCGATGGCGGTGTCGCCGCGACGCGCAATGACCGCGCGCGCCGCAAGTTTCGGGCGCTCGCGCCGGTGATATTGGAAAAACTGTCACGGGCGGGCGACCCGGATGATGCGGTCCTGCAATTCGACCGCTTCATCTCCGGCCTGCCTGCCGGGGTGCAGCTTTTTTCGCTGTTCGAGGCGAACCCGCAGCTTTTGGACCTGCTGGCGGAAATTTGCGCCGCCGCGCCGCGTCTGGCGCATTATCTGGGCCGCAATTCCGGGGTGCTGGATTCGGTGCTCGATCAGTCGTTCTTCAGCTATCTGCCGCTGGCCGATGACATGACTGCGCATCTGGCGGCGACGATGGCGGGGGTGGACGATTACGAACAGGCACTGAACACGATCCGGCGCTGGGCGAAGGACAAATGGTTCAGGATCGGCGTGCATGTGCTGCGTGGGCTGGTCGATGTGGGCGTCGCGGGCCTTGCCTTCACGGCGGCGGCGAATGCCTGCCTTCAGACCCTGCTGCCGATCGTCAGCGCCGAATTCGCCCGCCGTCATGGCCCGCCGCCGGGGCGGGGCGCGGCAATCATCGGCATGGGCAAGCTCGGCAGTGGCGAGATGACGGCGACATCCGATCTCGACATGATCGTCGTCTATGATGGCGGCGCGGCGGAGATGTCGGACGGGCCGAAGCCGCTGACGATCCCGGTCTATTATGCGCGGCTGACGAAGATGCTGCTGTCCTCCATCACCGCGCAAACAGCGGAGGGCGCGCTGTTCGAGGTGGACATGCGCCTGCGCCCCTCCGGCGGTCAGGGGCCGGTCGCGGTCAGTCTGGAAAGTTTTCGCAACTATCAGATGAACGAGGCGTGGACATGGGAGCATATGGCGCTGACCCGCGCGGCTGTGGTCGCTGGTGAGCCGTCCTTGCGGGCCGATATCGAGGCGATCATCGACACCGTCATTTCCGCACCCCGCGATGCGCGAAAGACGGCGGATGACGTGGCGGAGATGCGCGGCAGATTGATCGAGGCGCATCGCGGGGTGCGCGACGACCTCTGGGCGCTGAAACACGGCGATGGCGGTATGGTGGACATCGAGTTTGTCGCGCAGCAGATCGTGCTGTGCCGGTCCACCCTTTGCCAGGGCAACACGGCCTCGGTTCTGAAGGCGCTGGCGCAGCGCGGGCATCTGGATGCGGCGGATGCGGCGACGCTGGTATCGGCCCACAGATTGCAGGGCCTGATGCAGCAGGTGGAGCGGGTCGCGCTCGAAGGCAGGTTTCAGGCGGATGCAGCGGGTGTCGGGCTGAAGACGGTGATGGCGCGGGTGGCGGGCGAGCCGGATTTCGCGGCGCTGGAGGCGCGGCTTGGCATCGCGCGGGCTGAGGCCGCCGCGATCGCCGGGCGTCTGATCGGGGTCTGAGGATGGCTTTGCCTGTCGTTTTTCATCCGCATTACGAGATTTCGCTGCGCCCCGGCCACCGCTTTCCAATGTCGAAATACGGCTATCTGCGCCGCCATCTGGCGGACCGGGGCATCACGCCGCCCGGTGGGTTCTTCGCGCCAGTGGAGGCTGCGGCGGATGTGATCGGCCGGGCGCATAACCCGGACTATGTCGCGCGGGTGCTGGAGGGCGGTCTGCACCCTGACGAGGTGCGGCGGATCGGGCTGCCGCAAAGCGCGGCGCTGACCCGGCGTGTAAGGCTTTCGGCGGCGGGCACCTTGCTGGCGGCGCGGCTGGCGCTGGAACATGGCATCGCTTGCAATGCGGCGGGCGGGTCGCACCACGCGGCGCGCGGCGGCGGGGCGGGATATTGCGTGTTCAACGATGTTGCCGTCGCCGCGCTGGCGCTGCTGGCAGAGGGGGTGGTCCACCGGGTGCTGGTGCTGGATCTGGATGTGCATCAGGGTGACGGCACCGCGTCGATCTTTGCCGATGATCCGCGCGTTTTCACGGTGTCGCTGCACGGGGCGCGGAACTATCCGTCGGAAAAGGCCGCGTCGGATATCGACATTCCGCTGGATGACGGGACCGGGGATGCGGCCTATCTTGCGGCACTGGACGCGGCATTGCATCTGGCGGAGGCGCGGTTTCATCCCGACATCATTTTCTTTAATGCAGGGGTGGATGTGCTGGCGACAGACCGGCTCGGGCGTCTTTCATTGTCGCCGGAGGGGTTGCGCGCCCGGGATGCGCGGGCGCTCGGCTGGGCACGCTGGCTGGGTGTGCCGGTGGCCGCCGTGTTGGGTGGCGGGTATGGCGATGACCCGGACATGATCGCCGCGCATCATGCGGTGATGTTCGAGGAAGCAGACAAGGTGATGAGGCAGACAGCATGAGCGGACTTTTTGGCAGACTGACGGCCCTTTTCGCGGAAACGCCTGCGGCGCCGGGGCTGGACCCGGTGGCGGTCGCGATGGCGTCCCTGATGGTGCGGCTGGCGCGCGCCGATGGGCATTTTGATGAGGACGAACGCGCCAGCATCCTTTCGGCGCTCGATGCCCGGTTCGGTGACGGCGCGGCGCTGCTGGCAGCGGCGGAGGTGGCGGAGGCGCAGGCGCTCGACCATCATCAGTTCACCAAGCTGGTGAAGAATGCCTTTGCGCCCGAAGAACGTGCCGCGCTCTTGGAGGAATTGTGGTCCGTCGTGCTGGCGGATGGTTCGCGCGATGACGAGGAAAACGCCCTGATGCGGCAGTTCGGGGCGTTGCTGCATGTGTCGGATCAGGATATGGCCCGCGCACGGCAGCGGGTTCTGAATTCCTGATCTGCCGCACCACCCGCGCCTGATCGGGTCAGTGCCCACCCCCTGAAAGGCGACAACATGCAGCATTTGTCAGCCCATCCTGACGATCCGCATTTCATCACGCGCAGCGGCTGGCTCAGGGCGGCGGTTCTTGGCGCGAATGACGGCATCGTGTCCGTCTCATCGCTGATCGTCGGGGTGGCGGCGGCTGATCCTGACCCGACGACGGTCATCCTCGCGGGTTTTGCCGGTCTGGCCGCCGGGGCAACGTCGATGGCGGCGGGCGAATATGTCTCCGTCTCGTCGCAATCGGACACCGAGAAGGCCGATATCCTGCGCGAGGCGACGTGGCTGGAGGAACGACCGGAGGCGGAGCTTGCCGAGCTTGTCGCGCTCTATCGCGCGAAGGGGCTGAGCGATGCGACGGCGCGGATCGTCGCGCGGGAGTTGACCGCGAAGGATGCGCTGGCGGCGCATGTCCGCGATGAACTGGGGCTGACTGAGATTCATGCGGCGAACCCGGCTCAGGCGGCCTTCACCTCCGGTGCCACCTTCACCCTCGCTGCCGCGATCCCGCTGCTTGCCGCCCTGGCCGCACCGGCCGATGCGATCATCCCCGTCGTTCTTGTCGTGACGGTTCTGGCGCTGGCCGGGTTGGGCGCACTGGGCGCGCGGGCAGGCGGCGCGCCGCTCCGCCGTCCGATGATCCGCGTCATGGGCTGGGGCATTTTCGCGATGGCGGCCACCGCTGCGGTGGGTTGGCTGTTTGGCGTCGTCATCTGACCGGGGCGATCAGCGCCGCGTCAGAAACCCCGATACCCGTTCCAACCCCGCGCGCAGCGAATCGGTCGGGTTGGCGAAACCGATGCGGAGATACCCCTCCATGCCGAAGGCGCTGCCGGGGGTGAACATCACGCCGGTTTCTGCCAGCAATGCGATGCAGAGGTCGCGTGATGCAATCGGCATGTCATAGCGCAGCAAGGCCGTGGTGCCCGACCGGGGTCTGACCCATGACAGATGCGGCTCCGTCTCCATCCACCGGGTCAACAGTGCAAGATTGGTGCGGGTGATGTCCTGACTGCGGGCCAGAACGCGGTCCTTGTGTTCCAGCGCGAGCGCGGCGAGGTGATCGTCGATCATGCCGACCGAAATCGTGTCGTAATCCCGGTGGATCGCGACCGCCTCGATCACCTCCTCCGGCGCCGCAATCCAGCCGAGCCGCAGCCCGGCCAGCGAAAACGCCTTGGAGACGCTGGCGGTGGAAATGCCCTTTTCATAGATATCGGCCATCGACGCGGTGATGCCGTTCCCGTCCTGATCGGTGCCGCGATAGACCTCGTCGCACAAAACCCATGCCCCGGCGGCACGAGCGATGGCGGCAACCTCCTCCAGCATCGCGCGATCCATCAGGGCACCGGTCGGGTTGTTCGGATTGGTGATCGCGATCAGTCTTGTGCCGGGCGTGACGAGCGCGCGCAGCGCCGCCAGATCTGGCAGGAAGCCATCCGCCTCTTGCAGGTGCAGCGGCACAACCTCAGCGCCGATGCTGGCGGGAATGGAATAATGCTGCTGATAGGTCGGCACCACGGCGACCACCCGATCACCCCGGCTTACCAGCGCCTTGTGCACCAGCATGTTCGCACCGATGGTGCCGTGGGTGACGATCAGGTTCGCGGCGGCCTGATGGTCGTAAAGCGCCGCGATGGCTGCCAGCAGGCGATCCGACCCCCGGATTGCACCATAGGTCATCTTCATATCGAGCAGTGCCGACAGGTCGCCATCGTTGCGGCCCGTCAGGTCCAGCAGATCACGGATGGTCATGCTTTCGACGCAGGTTTCCGCGAGGTTCAGATCGCATTTCAATTCCCATTCGTTCATCCACAATTCGACGGCGAAGGGTTCGATCTGCATGGTGATAAGGGCCCTTTTGATCCTTTGGTGCGTCTTGGATGCGGGGCAGGGGGTCTATCCCCCCAGCACCCGCCCGATGATTTCCGCCATGTCCTTCGACAGGGCGGGATGTGCCATGATCCGCTGCATTTCCGCCCGCATCAGCGCTTGTCTTGCGTTGTCATAGCGGCCCCAAGTCTCGAACGCGCCGGCGACGCGGGCGGCGGTTTGCGGGTTGGCGCTGTCCATGCGGATCAGCCAGTCGGTGAACAGGCGATACCCGCGTCCATCGGCGGTGTGAAACTGCACCGGGTTGGCGGCGGCGAAGGCCCCGATCAGCGACCGGAACTTGTTGGGGTTCTTCCACGGAAAGGCCGGGTCATCGGCCAAGGCTGCGACGGTCTTCAAGGCACCGGGCGCCGGGCTGGTCGCCTGCACCTGATACCATTTGTCCATCACCAGGCTGTCCTCCTGCCAGCGGCGGCG
>CAYGRU010000079.1:0-12490 GCA_964352385.1 uncultured Candidatus Planktophila sp.
TCCCCAACCCGCCCACAGGCCCCCGGATCGCGCGACAAGGCACTGGAATCGGGTGGGCTTTACTGACCGGTCGCTTGCCGCCGGGCCGCGCGGCGCGTAAGAACGCCGCGCGTGACCAATCAGTGCAGAGGCATCACCCATGCGGGCGGAAACCGAAACCATCATCGCCGAAATCGAAAAGTCGCTTGAGCTTTTGCGCCAGCGGCTCGGCTGGGACACGGCGGAGCGTCGGCTGGATGAGTTGAACGCGAGGTCGGAAGACCCCGGCCTCTGGGACGATCCGGCGAAGGCGCAGAAGGTGATGCGCGAGCGTCAGCGCCTCGCCGACAGCATCGACGCCTACCGCGCGCTGGCGCAGGAACTTGACGATAACCGCGAGCTCGTCGAACTCGGCGAGATGGACGACGACCCGGACATCGTCGTCGAGGCGGAGGCGGCGCTGGCGAAACTGCGTCGCCGTGCGGGTGAGAAGGAAATCGAGGCGCTGCTGGACGGCGAGGCTGATGGCAACGACACCTATCTTGAAATCAACTCCGGCGCGGGCGGCACGGAAAGCTGCGACTGGGCGTCAATGCTTGCGCGCATGTATATCCGCTGGGCGGAAAAGCGCGGCTACAAGGTTGAACTGCAATCGACAACGGCGGGCGAGGAAGCCGGGATCAAATCCGCGACCTATCTCATCAAGGGCGAGAATGCCTTTGGCTGGTTGAAGACGGAAAGCGGTGTTCACCGGCTGGTCAGGATATCGCCCTTCGACAGCGCGGCGCGGCGGCACACCTCATTCTCGTCGGTCTGGGTCTATCCGGTGGTCGATGACAGCATCGAAATCGACATCCAGCCCAATGACATCCGCATCGACACCTATCGGTCGTCGGGCGCGGGCGGCCAGCATGTGAACACCACCGACTCCGCCGTGCGCATCACCCATATGCCGACCGGGATCGTCGTCACATCATCCGAAAAATCGCAGCACCAGAACCGCGACATCGCAATGAAGGCGCTGAAATCGCGGCTTTACGATCTGGAAATGAAAAAGCGCACGCAGGCGATTCAGGATGCGCATGATGCCAAGGGCGAAATCGGCTGGGGCAACCAGATCCGGTCTTATGTCCTGCAACCCTATCAGATGGTGAAGGACCTGCGCACACAGGTGGAAACCTCCGACAGTCAGGGCGTTCTGGACGGCGATCTGGATGCGTTCATGTCCGCCGCGCTGGCACAGGAAGTCAGCGGCAAGAGCCGGGCTGAATCGGCAGAGTGACCGCTGTCGTCCGGTAATCTGTTGCGCGCGCAGGCGCGCGCGGTCCCATCTTGTGTCGGGCGCGCGTCAGGGCCACTGTGCCTGGAAAAAGCACCGTGGAGGAATGACACATGAAATCAGCGCATCTGGTCGCGCATGGCGCACCGCCCGAAGTCGTCAAGGTGATGGATGTGCCGGAATCTGTTGCCGGGCCGGGTCAGGCGGTGGTTCGCGTCATGGCCTGCGGGATCAACCCCGCCGATCTGCTGGGGTTCGAGGGCCGCTATCCCGGCCCCGGCCCATTCCCCGCACCGTGCGGGATCGAGGGCGCGGGCGTGGTCGAAAGTGTCGGTGCGGGCTCGGTCCTGACACCCGGCGATCATGTCATCTGCCTGCCGCGCGCGAACTGGGCGGAACAGGTGGTGTTGGATGATGCGTTCCTGATCCGCATCCCCAAATCTCTGCCGTGGCAGGATGCAGCGCAGTTGAAGATCAATCCCCCGACCGCAAAGATGATGCTGGCCGATTACGTCGATCTGAAACCCGGTGACTGGGTGATCCAGAACGCAGCGAACAGCGCCGTCGGGCAGCATGTCATCCGGTTTGCCAAGGATCTGGGTGTGAGGACGGTGAATATCGTCCGGCGCGCAGAACTGGCGACGGCATTGAAGGCACATGGTGCCGATGTCGTGCTGGTTGCGGGCGAAGATCAGGCCGCACGGATGCGGGCAGAGATCGGCGCAGATGCGCACGTCCCGCTCGGCATCGACGCTTGCGGCGGTGCGCCGACGCGGTGGATGGCGGATTGTCTGTCGGATGGCGGCACTGTGGTGAATTACGGCTATCTCGACGGTCAGCCCTGCGAGATAGAGCCGGGCCATCTGATCGTGCGCCGCCAGACCCTGACCGGGTTCTGGCTGGCGGGCTGGATGGGCAGCGCCAGCCGCGCCGCCAAGGAGGCCCTGTTCGCCGAAATATCGGCCGCATTCGAGACCGGCAAACTGTCCAGCCCGGTCGAGGCGATGTATGGCCTTGACCAGATTTCCGACGCTCTGTCGCACGCCCTGCGCGGCGGACGGTCGGGCAAGATCCTTCTGACACCGAATGGTCCGCTCTCATGATCCTCGCCGACAGCATATCCCGTCTTTCGACCGAAACCGCCTTCGAGGTGCTGGCCCGCGCCGCCGCGTTGGAGCGTCAGGGCAAAAGCATCATCAACCTCGGCATCGGTCAGCCCGACTTCAAGACGCCGGAACATGTGGTGGAGGCCGCCGTGAAGGCGCTGCGCGATGGCCATCATGGCTATACCCCCGCCAACGGGATTCTGCCGCTGCGCGAGGCAGTCAGCGCGGACATCGCCGCGCGAAGGGGGGCGGAGGTCAGCCCGGACAACATCGTCATCATGCCGGGCGGCAAGCCGACCATGTTCTTCGCGATCCTGCTGTTCGGGCAGCCGGGGGTGGAGATCATGTATCCCGATCCGGGCTTTCCGATCTATCGGTCGATGATCGAATATACCGGGTCGAAAGCGGTGCCGATCGTGCTGCGCGAGGAGAACGGTTTTGCCTTTTCGGCGGAGGAGTTGCTTGCAAATATCACTGACCGCACCCGTCTGATCATCGTCAACTCGCCGGGCAACCCGACTGGCGGCGCAACGCCGCGCGCCGAGGTTGAAAAGCTGGTCGCGGGCCTCGCGGATTGGCCCGACGTGTGCCTGATGTCGGACGAGATTTACAGCCGGATGCTCTATGGCGGGCGGGAGCATGTCAGCTTTCTTACCTATCCGGAAATCCGTGACCGGCTGATCCTGCTGGACGGGTGGTCCAAGACCTATGCGATGACCGGCTGGCGGCTGGGTTATTCGGTCTGGCCCGACAGGCTGGTCGAACAGGCGACGCGGCTCTGCATCAATTCCCATTCCTGCGTGAACGCGCCGACGCAATATGCCGGGATCGCGGCATTGACCGGGCCACAGGATGCGGTCGATCAGATGATGGTCGCCTTCGACCAGCGCCGTCAGGTGATCGTCAGCGCGTTGAACCGGCTGCCGGGGTTCACGTGCCTTGATCCGGCGGGGGCGTTCTATGCCTTCCCCAACATATCAGGCACCGGGCTGGATGCGCGAACATTGCAAAAGCGGTTCTTGGAGGAAGCGGGCGTCGCCACTGTTGCGGGGCCGAGCTTTGGCGTTCATGCGGACCAGTATATCCGGTTCAGCTATGCCAATTCGATCGAGAATATCGAGGAGGCCGTCCGGCGCATCGCCGCGATCCTCTGATCGCTGCGCAAAGAAAAACCGCCGCGCCCATAAGGTGCGGCGGTTTCTTTTGGAATGCCGGGTATCAGGAGGTTGGCGTCTCGCCCGCTGCCTTTGATCCGGTCTTGAGCGGGTCTTCCGAACGCTGCACTGAGCCTTCGAAATGCGCGCCGCTTTCGATCGCGATGGTCTTGTGGATGATGTCACCCTCGACCTGTGCCGATGAGGTCAGGCGCACCTTGAGGCCCCGGACGCGGCCCTTCACATGGCCGTGGACCACGATGTCATCCGCCACCACTTCGCCGGAGATCATGGCCGACTGACCAACCGTCAGCAGATGCGCACGGATATCGCCCTCGATGGTGCCCTCGACCTGAATGTCGCCTGTGGTCGACAGGTTTCCGGTCACGGTCAGATCGGTCGAGATGACCGAGGGGGCGGGCTTTGCCTTCGGCGGTGCGCTCATCGACGAAGTCGGCGCAGCACTGGTCGAGGATGTGCTCGGCGCTGACGGAGCGGGCGCAGAGGGCACCGGCGCCGTGGGCTTCACTTCCGGTTTCGGTGCAGGTTCGTTGATTTTGCTTTTAGAGAACATTTCGTCCAGCCTCGATATACTTCATGGGATTGACGGCCTTGCCGCCAACGCGGATTTCGTAATGGAGATGGCTTCCGGTGCTTCGACCGGTATTGCCCATATCCCCGACGCGGTCGCCGCGCTCTATCGTGTCGCCGACCTTCACAGTGATGCGATGGAGATGAGCGTATACGGTTTCGTAACCGAACGCATGCTTAATCTTGACGACTTTTCCATATCCCGACATCCAGCCTGCGGTCTCCACCGTGCCGGCTGCGGTGGCATAGATCGGCGTGCCGCGCGGGCCCGCAAGATCCTGCCCTGCATGGAATGCCTTGCGGCCATTTTTCGGGTCGCGCCTCGTGCCGAAGCCTGACGTGAACCGCGCTGCCTTCACCGGGCGCGCGAAGGGCATGCGTTCAGTTGCCAACCGCAGAAGGTTCACCCGCTCAAGGTCGTTCATCAGGGCCTCAAGCCGGGATTCGTCTGCTTCTGACCCATTTCCAAGTTCGCCTTCATCGTGGCCATGCGGCACGAACGGGCCACCCTCGCCGCTGAATTCCTCGCGGACCTCTTTCAGGATGGGGTCGATCTGCACGCCGCTTTTCTGGAACACCGTTTCCAAAGAGCCGAGGCTGAGCGCAGCTGCATCTTCGAGGCGCGACAGCGCGCGGCTGCGCCGCTCGCTCTGTTCCACGATTTCCGCGCTGAGGTCATCAAGCTGAAGCGTCAGCGCCTGCGTCGTTTCCGATGCGACATCGCGTTCCCCCGCAACATTCGACAGTGTTTCGTTCAGCGCCGACAAGGCATCGTTCAGGGTGCCGTTCTCCCGCTCATACTGGATCAGCTTGACCTCGAGCGATGCGACGCGGCTGGCGTTTGCCTCGCACAACTCGACCGTCTCGGTATGTTCACCGGCGAGGTTGGTCAGCCTTGTGCGATGGGCCTGAAGTGCAGACGCAAGCTCCTGTTCCGTCGCAACCGCGTTCGACAGGATCGCATGCTGATCGGAAAGCCGCGACAGCGCCTGATAGACCTGTCCTTCGGATCGCGAAAGCTGCTCCGCCAACACAACGGCTTGCGCGGTCATTGAGGCGATTCGTTTCTGGTATGTCGCATCGAGCCCGGCGAGACGATCCTCCGCCACGACAACGCGGTTCGTTTTGTCCATCAGAACAATGGCGGACAAGGCAGTCCAACCGACAATGCCACATACCAGCAACGCGCCCGCACATTGCGACAAGGGAGACAGCCGGAGATAGCGCGCCGACTGTTCCGACCGAATGATCAACCTGCGTTCGGGAAACAGGGGTGAGATCACCCGGTTTACGCCGCTGCTGAGACGATGCAGCATTAGACCTCGCTAAACAGATGCCAAAACAAGCCGTCTTCGCGCGGCCCCGGAACCCCGATAGGCTAGGAAAGACACAACTTCAAGAAATTTTACGGCGCTGTGCGCAATTTGAGGAATTCCTCTTGACGGGCTGTTTCAGACTGTTTCACCGCCCGCCGTTTCGTCGTCCGCAAGGGGCCAGTAGAAATCCGGCGGCAGGCCTGCATCGGCGCGTTTCTCCTCGTTGAACGGGGGCTTGGTGCCGCCGGGGAAATAGCGCCGCACTAGCGCGTGAAACGCGTCCTTCGGGTCAAGATTGCGCCGACCACAAAGAAAGTTGAACCATTTCGACCCATAGGCGACATGCGCCACCTCTTCGGCGTAGATCACCTTCAGCGCCTCGACCGTCGCCGCATCGCCCGATGCTTCAAACGCGGCGATCATGCCGGGCGTGACATCGAGCCCGCGCGCCTCCAGCACCATCGGCACGACCGCGAGCCGCCCCATGAAATCATCCATCGTGTCTTCGGCAGCGCGCCACATCCCGGCATGGGCGGGCAGGGCGCCGTAATGACTGCCGAGCGCGATCAGGCGGTCGGACAGGAGGCAGAAATGCTTTGCCTCGTCATCTCCGGCGGAAATCCAGTCATCGAAGAACCCGGCTGGCATATCCTGATCGGCAAAGCGCAGCGCCATGTCCCAATGAAGGTCGATGGCATTCAGTTCGATATGCGCAATGGCGTGGATCAGCGCGATGCGCCCGGCGGCACCGCCCCGTCTGCGGCGTGGCATCTCGCGCGGGTCGAGCAGGATGGGATGTGCAGGCCGCGCAGGCGCATCGGGCGCAGTGCCGTCCCCCCGGTCAGGCATTGCCCCCGATGCGCGGGCGGCCCGCCAGGCCGCTGCACCGGCGCGGGACAGGCGCGCCTTTTCCAGCGCATCCGGCGCGTTCAGAACGGCGAGGGCGAGGTCTGCAAGGGTCGGTGCACCGTTGATGCTTTCGGTCACGCCGCCTGCACCGCCGAAAGAACTTCGGCGACATGGCCCTTCACCTTTACCTTGTGCCAGGCATGGGTGATCTTTCCATCGGGGCCGATGATGAAGGTCGCCCGCTCGATCCCCATATAGGTCTTGCCGTACATGCTTTTTTCGACCCAGACGCCGTAATCCTCGCAGGTCGATGTGGTCTCGTCCGATGCGAGGATGACGCCAAGGCCGTGCTTGCCGATGAACTTGTCATGCTTTGCGACGCTGTCCTTCGACACACCGATCACCGTGGCACCGGCTGCGGCAAATGCGTCACGCTCGGCGGTGAATTCGATCCCCTCTGTCGTGCAGCCGGGGGTGTCGTCCTTCGGATAGAAATAGAGAACGACCGTCTGCCCGGAATAATCGGCCAAGGCCACCGTTCCGCCCCCGTCGCGGGGCATGGAGAAATCGGGGGCGGTATCGCCGGGAGCAAGGGTTTTGACAGCGGTCATCGGGTGTTCCTTCATCGGGTCATATTTGCAGCATAGAGATATGCTTTGCGACAAAGATGGTCCAGACTGCGAACATGCCAAGGGCCGGGCGGAACAAGACAAGACGGGCGGGACGCGCGGGTAGATGTCAGACGGAATGGATCAGGAGGTGCCGACGGCGCCGGTTGCGAAAAGGCGCAACCGGGGCATTGTCATGTCCGGCTTCAACCGGTTCATCCGCCTGCTGACCGGGCTGGCCAGCGCCGCCCTGATGCTGGCGGTTTTGGTGACCGGTGGAATCTATGTGCGGCTGACATCGGGGCCGATCAATCTGACGACCTATCTGCCGCAGATCGAAAGCCTGATCTCGGATCGTTTGCCCGGTGCGCGGCTTTCGCTCGGCGCGGCGGAGATCGCGCTGGAAGGCGACAATGGCGGGGCCGTGCTGGTCGCCCGTGACATCGTGCTGATCGACCCGGAGGATGGCCCTTTTGCCCGTGTGCCAAGGGCGGAGGGGTCGTTTCGCATCTGGGATGTTTTGATGGGGCGGTTCCTGCCCTCGGATGTGGCGCTGGACGGAATATCGGCGCGGCTTGTGCGGGATCGTTCCGGCGCGTTCCGGTTCGGCTTCGGCGGCATGGTCGATAACGAGGCGGGCGGAGAAGGATCCGGTGCCTTCAATCGGCTGCTGGCGGCGCTGGCCGAGGAAAGTGAGGCGAACGCGGCGAACGGTGGCGCGACCTCTCCCGCGGATGTGGCACCGGCGGCGGAACAAGGCTTGCGGCTGCTGAACGCGTCGATCTTTTATGACGACCGGTTGTCTGGGCGGACCTATCGGACCGAAAATGCCGAAGTCGGGATCATGACGCTGGCGGACAAGATCGTCGCGACCGGGCGATTGTCGATGGATGGCGGGCGGCATGGCGAAGTGCGGATCGCGATCAATGGGGAGCGGGCAGAGACAGGCGATGTCGCGCTCTCGGCGACCTTCGACAATGCCGCGCCCCGCGATCTTGCGGGGCAGATTCCCGCGCTCGACTGGATGGCGGCCTTCGATGCCCCGGTCGGCGGGCGGATCGCCCTGTCGATGAACGCCGCCGGTGATCTGCTGACGCTGAGCGGCGCATTCAAAGGCGGCAGCGGCGCGGTGCGGATCGACCAGGACACGGTCGAGAAGATCGCTTCGACCGCGCTCGTGTTCGATTATGACCCCTCGGAGGAACGGTTTCTGATCGAAGACATGTCGATCGACGCGGACCGCACCAGTTTTCGTGGCAGCGGATTTGTCGAGGTAAACCGGGATGAGCGTGGGGCACCGGAGGATATCGTCGCGCAGCTCGATTTCGACGGTATTCGAGTGTCTGCGCCTGAGATGATCGACCAGGCGTTGACCTATGATGCCGGGCGGTTCACCGGGCGCGTCACACTCGCCCCGTTCATGATCGAGATTGGCGAGATGCGGCTGGAACGCACCGCGATGCAGATCGCCACTGCCGGGCGTATCTGGCAGGAAGGCGACGGCTGGCGCGCCGATCTCACCGCTGGGGCGTCGGATTTTTCGCTGGAGGAAATGCTGGCCCATTGGCCGCGCACCGCCGCGCCGGGGGCGCTGGTCTGGATGCGCGACAACATGGAAACGGCCCATGTGATCGACGCCGATGCGGTGCTGCGGCTTGGCGGCGACGCGGAGGAAGTGAAGATCGACTTTTCCTTCGACAATGCCATCGGCCATTATCTGCGCCCGATGCCACCGGTGCGCGGCGGTGTCGGATCGGGTCAGGTCGATCTGAAGCGCTTCTCGCTCGGCCTCGACAGCGGCACCGTCACACCGCTGGACGGCGCGCCGATCGACCTTGCCGGATCGACCTTCGTGATCGAGGATCTGGAACATCCCGACACGCCCGGCACGGCCACGATCGTGGCGCGCGGCGCGATCCGGGATGCGCTGGCGCTGATCGACAGCGAGCCGCTGAAGCTGACCTCCGCGCTGGGTGTGCCGCTTGGCGATGTGGCGGGCGATGCGGTGATCCGCGCCGTATCGACCTTTCCCCTGCTGAAGGATCTGTTGCTGGAGGATGTAACGGCGGAGGCGAAGGCGGTTTTTTCGGATGTCGCACTGAACGCGCCCGGCATCGACAAGCCGGTGACGGCGGAGGCGCTCGCGCTCGATGCCAGCACGAGCGGGTTCGTGTTGTCCGGCAATGCCACCATCGCCGGATTGCCGCTGTCGCTGATCTGGGATGAGGTATTCTCCCCCTCCCGCCGGTCCATCAAGGCGACCGGCACCGCGACACCCGCGCGGCTGGCGGAATTCGGGATCGAGCAGGACTGGTTCATCGAAGGGTCCATCCCGATCAGCGCGACGGTGGTGCCGGGGGCTGCTACAACCGGTTTTTCATTGTCGGCCGACTTGTCCAGGGCTGCGGTCAACATCCCTGAAATCGGCTGGCAGAAACCCGTTGGCAACAAGGGGAAACTGACCGCTGCGGGCAGTGTTTCCGGCGAAAAGATCGTTCTCGATCAGCTTTCGTTCGACACGCCGAGCCTGTCTTTCGCCGGAACGGCGGAGACGGATGCGACGGGCTATCCGTCCGCCATCGACCTGAGCCGGGTGCGGTTCCGCGAGGCGGTCGATCTGGCGCTGAAGGCCCGGTTCGCCGATGGGTCATGGACGGTTCGGGCCGATGGCCCGCTGCTGGACCTGACCGGTTTGCGCGACATCACCGACCGGCTGAGCGAGGGCGGCGAGGTGTCCGGCGGCCAGCCGTTTCTGGCGCGGCTGCGGATCGACCGCGTGCGCCTGACCGAAGATTATTATTTCGAGGCGCTGCGGGGCCGGGTCGCGCGGGATGCGGCGGGCGAGTTGACGGGCCGCCTTTCAGGCAATGTATCCGGCGGGGCCGAGGCCGTGCTGAATTTCATTCGCGGGCCGGAAGGCGGGCGGATCACGCTGCGCGCGCCGGATGCAGGTCGCCTGATGCGTGACGCGGCGGTGTTCGATGACGGGTCTGGCGGCGAATTGGTCATCAATGCCCGTATCCTGCCGGGGGATGCGCTGCGTCTGGCGGGCCGTGTGACGGTCGATGACATCGTGATCCACGAGGATGCCAAACTTGAACAGTTGCTGATCGGGGCGGACCTTGCCGATCTGCGCCAGACCATGCGCGATGACGGGATCGTCTTCAAAAGCATCGTCGCGCCCTTCGCCTATGATGGCGACGTGCTGACGCTGGACGAGGCGGTGGCGAAGGGGCCGTCGATCGGGGTGAACATTTCGGGCGACTATCTGATGGCCACCGATACGCTCGACATGGATGGTGTGTTCACGCCGCTTTACGGGTTGAACAGCGCGCTCGGCAATATTCCACTGATCGGCGACATTCTGGTCGGCGGCAAGGGGCAGGGGGTGTTTGCCTTCAACTTCTCGGTCAGCGGATCGGCGGAGGACCCGAATGTCAGCGTCAATCCGCTGTCGGTGCTGACGCCCGGCATCTTTAGGCGGATCTTCGATATCGGCGATGCGTCGCAGGAAATTGACCCCAACGCCCCTGTGCCGCCGAAACGGACGGACCAGTAGGCCCGCCGATCAGCCGCGCGAGGCGAGCGCGTGGCGTTTCTTGCCTGCGGACAGTTTCAGCGCACCATCGGCGAAATCGGCGGCGGTGAACATCTGGCCCGGATCGGTCAGGGCCGCGTCGTTCACCTTTGCCCCGCCTTCCTGAATCAGCCGCTTCGCCTCCTTGCCGCTGGCGGCAAGACCGGCGCGCACGAAAAGCTGCGGCGCGGACAGGCCCGCCGCCAGTTCTGCATCGCTGAACGTGACATGCGGCAGATCGGCCCCCGCGCCGCCCTGCTCGAATGTTTCCTTCGCGGTGGCGGCAGCGCTGTCGGCTGCGGCGCGGCCACGGGCCAGCGCCGTCACCTCGTCGGCGAGGATCTTCTTCGCCTCGTTCAACTCCGCCCCTTCCAGCGCGGCCAGCCGGGCGATCTCGTCCAGCGGCAACTCGGTAAACAGTTTCAGGAATTTGCCGGTATCTGCGTCGGACGTGTTCCGCCAGAATTGCCAGAAATCATAGGATGGCAGCATATCCTCGTTCAGCCAGACCGCCCCCGCCGCCGACTTGCCCATCTTGGACCCATCGGATTTGGTCAGCAGGGGGGTGGTCAGCCCGAACACCTCCGCCCGGTTGATCCGGCGCGTCAGGTCGACACCGTTGACGATATTGCCCCACTGGTCCGACCCGCCCATCTGCAACCCGACGCCCATCCGGCGGTTCAGTTCCATGAAGTCATAGGCCTGCAACAGCATGTAGTTGAATTCGAGGAAGGTCAGCGGCTGTTCCCGCTCCAGCCGCAATTTCACGCTGTCGAAGGACAGCATCCGGTTGATGGTGAAATGCCGCCCGTAATCGCGCAGGAATTCCACGTAATTCAACTGGTCGAGCCAGTCTGCATTGTTCGGCATGATCGCATCGGTCGCGCCGTCGCCATAGGTCAGGTATCCGGCGAAGACCGACTTGATGCCGTTCATGTTGGTGGCGATCACCTCATCGGTCAGCAACTGGCGGCTTTCATCCTTGCCGCTCGGGTCGCCGATGCGGGTCGTTCCGGCACCCATCAGCGTCACCGGCTTGTGCCCGGTCTTTTGCAGCCAGCGCAGCATCATGATCTGCACCAGCGATCCCACATGCAGCGATGTGGCGGTGCAATCGAACCCGATATAACCCGGCACGACGCCCTTCAGCAGCGCCTCGTCCAGACCCTGCATATCGGTGCAGTCCTGAATGAAGCCGCGCGATTGCAGCGTGCGAAGGAATTCAGATTTCGGCGCATAGGTCATCATGTCGTCCCGTCTGGCGGCGGCGTTCGCGCCGATCTATACCGGAGCGGGGGATGAAGGGAAGGGCGCAGGATGGTGAATTTGCCGCCCGACGGGCCGGTCTGGGCGCTGGGGCTGATGTCGGGCACGTCGCTGGACGGGGTTGATGCGGCGCTGTTGCGCACTGACGGCACCGATATCGCCGCTTTCGGGCCGGGGGCGGAGGTGCCGCACCTGCCGGAGGATACGGCGGCGCTGCGCCGGATCATGGCCGATTGGCCGGCGCATCGCCCGGCGGTCAGCGATGCGGCGCGCGCGACGCTGGCAGAGGCGGATGACGACGTGATCCGCACCCATGCCCGCGCGGTGACCGACCTTCTGTCGCGCCACAAGGGGCATCTGCCCGACCTGATCGGGTTCCACGGCCAGACCGTCGCCCATGCGCCGCAGGACGGCTGGACATGGCAGATCGGCGACGGCGCGCGGCTGGCGGCGGTGCTGAACCGCCCGGTGGTGTGGGATTTTCGCAGCAATGACATGGTCGCGGGGGGGGAGGGCGCGCCGCTCGCGCCGTTCTATCACTGGGCGCTGGCCCGCCATATCGGTGCGCGGGAGCCGGTCGCGTTCCTGAACATCGGCGGGGTCGCGAATGTCACATGGGTCGATCCGCAGGCGGAGGTGCCGGAGGCACCGGGCGCGTTGCTGGCCTTCGACACCGGGCCGGGCAATGCGTTGCTGAACGACTGGATGCTGCGCCGCACCGGCGCAGCGATGGATCGGGACGGCGCGGCGGCGGCGGCGGGGCAG
>CAYGRU010000080.1:0-12393 GCA_964352385.1 uncultured Candidatus Planktophila sp.
CCGCGAAGGCGGCCGCACCGTCGGTGCAGGCGTCGTGGGTAAGATTATCGCTTGATCGCCTGATCCGCTGAATGTGAGAGGGCCGCCCCTGTGGGCGGCCTTTTTTCATTGCGGCACCCGGCCCCTTTGAACGAACGGGCGCGCGTTACACCAGCGCCTTCAACAGCGCCTCTTTCTTCGGATAGACCCGCGCCTTGTCGCACCGATCTGCCACCACCTGACGGGCGGCTTGGCCACGGGCGCGCATGGCTTCGCGGTTGTCCAATGCTTCCGCGATCCGCACCGCGAGCGTGTCGGTGTCATGCAGTCCGACCATCAGGCCGGTATCCTCTGACATGTATTCGCGCACCGGCGGGCAGTCGGACACGACCATCGGGCAGCCGATCGCCATTGCGTCCAGCATCGACCAGCTCAGCACGAAATTCGCGGTCAGATAGACATGGGCATGACTGGCCTGAAGCACCTTCACGAATTCCGGGCGGGGCTGAAGCCCGACCCAGTGAATGCGGCTGAGGTCGAGGCGACCGTCGAGCTCCGCCAGAATCCGCTGTTTCCAGCTTTCCCCCTCCGGCAGCTTGGTGCCATAGGCGACACGATCCTCGCCGCCGACGATGGCATGGAGGCCGGGTCGGTCAGCCTGAAGCCGCGCGAGCGCGCGCATGAATTGAGGAAAGCCGCGATGCGGCTCCATCCCCCTCGTGAAATAGGTGGTGATCTCCGGCATCCCGGTCAGGTCCAGCCCGGCGGCGTGCGTTACCGGGGCGGGTGCTGGGGCGTGCATGGTCATGTCGACGCCATCATGCAGCACGGTCAGCTTCGGGCGAATGTCATCGGGAAACTGGCTTGCCTGATATTCGGTCGGGCAGAGGCAGAGCGCGGCACCGGTCATGTCCAGATGAAACGGCAGGTTCCGTGTCGTCTGGCGCAGCGCGGTGTGGAGGTTGTATTTATGCGTCCCCAGCGACAGATCATCGGTCGCCGGGTAATTATACCACCATTCCAGATAGGCGACGAACTTCGCCTCTGGCCAGATGTTGCGGGCGAACATCCCCGACCCCCAGCCCGAATGGGCCATGATGATATCGGGCACGTAACCCGCTTCGCGCGCGGTGATGAAGCTGCGGGCCGCGGCCTGACCATTGATCGCGGCCTTTTCGAAATGCGCGGCATAGGGATGCACACCCTCGGTCGGCTCCCGGTGCGCCGCGTATCGGATGAACCGCCGATCGGTGCTGTCGCCGCCGGTCCAGGCGGTGGCGAACTTCACATCCCATCCGCGCCCGGCCAGCCACGATCCGATGGCACCGAATTGCGCGGGGTAATTGTCGTGTATGAACAGGATTTTCATGAACGGGCACCTCTGACGCCCCGGACCTAATCACAGGATTGTGGTTGCTGCCAGATCGTTCTCCCGATCTTGTGACTTTGCGGTGTGGCTGAAACCGGCGATCCTTTTGCCTAGGGAGGATCATCCATGAAACCAAGATTCAAGCGGATAGGCGTTGCCGGGGTTGCGCTCGCGGCCCTCGCGGTGCCGGTACAGGCCGAAACCATCACCGTGACGGGGGAGCCCATTGATACATGGTGCTATTTCTCCGGTGTCATGGGCGGCGCGGATGCAGTGCAGGGCACGTCGCATCATACATGCGCGCTCTGGTGTGCGGCGGGGGGCATTCCGGTCGGATTGCTGGCCGAGGATGGCACCGTCTACATGGTGCTGAAGATCGAGAACGACGATCACACCAATGGCGGCGACCGTCTGCTGACCATCGCGAGCCACGAGCTGACCGCGACCGGCGAGCACCTTGTGCGCGACGGGGTGAATTACCTGATCGTCAACAAGATCGTTGCCGATGCCGGGATCACCAACCTGACCCACGAAGATTACGACGTGGTCCCCGGCTTCGCCATTCCGGACCCGAAAGGATGATCCCCATGAAACAGATACTCGCAGCGGCGCTGATCGCGCTGACCGCCCCGATGGCGCTGGCGGAGGGGGAATTCGCCGCCGGGTCGAATGCAAAGGAATGGGGGCTGCTGGGTGAGGAAAAGGCGACCTTCAGCGCCAAGGTTGTTGATCTCTTGTGCGAGATCGCGGGCGATTGCCCCGCCGATTGCGGTGGCGGTCTTCGGCAACTGGGTTTGCTCCGCGCCTCTGACGGGGCGCTTGTGATGCCGTTGAAGAACACGCAGGCGGCCTTCACCGGTGCGGCCACCGACCTTCAGCCCTATTGCGGCAAGGATGTGGATGTCGATGGCGTGCTGGTCGGTGATGAGGATTACACCCAGACCAAGTTCTACATGGTTCAGTTCATCCGCGAGACCGGCGCGGCGGAATGGTCCAAGGCGAATCTCTGGACCGAGGATTGGGCCGCGAAGAATCCCGATCTGAAGGGACAGAAGGGGCCGTGGTTCCGCCGCGATCCGCGCATCAAGGCGGAGATCGAGGCGAACGGCTATCTCGGTCTGGGGCAGGAGGCTGACAAGGCCTTTATCGAGTATCTGTTCGAATGATCCGGCGCGGAATCATCGGCGCTGCCTGTCTGGCGATCATGGGGGCGGCGGTTGCCTCCGCCCATGACGGCAAGGTCCACAAGGGACAGGCGGAGGCGTTGCAGCATCTGTCCGAGGCGCCGCTGGAGGGCGACGCACTGCCGTTTCCCGCCGATCTTGGCGGGGCGTTTTCGCTGATCGACCAGACCGGCACCCGCCGCACCGAGGCGGACCCGGACGGGCGGATGCAGCTTTTCTTCTTCGGCTATGCCACCTGTCAGGCGATCTGCACCGTCGCCCTGCCGCGCATGGCGGAGATGACGGAGATTGCACAGGCGGCGGGGTTGCAGGTCAGCCCCGTGCTGATCACGGTTGATCCGGCGCGCGACACGCCGGAGGCGATGGCGGAGGCGCTTCGCGCGCTGCATCCCGAAATGGTCGGGCTGACGGGCACCGAGGATGAACTGGCAGCCGTGCGCGACCTGTTTCAGATCGAAAGCAAGCTGGTATTCGAAGACCCGGAATATGGCCCGATCTTCGCGCATGGATCGTTCATCTATCTGATGGATGCCGCCGGGAGCCTGCTGACGGTGATCCCGCCGATCATCACGCCGGAGCGCGGCGCAGAGATCGTCGCGAAATATGCCGATGTGGCGGGATAGCGGGTCGTTTCACGGGGCACTATGATGGTTGGCGACGGATCGGCCCGGAGGTGCTTGCATCATGGGCCGATTCCCCGTAAATCCGGCGCGGTCACGCGAAGGGGTGTAGCTCAGTTGGTAGAGCGTCGGTCTCCAAAACCGAATGTCGTAGGTTCGAGTCCTATCGCCCCTGCCAGCGTGACCCGATCAGGAAAGGATCAGCCATGGCGCGCGTAAATCCGGCGCAGTTCATCCAGCAGGTTCGCGCAGAGGCCGCAAAGGTCGTCTGGCCGACCCGCCGTGAGACTTTGCTTACCACCGTGATGGTGTTCATCATGGCGGCGCTGGCGGCTGTATTCTTCTTTGCGGTCGATCAGATCATCGGTCTCGGGATCGACCAGATACTCCGCCTCGGAGGTTGACTTCGGGCCGCGCTGATCGTAATCGGCGCTAGCTGAGACAGCACAATGGCGCGCTTCGATTCGGATAGCGCGCCGTTTCAATTTTGAGGACTGCGACTTTTCCTTGCGTTGCAAGGGTTTGGCGCATCAAGGGCTGATGCGGCCCACAGGGCAGAAAGGCGACGAGCAGGATGGCGAAACGCTGGTATGCCGTGCATGTTTTTTCAAACTTTGAAAAACGTGTGGCTGAGACTCTTCGCGAATCCGTGGTCCAGCAGGGCCTGACGGACCAGATCGAGGACATTCTTGTCCCGACCGAAGAAGTCATCGAAATCCGCCGCGGCAAGAAGGTCAAGACCGAGCGTCGTTTCATGCCCGGTTACGTGCTGGTGAAGATGGAGATGACCGACAAGGCCTATCTCCACATCATCGACACCAACCGCGTCACCGGTTTCCTTGGTCCGCAGGGCAAGCCGAGCCCGCTGCGGGATGCCGAGGTCAGCCGGATCCTGAATGTTGTCGAGGAAGGTGTCGAGCGTCCGCGCCCCACCATCACCTTCGATATCGGCGAGCAGATCCGCGTCACCGACGGCCCGTTCGAAAGCTTCGCGGGCATGGTCGAGGAAGTCGACGAGGAAAATGCGCGCCTGAAGGTGACAGTGTCGATCTTTGGCCGGGCCACACCGGTCGAACTGGAATACGCGCAGGTCAGCAAGCAGACCTGAACGTGAACTGCGGGAGGCAAAACGGGCGCGCCCGTCAAGCCGTACCGCTAACCGCATGGTCCGGGGTCGCGATCCACGGGCCGGGATGAAAAGGAGGCCATCATGGCCAAGAAAGTAATCGGGACCCTGAAACTTCAGGTCCCCGCCGGTAAGGCAAACCCGTCTCCGCCGATCGGCCCCGCACTGGGTCAGCGCGGGATCAACATCATGGAATTCTGCAAGGCGTTCAACGCCAAGACGCAGGAGATGGAGCAGGGCGCCCCGTGCCCGACGATCATCACCTACTATCAGGACAAGTCCTTCACGATGGAAATCAAGACGCCGCCCGCGTCTTTCCTTCTGAAGAAAGCGGCCAAGCTGAAATCGGCTGCCAAGCTGCCCGGCAAGGAAACGGTCGGCACGGTCACCGTGAAGCAGGTTCGTGAAATCGCGGAAGCGAAGATGAAAGACCTGAACGCAACCGATATCGACGGCGCGATGCTGATCATCCTGGGCTCTGCCCGGTCGATGGGCATCGAGGTGAAAGGGTAAGTCATGGCAAAGCTTGGTAAACGAGTGAAGGCTGCCCGCGCCAATTTCGAAGGCAAGGCAAATGTCGATCTGGCAGCGGCGATCGCGCTGGTGAAGGCCAATGCGACAGCGAAATTCGATGAAACCATCGAGATCGCGATGAACCTCGGCGTTGATCCGCGCCACGCCGACCAGATGGTCCGTGGCACGGTGAACCTGCCGAACGGCACGGGCAAGACGGTTCGCGTCGCAGTGTTTGCACGTGGTGCAAAGGCTGACGAGGCGCTGGCTGCCGGTGCGGATATCGTCGGTGCCGAAGACCTGATGGAAATCGTGCAGGGCGGCAAGATCGATTTCGATCGCTGTATCGCAACGCCGGACATGATGCCGATCGTCGGTCGGCTGGGCAAGATCCTCGGCCCGCGCAACCTGATGCCGAACCCGAAGATCGGGACGGTGACGATGGATGTGGCCGAAGCTGTCACTGCCGCCAAGGGTGGTCAGGTGCAGTTCAAGGCCGAAAAGGCCGGTGTGGTCCATGCCGGTATCGGCAAGGCATCGTTCGACGAGGACAAGCTGATCGAGAACGTGAAGGCGTTCATCGACGCGGTTGCCAAGGCGAAGCCGACCGGTGCCAAGGGCACCTACATGAACAAGATCTCGATCAGCTCCTCAATGGGGCCGAGCGTGACGGTGGCCGTCGAAAGCACGACAGCCACCCGATAAGAGGTTCCGCCGGGTTCGCCCGGCGGCACAAGGGGCCCCTTCGGGGGCTTCATCCGGTCCGAGACGGCGGGTGGCTGAAAGGCCTTAATTGCCCCGCCATAGACGGGAACCAGAAAGATCAGTCGTTTCACGACGGCGATTTGGCTGACCCGGGACGGGAACAGAGGACGGCAGGCGGAAATCCGGCTGTCTGAATGGAGCCGGCGGAAGGGACGTTCCCAACCGCCATAATTTTGGAGAAGACTGTGGATAGAGCACAGAAAGAAGCAGTGGTCGAAGAACTCGGCCAAATCTTTTCTGACTCTGGCGCTGTCGTAGTGTGTCACTACGCAGGGCTCTCGGTCGCAGAGATGACGGACTACCGGACGCAGATGCGTGCTGCCGGGGCATCGGTCCGTGTCGCCAAAAACAGGCTCGCCAAAATCGCCTTGGAAGGCACGCCGTGCGAAGGGATCAAGACCTTTCTCACGGGCCAGACGGTCATCGGTTATGCCGAAGACCCCGTTGCGGCGGCGAAAGTCACCGAAAAATTCGCCAAGGGGAACGACAAGCTCGTCATCCTCGGCGGGGCAATGGGTCCGACCATTCTGGATGCAGCCGGTGTGAAAACACTCGCCGCCATGCCTTCGCGTGAGGAAATTCTGGGGTCGATCGTGGGATGTCTCATCGCACCGGCCGCAAACCTTGCGAGCGCTATTGGCGCACCTGCCTCGAATATCGCGAGCATCCTTGTGACGCTCGAAGAACGCGAGGCGGCCTGAACAGGCACTGCGAATATCGGGAGGCGCGGCCCGGAAGGGCCGCCGCTGGAACCACCAACGTAAAGCGAACGGAAGAAAACAATGGCTGATCTGAAGAAACTTGCTGAAGAGCTTGTTGGCCTGACCCTCCTCGAGGCGTCTGAGCTGAAAAACATCCTGAAGGATGAGTATGGCATCGAGCCCGCTGCTGGCGGCGCTGTGATGATGGCTGGCCCGGCTGCAGAAGCTGGCCCGGCGGCAGAAGAGAAGACCGAATTCGACGTCATTCTCAAATCTGCTGGCGAAAAGAAGATCAACGTCATCAAGGAAGTCCGCGCCATCACCGGCCTGGGCCTCAAAGAGGCGAAAGATCTCGTCGAAGCTGGCGGCAAGGCCGTCAAGGAAGGCGCGTCCAAGTCCGAAGCCGAAGCGATCAAGAAGCAGCTTGAAGAAGCTGGTGCTGAAGTCGAACTGAAGTGATCTGACAAACAGCGATCCGGCGGACCTTCGGGCACGCTGGATCGCGTGTACAACGGCTGGGCACGGGAAACCCCGTGTCCAGCCCGCGTCGTCTCAGGCCCTCCGAACCATCGCACCGGTGGAGGAGGGCCTTGGAAGACGCGGTAAGCCGGGAAGCCGACAAGGGAAGTCGGCTGGTATTGGTGAGCCGGGTATTACGGGACCTTATCGCGCGGGCGTCCCCACCGCGACGATTGGGGCGAAAGACCAGAGGACACAAATGGTTCAGACGCATTCCGGACGTAAGCGCATCCGCAAATTCTTCGGCAAAATTCGCGAAGTCGCGAAGATGCCAAATCTGATCGAGGTGCAGAAAAGCTCCTACGATCTGTTTCTCAATTCAGGCGAGCACGCCACCCCCACCGATGGCGAGGGGCTTCAGGGCGTGTTCCAATCGGTTTTCCCGATCAAGGACTTCAACGAAACGGCTGTGCTGGAGTTCGTGAAATACGAACTGGAAGCGCCGAAATATGACGTTGAAGAATGTCAGCAGCGCGACATGACCTATGCATGCCCGCTGAAGGTCACGCTGCGCCTGATCGTGTTCGAGGTGGACGAGGATACCGGCGCGCGGTCGATCAAGGACATCAAGGAACAAGATGTCTTCATGGGCGACCTGCCGCTGATGACCAATAACGGCACCTTCGTCGTGAACGGCACCGAGCGTGTGATTGTCAGCCAGATGCACCGGTCCCCCGGCGTGTTCTTCGACCACGACAAGGGCAAGACCCATTCGTCGGGCAAACTGCTGTTCGCATCGCGCGTGATCCCCTATCGCGGGTCGTGGCTGGATTTCGAATTCGATGCCAAGGACAATGTCTATGTCCGCATCGACCGTCGCCGGAAACTGCCGGTGACGACGCTGCTCTATTCGCTCGGTCTCGATCAGGAAGCGATCTGCAACCGGTTCTACAACCGCGTCGATTACGTGAAAAAGGGTGATGGCTGGGCCGCACCCTTGGACATCGACCGTCTGCGCGGCACCAAGCCTGCCTATGATCTTGTCGATGCCAAGTCGGGCGAAGTGATCGCCGAGGCTGGCACCAAGCTGACCCCGCGCAAGCTGAACAAGCTGGCGGAAGAGGGGATCACGTCCTACCTCGCGCCGTTCGAGGCGATCTATGGCCGCTATTGCGCCATCGACATCATCAACGAGGAAACCGGCGAGATTCTGGTCGAGGCCGGTGAGGAATTCACCGAGGAAAATGTCGCGCTGCTGCTGGACCTGAAGCACAAGACGTTCCACACGCTCGACATCGATAACGCCAATATCGGGCCGTATATCCGCAACACGATGGCAATCGACAAGAATGTCGGTCGCGAAACCGCGTTACAGGACATCTACCGCGTGATGCGCCCGGGGGAGCCGCCAACCCTCGAAGCCGCCGAAGTGCTGTTCGACAGCCTGTTCTATGACAGCGAGCGGTATGACCTGTCTGCCGTGGGCCGCGTGAAGATGAACATGCGCCTTCAGCTTGATGTCGAGGACACCGTGCGCACCCTGCGCCCGGACGACATGATCGCAGTCATCAAGGCCCTGGTCGATCTGCGCGACGGGCGCGGTGAGATCGACGATATCGACCATCTCGGCAACCGCCGGGTCCGGTCGGTGGGCGAGTTGATGGAAAATCAGTATCGTGTCGGCCTGTTGCGTATGGAACGCGCGATCAAGGAACGCATGTCATCGGTCGAGATTGACACGGTGATGCCGCAGGACCTGATCAATGCGAAACCGGCTGCGGCTGCTGTTCGCGAATTCTTCGGGTCTTCGCAGCTCAGCCAGTTCATGGACCAGACGAACCCGCTGTCCGAAGTGACGCACAAGCGTCGCCTGTCGGCGCTGGGGCCGGGCGGTTTGACCCGCGAACGTGCTGGCTTTGAGGTGCGCGACGTTCACGCCACGCATTATGGTCGAATGTGCCCGATCGAAACGCCGGAAGGGCCGAATATCGGCCTGATCAACTCGCTCGCGTCGTTTGCGCGGGTGAACAAGTATGGCTTCATCGAAACGCCCTATCGCACTGTGCGGGATGGCAAGGTGACGGACGAGGTGAACTATATCTCCGCCACCGAAGAGATGCGGTACACGGTTGCGCAGGCCAATGCGGTGCTCGATTCCGAAGGCCGGTTCGTGAATGAACTGGTATCGACCCGCAAATCCGGCGACTATCAGCTCAGCCCGTCATCGACGGTCGACCTGATCGACGTGTCGCCGAAACAGCTCGTGTCCGTCGCCGCCTCGCTGATCCCGTTCCTTGAGAATGACGACGCGAACCGCGCGCTGATGGGATCGAACATGCAGCGTCAGGCCGTGCCGTTGCTGCGTGCCGAGGCACCATTTGTCGGCACCGGGATGGAAGAGGTCGTTGCCCGCGATTCCGGCGCTGCGATCACCGCCCGCCGGGGCGGTATCATCGACCAGGTGGACGCGATGCGTATCGTTGTCCGCGTGACCGATGCGATGGACCTTGGCGATCCGGGGGTCGATATCTATCGCCTGCGGAAATTCCAGCGCTCCAACCAGAACACCTGCATCAACCAGCGTCCGCTGGTGAAGGTGGGTGACCGGGTGAACGCGGGTGACGTGGTGGCCGATGGCCCGTCCACCGATCTCGGCGAACTGGCGCTCGGCAAGAATGCGCTCGTCGCGTTCATGCCGTGGAATGGTTACAACTACGAGGACTCCATCCTCATCTCCGAGCGGATCGTGAAGGACGACGTCTTCACCTCGATCCATATCGAGGAATACGAGGTGATGGCCCGCGATACCAAGCTGGGGCCGGAAGAAATCACGCGCGACATCCCGAATGTGGGTGAAGAACAGCTTCGGAATCTCGACGAGGCCGGGATCGTCTATATCGGTGCCGAGGTCGGACCGGGCGACATTCTGGTCGGCAAGATCACCCCGAAGGGCGAAAGCCCGATGACGCCGGAGGAAAAACTTCTGCGCGCCATTTTCGGTGAAAAGGCGTCCGATGTGCGCGACACCTCGCTGAAAATGCCTCCGGGCGATTCAGGCACGATTGTCGAGGTCCGGGTGTTCAACCGCCACGGCATCGACAAGGACGAGCGTGCGATGCAGATCGAAGGCGAGGAAATCGAACGCCTCGCCCGTGACCGCGACGACGAAGTCGCGATCCTCGACCGCAACAGCTATGCCCGCCTGCGTGACCTCCTGCTCGGCAAGAAGGCCGTGAAAGGCCCGAAGAGCATCAAGGCCGGTGACGTGATCGACGCCAACATGCTCGACAACATCCTGTCGCGCGGCCAGTGGTGGCAGCTTGTTCTGCCCGAAGAAGGCGACCAGCAGATTCTGGAAGCCCTCAACAAGCAGTACGACCTGCAAAAGGGCGCGCTGACCGCACGGTTCGAAGACAAGGTCGAAAAAGTTCGTCGTGGCGACGACCTGCCACCGGGCGTGATGAAGATGGTCAAGGTGTTCGTGGCGGTGAAGCGCAAGCTTCAGCCTGGCGACAAGATGGCCGGCCGTCACGGCAACAAGGGTGTGATTTCGAAAGTGGTGCCGGAGGAGGATATGCCCTTCCTCGAAGACGGCACCCCGGTCGATGTCGTTCTGAACCCGCTCGGCGTGCCTTCGCGCATGAATGTCGGTCAGATCCTTGAAACGCATATGGGCTGGGCCGCATCCGGTCTGGGCCGGTCGATTGCCAACGCGCTGGACAACTGGAAACGTGACGGCAACCTCGATCAGGTGAAGGACGCGATGGCACATGCCTATGGTGCCGAACGTCTGGCCGATGCGACCAAGGACATGACCGAAGAAGAGTTCATCGAAGCGGCCAACAATGTCCGCCGCGGTGTGCCGATCGCAACACCGGTCTTCGACGGTGCGAAAGAGGCAGATGTGAACGAGCATCTGCGGATGGCAGGGTTCGACGAATCCGGTCAGTCCACGCTCTATGATGGCCGCACCGGCGAGGCGTTCACCCGCAAGGTGACCGTCGGTTACAAGTATATCCTGAAGCTCCATCACCTCGTGGACGACAAGATCCACGCGCGTTCGACCGGACCTTACAGCCTCGTCACACAGCAGCCGCTGGGTGGTAAGGCGCAGTTCGGTGGCCAGCGCTTCGGCGAGATGGAGGTCTGGGCACTTGAAGCCTACGGCGCCGCCTACACGTTGCAGGAAATCTTGACCGTGAAATCGGATGACGTCGCGGGCCGGACCAAGGTCTATGAAAGCATTGTCAAGGGTGAGGACAATTTCGAGGCCGGTATCCCGGAATCGTTCAACGTCCTCGTCAAGGAAATCCGCTCGCTCGGCCTGAATGTCGAGCTGCTGGATTCGGAAGCGGAGTAATCGAGATGAACGAGATCACAAACGTCTTCAGCCACGGCCACACGCCGACAGCGACCTTTGACGAGATCCGCATCGGGCTTGCCAGCCCGGAGCGGATCATGAGCTGGTCCTTCGGTGAGATCAAAAAGCCGGAAACCATCAACTACCGCACCTTCAAACCGGAGCGGGACGGCCTGTTCTGCGCCCGCATCTTTGGCCCGATCAAGGATTACGAGTGCCTGTGCGGCAAGTACAAGCGCATGAAGTATCGCGGCGTGACCTGCGAGAAATGCGGCGTCGAAGTGACGTTGCAGAAGGTCCGGCGCGAGCGGATGGGCCATATCGAGCTGGCCTCGCCGGTGGCGCATATCTGGTTCCTGAAATCGCTTCCGTCCCGCATCGGCCTGATGCTGGACATGACGCTGCGCGATCTGGAGCGGGTGCTGTATTTCGAACAGTATGTGGTGATGGAGCCGGGTCTGACCGACCTGACCCAGGGCCAGTTGCTGACCGAGGAAGAATATCTCGACGCGCAGGACAGCTTTGGTGAAGACGCCTTCACCTGCGGCATCGGCGCGGAAGCGGTGCGCGAAATGCTCGCCGCGATCGACCTTCAGGTGCTGCGCGACCAGCTTCGCGAGGATCTGTCAGAGGCGACGGGCGAGTTGAAGCCGAAGAAGATCATCAAGCGGCTGAAGCTGGTTGAAAGCTTCCTCGATTCAGGCAACCGCCCGGAATGGATGGTGCTGACGGTCGTGCCGGTGATCCCGCCGGAACTGCGCCCGCTGGTGCCGCTGGATGGGGGCCGTTTCGCGACCTCCGACCTCAACGACCTCTACCGCCGCGTCATCAACCGGAACAACCGCCTGAAACGGCTGATCGAACTGCGCGCGCCGGATATCATCATCCGCAACGAAAAGCGTATGCTTCAGGAATCCGTCGATGCGCTGTTCGACAATGGCCGTCGGGGCCGCGTCATCACGGGGGCTAACAAGCGCCCGCTGAAATCGCTGTCCGACATGCTGAAGGGCAAGCAGGGCCGGTTCCGTCAGAACCTTCTGGGGAAACGCGTCGACTTTTCGGGCCGTTCGGTCATCGTGACCGGGCCGGAGCTGAAACTGCATCAGTGCGGCCTGCCCAAGAAGATGGCGCTGGAGCTGTTCAAGCCGTTCATCTATGCGCGGCTGGACGCGAAGGGCTATTCCTCGACCGTCAAACAGTCGAAGAAGCTGGTCGAAAAGGAACGCCCGGAAGTCTGGGATATCCTCGACGAAGTGATCCGCGAGCATCCGGTTCTGCTGAACCGCGCGCCCACGCTTCACCGTCTTGGCATTCAGG
>CAYGRU010000081.1:0-11826 GCA_964352385.1 uncultured Candidatus Planktophila sp.
CCGCGCGCGGCTCCGCTGCCGCAGGTGCGACGGCTGCCGGGCTCGCGGCCACTGTGCGATCCGGGCGCGGCGGGGCGGCGGGCGCAAATCGAGGGGCGGCCCCTTCGGTAAAGCTTTCGTCTTCGGGCAGGGTCGTTGCCGCCTCCGCGGTGGTGGTGGTGGCGGCTTCGGGTGCGGGAACCGAGGTGGATTCAGCCGTCTCTTGAACCGGCTTTGGCGCTTCGACGGTATCGGGAGTCGCGATGGTGACCTTCGCATCAGGGGCGGGCAAGGGGCGCGGTGTCGGGTCGGGTGAGACTGCGACCGGGGCCACATCGTCCGCCGCCAAACCGGTCGTGGGGGCGGCAAGCGTCGTCTGGCCGGACTTGTCGGCCCCCGACACGATGCCATAAACGACTCGGTCTTGATGATCGACCACGAGACCGCCCGGCTCCCCCGGGCGTAGCTTCGTGGCCTCGATTTCGGCCCGGATCACCGGAATTTCCGCTGCGTCGCGAACGCCCAGTCGATAGGACCACGTGACCACGGCAAAAAGCACAACGACCGAACACAAGGCTCCGATCGCTGTGGCTGTCCGTCCGCGCCAGACCTTTGTGACCGGTTCGGCCACGATCTCGCGCTCCAAGATAGAATCATCCCGCATTGGGTTGTGCGCCTGTTTCTTTGCGCCACCTTATCTGGTGGTCGCCTGCTGCTCAAACCCCAAATGTGCCTGCGTTCACCGCATTTCGGTCGCCGGGGTCACGCCAAGGATACCAAGACCTGTCGAGATGACAACAGAAACAGCGCGAATCGCCGCCAGACGCGCCGGTGCCCCGGCCTGATCGGCGTCCTGAAGGAAACGCAGTTCGGACACCTCGCGGCCCCGGTTCCACAGCGCGTGCAGCGCCCCGGCGAGGTCATAAAGGTAGAATGCGACGCGGTGCGGCTCCTGACTGCGGGCCGCCGTCTCGACGATGCGAGGCCATTCGGCGACCTTGCGTGCCAGATCGGTCCATGCCTCATGGCCCAGTCCTGCCAGATCAGCCTGCATCAGTGCCGCATCATCGCAGGCGATGCCCTGTTCGGCGGCGGAACGCAGCACCGAACTGATCCGCGCATGGGCGTATTGCACGTAGAAGACCGGATTGTCCTTCGACTGGTCCAGCGCCTTGGCGAAATCGAAATCCAGCGGCGCATCGTTCTTGCGCGTCAGCATCACGAAGCGGGTGACATCGGCACCGACCTCATCCACCAGATCGCGCAGCATCACGAACGACCCTGCCCGTTTTGACATCTTGAACGGCTCGCCATTGCGGAACAGCTTTACAAGCTGCGTCAGGCGGATTTCCAGATCGGTGCGCCCGTCCGACAGCGCCGCGACGACAGCCTTCATGCGCTTGACATAGCCGCCATGATCCGCGCCGAACACGTCGATCAGCAGGTCATACCCCCGTTCCACCTTGTCGTAATGATAGGCGATGTCAGGCGCAAAATAGGTCCAGCCGCCATCGGATTTCTTCACCGGGCGGTCAACGTCGTCGCCATAGGCGGTGGACCGGAACAGGGTCTGCTCGCGCGGTTCCCAATCCTCTGGCACCTTGCCTTTCGGCGGTTCCAGATACCCCTGATAAATCAGGCCCTTGGCATCCAGAGACGCAAGCGCCGCCTCGATCTTGCCCTCGCCATACAGCGATTTCTCGGAATAGAACCGATCCATCGTGATGTTCAGCGCCTTCAGGTCGTCGCGGATCATCGCCATCATCGCATCGGTCGCGAAATTGCGGACCTGTTCCAGCCAGGCATCCTCCGGCTGGTCGAGGAACGCATCGCCGAACGCATCCTTCAGCGCCTGCCCGACCGGGACGAGATAGTCACCGGGGTAAAGACCATCGGCAATTTCCACGGCGCGGCCATGCGCCTCCTGATACCGCAGATGCACCGACCGGGCGAGCACATCGACCTGCGCGCCGCCATCGTTGATGTAATATTCCCGCGTCACGTCCCAGCCCGCGAATTCGAGAAGCCCCGCCAGCGCATCACCGAACACCGCACCGCGCGTGTGGCCCACATGCAGCGGGCCGGTCGGGTTGGCGGACACGAATTCCACATTGACCCGCTTGCCGGTTCCAAGCGTCGCCCGCCCGAAATTCTGACCACTGCGCACCGCCTCGGCCAACGCCGCCAGCCAGACAGAGGGCGCGAGGCGCAGATTGATGAAGCCCGGCCCGGCAATCTCCGCCGCTTCGATCCTCGGGTCCGCCTCCAGCTTCGGCGCGATCAGGGCGGCGAGCGCGCGCGGATTGGCCCCGGCGGGTTTCGCCAGCGCCATCGCCGCATTGGTCGCCATGTCGCCATGCGCCGCATCGCGCGGCGGCTCCACCGTGACCGCATCGAAGCTGAGGCCATCCGGCAGCGCGCCCTCACCCTTCAGGGTGTCGAGCGTGGCGATGACGAGCAGGCGGATATCGGCGAAAAGATTCATGTGCGGCACCATGCGGTTCGGGAACGGAACCTCTTCTCACGGCAAGGCGAATGTGACAAGCGGCGCAGACCCGTCTATTGCACCTGCTGGCAGGGCCAGATGCCCCAATCGTCGCGAAACGCGGCGCGCTCGTATCCGGTCAGGGTGCGGCGGCGCAGCATTTCGATCTGGATCGCCTCTGCCGGTTGCCCGGCCTCGGCGGTAACCTTGCAGGCATGAACAGCATAGATCGCGAGGTAACCGCGCCGCACATCCTCGGGCAGGATCCGCAGATTGTTGATATATTTCCGCCAGCGGTGACTGGGGAAAGCCTGATACCAGTTGTCCGGTGTCGCGCCGGGCGGGATCAGGAACAGGTTGCGCCCCTCCTGCCCCTGACCCAAGGCGGTGACGATGGGGATGGCATCATCGGTTGGCGGGCTGGGCGCGAACATGCCCCATTGCTGATTGAGGCCGATGAAGCGCATTCCCGCCTCCAGCGGCGCGGGAAAGGGCGGCATGACCTGCGGCGCCACCTGACGCAGGTTCCAGCCGAAAACCAACACGATGACCACCGCGAGCAGCGCAGACAGCAGCGATGGCAGACGCACCGAAAGGCGCGCGGGCGGTGACAGCCAGCGTGTCAGCGCACCGAGGCTGTGCCGGTTGCGCCCGATGGCATCATAAAGCGGCCGGCCAACGCCGATGGCACCGATCCCTGCCGCGATCCAGCCGAGCGGGCGCAGCAGGGCGTTCGCCCGCATGACCAGCGCCACCGCATCCCAATGCAGCCAGCGCCGCCCGGTCCCGTCCACCACGACCCATGACACCTCCGACGCCAGCAGGGCGCCGATCTCCGCATGGTCCTGCGCCGGGCGAACCGGCACCGTGCCGGGCAGAAACGCCTCGCGCAGCAGCAGCGCGACTTTCAGGCAAAAGCCGCAATCGCGATCATACCAGATTTCCATCCGATGCACCTCGGCCCGCCAAACCCGGCGCGACAGCCAGTCCCAGAAATCGCCGGGAACATAGCTCATCAGCGACGAGAGGCTGACCATCCAGAAATGCCCGATATGCAGAAACACCCTGAACCCGACATGCATCGCGACCAGCAGTGCCAGCGTGACCTTGCGCACAAGCTGCCGCCGATCCGGGAAGAACAGGAACAGCGGTGACCACAATTCCAGAAGATAAACGAAGCCGGTCAGCAGCAGCATGATCGGGCCGAATTCGCGCAGGATCACCCCTGCCCCGGTGACGAATGTATCGAGATGCAGCGCCAGATAGATCGCCGAAAAATGTTCGATCCAGATCGGCGATGTCTTCATCAATGCGCCGAATACATAGACATAGAGCACCTGCAACAGCAGGCCGACCGTCGCCACCGACAGCACCTGCGCAGGCAGATCGTCATCGCGGCGGCGCAGCGCATGATCGACCGAAAACCGTGCCGTGATCGGCAGGAACATCGCCCAGAACAACAGATGCGCGATCAGCCGGTCGCCCCCCTGTACCACAAACGTGTTGCGCGACGTGAAGGACAACCACACCAGCCAAAGCACCGCCGCCGCGATCCGCCCGCGCCACCCCGCAAGCAGCGCGAGCGAAGCGACAAGGCCGACGCCCCACAACAGCCACACCAGCCAGAGATCGCCCGACAGCATCAGGATCGAAAGGCCGCCATCGCGCTGATGCGGTGTGCCCCAGGCGCGCGGCACAAGGCCATCATCGGTATAAAACGCCGCCAGATCGGGGGCGATCACGGACAGCGCATAGATCGACGCGATCGCAAGGCCGATGCGAAAGGCCGCGAGCGAGCGCAGATCAATCGCGAACAGGCGCGCCAGTCTCGCCATGAATGTCCTCTTACGCCCGTGCCATCGGATCGGTCAGCACACGATGTTCGTGCAAGGCAAAACGATCCGTCATACCGGCGATGTAATCCGCAACGATCCGTGCCCGCAACTGGTCGGATCGTGCATGGAGCGCGGCCTCGCGCCACTCATCGGGCAACACGTCGGGTTCTTCGGTGAAGATCGTGAATAACTCCTTCACCACAAGTGCCGCCTTGCGCCGCATCCGCGTGACATCCGGGTGACGGTACATGCGGGCAAAGAGGAAATCGCGCACCTGTCGCAAGTCCCGCTCCACCCCGACGGAAAAAGCGACGACCGGGCGCGGCAGGGCACGCAGCGCCTCCGGGCTGTTCGGCGCATCTTCCGCGAGGCGGGTTCTGGTTTCCGCCAGAACATCCTCGACCAGAATGCCGAACACACGTCGGAACGATTCATGCGCCGTGCGGTGCAGGTCCAGCGCCGGATATTTCGCCTGCACCTCGGCCAGCACCGGCCCGATCAGCGGCACCTCTGCCAGATCAGGCAACCCGAACAGACCGGCCCGCAACCCATCATCAAGGTCATGGGTGTTATAGGCGATGTCATCCGACAGCGCGGCAAGCTGCGCCTCGATCCCGGCATGGGTCCACATTTCCAGATCATGCCGGGCGGCATAATCAGCCAGCGAGAAATGCAGCCGCGCCGGGTCGTCCTGCGGGCCGCGCAACAGCGGGCCGTTATGCTTCGCGATGCCCTCCAGCGCCTCCCATGTCAGGTTCAGGCCGTCGAATTCGGCATAGCGCCGCTCCAGATCCGTGACGATCTTCAGCGCCTGCGCATTATGATCGAACCCGCCATAGGGCACCATCATCGCATGGAGCGCATCCTCGCCAGTATGCCCGAACGGGGTGTGGCCGAGGTCATGGGCCAATGCGATGCTTTCGGCCAGATCCTCATCCGCGCCGAGCGTCCGCGCCAGGGTCCGCGCGATCTGCGCCACCTCAAGCGAATGGGTCAGGCGGGTGCGATAATAATCGCCCTCATGTTCGACAAAAACCTGCGTCTTGTGCTTCAGGCGGCGAAAGGCGGATGAATGGATGATACGGTCGCGGTCCCGCTGAAACGGGCTGCGATGGGCGCTTTCGGCCTCGCGATAAAGGCGACCGCGCGTTTTCGCGGCATCAGTCGCAAACGGGGCAAGCGGCGGTCGGTTCATCAGGTCACTTGCCCACAACGCTTCTGGAACTTACATGTCAGTGAAGCACATAACCGATCCGGACGAGAGAGAAAACCGATGGACCTGACTCTGCCGATCAAAGTCACCGAAAGTTGCGCACGCCGCCTTGCGTCGATCGCCAAGGCGGAAGGCGCGAAAAAGAACCTGCGCGTCGCCGTGCTCGGCGGCGGCTGTTCCGGGTTTTCCTATGAATTCTCGCTGGTTGACGGCAATGATGACGACGATCTGGTGATCGAGGCGGGCGATGCCGCCGTGGTGATCGACCAAGTTTCCCTTCCGTTCCTCTCCGGCTCCGTCATCGACTTCAAGAACGAACTGATCGGCGCGCGGTTTGCAGTCGAGAACCCGAATGCGACCAGTTCATGCGGCTGCGGGACCAGTTTTTCGATCTGATGCATCCAAAGGTCAGGGGCGGTTTTTCAACTGTTCCGGCAGCCAGGTTGCGAGTTCGGGAAACGCCGTCAGCACGCCGACCATGATCACCATGATCCCGAACATCGGCAGCGCGGTGCGGGCGATATAGCCGATGTCGTGTCGTGTCATGCCCTGAAGGACGAACAGGTTGAACCCGATTGGTGGTGTGATCTGCGCCATTTCGACCACGACCACGATGAAGATTCCGAACCAGATCGGATCAATCCCCGCCTGCCGGATCATCGGTTCCACCACCGCCATCGTCAGCACGACGGAGGAGATACCGTCAAGGAACATGCCGATGATGATGTAAAACAGCGTCAGGGCGGCGATCAGCATCAAGGGCGACAATTCCAGTTCCGCAATCCAGTTCGCGAGGCTGCGCGGCAGGCCGGTGAACCCCATCGACAGCGACAGGAAGGCCGCGCCCATCAGGATGAGGGCGATCATCGCCGAGGTGCGCGTCGCCCCCATCAGGCTGTCCCGGAAGGTCACAAAGGACAGCGATCCTTGCGTGGCTGCCAGGACGAGAGACCCAATCACGCCGAAGGCCGCAGCCTCCGTCGCCGTGGCCCAGCCAAAATACATCGACCCGATGACCAGCAGCACCAACAACACGACCGGGATCAGAAAACGGGAATTCCACACCCGTTCGCGCAGGCTCATATGCGGTTCCGGCTCCGGTCGCTGATCCTTGCGGAGGTAATACCACGCGATGATGTAGGCGGAGAACATGGAGGCGAGCACGAGGCCCGGAATGACCCCCGCCATGAAAAGCTGGGTGATGCTTTCGTTGATCGTCACGCCGTAGACAATCAGCGTCAGCGAAGGCGGGATCATCAGGCCCAGCGTGGCAGACCCTGCCAGCGTGCCGATGGTCATGAACTCAGGATAGCCGCGCTTGCGCAATTCGGGGATCGACATCTTGCCAACCGTTGTCAGCGTTGCGGCAGAAGACCCTGAAACCGCTGCAAAAATCGTGCACCCAACGACGTTGGTGTGCAGCAATCCCCCCGGCAGCCGTGCCATCCAGGGGGCGAGGCCGCGGAACATGTCCTCGGACAATCGTGTTCGATACAGGATCTCGCCCATCCAGATGAACAGCGGCAAGGCCGTCAGCGTCCAGGATGACGAGGATGTCCAGATCACCGTGATCATCGCATCGCCCGCCGGGCGGGTGGTGAACAGGGTCATCCCGACAAAGGCGACGCCCATCAGCGCGAGGCCGATCCACACCCCGCTGCCGAGCAGCAGGAACAGGATGAACAGAAAGACCGCCGTCAGCGAAAAGTGATCCATCAGTCGCGCGCCTCGGTGATTTCAGGCTCCTGCACCCCTTGATGGGCGGAGAAGAGGATGCGGATCAGATGATCCCAAAGCGCGATGGCCAGCAGCACCGTCCCGGCACACATCGCAAGCTGTGGAATCCAGATCGGTGTCTTGTCGAGACCCTGACTGATATCGTTCAGCTTTTCGGTCCAGTAAGTTGTCTTGATCGCATAGCGCGCGAAATAGGTCGCAGTGATTGCCGCGATGCCATAGCACCAGACCTCGCCCCATTTGCGCCAGCGCCCCATTTTCGCGATGAACAACGAAACCCGGATATGCGCGCCGTGGTTCAGTGCATAGGCCAGCGAAAAGAACGACGCGGCGGCCATGCAATACCCGGCATAATTCGTCGCGCCGGGAAAGGTGATGCCCGACCAGCGGGCGATCATCTGCGCGACGATAATGACAAGGATCGCAATCAGAAACAGCGCTCCGATCGCACCGCCAAGCGCATAGAGGCCGTCGAGACCCCGGCGCATCTGTCTAAGCATGAAACGGCCCCCTCTGTCGCCGGGTTCACCGCCCGAAAGCGGGAGCGGAGAGGGGGCGCACCCCCTCCCCGGTACTGTAAGATGCGTGTTACTGCGCCTTGAAGGCTTCGAGGATGGCGGCACCCTCGGCACCCGCCTGCGCGGACCATTCGGACGCCATCGTCTCACCGATCACCGCCAGATCGGCGGAAAGCTGTTCACTCGGCGCACCGACGGTCATGCCATTCGCCGCAAGCTGCGCGACATACCAGTCGGCAAGCTGTTGCGAGCGTGCCGCGCCGGCGGCCTGTGCCAGCAGGGCGGAGGATTTCAGACAGTTCTGTGTCTGCGCGTCGAGCGCATTGAACGCATCCTTGTTCGCGAAGACATAGTTGCGCGGAAGCCAGGCCTGCGTGTTGTAGAAGTGGGTCAGCTGTTCCCAGACCTTGCTGTCATAGCCGGTGGAGCCGGAGGAGACGAACGCCTCCGCGACGCCGGTTGCGAGGGCCTGCGTCAGCTCCGCAGCCTCGACCTGCACCGGCAGCATCCCGGTCAGTTCCGCGAACCGGCCCGTCGCCGCGTTGTAGGAACGGAATTTGACGCCCGCCATGTCGGCAACACTGTTCACCGGCTTCTTGAAATAGAGGCCCTGCGCAGGCCACGGCACGGAATAGAGCATGACGAGGTTCTGCTCATCCATCAGCTTGGTCATCGTCGGGTCGGATGCCTTGCGCAGCTTTTCGCTGGCTTCGAAAGACGTCGCGAGGAACGGCACGCTGTCGATGCCGAAGATTGCGTTCTCGTTGGCATGGGCGGACATCAGCCGCTCGCCGATCGGCGCCTGGCCGGTCTGGACGGCCCGCTTGATGTCGCCGCCGCCGAACAGCGATCCGCCCGCATGAACGGTGATGGTCAACGCGCCACCGGTGCAGATGCCGACAGCCTCGGCGAACAGCTTGCCGTTCTGGCTGTGGAAATTGCCATCCGGATACGCCATCGGCATGTCCCATGTCTGGGAATGGCCCGCCGCCTGGGCGCTGCCGACCGCGAGAACCGCGCCAACGGCGGCACCGATCAAGGTTGTGAGTTTCATGTTATTTACCTCTCTGTTGTGGTTGTTTCAGGTCTTCAGAACGGCGGGGCGACCCGGCGCAAAGGGCGACAGGTCAACATTCGGAAGCTTGCCGGTCACGAGTTGTGCCAGCCAGCGACCGGTTTTCGGGCCACCGGTCAGGCCGACATGCTGGTGGCCATAGCCGAGCCAGACATTACGCGCAGCGGGCGACGCGCCGATCACCGGCAGGCTGTCGGTCGTTGCAGGGCGATGCCCCATCCAGCGATCCATGCGGTCATAGGTCAGATCGGGGAAAAGCGCCTTTGTTTGCTTTTCCAACAAGTTGAATGGCGCTTCCGAAGGCGGCGCGTCAAGACCGCCAAACTCCACCACGCCCGCACAGCGCATACGCCCATCCATCGGTGTGACGACGAATTTCCCGGCGGCGTTCATGATCGGGGCCTTCAGGGTGATCGAGGGATTGACGAACTCGAGGTGATAGCCGCGTTCTGATTCAAGCGGCATGGTCACCCCGAGCTTGCGCGCCAAAGGCCCGGACCAGGCCCCCGTCGTCACGACAATGCGCGACGCCGCAATGAAACCCTGATCGGTTTCGATCCCCGTCGCAACGCCGCCTTCAAGCCGCACATCACGGACGGTCGCGATGCGAGTTTCCCCGCCTTCGGCCCTGAAATGATCGTAGAGCGCCGTGACATAGGCACCCGGGTCGGAAATCATCCCGTGATCCGGGCAGCGCACCACAAAATCGAAACGCCCTGCCAGCGCCGGATCGTAGGAGGCAATGGCATCCCCCTCCAATTCCTCGTATCGGAAGCCCCGCTTTGTGCGAATGCGCCAGGCATAGGCATCTGCTTCGAAGGCGGCGCGGTCGGGATAGCCGAACAGATAATCGCCGACCGTGAGGAACTGTTCCGCCGCCGTGCCCTTTGCGAGGCTGACATGCTGGTCCGCCGTATCGCCGAGCACATCGGTCAGACCCTGCGAAATCCGCTCCACTGCGGCATCGTTGGCATGGGAAAGATAGCGGCGCAGGAAGGGGATCAGGCGCGGAAGATATGACCACCGCAGGAACAGAGGCTTCATCGGGTTGAAAAGCATTCCCGGCGCACGGGCCAGAAGACCCGGCGTTGTCACCGGCACGACGGATGCCGCCGCCAGTATCCCGGCATTGCCATATGATGTGCCCGATGCAGGCCCCTCGCGGTCAATCAGCAGTACCTGCACACCGGCGCGTTGCAGCCAGATCGCAGTGGAGACGCCCACAATCCCCGCACCGATCACGATGACCGCGTCTGATCCTTCGGATGAAGCTGCTTTGTCAGGCACTTTTGTCTCCCTCTGCGGATTCGACACTCGCACACAATTACATTTTGTCAATAAATTATAATTGTATTCACCTGTCACGACATCACTCGGATATTGCACTTTCGCTGCGGTCGGCGAAACCTCCGCAGAACGAGGATATCAGGGAGTCGGGTATGATCGCCGAAGGAGGACGCGCCGTATACGGTGTCGATGTGGGCATCCTGATGCTTGAGGCACGATTTCCCCGCATCGTCGGGGATATGGGCAACGCGAAGACGTGGCCCTTCCCAGTGCGTTACAAGGTGGTGCGGGGTGCCTCGCCCGATCTCGTGGTCCGGAAGGGCGCCCCGGGGATGCTGGAGCCGTTCATCGAGGCCGGGCGCGAACTGGTGGAGGATGGCGCGCGGCTGATCACCACGAATTGCGGGTTTCTGTCCCTGTTCCGGGCCGAGCTCGCCTCGGCGTTGAATGTCCCGGTCGCCGCCTCCGCCTTGGAACAAGCGGCCCAGATACAGGCGATGCTGCCAAAGGGCCGGAAGGTCGGCATTTTGACCATCTCCGCACCATCACTGACAAGCGCCCATCTGGCCGCCGCTGGTGTTCCACCGGGCACACCCGTCGCCGGCGTTGCCGAGGGCTGCGAATTTCAACGCGTGATCCTGGGAAATGAAATCCGGCTCGATGTGGCGGAGGCGGAGCGCAACATGGTCGATGCGGCACAGCAGTTTCAGGCTGCGCACCCGGATTTGGGCGCGATCCTGTTCGAATGCACGAACATGCCCCCCTACAAGGTGGCGGTCATGGCGGCGACGGGTCTGCCGGTGTTCTCGATCGAGACCTATCTGCACTGGATGGTCGGCGCACTCGCCTGACGGGCAGCCCTGCAAACGCGGGGCTACCCTGTCCTTGCGGCGCGTCTAACCCCGGTTCATCCGATTCTCGATCAGGTCCTCGACCACGGAAGGATCGGCGAGGGTGGAGATATCGCCCAAGGCCCCGAAATCATCCTCGGCGATCTTGCGCAGAATGCGGCGCATGATCTTGCCCGAACGGGTCTTCGGCAGGCCCGGTGCCCATTGGATCAGGTCCGGCTTGGCAATCGGCCCGATTTCCTTGCGCACCCAATCCGACAGTTCCTTCCGCAATTCCTCGGTATAGGCCGCGCCACCCATCAGCGTGACATAGGCATAGATGCCCTGCCCCTTCACCTTGTGCGGATACCCGACGACGGCGGCTTCGGCCACTTTCGGATGCGCGACCAGCGCGCTTTCGACCTCTGCCGTGCCCATGCGGTGGCCGGAGACGTTGATGACATCATCGACCCGCCCCGTGATCCAGTAATAGCCATCCGCATCGCGGCGGCAGCCATCGCCGGTGAAATAGTATCCCTTGTAGTCGGAGAAATAGGTTTTCACGAACCGGTCATGGTCGCCATAGACCGTGCGCATCTGGCTTGGCCAGCTATCCTTGATGCAGAGCACACCTTCGGCGGCGGTGGTCGTGATTTCCTCGCCCGTTGTCGGCTCCAGAATCACCGGCTGCACGCCGAAGAACGGCAGGGTCGCCGATCCGGGCTTGGTCGCAATCGCCCCCGGCAGGGGGGTCAGCAGGTGGCCGCCGGTTTCCGTCTGCCACCATGTGTCGACGATGGGGCAACGCCCGCCGCCGACCACGTCGTTATACCAGTTCCATGCCTCCGGGTTGATCGGCTCACCGAC
>CAYGRU010000082.1:0-10810 GCA_964352385.1 uncultured Candidatus Planktophila sp.
TGCCCGAGCCGTTGACCCCCACCACGCCGATCTTGACCCCCGGCAGGAAGCTCAGGCGGATGTTCTCGAAGCATTTCTTGCCGCCCGGATAGGTCTTGGAGACGCCGTCCATGTGATAGACATACTGGTAAGAGGCCATGAGGATGCTCCGCCGGAATCTGAGGTTGTGCCGGGCTTACCGGATCGGCGAAGCGCCTGCAATCGCAACACGGCGTGGCAGGCTGGCAAAGGTGCTGTCTGACCGGCGCATCCCCGCCCTGTCAGCGCTTGTCGCGCAGCCACACCTCCACCCGCCGATTGGTGGCGCGGCCCTTGTCGCTGTCATTGCAGGCCACCGGGGCGAGCGGGCCATAGGCCAGTGCCGTGATCGCCCGATCCCGCGGGCCACCGATCAATGCCAGATCGGATTCGATCGATGCCTTGGCGCGAAGCGCACGGACCATCCCTGATTCCAACCCCGCTTCGATACCGGTGCTGTCATCGGCATAGCCGACCAGCAACAGTTCCGTGCTCGGATCAAGTTCGTCCTTGATGAACTGTGCGATGCGGGTGACGTCGCCGCGCGATTTCACATCCAGATCGCGCTCATCGGCGGTAAACCGCAATGTCGGCGACAACCGAACGGCGTCTCGCAATTCGCTCGACATGCTGCGCGCCATCATCGCCGCAACGGCACCCTCTGCTGTCAGGCCAGCCGCGAACAGGCGATTATCCTCGCCGTCCGGTCTGCCGACATCGACCGCCTGATCGACAAACCCGGCCTGTGCCACGATGCCCTGCGCCGATTCCGACAACGAAAAGCCGAGGATATCGGCGGCGACAGGCGGCAACTGCGCCCCTGAGGTATAGAGATAGAGCCGCCGCGCCAGTGGATATTCCTCTGTCTTCACGCCAAAGGACGTGGGCGGAATTTCCAGCCCGCAACTTGTCCGCAGGGTCAGGGACCGCGCGTTCCGCTCATAGGCGAAGCCAGCAAAACCGATGCCGTTCGGATCGGCTGCCACGGTGTCGGACAGGCTCGCGCTCGACTGAAACCGCTGTGCCTGAGGCGACAATTCAACGTCCTGCGGTGACAGCACCAGCGATTTGAACGTGTCCCACGTGCCGCTGACATCGTCGCGGGCATAGATGTTGATCGGGGCATTCGCACCGCCGACCTCCGCCCAGTTGGTGATCTTGCCCGCAAACATCGCAGCAATGTCCGACAGGCTGAGCGCGCTGACAGGATTGTCCTGCGAAACCAGAATGATCAGCCCGTCGAGCGCAACCACGTGTTCACGCCCGGCAATGTCGATCGGGCCGCTGCCCGCCGCTGCGAACGCATCGCTTTCGCTGCCTTTCACCTTGCGCGACGACATCCCGATCAGCGCATCGCCCGACAGCAAGGCGGGAAAGGATGTGGATGATCCTTCGGCATGTAGATCGACCGTGCCGATTTCACTGTCATCCGGGCCGATCAGGACGAGGCGGGAATGCGCCGGGTCGCTGGTCAGTTCCCGCTCGACCAGCACATCCTTGCTGTTCGCATAGGCCTCGATCAGGCTGGGCATCAGGGTTTCGCCGACGGTGTTGGACCCGAAGATCCCGAATGTTCCGCCCGTCGCCACCGCATTCGCAGGACACGCATCGCCCATGCAGACAACCTGATTGGCGCTGACAAGCACCTCACCGACAGCAGCGCGAAATCGGTAGTTCACGCCATCGAACAGGACGATTTCACCGATCAGGATCAGACCGCTTTCATTGGCGACCAGACGCACCGTTTGCGAGGATTGCGCGACGCTGGTCTGAGGCCAGATCATCACGGTGAGAAGCAGAATGCGGATCAGGCGCTGAAACATCACTTGTATCCTTTTCAAGGGGCGGTCGAGATGCGGAGGTCGTCAGTCGGCTGCGTTGCAAGGCGCTGGACGCCCGACAACGTTGCGGCGCAGGGCGCACGGGCGATGCGGCGAATCTGTGGTGGCAGGGCCTTGCCGCGCTCGCTCCGCATCAGCCGGTAACGAGGCGCGGCGAGCCGCTCGTCGCCGCAATACGGCGCTGCGGCGGTCGCACCTCGGGTTGAATGATCCACTGCGACCTTCACGACCGCACCGACATCCTGAAGGGCCCAATAGGTATAGACATCATGGCTCGGCAGGCCGCTGGCAGGGGCTGGCAAACGCTGCAGATATCCGGCACCACCTGCCTGCACTTCGGCGAAACTGCGGGGCGCGCCGCGCCAGACATGCCCCCGCCCGCCCCATTCGCCCGGAAACTCCAGCAGGTGCAGGTCAAGTTCTACAGATGCTGTCCAACTGAGGACGATCCTGAACAGATGGTCGAAATCACCGGGCTGGTGCGACAGGACGACAGTCAGGGCGCGGCCATCCTCAAGCTCCAGCACCGCCTCGGTGTTCCGGTCGAGCAGCGGTGTCATGATCTCGCCGCGTCCATCCGCGCTGATGATCCCGGCGAAAACCACACCGGCATGGCGAACCCTGAAGATCTGTCCGGCAAGGCAGGGGGACAGGATGCGGACAATGCTGAACGCGGCAGGCTGCGCTTCGGACGCAAGCTGAATGTCTGTGCATTCGGCAACCGCATTCTGGGCGACGCGCATGGCACCTTCACGCGCAGGATCGGCTATCGCAGCAGGCTGAGCCGCCGCCATCCCAGAATTAGACAACAACGTGGCGACCAAGATCACCGCACATCTGGACGCGAACTGCATCATACCCTGAATCCCCACATCCAAGGTGTCTTGCCTGACTCGCGCTGACGGAGGATCATCAAAACATAACAGTTTTGCGAATTCGAAGAGGGCGCATCTGCTGCATTTTCCGGGGGAACTTTGCCAATGTCCTGTTTCCGCCAGATACCGAATGACGCTAGGGTCCGGCGCACGAGTTCTGAGGTGGATCGTTCCCGGATGAGATCTTCGCCCCCCGCGCGCCCCGGCGCGAGAATTGGCCTGCTTGGCGGATCGTTCGATCCGGCGCATGAAGGGCATGTGCATATCACCCGCTGGGCGCTGCGGCGGTTCCGGCTGGATGCGGTCTGGTGGCTGGTATCACCCGGCAACCCGCTCAAGACACGCGGCCCGGCGGATATGGAACGGCGGCTTGCGGCGTGCAGGGCGATCATCCCCCGCCGCCGGGTGGCGGTGACGGATATCGAGGTCCGCCTCGGCACGCGTTATACCGCCGATACGCTTGCGGCGCTGCTCCGGCTTTATCCCTCTGTCCATTTTACATGGCTGATGGGGGCGGACAACCTCGCCGGGTTTCACCACTGGCAGGATTGGCGCTGGATCATGGAACAGTTCCCGGTCGGCGTGATGGCCCGCCCCGGCCAGCAGGTGCGCGCCGGGCTGTCCCCCGCCGCGCTGAGTTTTCGGCGTTATCGCCTGCCACGGGCCGATGCGGGTCGCCTCAGCCATCTGCCTGCGCCCGCATGGGCCCTGTTGACCGGCCCGATGTCGGACCAGTCATCATCGGCGATCCGGGCCAAGGGGGATTGGCCATGATCGCACGGATGTCGCGGCGCGGCGGTATCGCCGCGCTTCTGGCGCTGGCCTTTGTCCTGCCGGGGCTGGCGGATGCGCCTTCGACATCGCCCGCACCCCGGCCCAAGCCTGCGATCACAGTGCCGACCGGCGCGGACATCGCCGCTGCTGCTGAACTCAGCGGCGATATCGCCTTCATCGTGGTCGACGTCGCCACCGGACAGGTGCTGGAGGCGGGCAATCCCGACCTTCCCTTGCCGCCCGCATCGGTCGCCAAGGTGCCGACTGCGCTTTATGCCCTGTCCGCGCTCGGCCCCGATCACCGGTTCGAGACCCGCCTTGTCGAAGTCGGCACCCGTGTCGGCGACACGTTGAAGGGCGATCTGATCCTTCAGGGTGGCGGCGACCCGGAGGTGGATACGGCCGCGCTCGACCTGTTGCTGTTTCGGGCGATCGGCGACGGGCTGCGCCGGGTCGAGGGGCGGTTTCTGGTGGATGACAGTCTGATCCCCTATCAGCCGGAGATCGACGAAACCCAGCCCGATGTCGCATCCTACAACCCGTCGATCAGCGGGGTGAACCTGAATTTCAACCGGGTGCATGTCGAATGGAAACGCAGCGGCACCGGATATGCCATCGACGTTCTGGCACGGTCGGACACGCTGAGCACCCCGACCGATGCCGTGAAGGTGGCTGTGGCGGATACGACCGTCAGCCCCGCCTTCGACTATGTCCCGATGAATGGCGAGGAACACTGGCGCGTCCGCGCCGGGGCGATGGGGCAATCGGGGGCGCGATGGCTGCCGGTGCGCCAGCCCGCGCTTTATGCCGGACGGGTGCTGCGCGATCTGGCGGACAAGGCGGGGCTGACCCTGCCGCCCGCCGCGCCGGGACCGTCACCCTTGGTTGCCGAAGTCACCGCCCGGATCGAAAGCCGCAGGTTGTCGGACATTCTGGCAGACATGCTGCGCTATTCCACCAATCTGACGGCGGAGGCTGTGGGCCTCAGCGCCACCCGCGCGTCCGGTGGCGGGCTGGACACGCTGTCGGCGTCGGGGCAGGCGATGAGCGCATGGGCCGCCGGGTTTGCGGGATTCCCGCCCGGTGATCCGGGCATGGCGCTGACCAACCATTCCGGGCTCAGCGGCGATTCCCGCGCCAGCGTGCGACGTCTGACCGATCTGCTGATCGCGGCGGAGGCGCGGGGTTTCCCTTCGCTTGATGGCGGGCGGGGGGCGACGTTGCGCGCGTTGTTGCCGATGCGACCCTATCTCGAAAAGGGCGAGGCAGAGCCCGCGATCGCAGCGACGGTGCGCGCCAAGACCGGCACGCTGAATTTCACCAGTGCGCTGGCGGGATATATCGACCTTGAAACCGGGCGGCGACTCGCCTTTGCGATCATCGCCGCTGATGTGCCGCGCCGGGCCGCCACAGCGGACCCCACGGTCGAAAGCCCGCCCGGTGCCAAGGGCTGGGCCAATGGGGCGCGCCGCGTGCAGCGCGCCCTGATCCGAAGCTGGATCACAAGGTTTGCCGGATGACCCCGCCGCGCATCAGCGCAAGATCAGCTTCGGCGAGATGACATCGATGCCCAGCGCCTGACCGACCGCAAAATAGGTCAGTTTGCCGTCATGCACATTCAACCCCTCGGCCAGATGCGGATCGTCGATGCAGGCCTGCTTCCAGCCCTTGTCGGCCAGCGCCAGCATGAAGGGCATGGTGGCATTGCCGAGCGCGATGGTCGATGTCCGGGCCACCGCGCCCGGCATGTTGGCAACGCAGTAATGCACCACGTCGTCAACGATATAGATCGGGTCGTCATGGGTGGTCGCGTGCGAGGTTTCAAAGCACCCGCCCTGGTCGATCGCCACATCGACGATGGCCGCGCCGGGCTTCATCGCCTGGATATGCGCCGCCGTGACCAGTTTCGGGGCCGCCGCACCGGGCACAAGCACCGCGCCGATGACCAGATCGGCAGACAGCACCATCTCCTCCGTCGCACCGCGCGAGGCATAGCGGGTGGCGACCGCGCCGCCGAAGATATCGTCGAGATAGCGCATGCGCGGCAATGACAGATCGAGGATCGTGACCCGTGCGCCCATCCCGGCAGCGATCTTTGCGGCATGGGTGCCGACGACGCCGCCACCGATCACGACCACCTCTGCCGGGGCCACGCCGGGGACGCCACCCATCAGCACACCGCGCCCGCCATTCGCCTTTTGCAACGACCACGCCCCGACCTGCGGCGCGAGCCGCCCCGCGACCTCCGACATCGGCGCGAGCAGCGGTAAACCGCCCGCGCGGTCCGTCACCGTCTCATAGGCGATGGCGGTGCAACCGGAGGCGATGAGATCCTCCGTCTGCGCCCTGTCTGGCGCGAGGTGGAGATAGGTGAACAGGATCTGCCCTTGGCGCAGTTGCTTGCGCTCCTCCGGCTGTGGTTCTTTCACTTTCACCACCATGTCGGCGGTGGCGAAAATCTCGGCGGCGGTATCGACGATGGTTGCCCCGGCGGCGGTGTAGTCCGCATCGGGGAAACCGGCACCCGCGCCCGCCTTTGTCTCAACGATGACTTTGTGACCGCGCGCGACGGCCTCGCGGGCGGCGGCGGGTGTCATCCCGACGCGATATTCCTGATTCTTGATTTCTTTCGGGCAGCCAATCAGCATGGGAACCTCCTCTGGCATGATTTATTGCTGCTTTTTTAGGCAATTCACGCTGGCATGTCCTTGCGTATTCCTTGTGTGCAATGCAGAAAGGATCGAAGCTTCTTCGACGATAGCGGGGCAATGCGCATGAACCTGCCGACAACCGAACTGGACGCGACAGATCGGCGTATTCTGACGCTTCTGCAACGCGAGGGACGTCTGACCAATGCCGACCTTGCCGAGCGGGTGAATCTGTCCGCCTCCGCCTGTCACCGCCGCGTCAAACGGTTGGAGGCGACGGGCGTGATCCGCGATTATGTCGCGATGCTCGACCCCCGCGCCATCGGACGGCGCGCGACGGTGTTCGTCGAGGTGACGCTTTCGGGCCAGTCGGATGAAATCCTCGATGCGTTCGAACGCGCGGTCGCGCTGATCCCCGATGTGATGGAATGTCACCTGATGGCGGGCACGGCGGATTACCTGCTGAAAGTGGTCGCGCGCGACAGTGACGATTTCGCGCTGATCCATCGCCGCCACCTGACCCGCCTGCCCGGTGTGGCGCAGATGCATTCATCCTTCGCGCTGCGCACGGTGTTCGGCGCAACCGCGCTGCCGCTTGACTGAGGCAATGCCAAGAATGTCATGTGCGCAGGGTATGGCTTGGGCCATCGGCGCAAACGCCGCCAGAAACGCGATGAAAAGGAATGCCCGATGACACAGTCCGAAAAAGCCCTCGCCTTCGCCGCCCTGCACCGGCCCGGCTCGCCGCTGGTGCTTTACAACATCTGGGACGCCGGATCGGCGCGCACCGTGGCCGAGGCGGGGGCACCAGCCATCGCGACAGGAAGCTGGTCCGTCGCCGCGGCGCAGGGGTTCGGCGATGGCGAGGCGATCCCGCTCGACCTGCTGATCGGGATCGCATCGCGGATCGTCGCGGCGGTCGATGTGCCGGTCACGGTCGATTTCGAGGGTGCCTATGCGGGGGAGCCTGCGGGCGTCGCGGCCAATACCGCGCGCCTGATCGCCAGTGGCGTCGTGGGCTGCAATTTCGAGGATCAGATTGTCGGCGGTGACAGCCTCCACCCCCTCGCCGGGCAATCGGCGCGGATCGCGGCCATGCGCGGGGCAGCCGATGCAGTCGGGATACCCTTCTTCATTAACGCCCGGACGGACCTGTTCCTGAAACAGCCTGACAAGGCCCGCCATGCGGCGTTGATCGCGGAGGCGAAGGAACGCGCCGCCGCCTATGCCGAGGCCGGGGCCAGCGGTTTTTTCATTCCCGGCCTGACCGATGCCGATCAGATCGCGGATATCTGCGCCGCGTCACCTCTGCCCATCAATGCGATGGCGATGCCCGGCGCGCCCGATGCGGCAACGCTTGCGTCTGCCGGGGTCGCGCGGATCAGTCATGGGCCGTTCCCCTATCGCACGGCCATGAAGGACCTTGCCGCGCGGTATTCCGCACTCTGATCGCCACAAAAATCCGTCAGGGGACATGGCGGAATCGCATCGGGTCATGCTATCCCTTGCGGCATGAACGCCCCTGACAACCATATATCGGCTGAACCCCGCATTCGCCGCCTCTCTGCCGCCGCCTCGAACCGCATCGCGGCGGGCGAGGTGATCGAACGTCCGGCGGCGGCGGTGAAGGAGTTGGTGGAGAATGCGCTCGACGCCAGCGCACGGCGGATCGACATCGCCATCGCGGATGGCGGCAAGACGCTGATCCGGGTGGCGGATGATGGCGACGGGATGACGGCGGCGGAATTGCCGCTGGCGCTGGAGCGTCACGCGACATCCAAGATCGACGGATCGGACCTTCTGAACATCCGCTCCTTCGGGTTCCGGGGTGAAGCGCTGCCGTCGATGGGGGCCGTCGCGCGGCTGAAGATCACCTCACGCGTGCCGGGGTCATCGGGCGCATGGTCGATCGAGGCGCGGGGCGGCGCGCTGGACGATCCAAGGCCCGCCGCGCGGACCATCGGGACAGAGGTTGAGTTGCGCGACCTGTTCTATGCCACGCCCGCGCGCCTGAAATTCCTGCGCAGCGACAAGGCGGAGGCGCAGGCAGTGTCGGAGGCGATCAAACGCCTCGCGATGGCCGCGCCTGCCACGGCCTTCACCCTGTCGGATGTGTCGGACAATGCGCCGCGCGTCCTGTTTCGGGCAGAGGCGGAGCAGGGCGATCTGTTCGATGCCCGGCTTGGCCGGTTGCGGCGCATCCTGGGCGCGGATTTCGCCGAAAACGCCCTGCCGATTGATGCGGAGCGGGAGGGGCTGCGCCTGACCGGCTGGGCCGCCCTGCCGACCTATTCGCGCGGATCGAACCGGCAGCAATATCTGTTCGTGAACGGACGCCCCGTCACCGACCGGCTGCTGCTGGGCGCGCTGCGCGCCGCCTATGCGGATTTCCTCAGCCGTGACCGGCATCCGGCGGCGGCGCTGTTCTTTGACTGCGACCCGGAACGGGTGGATGTGAATGTCCACCCCGCCAAGACCGAGGTGCGGTTCCGTGAACCCGCCTTGGCGCGGGGCCTGATCGTATCCGCGCTCCGCCACGCGCTGGCGGCGGCGGGGCATCGGGCGTCGACCACCGTGGCGAATGAAACATTGCAGGCCTTCGCCCCCGGCGCGCTCGGCCAGACCCCGACGCACGCGCCCGCCTATCAATATCAGCGCGACTATACCCGCCACCCGACACCGGGCATGGCGGAGGCTGCCTATTGGTTTCAGGGGCGGGATGGCGCACACGCCACGCTCGCGGGGTTCGAGGCCCCGACGGCCCATGCGCCAACCGCCTATGCGCCTGATCTTGAGTCGAGCCCCCTCGGCGCGGCGCGGGCGCAGGTGCACGAAAATTACATCATCGCCCAGACCGCGACCGGCATGGTGATCGTCGATCAGCACGCCGCGCATGAACGGCTGGTCTATGAGAAGTTCAAACATGCGCTGGCTGACAAGGGCGCGGCGGGGCAGGCGTTGCTGCTGCCAGAGATCGTTGATCTTTCGCCAGAGGATGCCGACCGCGTGCTGGCCATCGCCGATGACCTCGCCCGCCTCGGCCTTGCCATTGAACCCTTCGGCGGCGGATCGGTCTGCGTGCGCGAAACCCCCGCGATCCTCGGCGCCTGCGACCCCGCTGCGCTGGTCCGCGATGTGGCGGACGAGTTGGACAGTGAGGGCGCGTCGCGGTCCGTCACCGAAAAGATCGAGGCGGTGCTGAGCCGCATGGCCTGCCACGGCTCCGTCCGCTCCGGTCGCCGCCTTTCTGGTGACGAGATGAATGCCCTGCTGCGCGAGATGGAGGCGACACCCCATTCCGGCCAGTGCAACCACGGTCGCCCGACCTATGTGGAACTGAAACTGGCGGATATCGAACGCCTGTTCGGGCGGCGCTGAATGGCGAACCTCGACCTTTCCGACCCCATGACGCTGATCCTGCTGATCGGCATGGCGTCGATGGTCGTCATCCTGCTGGTCCTGCTGCTCGCGCTTGCCGCCGCACGGCGTGGCGCGCGGGCGGCGGAACCACTGGCGATGGCGATCCAACAACTAGGCGGCGCGGTGCAATCGCTGGATCAGGGCCAGCAGCAACTGACCGGCGGCCTCCGCCATGTCGCGGATGCGCAGGCCAATGCCCAGTTGAAGATGATCGAGACGATGGAGCGGCGGCTGGAGGAAGTGCAAAAGAACATGGGCGAAAGCCTGCACGGATCGTCGCAAAAAACCACCCGGTCGCTGACCGAATTGCAGGAACGCCTGATCGCCATCGACAAGGCCCAGACCAATATCGAGAAACTGTCCGGCGACGTGCTGTCCTTGCAGGACATCCTGTCGAACAAGCAGGCGCGCGGCGCGTTCGGCGAGATCCAGTTGAACGATATCGTATCGAAGGCGCTGCCGCCCGACGCGTATTCCTTTCAGACCACGCTGTCGAATGGCCGGCGGGCCGATTGCCTGATCCGCCTGCCGAACCCGCCGGGGTCGATGGTGATCGACAGCAAATTTCCGCTGGAGGCTTACGAGGCCCTGCGCGCCGCCGCCGGCGACCGCGCCAAGCTGGAGGCGGCGCGCCTGTTCCGCGCCGCGGTCCTGACCCACATCAAGGCCATCGCCGAGCGCTATATCGTGGAGGGGGAGACATCGGACAGCGCGCTGATGTTCCTGCCCTCCGAGGCGGTCTATGCCGAACTGCATTCCGCCTTTCCCGACGTGGTGCGCGAGGGGTTCGCGCGGCGGGTCTGGATCGTGTCGCCCACCACCTGCATGGCGACGCTGAACACGATGCGGGCGATCCTGAAGGACGCGCGGATGCGCGAACAGGCCGGGGCGATCCGGTCGGAACTTGCCATGCTGACGAAGGATGTGGAGCGGATGGTGGAACGGGTCGGCCATCTCGACCGCCATTTCGAACAGGCCCGGCAGGATGTGGAGAAGATCAAGATCAGCGCCGCCAAGGCCGGCGGCCGGGCGGAACGGCTGGAGAGTTTCGAATTCGACGAGCCGGTCGCGGCCGTGCCGGTGGTGAAGGCGGTCGGGGAGGGGTAGGCCTCGCTACCCCCGTCGTCCCGGCCCTGAGCCGGGACCCCGACGAACGGCTTGGCGCGCTGAATGTCGAGGCCCCGGCGCAAGGCCGGGGCGGCGCGGCAATGCGCATCCTCCCTCACTGCCATCC
>CAYGRU010000083.1:0-9789 GCA_964352385.1 uncultured Candidatus Planktophila sp.
GATGGGGAATGTGGGGGGGGCGACTGTTCCCGCACGAGAGGGTCTGTAACAATTAGATTTTGTTTGGGAAAAAGATTCTTGTAAATGAGGTGTTTAGCGATCCTAGGAACTCGATGGTCGCCTTGTAAAAGGTATTGTTATTTGCCTTAGGCGGCTCAGAAACATAGCTGACTTTTTGACTTTGACCATTCGCGGACCTTGAGCCGTTCTCGATCATACTGAAGTGGCCATGTCGCAGCGGACGATCATTTCCGTACAAGCCCGGTTACTGAAGCGCCAAAGATTGCAGCAAAGACCCAGCCTAAGAAGATGTAACACCAATAGAAAAATAGAAATGGTCGAATAGGCTCACCTTTTCCATCTATCAAGACCCAATTTGAAGCCTGACGCAGGTCGATAATAGGTATGAACGTATCGGCAGCATACGCCATAGGATAAAAGATTGGTACAGTGGCTTCATGTCCTGAGTAGTCCGACATCGAGTTCTGCATAACGTAGACGATGTTTCCACTCTCATATAGGTCGGAAAATACAAATCCACCAATTGCAATCATTAAAGCGGACCAAAAAATACATCGTGCGGGTCGATACCCGTATCCCGCAAACGCCCAAAACAAGGTGCACGTGAACCAATTAAAGCTGGCAACAAAAAGCAAAGTTACGTTTAAGAGGCTCATTTTACGCTCTTGCTTTAGTGCGTTTATGAGGATTGCCCGATGAAATATATTGCTTGTTATTCTGATCTTTTGGTTCAGGGCATTTATTTTTCGGTTCCGGCGAAAGAAATCGGAATCTCGCTGAAAATGCAGCTTTTTTATTGCTATCTTCGTTGCTTCGACCTCGCGACCAGTCGCCCGTAGAACTTTCACCAACTGTTCGAATGGTTGCGGCCTAAAATCGTCAGTTAGGTGAGGTTTGTATTGCCTCTCAAGCCAGTCAAGTCGATCATAGTAATCCGTAGAGGTGTTACTTTCGAACGATCCATACGTGAAGCCAGCCAATCTGAGCTTGCCCTTCGATGGCCAGCTATCAGGATCGTCGACAAGACAGCCAACGTTTGCATTCGTTAGGTCCACAATGCCCCACAAATCCTTAACGTGCCGCCAAAAGAAAGCTTCTTCAATTTTGGCAGATTCAATGGAAATTGCGAGCGGATAACCAAGAAAATGACCCCCAGAACAGCCAAGTTGGCCGCCAATTTTTGCCCCTCGCGCTATCACTGGATATAGTGTTCGAAAGCCATAGCTGAGAACGATACTTCCTTTGCAATTGATCTCGCTCAAGCAAAGTCGCTCCACGGACGTTCCAGTGAGGACAAGCTCAACGATTGTGGCGCCAGAGAAATCTATAATTCCCAAAATTTTACAATCTTCAAGCAATATTCGCCAATTTACATTGCAACCGCGTAAGTCGATGTCTCCAATAATATGTGCACCTTGGATAGCAAGGCCGCTCGGGGGCATCAGATTTGGTCCCAGCTTGCCTAAAAGTAAATTTCTTATAAACAGACCACGAATGACAATAGGAGTCTCATCAGATTGATTATCCGAAGGAAAAAATCTGACTGTGCCCGCGGCCAAGGCATCCAAGATACTAATTTCAGAGGGTAAAAGGGTTTCTATTTTGTCTCTCCATAAAATTTGAAAATTACGAAGCTCCTGCGAGGACCCTCTCAATTTTTTCAGTTGAGACAATTTGATTCAAGCTGAGTGGAGTTCTTATTTTAGCTATTTCTGCCAATTTTGCAATCAGGTTAATATGCCCTTCCAAGTTTCAACGAAAAAAATGCATTGTTCCAATGCTCCTGGGCGCTGATATCCCTTTCTAACAAACTTGATGCGACGAAAGGATTCCTCAAATGGCTACCCACAATGATAGTCCGAAAACAACCCATTCAATTCGTCAACTTCGCCAACGCCTCGATCTTCCCCTTCGCCTTCCCACTATCAATACTCTCCGCAGCCATCTCCGCCCCCTGCTTCAAATCCGTAGCAGCATCGGCGATCACCAGCGCCGCCGCTGCGTTCAGCAGCACCGCGTCGCGATAGGCGCTCGCCTCGCCATCGAACAGCCTTCGCATGGCGGCGGCGTTTTGTTGGGCGGTGCCGCCGATGATCGCTTCGAACGGGTGCACCGGCAGGCCCGCGTCGCCCGGCACGATCTCGTCATCCGTGACCGCGCCGTTTTCCAGCTTCGCGACTGCGGACGGCCCGGCGATGGACAGCTCGTCCGTGCCGTCGGACCCGTGCACCAGCCAGGCGCGGGTGGAGCCGAGCGCCAGCAGCACCTCCGCCATCGGGCGGATCAGGGTGGCGGAAAATGCTCCGGTCAACTGCCGGGGCACACCCGCGGGGTTGGTCAGCGGGCCGAGGATGTTGAAGATGGTGCGGGTGCCAAGTTCCACCCGGGCTGGGCCGACATGGCGCATCGCCGGGTGGTGCATCGGGGCCATCATGAAGCAGATGCCCGCCTCCGCCAGTGCGCGCTGCGCGACCGGAGCCTCCACCATCACATTGACGCCCATTTCGGTCAGCGCGTCCGCCGTGCCGGATTTCGACGACAGCGCCTTGTTGCCATGCTTGGCGACCTTCACCCCCGCGCCCGCCACGACAAAGGCGGTGGCGGTGGAGATGTTCAGCGTGCCCTTGCCGTCGCCGCCGGTGCCGACGATGTCCATCGCATCCGCGCCGCCCGTGACCTTCGTGGCCTTCGCGCGCATGACGGCGGCGGCGGCGGCATATTCGTCCACCGTCTCCCCCCGCGTGCGCAGCGCCATGAGAAAGCCGCCGATCTGCGCCGGGGTGCCCTCGCCGGACATGATCGCGTTGAAGGCGCGTTCGGCATCGGCGCGGGGCAGGGGGCCATCGGCGGCAGCACCGATCAGGCTGCGAAGGGTATCTGGCATCAGGCGGCTTTCTTCAGCGTGACTTCGGCAAGCGACAGGAAGGTCCGCATCAGGCCCTTGCCCGCGAGGGTGCGGATGCTTTCGGGGTGAAACTGCACGCCGTGGATGGGCCGCGATCTGTGGCGCAGGCCCATGATGGTGCCGTCTGCTGTCTCGGCGGTGATTTCGAGGCAATCGGGCAGGCTCTCCCGCTCCACGATCAGCGAATGATAGCGGGTCGCGGCGAGGTCCTGTTCCGCGCCGTGAAAGATGCCGGTGTTCATGTGATGGATCGGGCTGATCTTGCCGTGCATGATCTTCGGTGCGCGGATCACCCTGCCGCCGAAGGCCTGTCCGATGGTCTGATGGCCGAGGCAGACGCCGAAGATCGGCAGATGATCCGGCGCAGCGCGCACGAGGTCGAGGCAGATGCCCGCACTGTCCGGCGTGGCGGGACCGGGGGAGATGACGATCGCCTCAGCCCCCATGCCGAGCGCCTCCTCCACCGTCAGGGCATCGTTGCGCCTGACCACGGTGTCCGCGCCCAGCTCGCCAAGCGCGTGGACGAGGTTATAGGTGAAGCTGTCATAATTATCGATCAGCAGCAGCATGACCCCTCCATTCCGCCATTCATGTTTCCCCGGCGCTCGCCCAATTCGCGCGCTGTCCCGGTGTCTGGCCGTAGCTATTGATGCGCCGAGGCTGCGGGTCAGGTCAAGAACGGGCGTGGCGGTTATCGCAAGTGGCGCGGGGCCACATATCCGGCACATTATGGCGCGTCATCATCAGGGGAAAGAAAGGGATGCGATGGCCCGTCCGGTGCGGCCACTTGTGCCCCGCCACCACCGCCACGCTTTCCATTCAGATGCACCGCTTCAGCTCTTGTCCTTCAAATCGCAAAGGGTGCTGAGCACATCCGGCCAGTGGGAATACAGCATGTATTTGCCGGCATCCTCCAGTGCGATCAGGTTCGCATCCGGCCTCGCCTTCAGGTAGGGGGTGAAGTACTTCTCGGTGATCAACTCGTCGCGCTTTCCCTGCATGATCGTCACCGGGCAGGTCAAGCGCCGCGCGTGAGGCAACCAATCCATCATCGACACTTCGCTGTATTGCGTGAACGCGTCACCGCCCTGGGCCACACCTTCGCGAATGCCCCTGACGACGACATCCTTGATGTCAGGACGCCTGAGCGCCAGCTTGTCGAACTCTGATGGATTATGGGTCGCCCTGATGAGCTTTTCCTCATCATTGGCGTCGATCAGTGCGATGGCCGCCCGGACGATAAACGACAGCGCCTTTGGCGCATACATGATCGTCTTGCCCATCACGCGGTGGACGGACCCCATGCCCCGAAAGAATGCCGGATCGAAATGTCCCGCATGTCCCACCATCAGGACACCGCTGACCATCGCCGGGATATAGACCGCGAAAGCCTGCGCGCTGACGCTTCCGACAATGTGTCCCATCGCAATCACTTGGTTGATCTTGAGGTCGGAAAGCAGTTCCGCGCAATCTGCGGCGTTCGATTTCAACAAATCTTCACGCCGCACGCCCTGTTTGGCGCTGGATTTCCAGTATCCGGGCAGCGCCGGTGCAATGATGCGAAAGCCTGCACGGTGGCACGTCTCGATGGCATGTTCGGTCAGTTCGGTGCCACAGATGATGCTGTGAAAAAACAGAACCGGCGTTCCCTGCGGGTCGCCCATGTCCCGATAGTGCATGACCCGGCCATCCTTGAGCCGAAAGGACCGTTCGATCGAGACATTCACGACCGATCGGTTCAATCCGCGAAAATCAAGATTGGCCGCCAGCGATGCGTGCTTGACGGCGTAACTGCAAAGCACCCGGACAAGATCGGGAAGGCCCCGGCTTTCGGTCTTGGCAAGCAGTGACCGGATCTGCGCCCGTACTGTGTGAAGCGATACGCCCCGCTCCGCCGCGATCTTTGCGGGGGGGTCGCCCTCCATGATCCGCAGGGCGATCTCGGTTTCGGCCTGGCTGAAATTGAACCCATCGCGGATCGCCGAGGATGTATCGTCGCCGACCATCAGATCGACCGAACTGGTCAGATAATAGGTGTTTTCATCATCCGGGTTTTCGGACGTTCCGGTCGAGGTTCCGACCAGAACGGTCAGCAAGCTGCGTTGAAGGTCGTGATGCTCCGACACTTGTCGGGAAAAGAGGAAGGTCGCGTTTGCCCCGCCAGTGTTCTGCCGCCAGCCCTGAATCCGGTTGATGATCCAGGTGTTCAGGGGGGTATCACCCCGATCCATGTCACTTTGGATTGCCTGAACGGCCATCTTGTTCAACGCAAGAATTCTGCCTGCCTTGTCTGTCACCAGACTGATGCCTGCGAGGGAGTCGACCAGCGTTTGCAGGTCACGTCCTGCGGAATTGCTGCGCCCGATCCGATTGAAAATGGACATGCCACGCGTGAAAGTGGCATGAAGCGCGGCATCGTTCGGTCCGCTCGCCTCTTCTGACATGAAAATGGTGGAGTTGGCGATCAGATCATCGACATAGACCTCCCACGCATTCAAGAAATCTACAAGATTGCTTGGCTCGGCAATACTGTCATAGACATGTTCGATCAACGCATCGCTTAGACTATTCTTTTCAGACGATTCTTCCATCACACCCCTTACCCCTCACGCATTCTATATGTCTTGTGCAGTGAACCATGTCAAAAAAACATGGTCGATACAGGTGTTTTCAGTGGTTTAGGGGCGTGCGCGCCCGATTGGAACGCCCGAATCTGACGTCGCTCCATGTGAAGTGCTCTGTCGGCGAGACGACCGAAGCACGCCCGAAGGCTGAACGGAAACACCATCACGGCGAAGTTGGCACGAGGCAATCGCGTCAGGATTGCAAAGCGGGCCAGCAACCTGTGTAGGAATGCAAATTCCGACGGCCTATCCCCAATATTGGTGATGTCCGGGCACGGCATCTTACGCACAAACAGACACGAATTGTGCTTAAACCTGTGGGGATGGTCATGACGAAAATCAACGGACGCGCGCGGCTGATGGCCAGCGGGGCCTTTATTGTTGTTGCATCGGGTGCATATGCGCCGCGCATGGCCTTTGCAGGCAGTTGCGTCGGCCCTGACAACGCCATTGTCTGTTCGGGTCCTGCCGATGCAGTCAACGATGTTCAGCAGAACCTCAGCAACGGCAATCCCATCGTGGTATCGACCGAACCGGGTTTCGGGCTGGACACCTCCCGCGATGTAAACTTTGACGGACTGAACCTGTTCGGAAACGACGCCACTTTCACGGATGAAAACGGATCGGTGATCGTTGCCGGGCGTTCGGCTCTTGTCGCCGGTTCGGGAACGCTTGTGGTGGAATCGGATGGCTCTTTTCAGTCCATCAACGGGACCACGATCCTCTCTCGGTCGCAACTGACATCGGCGGATGTGACGATCACCGGCGACATCACCGCAGGGGGCATGGTTAACACCGCTGTGTCGCTGAATACCGATGGGGAAGCTTCGGTCACCCTTGGCGGCACAATCACGGCCACGGGGCGCGGCGTTAGCATCACGCGTGGTAACGGTTTCGGCGACACGATGGTGGACACGTCCAGCGCAACGATATCCGCCGTTCAGCATGGCGTCTATGCAGTGGCGCGCAATACCAACGCCATCTATATCGACGCCGGCAACGTCTCCTCGACACAGGCACCCGCCGCGCAGACATATTCCGGGATACGGGCGCTTCACAAAGGGTCGGGTTATACCGAGATCACCTCGTCCGGCACGGTCAGTTCGACATCGGGGGACGGCATCTTCGCCCGCTCGCTTTCCGGCTCAACGCTCTATGTCAACAATGTCAGCGGCGCGGAAAACGGAATTTTCCTTTCTTCACAGAACTATACCGGGGGAATGTTTTCGACGAATTCATCCATCAATATCAGTGGTGATGTGACGGGCGGAAACGGTGCAGGCGTCAGTCTTTCCCATGTGGGCGACGAATATAGACTTTACAGCGATATTCAGGTGACTGTGAACGGGTCGCTTTCCAGTGACAGCGGTGTGGCGCTCGAGGATAATGGCGGCAGCACAAGGCTTCGGGTGAACGCTGGCGGTTCGATCAGCGGAGACGTGAGATTCGGCGACGGAAGCGATACTTTTGAGGCATCCGGCGGTGACCTGACCAATCTGGGCATAGTGTACGGTGGCGGTGCCTTCGGGGATGATGCCATTTCGGTCACGGCGGATTCCATGATCACGGGAAGCAAGTTCACCGGCTTCGAGAGATTCTCAATAACACCGGACAAGAAAAGGCAGCCCCCAGACGGGTTCATAGCACCGTCTACTACGGCCACTTTCGCCGACAATGACAGCCTGACCCTTGATGGCGATTTCGGTCAGGTGTTCATCTTGAATGGCGGCGTTCTTCAGGCTGGCAACAATCTTACCATCACCTCCGCAAGGGGGGTGATTTTGGACGGCAGCCGCACGTTCTATGGTGAGGGCAGCGACGTTATTGGCGTCGTCCCCGGCGGCACCCTGCGCACCGGCGGCATGCCCGGACAGGGATTGATCACGATCAACGCGACCGATCCCGGCGGAACGGGCATCAGCGGCTCTGGTACGATCGACATGCAGAACGGCGTGCCGGGTGACAATGTGGTGGTGAATGGCAGGCTGCAGCTCTTCGCTGCCGATGGCAACGACATCCTGAAAGTCGACATCGACCCGGCCATCGAAGGTGCCGACCTCGTGACCGTGCGCGACAATGTCAGCGCTTATGGCAATATCAACGTCAATGTCGTGAACATCACCCGCACCGGCGAAACCGATCATGTGGTGATCCGGTCGACCAGTGGCACGATCAACGAATATGCGAACAATCAAAATGCGGTCGGTCCGATGGAAGGACTTGGACAGGCCGACGCCCCGCCCTTGACCGCAAGCACCGACAGCGTCGCCGCAACGGTAGAGGCGAACATCGTCGATAACGAGGTGGTCGTCACCGTCACCACCGATTTCACGCCGGTGGTCGAACCTGTTGATCCTGTTGACCCGGACGGCCCTGGTGTCGATCCGACCCTTTCGAACGATGGTCTGTCCGCAAACGGGGTCGCGTTTGGCGAATTCCTCAACAATGTGTTGAACGATCCTGCACTCGCGGACATCCGGGCGCTGGCCCTGTCTGCCACATCGATCGAGGAACTTGAGGCGATCTATGCCAGCCTTGGTGGATCGGATTTCAATGCGCCGCTGTTCTCTTCGCTCATCGGCGGGCTTGGTTTCGGCTCCGGCCTCTTCTCCTGCGCGGTGGGCGAGGGGCCGAATGCGGCGATTGATGAAGGCCAATGCGGCTGGACCCGCATCGGCGGCAGCTATACCGACCGCGATGGCCGGGTCGGAAATCCGGGCGGTGACGAAAACCTCTTTTCCGTGGCTGCGGGCGGACAGTTCATCGTGGACGACCACATCCGCCTCGGGGCGGGCATCGGGTTCACGACCATCGACAGCACGGGCGATCTAGGTCTTCAGTTCGACGGCAACCGCGTCCATGCCGGGGTTTCGGCAAAATATGTCGATGGCCCGATGATGGTCGGCATATCGGCGGCAGCGGGCGTCACGTTCTCCGATACCGAACGCACGCTGGTGACAGGCGCGGTGGCGAATGGCGATTTCGAGATCTACGATTTCTCGTTGCTCGCCCGCGCGGCCTATCTGTTCGATGTTGGCGATGGCCTTTACGTGAAACCGCAGATTCAGGGTGGCGTCACCCATGTCAGCCGCGACGGGTTTACCGAAACCGGGGCCGGGGCGGCAAATCTGCAGGTCAGTTCGGAAAGCGAGACGTTCTTTTCAGTATCGCCGTCCGTCGAATTTGGCGGCGATTTCGAACTGGATGAGGGCATGAAGATCCGCCCCTATGTCAGGGTCGGGGCCACCGTGCTGAGCGAAGACACGATCGACACAACCGCGCGCTTCGCCGCCAGCGCATCGCCACTGACCTTTACGACCAGCGTTGAACGGGATGATCTTTTCGGTGAGGTTGCCGCCGGGTTTGTCGTGTTCAGCGACGAGGAACTGAGCGTTCGGGCCGAATATCAGGGACGCTTCGCCGAAGACAGCCAATCCCACGGCGGGTTCCTGAAGTTGCAGTTGAAGTTCTGATCTGCCAGCCACCGTTGCAGCATCAAGACCGGCCGTGGGCTTTTCCGCGGCCGGTTCTTGCTGTCATGGTGGCTGAAAGCTCTTCAGATCTGCATTCAGGTAGCCGGAGGCTTCTGCGCTGCGCAAATCCGTCGTCGCTGCGATATGTGGCGGTCGATCCACCCGCGTTCCTAGAACCTGGTTAACAATAGCGAACAATTCTGTTGGACGCCCATGAACGCGCCCTGTTCTTTTTGCGGCATGGGTCTGGCAGCGTCGGACAGATCGGCGCGAAATCGCTGTGCCTTGCGCAAATCAGGGGAAAAAGCGAATTTTAGCGTCCTTTTCAGGTGCTCAGGATGGACCTAAGCGAAAAAATGGCCATACATCGTTGGCTCGAAACCAAAGATCCCGGAAGCGGATTACGGTTTCGCGGACCCTCCGCTGCCAGCATCTCTGGATGCGTGTAGTGTGAAGCGTGGAACGGCGAGGTAGAGTTTATGGCGAAGAAGATGTCAGGGCGGGGCGCTTATTGGCTCGGGGCGCTGTTGGGGCTTGGATTTTCCGGCGCGCTTGCGGTCGGGCTTTCGCTTGCGACGGCACCCGGATCGGATGGGAACCAGCAGGTTGCTGCAACCTCGCCCGCGCAGACATCTGCGCCCGATCCTGCCCCCGCGCCGCAACCCGATCCGACACCGGCTGAAGCTGCGCCGCCTGAACCGGTTGCCACACCCGAACCCGGCCCTGCGCCAGCGCCGCAGGTTGCCGTAGCACCGCCCCCGGCACC
>CAYGRU010000084.1:0-8474 GCA_964352385.1 uncultured Candidatus Planktophila sp.
TCCATCGGCTTTTTCTTCGCCTTCATGATGTTCGGCAGCGACGCATAGCGCGGCTCGTTCAGACGCAGATCGACAGTGATGATCGCGGGCATCTTCGCCTCGATCACCTGAAGGCCGCCATCGACTTCGCGGGTCACCTTTGCGGTGTCGCCAGCGATTTCGATTTCGGACGCATAGGTCGCCTGGCTCCAACCGAGCAGGGCCGACAGCATCTGCCCGGTCGCGTTCATGTCGTTGTCGATGGCCTGCTTGCCGCACAGCACCAGACCCGGCTTTTCCTCGTCGACGATCGCCTTGAGGATCTTGGCAACCGCGAGCGGCTCGATGTCCTTGGTGGTGTCTTCGGAGGCGACCACGACGATGGCGCGGTCAGCGCCCATCGCAAGCGCGGTGCGCAGGGTTTCCTGGCTCTGTTTCACACCGATGGAAACGACGATGATCTCTTCGACCTGACCGGCCTCTTTCAGGCGGATCGCCTGTTCGACGGCGATTTCGTCGAACGGGTTCATCGACATTTTCACGTTGGCGAGATCGACACCTGAACCGTCCGCTTTGACGCGCACTTTCACGTTATAGTCGATCACGCGTTTGACAGGCACCAGCACCTTCATTGCGCATCTCTCCGTTACCAGGCCTTGGTTGCCGCAGGATGGCGGACCAGGGCGATTCATATCCGGCGTTCTACGACCGATCGGCCCGCAGGTCATCGTCTGATTGCGACCCCGGCGGGCCGCGAATCGCCGCAGTGCCACGCGCTTTATATGTTGACGTTAACGTAAAGGTCAACTTTTTGATTGCCAGATGTGCTGCAAACCATTGATTCACGCCGGTTTCGGTGCACAGATTTCGCCGATGAACCGACCAGAGGAAACCAAAGCATGATCGACCGCACCGTTCAGGACGCACTGACCGAAATCGTTGGGCCGGATCATGTTCTAGGGGCCAATCGCATCGCCAATCTGGACGCGGGCGCAGACCCGCTGAACCTCGGCGCGGACCTCTATCTGCGCCCCGCCGACACGGCGGAGGTCGCCGCGATCCTGAAACTCTGTTCAGCCACGGGAACGGTCGTCGTGACCCAAGGCGGTCGCACCGGCCTGTCCGGCGCGGCGCGGACGCGGCAGGGGCAGGTGATCCTGTCCACCGAACGCATGGACCGGATCGTCGAGATCAGCCCCGAAGAACGCATCGCCGTGGTCGAAGCCGGTGCCACCTTGCAGGAAGTGCAGGAGGCCGCCGCCGCGCATGGCCTGATGCCCGGTATCGACATCGCCGCCCGCGGCTCCGCCACAATCGGCGGCATGATCGCGACCAATGCGGGCGGGATGGAGGCGTGGAAATTCGGCATGATGCGCGACCGGTTGCTGGGGATGGAGGTCGCGCTGCCCTCCGGCGAGGTCATCTCCGACATGACCCGCGTGAAAAAGGCCAATGAAGGCTATGATCTGAAGCAGGTCTTCTGCGGCTCCGAAGGCACGCTCGGCATTGTCACCAAGGTCGTGCTGCGGCTGGAAAAGCAGCCCGTCATTGGCCAGACCATATTGGCCGCCTGCCCGGATGCGGCGGCGGCGCTCCGGGTGATGCGGGCCTTGCAGGATGGCGAAATGCTGCTGCGCGCCGAACTGATGTGGAAATCATGGGCGGCCTTCAACGCAGACGCGCTCGGCCTGTCGCATGTTCTGACCATCGCCGATGCGCCGGTCTATGCGCTTTATGAAACCGATGCGGGGGAGGATGAAACGCTCGACCGGATTGCACCTTTCATGGAGGATGGCACGATCATCAACGCGCTCGCGGCACAGTCGCGAAAGGAACGCGATGACCTCTGGCGCATCCGCGAGGACAGCGGATCATCCCGTGCCATCGCCAACCGGCTGCTGTTCGATCTTTCGGTGCCGCTGTCACAACTCGACGCCTATCACGACGGGATGGTGGCACGGTTGCGCGCGATCGACCCGACCATCGACATTCACTGCCTCGGCCACATGGGCGACGGAAATCTGCACCTGTCCGCCGCATCCGATTCAAAGTTCACGCCAGACCTGAAAACCGCCGTGTCGAAGGCGGTGGAGCAGGGCGTGAAGGATTTCGGCGGCGCCATCTCCGCCGAGCACGGCATCGGCGAAGACAAGATGGAGGCGCTGTCGCGCTGCCTGCCGCCCGCCGCGCTGACGGCGATGCGGGCGCTGAAGCAGGCGTTCGACCCAGCGGGCGTGCTGAACCGGGGCAAGATCTTTACCTGACGCCGATCACTCGGTCGTCACCGCCCGTTCGACCTGCATCCGCATCGGCGGGGCCTCGCCCTTCTTGTCCACACCGAAATAGATCGTCTGGTGCGGGAACGGAATCTCGATATCCCGCTCGTCGAAGATGCGCTTGCAGATCTCGTTATAGGCGCGGCCCGTCGCCCATTGCGCGCCCGGCATGCACTTGATGCGGGCCCGCAGCACGACCGCGTTGTCGCCAAGGCTCTGCACCCCGAACCATTGCAGATCGCCGAGGATGTTGGCGTCCATCGCAGGGTCCTGTCGCAGCACATCGAACGCATCGTGCATCGCCTGCTTCGCCTCTTCGACATTCTCGCGATACCCGATCCCCATGTCGCAGACGAAATTGCCGTAATCGCGCATGTAGTTGGACACCATGTCGACCGAGGAGAACGGGATGATATGGAACGCCCCCTCCAGATCGCGCAGGCTGACGGACCGGATGGTCAGCCGTTCCACCGTTCCGGTAATGCCGCCGAGCGTGACCACATCGCCGACATTCATCGCGTTCTCGAACTGGATGAAGATGCCGGTGATGATGTCCTGCACCATCTTCTGCGCGCCAAAACCGATCGCGAGCCCGAGCACCCCGGCAGAGGCGATCAGCGGCGCGATGTCGATCCCGATTTCGGACAGCACGAACATCATGGTGATGACGATCAACACGATGGTCGCGGCGTTCTTCAGCAGCGACAACAGCGTCGTCTCGCGCGCTGTCGGGGCCGACCCGAATTCCGGGTTCAGCCGGTAATCCACCCATGACGACAGGCCGAGCCAGATCGCAAAGGACAACAGCAGCATCATCACCACCGATGCCAACGTCCCGGTCAGGCGCACGCCGACCTCGCCGTCCAGCCATGCCGATACATCGACCACGCCGATGGCATCCAGCGCGACCGCGACAACGACCACGATGATGACCATGCGCACCAGCAGCAACGCGCGCGGCACGAATGTGTTCAGGCGGCGTTCCAGCAGCGGCAGACGCATCCTGACGCTTTGCGGCACATGCACCCCGCGTGCGCTGGACCGGGTGATCGCACCCGAGATGAGGACACCCATGACCAGTGCGCCCAGAACCTTGGCCGAAGTGATCAGAACCGGCCAGATCACCCCGTCTGGCCGCGTCGCGACGACCAGAAACAGGGCGAACAGGTAAATGAAAACCGGGATGTTCCAGTTGCGCGCCAGAAAGCGGGTGATGCCGCGCTTTTCCTCCGCATCCTCGCCGATCATCCATGCTGCGACGGCGCGGCGACCCCGGATCACCATGCCGACGGCAATCAGGATCGCGATCAGCGCCGCGAGCGTGGACACGCCACGCCCGGCATCGTCGGACACCTGCCGATTGACGATGGGCACCAGCAACAACTGGCCATAGCCGAGCACGGTGGCGATGACACCGAACCAGCGCGCCATCATCTGCGCACCGCTATCGGGGATCGACACGAAGCGCAGTTCCGCGGTTGTGGGCGACAGGATGGTGCGGATCGCGACGCGGACCATGCCGACGATGAGGAAGGCATTGAGGTAAAGCGACTGGCGCACCCCGATCTCCCCCGTCTCACCGGTGAAGATCAGCGCCGCCAGATACCCCGCCGCCCACGCGATCACGACCAGCAGCGCGTCGATCAGCGCGGATGCGATCAGCACCACGAGGGTTCTGCCGAACGCGGCATCCGCAGTCGTATCGCCCATCGAGCGATAGAGCCGTTTTGCCCGCCACCGCAGCGCCAGATAGACGACCGTGGTGACGACGATCACCAGTGCCATCGCCTGCAACGCGTCGATCAGGATCGCGATCTGGTCAGCGGACAGCGTGTTGAAGATGTCTGGCGCACGGGACAACTGATCGGTGATCGCGGCAAAACTCTGCATCGCGTTTTCAGCAGTCGCCTTGGTGAATTCGGCGATCTGCCGCGACAGGGATTCCGGCGGCGGCGGTGCGGCGACGGGTTCGGTCGTCGTGGCATCCGCCCGTTCAAGTTGCTCGATCAGCGCGGCGCGCTTCGCATCATCCCGCAGGATATCGACCAGCAACTGCGCCTCGGCGGTCGGCATGCCATCCTGCGCGGATGCCGCGCTGTCCTGTGCGACCGCTGGCATTGCGATCAGCATGACAAGGACTGCGACGATAGCCCCAAGGGCCGCTTTCAGGGATGCAATGGACGACACGTCGAACCTCCGGTTTTCTATTCCGAGGGTGCCCTTAACATACCGCCGGAATGAAGTAACCCGACGCCCTGCGGCGCGCGACCGGCGATACGGGGCCAGAAAATCCTCACCGATACCAAGATGCTAACGACCGGAATGGCCAGAAGTTGCAGCAGCGTAAGCCGTTGCGACAGAATGACCACGCACCCATGACGCCATTCTGAGTTTTCAGAAAAGCCGATCAAGGCATCTGAAGGTCACGCCGCGTGTTGCTGCATCACGCGGCGGCAACCGCCCGGCCCGCACCTGTCCAGACAAAAGATCAGCGGTTGGCACCCGGCACCCAGAGGACATCCTGTGCCCCGTTGTCGTTCGCCACACGGCTGGCGACAAAGAACCAGTCCGACAGACGGTTCAGGTATTTCAACGCCGCCTCGTTCACATCCTCCAGCGTCGCCAGTTCGGTGGTCAGACGTTCCGCCCGGCGGCAGATCGTGCGGCATTGGTGAAGATACGCCGCCAGCGCCGACCCGCCCGGCAGCACGAAACTGCGGAGCGGGGCCAGATTCGCATTCATCGAGTCGATTTCCGATTCGAGCCGCGTGACCTGCGCCATCGTCATGCGCAGCGGCGGATGCGCCGCCTCGGCATCACGTTCCATATCCGGGCGGCAGAGGTCGGCCCCCAGATCAAAGAGATCGTTCTGGATTCGGGCCAATGCCGCATCCATCTCGCCCGACGCATGGAGGCGCGCGATCCCGACGGCGGCATTGGTTTCGTCCGATGTGCCATAGGCCGTCACGCGCGGCGCATGTTTCGCAACACGTGCGCCATTGCCAAGTGCGGTATCCCCGGCATCGCCCGTCCGGGTATAGATTCTGTTCAGAACAACCATGTCTGCCCCTAACTTCCCGATTGTGCCGCCAGTACGGCCAGCAGGATCAGCACCACGGCAATCGCCTGGGTGACAATCCGCAGGCGCATGATCTTGTTGGCGTATTTGCGATTGAATTCGCCGCCCCGCGCGAACGAGAAGATGCCGAACATCAGAACGCCCAGCACGACGAGGCAGGCAACGACAGCAGCGATGAAAAGCGTGTGTGACATGGCGCAACACATAGCGCGCGCCGCGCCGCCTGACCAGTCTCCGTCTGCGCGCCGCCTCTAAAGCCCCAGCGTCCGATAGGCCATCGCGACCCGCCCGATGGACACGAGGTAAGCCGCCGTGCGCAGATCGGTCACGTCCTCACGCGCGCGCCACACCTCGGCAATCGACTGATAGGCGGTGCGCATCGTGTCTTCGAGGCCCGACCGAACGAGGGTCAATTCATCAGCGCCCCGCAGATACTGTTCCTCGAACCGGTCGGACACTTCCTTGCCGGTCATCCGCTCCATCTCCTCGATCAGCAGACGATGCCGGGCTTCCTCCTGTCGCCGCTGCATCCGGCCGAACCGGATATGGCTGAGGTTTTTGACCCACTCAAAATAGCTGACCGTCACGCCGCCCGCGTTGGCATACATGTCAGGGATGATGACGCAGCCCCGGTTGCGCAGGATTTCATCCGCCCCCGCCGTCACCGGGCCATTCGCCGCCTCGATGATGAGGTTCGCCTTCACCCGGCTGGCATTGGACAGGTTGATCGCACCTTCGAACGCCGCCGGGATCAGGATGTCGCAATCGGTCTCCAGCAACAACGCACCATCGGCGTCGTATGTAGTGCCGGGATAACCCTTCACGCCGCCATGTTCGGCCAGATGCGCCTTCACCGCCTCGACCGAAAGGCCCTTCGGATCGTGGATCGACCCGTCCCGCTCGATAATGCCGACGATCAGGCAGCCGTCTTCCTCTTCCAGAAACTTCGCGGCGTGATAGCCGACATTGCCGAGGCCCTGAACGATAACCCGCTTCCCCGCCAGCGTGCCGGAAAGGCCGGATTTCGCCACATCTTCCGGGTGCCGGAAATATTCCTGCATCGCGTATTGCACGCCGCGGCCCGTCGCCTCTACCCGCCCGGCGATGCCGTGGGCGGACAGCGGTTTGCCGGTCACGCAGGCGCGGGCGTTGATATCTGTGGTGTGCATGCGGCTGTATTGATCGGCGATCCACGCCATTTCCCGCTCCCCCGTCCCCATGTCGGGCGCGGGCACGTTCTGCGACGGGCTGATGAGGTCGCGCTTGATCAGCTCATAGGCGAAACGGCGGGTGATCCGCTCCAGTTCGTCCTCGGTCCACTCGTTCGGGTTGATGCAAAGCCCGCCTTTTGATCCGCCGAAAGGTGCTTCGACCAGCGCGCATTTATAGGTCATCAGCGCCGCGAGCGCCTCGACCTCGTCCTGGTTCACGTTGTCGGCATAGCGGATGCCGCCCTTCACCGGTTCCATATGTTCCGAATGGACGGAGCGATAGCCGGTAAAGGTGTGGATGCGCCCCCGCAGTTTCACCCCGAATCGCACCGTATAGGTGGAATTGCAGACCCGGATCTTCTCCTCCAGCCCTGGGCTGAGGTCCATCAGCGCGACGGCGCGGTTGAACATCAGATCGACGGATTGACGAAAGGTCGGTTCGGTGGCCGGTGACGACATGGGAAGGCTCCTCCTCTTGGCACGTGAACATGGGTGCGTGCCTATTATTGAGGCATAGAACGCATATGTGACGAGCGAATGAAAGGCTCAACGCCGCCATCGGGGAAAAAAGGCACAGCCTGACTGCCCTTGATGGGCCAGCCCCTACCCTGCGATCCGCATCAGATAGCGACCATATTCGGTCTTGGTCATCGGCGCTGCCAGATCGCGCAGGGCGGCGGCGTCGATCCAGCCATTCTCGAACGCGACCTCCTCCGGGCAGCCAATCTTCAACCCCTGCCGCCGTTCAATGGTGCGCACGAATTCCGCCGCCTCGATCAGGCTGTCATGGGTGCCGGTGTCGAGCCAGGCATAGCCGCGGCCCATCCGCTCCACGCTCAGCGTTCCATCCGCGAGGTAACTTTCCAGAAGGGTCACGATCTCCAACTCGCCGCGCGCCGACGGGGTGACCGCCCGCGCCCGCGCCGGGGCCTCGCTGTCGAGGAAGTAAAGCCCGGTGACCGCATAGCGGCTTTTCGGCGTGGCGGGTTTTTCGACAATCGACAGGGCCTTGCCGTCAGCATCGAATTCGACAACGCCATATCGTTCCGGGTCCGCCACGCGATAACCGAAGACAGCGCCGCCCACCGCCTGTTCATTGGCCCGCGCCAGTAGGTCAGGCATACCATCGCCATAAAAGATGTTGTCGCCAAGGACCATGACGGAAGGCGCGCCATCAAGGAACGCCTCCGCGAGGATATAGGCCTGCGCCAACCCGTCCGGGCTGGGCTGCACAATGAATTCGAACCGCATACCCCACTTTTGGCCATCGCCCAGAAGCCGCTGAAACTGCGCCTGATCCTGCGGCGTGGTGATGATCGCGATGTCGCGCACCCCGGCAAGCATCAGCACCGAAAGCGGGTAATAGATCATCGGCTTGTCATAGACCGGCAAAAGCTGCTTCGAGACGCTCAGCGTCAGCGGATGCAGGCGGGTGCCGGACCCTCCGGCGAGGATGATGCCCTTGCGTTTCATGTCAGGTCCTTCAGCACATCGCGCAGGCCCGCGCGCCAATCCGGTGCCCCGATACCATAGTCGCGCAGCAATGCCGATCCATCGAGCCGCGAATTCAACGGACGCCGGGCCGGTGTCGAAAAGGCGGCTGTGGCGATCGGCGCGACACTCACGTTCAGCCCCGCCTCTGCAAAGATCGCCTCGGCAAAGCTGTGCCAACTGACCCCCGGTGCCCCTGCAAGATGATAGATTCCGGTCATGCCGCGCTCATCGTGAAAGGCGCGCGCAATACCGAGGCAGGCATCGGCGAGGGCCGCCGCCGGGGTCGGGCCGCCGATCTGGTCATCGACCACCGCCAATTCGGCACGATCCGCGCCCAGCCGCAGCATGGTCTTTACGAAATTCCGGCCATGGGCGGAGAAAACCCACGACGTGCGCAGGATGACATGATCGCCCCCCGCCGCCTCCACCCCCCGC
>CAYGRU010000085.1:0-8095 GCA_964352385.1 uncultured Candidatus Planktophila sp.
GATGCGCCCCGCCCCCCGCCAGATACAGGCCCGGCACCGCCGTCTGCGCCGGTGGCCGCTTGAACGCCGCCATCATGCCCTGCGGGCTCCGCCCGTAAAGGGATCCGTCCGACCCGGGAAACAGGCTGTCGAACATGCGCGGCGTGGTCAGCGCCGACGGGTCCGGCACCGGCGAGAAGGCGAGGCCCGCGCGGGCCAATGTGCCGAATGTCAGCGTGTGGCATGAAGCTGCCTCCTCTATCGCGTCGCGCGGCGCGGCCCGGTCGGTCGGCGCGCCGTTCATGATGATCTCGAACCGCTCCATCGGCGGTGGTGTTGCACCGCTGCCGCGATCCTCGGCGCAGATATACAAGGTCGGGTCCGATGGCATATGGCCGGATTTCAGATCATTGAATTCCGATGCTGGGTCGCGGCCGAAAAAGACGTTGTGATGAGCGAGCGTAGGGCCGGACGGCTGCGCGGCGAAGCTCCACACATAGGCGGACAATGCGCGCGGCGCGGTTGCGGATGCTTTGATCGCATCCCGCACCGCAGTGCCCAGATGCCCGCGCCGCAGCGCCGCCGGGTCGCCGTTGAACACGATATGGTCGGCGGCAAAGGTCCGGCCCGCCGCATCCACGCCGGCCACCTTGCCGCCCCGCACGTCAATCGCATCGACATGCGTATCATAGTGAAACCGCGCGCCCTTGCGGATGGCCAGTCTCGCAATCGCCGCCGCAAGCCCATGCAGCCCGCCTTTCACCCGCCAGACGCCCTGCGCCTCCGCATGCCAGATCAAGCTGAGGATGGCGGGGGATTGATAGGGGGATCCGCCGACATAGGTGGCGTAGCGCCCGAAAAGCTGCGCCAGCCTCGGGTCGGAAAACCGTCGCGCAAGATTCTGCGCCAGCGTCAGATGCGGGGCCATGTCAGGGATCAGTGCCGGATGGCGGATGACATGGGCGGTCAGGGGGCCGAGACGCGGCGCAGCGGCCTGCATGACCGGGCCTTCGAAAGCCTCGAACAGACGCTGCGCCGCTGCGGTGAATTGCCGGAATTCGCGCGCCGCCTTCAGGCCCGCGAATTGCCCGACCGCATCGGTGCTGCGTTCGGGATCGGCGTAAAGGTCCAGCGTGCTGCCATCCTGCCAGAAATGCCGCGCGAGGATGTCTTCGCGGATCAGGGTCACATGATCCTCGATCCGCTCCCCCGCGTCCTGAAACAGGGCATCGAAGACCGGCTTCAACGTCAGCACCGTCGGCCCGGCATCGACCGGCCCGGCAGCCGACGGAAGGGCGCGCATCTTGCCGCCCGGTGTTGCGGCGCGTTCCAGCACCGTCACATCAAGCCCGGCAGCGGCCAGCCGCAAGGCTGACGCCAGCCCGCCGATTCCGGCCCCGATGATGACTGTCTTGCCGCTGTCTGATGCCGGTTTGCTCATGCAGCCTATCGTTGACTCACCGCTCCAAAGTGTCCACTGTAATTTACACATTGACCGTCCAATTTATTGGACGCCTGATCAAGAGGGCCGAAAATGGGACTTTCCAGCCGGATCGACGCAGCGATGAAATCGGCCATTCTGGCAGGGCAGCAGGCCCCGACGCCACCCCGGCTGGCATCCGCACTCGAATATGCGGTCACGCCCGGCGGTGCCCGGATCCGGCCCACGATCCTTTTGTCCGTTGCGATGGCCTGCGGCGACCGCCAGCCGGAAATGGCGGATGCGGCGGCGGCAGCGCTGGAGCTGATCCATTGTGCATCGCTGGTCCATGACGATCTGCCCTGTTTTGACGACGCCGATATCCGGCGCGGCAAGCCTTCGGTCCACAAGGCATTCGGCCAACCGCTGGCGGTGCTGACCGGCGACAGCCTCATCATCATGGCGTTCGAGGTTCTGGCGAAGGCTGCGCAGCGCGACCCTGCGCGGGGGCTGGAATTGATCCTCGCGCTTGGCAAGCGATCCGGGATGCCCGGCGGTATCTGCGCCGGGCAAGGCTGGGAAAGCGAGCCGAAGGTCGATCTTTCCGCCTATCATCAGGCCAAGACCGGCGCGCTGTTCATCGCGGCCACGCAGATGGGTGCGATCGCGGCGGGGCAGGATGCCGACCCGTGGTTCGAGCTTGGTGCGCGGATCGGCGAAGCATTCCAGATCGCTGATGACCTGCGCGACGCGCTTTACGACGAGGAAACGCTGGGCAAGCCCGCCGGGCAGGATGAAATCCATGACCGCCCGAATGCGGTCGCAGAACTGGGTGTCGCCGGGGCCATCACGCGGCTGAAGAACACGCTCGCCGGTGCCATATCGTCGATCCCCCACTGCCCCGGAGAGGCCGCGCTGGCGGAAATGGTGCGCGCCACTGCGGAACGTCTGACCCCGATGGCGCCTGCCAAGACGCGGGTCTGACTTGTCGGCCAGCGACATGGCGGAGGGCGGGCAGCCACGGCGGGGCTGGTTTTCATGGCGGCGCTGGCGCAATCGCAAGGTGGCGGATCCTGCCTTTCAATCCTGGGCTGCCGGTTTGCCGTTCGCGCGGCAGGTCGCACGGCGTGATGGCGAGGCACTGTTCGATCTAGTGGCTGGGTTCGTCCATTCGCAGGCATTGATGGCGTTGGTTGAACTTGGCACGCTTGACGCGCTGCGCGGCACCGACCTGACCGCCCGCAGCCTGGCAGCGAAGGCAGGCGTTCCCCCGGATCGGATGCTGGTCCTGCTGAAGGCGGGCGCGGCGCTTGGTCTGCTCGATATCCTGCCGGATGACGGTTTTGGCCTGTCCCGCAAGGGCGCGGCGCTGATCGGTGCCCCCGGCCTGACCGACATGATCCGCCATCACCGGGTGCTTTACCGTGACCTCGAAAACCCGGCGGCATTCATGCGGGGCGAGACGGAGACGGAACTGGCCGCGTTCTGGCCCTATGTATTCGGCGCGGCAGGGGCGACCGACCCGGCGGATGCCGACCGCTATTCCGACCTCATGGCCCGCAGCCAGATCATGGTGGCCGAGGAGACGTTGCGCGCCGTGTCGCTGACCAGGATTCATCGGCTGATGGATGTCGGCGGCGGCAGCGGCGCATTTCTGGAGGCGGCGGGGCGCGCAACGCCCGGTCTGTCGCTGATCCTGCTCGACCTGCCCGCGGTCGCACCGGCGGCGGAGGCGCGGTTTCGTGCAGCCGGTCTTTGGGACAGGGCCACTGTCGTTTCTGGCGATTTCCGCACCGGGCCTCTGCCCAGCGGTGCCGATGCAATCAGTCTGGTGCGGGTGCTTTACGATCATTCCGATGAAACCGTGGCCCGGCTGCTGTCGGCGGCACGTGAGGCCCTGCCCAAGGGCGGTCGGCTCATCATCTCCGAGCCGATGACCGGCGGCGATGCACCGAGCCGCGCTGGCGATGTCTATTTCGCGTTTTACTGCATGGCGATGCGCACTGGCAGGGCGCGGTCGGCGGCAGAGATCTGCCAGCTTCTGGCGCAGGCAGGGTTCAGCGATATCCGCTCCCTGAAGACCGGTCGCCCCTTCATCACCAGTGTCGTGACATCTGTCAGCTAAAGTTGACACATTTATTTTCCGCACTGTCCAAATAGTTTGACATATCGGACTGTCAGGCTAATGTTACAGATAAGAGACAAGCTGGAAACCGAGTCACACTCGGCCTCAATCGCAGCTTCAGATGGGGAGAAACGGCGTGCGAACCAAGGCAGTCATACTGAAAGGGGCGAGGGATCTCGACCTCGGTGTGCTGTCTCTGATTGCACCGCAAGCCGCTGACATCGTTGTCGATATCACATCGTCGGGAATCTCCACCGGCACGGAAAAGCTGTTCTGGTCGGGGGAGATGCCGCCCTTTCCGGGCATGGGCTACCCACTGGTTCCGGGTTACGAGGCCGCTGGCGAAGTGGTCGAGGCAGGCGCGGAATCGGGCTTTTCGGTCGGCGACAGGGTCTTTGTTCCCGGTGCGAATTGCTATGACGGCGCGCGGGGCCTGTTCGGCGGCGCGGCACAGCGCATTGTGACCAACGGCGCGCGGGCGACCCGGATCGACGCCGGTTTCGGTGCCGAGGGCGCGCTGCTCGCGCTCGCCGCCACCGCCCGCCATGCGATGGCCGGAATGGAAAAGTCACCCCCCGACCTGATCGTCGGGCACGGGGTTCTGGGCCGCCTGCTGGCGCGCCTGACAATCGCCGCCGGTGCGCCGGAACCGACGGTCTGGGAAATCGACCCCGACCGCGCGCAGGGTGCCATCGGTTATGATGTGATCGCGCCTGAAGCGGATGAGCGCCGTGATTATCGCTGCATCTATGATGCGACGGGCGATGCGGCTTTGCTGAATACCCTGATCGGGCGCATCGCCAAGGGCGGCGAGATCGTCCTTGCCGGGTTCTATGCCGCGCCGCTGTCCTTCGCCTTTCCCCCCGCCTTCATGAAGGAAGCGCGGATCAGGATCGCGGCGGAATGGGCGGCTGACGACCTCATCGCCACACGCGCGCTGGTCGAAAGCGGCGCGCTGTCCCTCTCCGGTCTTATCACGCACACGCGGCCCGCTGCCGATGCGACGGATGCCTATCGCGTGGCATTCGAAGACCGTTCCTGCCTGAAGATGATCCTTGATTGGAGTGCCACTGCATGACCCTCGATATTCCGAATTTCAAGGACGACTACGACCAGCGCCTTCGCGATGAAGCGAACGAGCCGACGCTGGCAGTGCCTCAGTCCGCCCCCACCAAGAAGACCCAGATCATCGCGATCTACGGCAAGGGCGGCATCGGAAAATCGTTCACGCTGGCCAATCTCAGCCACATGATGGCCGAACAGGGCAAACGGGTGCTGCTGATCGGTTGCGATCCGAAATCCGACACAACGTCGCTGCTGTTCGGCGGCAAGGCCTGCCCGACGATTATCGAAACCTCGTCGCGCAAGAAACTGGCGGGCGAAGAAGTCGCCATCGGCGATGTCTGCTTCAAGCGCGGCGGCGTCTTCGCGATGGAGCTTGGCGGGCCGGAAGTTGGCCGGGGCTGCGGCGGGCGCGGCATCATCCACGGCTTCGAGCTGTTGGAAAAGCTTGGCTTCCATGACTGGGATTTCGACTATGTCCTTCTCGATTTCCTCGGCGATGTGGTTTGCGGCGGCTTCGGTCTGCCGATCGCGAGGGACATGGCGCAGAAGGTCATCCTGGTCGCGTCGAACGATCTTCAGTCGCTTTATGTCGCCAACAATGTCTGCTCGGCAGTCGAATATTTCCGCAAGATGGGCGGCAATGTCGGTGTCGCCGGGCTGGTCATCAACAAGGATGACGGCACCGGAGAGGCGGCAGCCTTCGCCCGCGAAGTCGGTATCCCGATCCTTGCCTCGATCCCGCAGGACGATGATCTGCGGAAGAAATCCGCGAACTATCAGATCGTCGGATCGGCCAAGAGCCAGTGGGGCGCCCTTTTCGCGGAACTCGGCGACAATGTCGCCAGCGCGCCGCCGGGCCATCCGAAGGCGCTGACCCAGGACGGGCTGCTTGCGCTGTTCTCCGCCGAAGATACCGGCGCGGATTTCGTGCTGGTCCCGGCGACCGATGCGGACATGCGCGGCAAGAATGCCAAGGCGAAACAATCTCTTGAAGTGGTGTATGACGATGTTTGATCTGTGCGAACTCGACATTCTGGATCAGGGCCTGTCCCGCTTGCAGGGGCACCAGCCGATGCCTGCGCCGCAGCCGGATCGTCAGGCCGCGCCGACGATGATGCCCCCGCAGGGCTGCCCGCATCTGGCGGCGCAAGCGCAGGCGAACCGGTGACCGGCGAAGTCACATATGACACCGCCCATGAGGCTGATGTGATCGAGGGCAAGCAGGGCGCCGATATGGCCGATCTTGCGGTGAACCCCGCAGCGGGCGACGGCTTCGGCTGTCATGCCGGTGCGGCGACGCTGGAGGAAGCGGCCCGGACGGCGGGCAATGGCGAACTGCTCGACAAGTTCCGCGCGGACTACCCGATGGGGCCGCATGACCGGCCACAATCCATGTGCCCGGCCTTTGGCAGCCTGCGCGTCGGGCTGCGGATGCGCCGCGTGGCGACGGTTCTGTCCGGCTCGGCCTGCTGCGTCTATGGTCTGACCTTTGTGAGCCATTTCTACGGCGCGCGCCGCTCGGTCGGCTATGTGCCCTTCAATTCCGAAACGCTGGTCACCGGCAAGCTGTTCGAGGACATCCGCGAAGCGGTTTACAAGATCGCCGATCCTGCCCGATATGATGCGGTCGTCGTGACGAACCTGTGCGTGCCGACCGCTTCGGGTGTGCCGCTGCGGCTGCTGCCGAAGGAAATCGACGGCGTGCGGATCATCGGGATCGACGTGCCGGGGTTCGGTGTGCCGACCCATGCCGAGGCCAAGGACGTTCTGGCCGGTGCGATGCTGGCCTATGCCCGCAAGGAAGTCGAGGCGGGCCCGGTGCAAGCGCCCGTGGGCGGTAAATCCGACCGCCCGACCGTGACAATGCTGGGCGAGATGTTCCCGGCTGACCCGATGATGATCGGTGCGATGCTGGATCCGTTGGGCCTGGCCGCCGGGCCGGTCGTGCCCTGCCGCGAATGGCGCGAGCTTTATGCGGCGCTCGATTGCGGTGCGGTCGCGGCGATCCATCCCTTCTATTCCAGCGCGATGCGCGAATTCGAGGCTGCGGGACGGCCCATCGTCGGCTCCGCGCCTGTCGGCCATGACGGCACCGCCGCCTGGCTCGCCGGGATCGGCGATGCGTTCGGGTTGCCCGCCGACAAGGTGGCGGCAGCACAGAACATGTTCCTGCCCGCAATCAAGGGCGCGCTGATGGGCAGCCGGATCAACGGCACCATCACGCTGTCGGGCTATGAAGGGTCCGAATTGCTGGTCGCGCGTTTGTTGATCGAAAGCGGCGCGAATGTGCCTTACGTCGGCACAGCTTGCCACCGCACCAAGATGTCCGAGGCGGACCGCGACTGGCTGGAGGCCAAAGGCACCAAGGTCGTCTATCGCGCGTCGCTCGAAGACGATTGTTCTGCGATGGAAGCCATCCAGCCAGACCTCGCAATCGGCACAACGCCTGTTGTCCAGAAGGCGAAAGAGCTGGGCATTCCTGGTCTCTATTTCACGAACCTGATTTCCGCGCGCCCCCTGATGGGGCCGGCCGGAGCCGGATCGTTGCAAGAGGTGGTGAATGCCGCCATCGGCAATAAGGACCGCATGGCGCACATGAAGGAATTCTTTGAGGGCGTCGGCGCCGGCGATACGGCGGGCATATGGGAAGGTGCGCCGAACCTTCAGCCCGGTTTCCGCGCGCATCGCCAGAAAAAGCTGGATAAAGCGGCCCGCGCTGCCAAAGCGGCGGAGATGATCTAGTGGGAAAATACCTTCATATTTTCCCATGGCGGGAGGCAGCGACTGGCGAAGCCGAACGCGTTCCCGCACCGTGCCAATCCGGGTGTAATCCCGCCGTCGCCCCGGACTTGATCCGGGGCCTCGATGGATCGGGTGCGCCTTTTGGATCGAGGTCCCGGCTCGGGGCCGGGACGACAGTCGTTTTGGCATCTGGGGGCGCATCATGCTGATCCAGGATCATGATCGCGCTGGGGGATACTGGGGGGCGGTCTATGCCTTCTGCGCCACCAAGGGCTTGCAGGTCGTGATCGACGGCCCGGTGGGCTGCGAGAATCTGCCGGTCACGTCCGTCCTCCACTACACCGACGCCTTGCCGCCCCATGAATTGCCCATTGTGGTGACGGGGCTGGGCGAGGAGGAAATGGGATCAGGCACCGAGGCCGCGATGAAGCGCGCCTGGGATGTGCTGGACCCGGCCTTGCCCGCCGTTGTCGTCACCGGCTCGATCTCCGAGATGATCGGTGGCGGTGTGACGCCGCAGGGCACCAATATCCAACGCTTCCTGCCGCGCACCATCGACGAGGATCAGTGGCAGACCGCCGATCGCGCGATGACCTGGCTGTTCAGCGAATTCGGCTGCACCAAGGGGCGGGTACCGCGCACCAAGCCGCTGGAGGAAGGGCAGAAGCCCCGCGTCAACATCCTCGGCCCGATGTATGGCACATTCAACATGCCGTCCGACCTCGCCGAAATCCGCCGTCTGGTGGAGGGGATCGGGGCGGAGG
>CAYGRU010000086.1:0-7591 GCA_964352385.1 uncultured Candidatus Planktophila sp.
ACTTCGCGGACCATCTGCGCGCCCATGTTTTCGAACTTGTCTTCGAGTTCGATTTCCTTCGCCACGGACACGCCGTCCTTGGTGATGCGCGGAGAGCCGAAGGATTTGTCGAGCACGACGTTGCGGCCCTTGGGGCCGAGTGTCACCTTCACCGCATCGGCGAGGATGTTGACACCTCTCAGCATGCGATTGCGCGCATCTGAGCCGAATTTCACTTCTTTAGCAGCCATGAGGGATGCTCCTTGAATACGGGGTTGATCTGAAAGTCAGGGACGCCTCAGGCCAGAATGCCGAGGATGTCGCTTTCCTTCATGATAAGCAGCTCTTCGCCGCCGACCTTGACTTCGGTGCCGGACCATTTGCCGAAAAGGATGCGGTCGCCGGCCTTGACAGCCATCGGGATCAGCTCGCCGCTGTCCTTGCGTGCGCCTTCGCCGCAAGACACAACTTCGCCCTCCTGGGGCTTTTCCTTGGCGCTGTCTGGGATGATGAGGCCGCCGGCGGTTTTCTCTTCGCCTTCCGTGCGGCGGACCAGCACGCGGTCGTGCAGGGGTGTGAACGCCATGTTGTCGCTCCTATTGGTTCAACGTCTTTGTTCGGGAGGGGGATGTCGGCTTGTTAGCACTCACCTCCCACAAGTGCTAACGACGCTGCGGAGGTAGGAGGATTTGGCGCATGGGTCAAGAACCAAATCTCGAAAAATTCGCCCGTCCCGCCCGATCAGGCAGGGGCGACAGGACGCAATGGCCAGCGGTGCCCGTTCATGTCAAACAAGGCCGTATCGGAACAGCCGGAGCGTCAGGACATGACCGAATTCATCACCTCTCTCGCCGAAATCTCAGACCGCTATGATGCCGTGTTCTGCGATGTCTGGGGATGCTTTCATAACGGCGCACACCCGCTGCCGGGCGCGATTGCGGCGCTGCAAGCATTCAGGGCGCGCGGTGGGGCCGTAATCCTACTGACCAATGCGCCCCGCCCGGAAACAGCCGTAGAGGCGCAGCTTGCCCGCATGAACGCCCCGCGCGACGCATGGGATGCCATTGCATCATCCGGCGGCGCGGCGAGGGATGCCGTGCGGCGGGGCGAATGGGGCACCCGCATTCACCATATCGGCGACCCGGAACGCGACGAGGCGTTTTTCGAAGGCGCTGACGTCGAACGCGTGCGGCTGGAGGATGCGGAAACCATCATCTGCACCGGGCTGCGCGATGACCGGACCGAGACGCCCGCCGATTACAATGACGAGCTGACCGAGGGCGCGCTCCGCCGCCTGCCCTTCCTGTGTGCCAATCCCGATCTGGTGGTCGATGTGGGCGACAAGCGGCATTACTGCGCCGGATCACTGGCGCAGCTTTACCGCGAAAAGGGCGGCGACGTGATGGAATATGGCAAGCCGCATCCGCAGATCTATGCCTATGCTCGCGCCACGCTGACCAGGGTCGCGGGCCGTGAAGTGGCGGACAATCGCATCCTTTGCATCGGCGACGGCATCATCACCGATATCAAGGGCGCCATCGGCGAAGATCTCGACAGCCTTTTCATCACCGCCGGGCTGGCGGCGGCGGAGGTGAACGGGCCGGATGGCACACCGGACCCACAGAAACTGAAGACCTTTACCGCACCGCACCAGTTGGAGCCGCAATTCGCAATGGGGCTGCTGGCGTGATGGCAGGGCGTGCCAAAACGGGGCCAATACCGATGATCTGAAAACCACTCGGTAACAAAATTACACGCATCCCTACATTTGAGAATAATTGTTGCGCAAGATTGTTGCGCGCCCGGTGGAAACAGGCTATCGCTTCGCATGCGCAGCAAGGAGCCACAGCATGTTTGATTCGAACGATCTGGATGACATCGTCCGCGGAACGATCTTTGTCGAAGACCTGACGGTCGGCATGTCTCGCCGCCTGCGCAAGGTGATCGACGACACCGACATTGAAGCCTTCGGTCGCATCTCGACAGACCGCAACCCTGTGCATTTCTGCGATGACTATGCCGGAAGCAGCGCCTTCGGTGGGCGGATCGCCCACGGGATGCTGACCGCCGGGCTGGTTTCCGCCGTGATCGGCGAACAGCTTCCGGGGCATGGCAGCATCTACATGAAACAGTCCCTGACCTTTCTGGCACCAGTGCGCCCCGGCGATCTGGTCGAAACCGAGGTCACCGTCATGGCGGTCGATATCGTCAAACGGCGCGTGACGCTTGCGTGCTCCTGCCGGGTGGGCGATACCACCGTCCTGAACGGGGAGGCGCTGGTTCTCGCGCCTTCTTCAAAACTCGACTAAGCGGCCGATTGCGCCGCGAAGCAGCGGCGAGGCGCGATGAAAATCATCGAAGGGCTGGAGTCCATCCAGCCGGAGGACCGGGGGGCCTCTGCCGCCATCGGCAATTTTGACGGTGTGCATCTGGGGCATCGGGCGGTGCTCGATCTGGCGCGGCGCGACGGCGTTCCGCTCGGTGTCGTTACGTTCGAGCCGCATCCCCGCGAAGTTTTCGCCCCCGATGCGCCGCCCTTTCGCCTGATGCGCCTCGGCGCGCGGGCGGACCGTCTTGCGGCGCTCGGCGTTGATCGGCTGTTCGTCATCCCCTTCGACAAGACATTCGCCGGCCTGACGGCGGAGGCGTTCTGCGACGATGTCATCACGGGCGCGCTCGGCCTCAGCCACGTTGTCGTCGGCGCGGATTTCCGGTTCGGGATGAGGCGTGTTGGCGATGTGGCCTATCTGCGCGACGCGGGGGCGCGGCTCGGCTTTGATGTTACGGTCGCCGAAATCCTGTCCGACCAGACCCAAGACATTTCGTCCACCGCCATCCGCGCGGCACTGGCGGAGGGCCGGGTGGCCGATGCGACGCGGATGCTGGGGCACCTCCACCGGATCGAAGGCGTGGTGGAACATGGCGAAAAACGCGGACGGGAATTGGGCTATCCAACCATCAACCAGTCGCTCGATGGGCTGATGGTGCCGAAATTCGGCGTCTATGCGGTGCGTGTGCGCGTCAAGGACGGCCCCCATGCGGGCGATTATGACGGCGTCGCGTCGCTGGGCGTGCGCCCGATGTTCGGCGAGAACAAGCCGAATTTCGAAACTTATATCTTTGATTTCAAGGGCGACCTTTACGGCGCGCGGGTTTCGGTCGGGCTGGTGGAATGGCAAAGGCCGGAGTTGAAGTTCGACGGGATCGAAGCATTGATCGTGCAGATGAAGGCGGATGAGGCAGAGGCGCGCCGCATCCTTTCGACCGTCTCGGGGGGGACAGGATGACCAAATTGCGTGTGGCGGTGTTCAACGTCGTCTTCTATTTCATCACGTTCTTCTGGGCGATGTATATCGCGACCGCCTGCTATTTCGTCTCCGGCGATGCCGCGCGCGCGAAAATCCGCCGCTGGTGCCATTGGGTGCAATGGTGGGTCAGGGTCGGGCTTGGCGGCCGGATCGAAAAGCGGGGCCGCGAGAATATTCCCGATGGCCCCTATGTGATCGCCCCGAAGCACCAGTCGGAACTGGATGTTGCCGTAATCTTCGGCGAACACTCCAATTGCGGCGCGGTTGTGATGAAGGAACTGGCGGACCTGCCCTTCCTTGGCAAACTGATTTCCCGGCTCGACCTGATCGCAGTCAGTGTCGAAGGCGGGCCGCAGGGCCTGACGGAAATGATCCGGGACGGCGCGAAACGCGTCGCCGCGCAAGGCCGCCCGATCCTGATCTATCCCGAGGGCGAGTTGATGTCGCTGGGGGCGCGGGAGCGCTACAAGTCCGGTGTCTTCAACATCTATGACTCAGCGAAGATCCCGGTCGTGCCGATCGCGCAATCGCTCGGTGCGATCTGGCCCCGGCGCGAATGGGCCAAGAAGGTGGGCCATACCGGTGCGATCCAGTATCTGGAGCCGATCATGCCCGGCCTCGACCGCGAAACCTTCATGGCCAAGCTGGAAACGATGATCGAAGAGGGGTCAATGGCCCTGATCCGCGAACATGCGACCGGTGCGGAACTGGCGGCGGCGGAAGATCGTTTTGCCCGCAAAGCGTCAAACAAGGGATAGGCCGCACGTCATCGTGTCGTCTGCCGTGATCCGCAGGGCCTTTATCCGCTTGACGCTGCCCCTGCCCCTCCGCCAGTTTCGGGACGGGAGGATCGACCATGACGCCCGAGGACAAGCGGCAGGAAACGCGCGAGGCGCTGATGCGCCATGCGCGCCACGATCCCCGCGCAGCAGAGCGTGAGAAGATCGGTGCACTGGTCGGTCTGCTCGGCATGATGGGCAGTGTTGCGCTATTGGGCATTCTGCCGATCAGCGCCGATATCCGGGTGCCGTTCCTGACGGTCGCTTTCATGTGCGCCTTCTATATCGGGCTGAGCGTGAAGCGCTGGCTCGACGACCGCTACGGAGATTAAGAGGCGCGACCGCGCGCCCGAATGCCCTGGGGAGGGACAGGAATGATCGATTTCAGCGGCGTTGACCGCAGCTACAAGACGGCGCGCACAGCATTTCGCAATGACCCGCCGGAGCGGTTCAATTTCGCCTTCGACGTGATCGACCACCACGCCGCGACCGCCGACAAGACCGCGATCATCGCCGTGTCTGCGGACGCGGAGGAGATTCGGCGGATCAGCTATGCCGATCTCGCGGAACGATCCAGCCGATGTGCCAACGGGCTGTCGTCGATGGGACTTGCGAAAGGCGACTTTGCCTGCGTGGTGATCGGGCGCATCCCGGAATGGTATGATGTGCTGTTCGGCTGCATGAAGGCGGGTGTGGTATCGATGCCCGGCACCAACCTGCTGACCGGCAAGGACATTGCCTATCGTGTCAACTTTTCAGGCGCGAAGGCAGTGATCGTGTCGGCGGAGCATTGCGCCAAGGTCGACGCAATCCGCGCCGAATGCCCCACCCTGACGCATTTCATCGCCATCGGGGATGCGCCGGAAGGGTGGACATCGTTCCACGACCTCTGCGCCACCAGCGCACCACAGATCGCGGAGGGCGACCGGATCGTGGCAAATGCCGACGATACAATGATGGCCTATTTCACCTCCGGCACCACATCGCTGCCGAAAATGGTGCCGCACAAATATTCCTACGCGCTTGCACATGCGTCCACCGGCCTGTTCTGGATGGACCTGCGGCGCGAGGATATCCACTGGACCCTGACCGATACCGGCTGGGCCAAGGCGGCCTGGGGAATGTTGTTTCCGCAATTCCTGCTGGGCACCACCATCGTGCTTTACAACGGCACGGGGTTCGACGCCGACCTGCACCTGCGCCTGATCGGCAAGTTGAAGGTCACGACATTCTGCGCGCCGCCGACCGTCTATCGGATGTTCGGGCAGCTCGACCTCGGGCAATATGACCTTTCCTCCCTGCGCCGGTCGTTGGGGGCCGGGGAGCCGCTGAACCCTGAAATCATCCGCTATTGGAAAAAGGCCACCGGCACGACCATCGCCGATGGATATGGCCAGACGGAAACGGTGAACATCGTCGCCAACTTCCCCGATCAGCCGGTGAAGATCGGGTCGATGGGTCAGCCGGTGCCGGGGTTCGATGTCGATGTGATCGACGATGACGGCAACCGCTTGCCCGATGGCGAGGTCGGGCATATCGCCCTGAACACATCGGGCAGATGGCCGAACGGCCTGTTTCAGGGCTATCACACCGCCGACGGGCCGGATCGGCGCGCCTTCAAGGGTGATTGGTATCTGACCGGTGACACCGCAACCCGCGATGCCGATGGATACTTGTGGTTCGTGGGTCGGTCGGATGATCTGATCTCCTCCGCCGGGTATCGCATCAGCCCGTTCGAGGTGGAAAGCGCCCTGCTGGAACATCCCGCAGTCGCCGAAAGCGCCGTCGTCGGCCTGCCGGATGCGGAGCGCGGTCAGGTGGTGAAGGCCTTCATCATCCTCGCCGCCGGGCATCAACCCGGTCCGGCGCTGACCGAACAGATTCAGGATTTCTGCAAGGCGCAGACCGCGCCCTACAAATACCCGCGCATCATTGAATATGTAACGGAGCTGCCGAAAACCATCTCCGGCAAGATCCGGCGGGTGGAGCTGCGCGGTCGGGGCTGATCGCGCGGCACCTTTGCCGCCTTCGACGCGGGTCCGACCCATGCATATGCACCGCTGCGCTTGACCTTCGCGGGGCTTGTCGCCAACGTCCGATCTGACAGGGGTGTCGGGTGAAGGGGTTGAACATGGTGGATCAGACAGCGACCAGCGGGCAGAGCGAGGCCGCGACCAACCAGTTTGCCCTGTTCAGGACGCGCCGGTTCTGGCCGCTGTTTTCGGTGCAGTTCCTCGGTGCGTTCAACGACCAGACATTCAAGAACGCCTTCGTCGCCCTGCTGACATACCGTCTGGCCGACAGCATGGCGCTGACCGGCGAGCAAGTGGATGCCTATGTCCAGTATTCCGCCGCTCTCTATATCCTGCCCTTCGCCCTGTGTGCCCCGACCGCCGGGCAGATTGCCGACGGGATGGACAAGGCGCGGATGATGCGCTTCGTCAAATTTGCGGAAATCGTCCTGATGATGATCGCCGCCGCCGCCTATCTGACGCAAAGCCTGACGATCCTCTTTATCCTGATGTTCCTGATGGGCGCACAATCGGCATTCTTCGCGCCGATCAAATACGGCGTGCTGCCGCAATACATGCGCCGCGACGAGATGCCATCGGCCAATGGCCTGATCCAGGGCGCGACTTTCCTTGCCATCCTTTTGGGGCAGGTGTTCGGGGCCAAGATCGTGCTGACCGATGGCGGTGTCATGGCGGTTTCCGTGGCGGTCGTGCTGATCGCCGCGCTCGGCTGGTGGATGAGCTTTTATGCCCCGCCCGCGCCGCCGCAGGGGCCGAAACCGAAGGTCGATTGGATCATGCCGCGCGCAATGGTGATGATCATCGCGGAATGTTCGCGCGAAAAACCGGCAATGTTCGCGATGCTGGCGCTCGGCTGGTTCTGGTTCGCGGGCGCGACCTTCCTGTCCCTGATCTTCCAGATCGCGAAATTCTCGCTGTTCGCGTCGGAGGATGCGGCGCTGGTGCTGCTCACATCCTTCTCGGTCGGGGTCGCGGTCGGCGCGGTGCTCTATTCGATCATCGTCAAGGGCGAGGTGACGCTGAAAACCGCCCCGGCCGGCGCGCTCGGCATGGGGATCGGGGCGATCCTGTTCTGGCTGGCGGTCGGCAATTACGGCGCGGACCTCGCGCCCGATGGCCCGCTGTTGTCGATCGGCGAATTCCTCGCGCGTGGCGATAGCTGGCTCGTGCTGGGCGCGCTGGTGTTCATCGCGATGTTCGCGGGCCTCTATGTGACGCCGCTGAACGTCGAATACCAGGTGAAGGCCCCGGAGGGCGCAAAGGGCCAGTTCGTCGCCTGCTCCAACGTCATCGACAGCCTCTGCATGGTCGGTTCCGCCGTGCTGGTGCTGATACTGGTCAGCATCGTCGGCATCCCCCGCGAAGCGATGTTCGCCATTGTCGGGGTGACCGGGTTCATGGCGGCTTATGTGCTGTGGCGAAAGGTGAAGGCGGAGGGGTGAGGGGGGCATCCCCCCTCCCGTGGATGCCCGCCCCGGGTTCGGGGGGGTAT
>CAYGRU010000087.1:0-7335 GCA_964352385.1 uncultured Candidatus Planktophila sp.
CGTCAACCGATCCCTTAACGGAGAATCCCCATGGAGATTCGCGAGGCGTTGACCTTCGATGACGTTCTGCTTGTTCCTGCCGCGTCCAACGTGCTGCCAGCCGATGCAGATGTCTCGACCCATGTGACGAAGTCGATCCGGCTGAACATTCCGCTTTTGTCATCGGCAATGGATACCGTCACCGAACATGCGATGGCGATCACGCTGGCGCAGATGGGTGGCCTCGGCGTGATCCACCGCAATCTCGACATCGACGTTCAGGCGGCGCAGGTCCGCCGGGTGAAACGGTTTGAAAGCGGCGTCGTCTACAACCCGATCACCCTGCGCCCCGATCAGACACTTGCTGACGCGAAGGCGCTTCAGGAACGCTACAAGATCACCGGCTTTCCGGTGGTCGGGGCGGATGGGCGGCTGGTCGGCATCCTGACCAATCGCGACATGCGCTTTGCCGAATCGGATGACGTGCCGGTCCGCGCCCTGATGACATCTGAAAATCTGGCGACGATCCGCGAAGGCGAGGACCGCAGCATCGCGCGCCGGATCATGATGCAACGCCGGATCGAAAAGCTGCTGGTGGTCGACAAGGACCATCGCTGCGTCGGCCTTCTGACCGTGAAAGATATGGAAAAAGCCGTGCTCAACCCCCGCGCGTGCAAGGATGATCTGGGGCGGTTGCGCGTCGCCGCCGCATCGACGGTCGGCGACAGCGGGTTCGAGCGGTCATCGGCACTGATCGACGCCCATGTCGATCTTCTCGTGATCGACACGGCGCACGGCCATTCCAGCGCCGTCGCGGCAGCGGTGGAGCGGGTGAAGGCCCTTTCCAATTCCGTGCAGGTCGTCGCGGGCAATGTCGCGACGGCTGAGGCGACGCGCGCCCTGATCGACGCGGGGGCGGATGCGATCAAGGTCGGCATCGGCCCCGGCTCCATCTGCACCACGCGCATGGTCGCCGGTGTCGGCGTGCCGCAACTGACGGCGGTGAACGATTGCGCCGAGGAGGCGCTGAAATCCGGCATCCCGGTGATCGCAGATGGCGGCATCAAGTTTTCCGGCGATCTTGCCAAGGCGATCGCCGCCGGTGCGCATTGCGCGATGGTCGGGTCCATGCTCGCGGGCACGGACGAGGCACCGGGCGAAATTTACCTCTATCAGGGGCGTAGTTACAAAAGCTATCGCGGCATGGGCAGTGTCGGGGCGATGGCGCGCGGCTCCGCCGACCGGTACTTTCAGGAACAGATGACCGAAAGTCACAAACTGGTGCCGGAAGGGATCGAGGGACAGGTCGCGTACAAGGGTGCGGCAGGTGCCGTGCTGCATCAGATGATCGGCGGCTTGCGTGCCGCGATGGGTTACACCGGCTGCCACACGATCGAAGAGATGCGCCGCGATTGCAAATTCGTTCGGATCACCAATGCGGGCCTTGCCGAAAGTCATGTCCATGACGTTCAGATCACCCGCGAAAGCCCGAATTACCGGATCGGCTGATGACACCCGGCGCACGGGCCGCCGCCGCCATCGAATGCCTTGATCGCTGGCTGGCAGGCGGGGCACGGATCGAGCCGATCCTGCGCGATTGGGGCCGTGCGAACCGCTTTGCCGGATCGGGCGACAGGCGGGCGATTGCCGACATCGTATATGATTGCCTGCGCAGCAGGCTTCGCTTCGCCTGTCTCGGCGGCGGGTCAGACGGGCGGGCGCTGGTGCAGGGCTGGGCGCGCCAGTCAGGCAGCGTGAGCGACATTTTCACCGGGATCGGCCATGCGCCTGCCGCGTTGACGCCAGCAGAAAGTGCCATGTGCCGGTCAGTCGATCAGGCCCCTGAGCATGTGCGTCTCGATGTGCCGGAATGGATGCTGCCGGGGCTTCACCAATCGCTCGGCCCCACATTGGCGGCGGCGATGGGCAGCCTTGCGGAGCGTGCGCCCGTCGACCTGCGCATCAACCGGATCAAGGCAGATGAGGGGACGGCACTGTCAGCCCTACGCGAAGACGGGATCGAGGCGAAGCCGGTCGCGGCAGTGCCCGGCGCGCTGCGCTGTGCCCCCGGCACACGCATCGCCAACGCGCGGGCCTATCTGGACGGGTTGGTGGAGGTTCAGGATGCCGCCAGTCAGGCCGCCGTTCTGGCCTGCGCGGGCGTGACCGGGAAGGCCGTGCTTGATTACTGCACCGGCGGCGGCGGCAAGGCACTGGCGCTGGCCAGTCTGACCGGCGGCACCTGCCGGATCGCGGCCCATGACCTGTTCCCGCAGCGGATGCGCGATCTGCCGACACGGGCGACCCGCGCCGGGGCGCGCATCGAAACAGTCCCGACAGCGGCGCTTGCCGACCAGCGCGGCGCATTCGATCTGGTCTTCGTCGATGCCCCTTGTTCGGGAAGCGGCACTTGGCGCCGCGACCCGGAGGCGAAATGGGCCCTGACCGAGGCCGACCTCGCGCACCGCATCGCCGATCAGCGCGACGCCTTCGTGGCGGCATCCCGCTTCGTGCGCCCCGGCGGGCACATCTTTTATGCAACCTGTTCCCTGTTTCGGTCGGAAAACGAGGATCAGGTCCGGCATTTCATGGCAACCGATCCATCGCTGATGCTGGTGTCCGAGGACCGCTGGAACCCGGATCGCGGGGCGGATGGGTTCTATTCTGCGCTCTTGCAGGTCACGAAGGCCGACTGATCCGGTCGCCGAAATTAATGTGCCGTTAACACTTTCCGCCCAGACTTCGCCTATCATGCCACGGCGGGCCAAAGGGCCGACACCCGAAAATCCGCTGATCTGCGGGAGAGTGCGATAGAGATCCTTGACCTTCGACGTTGGGCGAGCCGCCCGGAGATGTGGCGGTTCGCAATCCTTGTGGTCATCGCAGCCTTGCTTTGCCTTGCCTATCTGCTCGGGCGATCCGGTGAGATGAGCATGGTAAAGCTTTATGTGATCGGCGCATCGCTGATCGTCATCTTTGGGTTTCTGGCTGTGGGTCAGCAACGATCGGTGCGCGCAAAATGGCCGGTCTGGGCGTTCGAATCCCTCTATGGCGCCAGTGAAATTCCCGCCTTCCTGACCGATCATCAAGGCAATGTTCTGGCAATGAACGCGTTGTGGCAGCGGCAATGGCCGTTGAACAAGGCACACGAGACCGCCGCCGATCAGCTCTCGCATCTGACGAATGACGGTGTGGCGCTGGCCTATCGGATGGCGCGCCAGATCGGCACGTCGGGCCAGACCGAGGAATATCTGCCGGCTTGCGCGGCTGCGGACCGCCCTGCCCGCCGCCTCCGGGTCAAGCGCACGGCGCAGGGCGCGTTGATCTGGCTGATCGAACAGATGTCGCCGCCCCTCGCCGCGCTGACAGAGTTGGGCTTTTGTTGTCAGGCGCGCCTGACCGCCGATGGCAGGCTGATCGAAATCACGCCCGCCCACACAGACCTGTCACCACAGGATCGGAAAATGCTCGCAGACCTGTGCGCTGCCGAACGGCCTGACCGATCCGTCGCCAGAATGGCAACCCTTTCCGGCGACCGGCCAATCAATATCCATCTCGGCCCGCAGAACGCGGATGGCGTGCGTCCGATCCTGCTGGCGAAAGCTGCGCCATCCGGTTCGCTGGAGCCGATGGAGGCCGCGTTGCTCGACGACCTTCCCATCGCTGTTGCGACACTTGATTTCGATGGCAGGCTGCTGACGGTAAATGAGGCAGCGCTCGGCTTGCTCGGCCCGCAGGCCGCGCCCGGCGTGCCGCTCGGCGCCCTGATCGAGGGCCTTGGCCGACCGATTGCCGAGCGTCTGGCGGAGGCTGTCGCCGGAAACAGTTCCGGCCGCGCAGACCTTGCGCGGGGCCGTGACGACAACAAGGACATGTATCTGCGGATTGCGTTTCGCCGGATCGATCGGGGAAAGACGGGCGCAGTCGTTGCCGTGCTGACCGATGCCACCGAGATGGAAAGCCGTGAGCGCCAGTTCATCCAGTCGCAAAAGATGCAGGCGGTCGGCCAACTCGCGGGCGGTGTCGCCCATGATTTCAACAACTTGCTGACCGCGATCATGGGGCATTGCGATCTGATCGCGCTGCGTCAAAGCCCGTCAGACCCCGATTACGAAGATCTGATGCAGGTCCGCCAAAACACCATCCGTGCCGCCGGGCTGGTGCGGCAATTGCTGGCGTTTTCCCGGCAGCAGAAACTGAACCCCGAGATCACCAATCTGCGCGATACGTTGTCGGAACTCAGCCATCTTCTGAACCGCCTCATCAGCGAGAAGATCAGCCTCACCGTCGAATGTGAAGAGGACCTCTGGCCGGTCTGGCTCGACCCGCAGCAATTCGATCAGGTGATCGTCAACCTCGTGGTCAACGCCCGCGACGCAATGCAGGACGGCGGGCGGATCATGATCGCCTGCGCGAACCGGACGATCACACAGGAATGGCGGCGCGACAGGGCCGTTGTGCCGGTGGGGGACTATGTCGCCATCACCTTTACCGATCAGGGCATCGGTATGACCGAGATCACCAGAAGCAAGGTGTTCGAGCCGTTCTTCACCACCAAGAAGGTCGGGGAAGGCACCGGACTCGGCCTTTCGACAGCCTATGGAATCGTGAAACAGACCGGCGGATATATCTTCATCGACAGCAGGCCCAATGTCGGAACAACCTTCAATATCCTCATTCCCCGGCTGAAAGAGGCCCAGATGGCGGCAAGTGCTACGGCACGGGGCCGAACCGACAGCGAAGCCCCCGAAGCAACCGACCTGACCGGGGCCGGGCATATTCTGCTGGTGGAGGACGAGGCCCCGGTGCGCGCATTCGCCAGCCGCGCCCTGCGCCTGCGTGGCTATGACGTGATCGAGGCCGAACATGCCGAGGCCGCACTGACGATCCTTGCCACGACGACACACCAGATCGACCTGATCGTCTCGGATGTCATCATGCCCGGTCTCGACGGGCCGACCTGGGTGCGTGAAGCGCGCAAGAGCCGGCCCGATCTCGGGGTGATCTTCACCTCGGGATATTCCGAGGACATGTTTCGATCTGGCCTGACCGGGTTCGACGATTGCGGCTTTCTCGCCAAGCCCTTCTCGCTGGATGGGCTGACCGCCGCTGTGAAGACGCAATTGCGCCAACAACCGGGCCAGACCCGACCGATGATCGGCGCCTGACGAACCTCCGCCCCGCCATTAACGATCAGTTAAGGCACGCTCGGTATGGTGAATCAGCGGTAAATTTCGTGTTTTCTTTTTGTTCTCCCTGTGTTAGAACGAAATAAGAACACACATCGGCGACCATCTGGTTGAACTCCTCAAAGGAATCCGCGATGACACAGAACGTTTTGGAACTGGCGGGAAGGCGAGACATGGACAAGGCGAAAGCACTCGAAAGCGCACTGGCGCAAATCGAGAGGAATTTCGGCAAGGGTTCGATCATGAAGCTCGGCCAGCGAGGCGCCACGATGGATATCGAGGCGATCTCCACCGGGTCCATCGGGCTCGACATCGGGCTTGGGATCGGCGGCCTGCCCAAGGGCCGGATCATCGAGATTTATGGCCCCGAAAGCTCCGGCAAGACGACGCTGGCGCTGCATGTGATCGCCGAGGAACAGAAGAACGGCGGCGTTTGCGCCTTTGTCGATGCGGAACACGCGCTCGACCCTGGCTATGCCCGCAAGCTGGGCGTCGATGTGGACGAATTGCTGATCTCGCAGCCTGATGCGGGCGAACAGGCGCTGGAGATTACCGATACGCTCGTGCGGTCGGGCGCGGTGTCGGTGGTGGTGGTCGATTCGGTCGCCGCCCTCACCCCCCGGTCGGAACTTGAGGGCGACATGGGCGACAGCTCGGTCGGCGTGCACGCCAGGCTGATGAGCCAGGCGATGCGCAAGCTGACAGGCTCCATCTCCCGGTCGAAATGCATGGTGATCTTTATCAACCAGATCCGCATGAAGATCGGCGTGATGTTCGGCAGCCCGGAGACGACGACCGGCGGCAATGCGCTGAAATTCTACTCCTCCGTCCGGCTCGACATCCGCCGCATCGGGTCGATTAAGGACAAGGACGAGGTTGTCGGCAACACCACCCGCGTGAAGGTCGTGAAGAACAAGATGGCCGCGCCGTTCAAACAGGTGGAATTCGACATCATGTATGGCGAAGGCATCTCCAAGACCGGCGAACTGGTCGATCTGGGCGTGAAAGCCGGAGTCGTGGAAAAATCCGGGTCGTGGTTTTCGTTCGGGGATGAACGGATCGGTCAGGGACGCGAGAACGCCAAGCAGTTCCTGCGCGACCACCCGGACACCGCGAATGCCATCGAAGACAAGATCAGGGCCGCGCATGGATTGAATTTCGAGATCACCAATGGCGGCCCGGATACAGATCCGGACGACGTGCTGGAGGCCTGATCTACCCGGATCATGTTGATGACAAAGGCCACTCCGTTGATCGGGGTGGCCTTTTTCCTATCTGCGCTTCCGGTCGCTGGGTGCATCGGGGCTTCGACGCGACATAGGTCATCGACCGGAAGCGCTGCTATCGAGGTTCGGCGGCAAGGTCAGGGTCAGTCCGTTCAGCCTGTGAAAAGGTCCCCACATGGGGCGTCAACCGGGCCTCGCCCGGCAACCGGTCCGTGGCATAAGCTGTCACAGCGACTTCCGATGAAGGAAGGCCCTTGCCCTGCCCGCACAAGACAGGATCAGACGGCAGGGATGGTAGGCCCGGAGGGACTTGAACCCCCAACCAATCCGTTATGAGCGGACTGCTCTGACCAGTTGAGCTACAGGCCCCCATGAGGCCGACTGAATACGCAGAGCGTCGCAGAGCGTCAATCGCCCTTGGGGTTTTCGCCCGGCTGCTGTAGGACACCTGCGCACAGCAAGGGACATGCCAGAATGACCGACAAGACCGCCAGACCCACGGACGGCAAGAACAGCCTCACCTACAAAGACGCGGGCGTCGATATCGACGCGGGCAATGCATTGGTCGAGGCGATCAAGCCCGCCGCCGCCTCCACCGCCCGCCCCGGCGTGATGGACGGGCTCGGCGGGTTCGGCGCGATGTTCGATCTGAAGGCGGCCGGTTACACCGATCCCATTCTGGTCGCCGCAACCGATGGTGTCGGCACCAAGCTGAAACTGGCGATCGAGACCGGGCGCGTCGATACGGTCGGCATCGACCTTGTGGCGATGTGCGTCAACGATCTGGTTTGCCAAGGAGCGGAGCCGCTGTTCTTCCTCGACTATTTCGCCACCGGCAAGCTCGATGTGGCGGAGGGCACCGCGCTGGTCAACGGCATCGCCGAGGGCTGCCGCCAGTCGCGCGCAGCCCTTGTTGGCGGCGAGACGGCGGAGATGCCGGG
>CAYGRU010000088.1:0-6815 GCA_964352385.1 uncultured Candidatus Planktophila sp.
ATCCGGCATTGTCACGAAACGCCGTTACAGGAGCCTCCCCATGCCCGCCACCAAGGATGACCATCTCTACATCGTCGACGGATCGGGCTTCATCTTCCGCGCTTATCATGCGCTGCCCGCCCTGACGCGAAAATCCGACGGGATGCCGGTCGGCGCGGTCAGCGGGTTCTGCAACATGATCTGGAAGATGCTGGAGGATCTGAAGGGCGACGATACCCCGACCCATGTGGCGATCATCTTCGACAAGTCGTCAAAGACCTTTCGCAATGACATCTATGACAAGTACAAGGCCCAGCGGCCGGAACCGCCGGAGGATCTGCGCCCGCAATTCGGCCTGATCCGCGATGCGACCCGCGCCTTCAACCTGCCCTGCATCGAGTTCGAGGGATACGAGGCCGACGACATCATCGCGACCTATGCGCGGCAGGCAGCGGCGGAGGGGGCGGAGGTGACCATCGTGTCCTCCGACAAGGACCTGATGCAACTGATCGACGACAATATCTCGATGGCCGACCTGATGAAAGGCAAGGCCATCGGCCGCGACGAGGTGTTCGAGAAATTCGGCGTCGGCCCGGACCGGGTGATCGACGTGCAGGCGCTGGCCGGGGACAGCGTGGATAACGTGCCCGGCGCGCCCGGCATCGGCATCAAGACCGCCGCACTGCTGATCAACGAATTCGGCGATCTGGAAACGCTGCTGGCGCGGGCAGAGGAAGTGCCGCAGCCAAAACGCCGACAGGCGCTGATCGACAATGCCGACCTGATCCGCATCTCGAAACGCCTCGTCACGCTGGACGATCAGGTGCCGGACCTTCCCGATTATGATACGCTGGCGCGTCGGCAGCCCGACAGCGACATGCTGCTCGGCTTTCTCGCCCAGATGGAATTCACCACGCTGACAAGGCGTGTCGCCGCATCCTTCGGGGCGGAACCGCCCAGCCCGGCACCGGTCGCGCCTGCCACCGACGCGACCGAGGGCGACGCGCCCGCACCGGCGACGTCCGCCATCGACCATTCCACCTACGAGGTGGTGCGCGATGCCACCGCACTTCAGCTCTGGGTCGATGCCGCCTACGCGCGGGGCGTGATCGCGGTGGACACCGAAACCACATCGCTCGACGAAATGGTTGCCGATCTGGTCGGCATCTCGCTGGCCACCGCACCCGGCAAGGCCTGCTACATCCCGCTCGCGCACATGATCGGCGATGGCGACCTGCTCGGCGCCGCCCAGCGTGCCGAGGGGCAGATGGACCGTGAGGCCGCGCTCGCCCTCCTGAAACCGATGCTGGAGGACGCTTCGGTCCTGAAGATCGCGCAGAACATGAAATATGATCTGAAAATCTTCGCCCGCTACGGCATCACCGTCGGCCCGTTCGACGACACGCTGCTGCTGTCCTATGCGCAGGAGGCCGGGATCGGCGGGCACGGGATGGACGCCCTGTCGCTCCGCCATCTCGGTCATGAATGCATTTCGATCAAGGGCCTGATCGGATCGGGCAAGTCGCAGGTCACCTTCGACAAGGTCGATATCGACAAGGCCGCGCCCTATGCCGCCGAGGACGCCGATGTGACCTTCCGCCTCTGGCAGGTGCTGAAACCCGGTCTGGTCAAAAAGCGCGTCACCACGGTCTACGAGACGATGGAGCGACCGCTGGTCCCGGTTCTGGCGCAGATGGAACGCCACGGCATCCTTGTCGATCGCGATACGCTTTCGCGCCTCTCCAACACCTTCGCGCAGAAGATGGCGGCACTGGAGGCGGAGATTCACGAGGTCGCCGGGCAAAGCTTCAATGTCGGCTCACCGAAACAACTGGGTGAGATCCTGTTCGACAAGATGGGTTTCGACGGCGGCAAGAAGGGCAAGACCGGGGCCTATGCCACCGGGGCCGATGTGCTGGAAACCCTCGCCGCGCAGGCCGGGATCGAGGGCAACAACCTGCCCGCGCTCGTGCTCGACTGGCGGCAGTTGTCGAAGCTGAAGGGCACCTATACAGACGCGCTTCAGACCCATATCAATGCTGATACGGGGCGGGTTCATACCTCCTATTCGATTGCCGGGGCGAATACCGGCCGCCTCGCCTCCACCGACCCGAACCTCCAGAACATCCCGGTCCGGTCAGAGGAAGGCCGCCGCATCCGCGAGGCGTTCATCGCCGCGCCGGGCAATGTGCTCATCAGCCTCGACTACAGCCAGATCGAACTGCGGCTCCTCGCGCATATCGCCGACATCGCGCCCCTGAAACAGGCCTTCGCCGAGGGGCAGGACATTCACGCCGCCACCGCGTCGGAAATGTTCAATGTCCCCATCGAAAACATGGACCCGATGATCCGTCGTCAGGCAAAGGCGATCAATTTCGGCGTGATCTACGGCATTTCGGCCTTCGGCCTCGCCAACAACCTCCGCATCCCGCGCGAGGATGCCAAGCGGTTCATCGATTCCTATTTCGAGAAATTCCCTGGCATCCGTGCCTATATGGACAAGACCGTCGCCACCGCGAAAGCGCAGGAATATGTCGAAACGGTCTTTGGCCGCCGCATCAACACCCCGCAGATCAACGCCGGTGGCCCGCAGGCCGGATTCCAGCAGCGCGCCGCGATCAACGCCCCGATTCAGGGCAGCGCCGCCGACGTGATCCGCCGTGCGATGATCCGCATCAACCCGGCGCTGGAAAAGGCGCGGCTGAATGCACGGATGCTGCTTCAGGTCCATGACGAGCTGATCTTCGAGGCCCCGGAGGCCGAGGCAGACGAAACCATCGCCGTGGTCCGCGAAGTGATGGAGGGCGCGAACATGCCCGCTGTCGAACTGTCCACACCGCTGGTCGCCGATGCAGGCGTCGGCAAAAGCTGGGCGGAGGCGCATTAACCCGCCCTTAACCATACCTGACACCTGATGAACCCTTCGGGGGATCAGGAGCGGTCATGACGGCGCTGGCGTATACGGTGGCCTTTCAGGGGATGGAGGCGCGAGAGGTGGAGGTGCAATGCCACCTGTCCGCCGGTCTGCCGAATTTCACGCTGGTCGGGCTGCCCGACAAGGCGGTCGCTGAATCGAAGGAACGGGTGCGCGCCGCGCTGAACGCCATCGGCCTCGCCCTGCCGCCAAAGCGTATCACGATCAACCTCGCCCCCGCCGACATGCCGAAGGCCGGGGCGCATTACGACCTGCCCATTGCGCTCGCGTTGCTGGCGGCGCTGGAGGTGACACCGGCGGACGAGATTTCGCGCCACACCGCGATGGGGGAATTGTCGCTCGACGGGCGGATCGGGGCGGTTGCCGGGGCGCTGCCCGCCGCGCTCGCCGCCGCCGAGGCGGACCGGGATTTCATCTGCCCGGAGGCCTGCGGGGCGGAGGCGGCGCTGATCTCCGCCATCCGCGTGCTCGCGCCCGGTCATCTGATCGCGCTCATCAATCATTTCACCGGCAAATTCGTCCTGCCCGCGCCTGAACCCGCCGGGCCGGGCAATGACGGCCCGATGAAGGATCTTGCCGATGTGAAAGGGCAGGAAGGCGCGCGACGGGCATTGGAGGTCGCGGCGGCAGGCGGCCACAACATGCTGATGATCGGCCCGCCCGGCGCGGGCAAGTCGATGCTGGCCGAACGCCTGCCCGGCATCCTTCCCCCGATGGACCCGACCGAGGCGCTGGAGGTCTCCATGATCCACTCCGTCGCCGGGCTGATCCGCGAGGGCCGCATCCCGCGCCGCCGCCCGTTCCTCGATCCGCATTACGGCGCGTCGATGGCGGCGATGGTCGGGGGCGGGCGCAATGCTGCGCCGGGGCAGATCAGCCTTGCCCATAACGGCGTCCTGTTTCTGGATGAATTGCCGGAATTCGCCCGCCCGGTGCTGGAAAGCCTGCGTCAACCGCTGGAAACCGGCGAGACCTTCATCGCCCGCGCCAATGCCCATGTCCGCTATCCCAGCAAGTTCCAGCTTGTCACCGCGATGAACCCGTGCCGTTGCGGCCACCTCGCCGACCCGGCGCTCGCCTGTTCACGCGCACCGAATTGCGGGCTGGATTATCAAGGCCGCATCTCCGGCCCCCTGCTCGACCGGCTGGATGTCCAGATCGAGATTCCGGGCGTCACCCCGAAGGACCTGTCCCGCGCCCCGAAAGGGGAGCCGAGCGCACTCGTCGCCGCCCGTGTCGCCGGGGCGCGCGCGCTTCAGAAACAGCGCTTCGCCGCGAAGGGGTTGAAACTGCGGACGAACTCGGAACTGAGCGGTGAGGTGCTGGAGGATATCGCCGCACCGGATGCGGAAGGGCGGGCCTTGCTGGACCGTGCCGCCGAAAGCCTGCGCCTGACCGGGCGCGGCTATCACCGGGTCATGCGCCTCGCCCGCACCATCGCCGATCTGGAAGGGGTGGCACAGGTCGGCAAGCGCCATATCGCGGAGGCTGCCGGATACCGCCGCGCACCGCTGGTCCGCTAGGGCGTCAGCCGCCCGAAAGCCCCAGAACATCCATCATGTCATATTCGCCGGGCTTCTTGCCCCGGCCCCACAGCGCCGCGCGAATCGCCCCGCGCGCGAACAGCATCCGGTCGGAGGCAAGGTGGCGCAGCACGATCCGCTCGCCCTCACCGGCAAAGATCACATCATGCTCGCCGATCACATCGCCGCCGCGAATGGCGGAAAACCCGATACGACCGCGCCCGCGCGCGCCGGTGATGCCATCGCGCCCCCGGTCGGCAACCGCGGAAAGCTGCACACCCCGCCCCTCTGCCGCCGCCTCACCCAGCATCAGCGCGGTGCCGGAGGGGGCATCGACCTTGTGTCGGTGATGCGCCTCGACGATCTCGATATCGTAATCCGCATCCAGCGCCGCGGCGACCTTGCGCGTCAGCGCCGCCAGCAGATTGACGCCCAGCGACATGTTCCCGGCACGCACGATCACCGCATGGCGCCCCGCCGCCGCAAAGGCCTTCAGATGGCTGTCCTCGAACCCGGTCGTGCCGATCACATGCACCGCGCGGGCCTGTGCCGCCAGTTCCGCATGGGCGACCGTGGCGGCTGGCGAGGTGAAGTCAATCACTGCCTCCGCCTTCACGAACACCTCCAATGGATCGTCGGATACGATGATGCCGCGTGCCGCACCGCCCATGGCCTCGCCCAGATCGCGCCCGATCCAGTCATGCCCGGCCCGCTCCGTCACACCTGCCAGAACCGTGCCCGGATGATCGTCCACCGCCTGGATCAGCATCTGGCCCATCCGCCCGGATGCGCCAAGCACCGCCACCGTCATCGCCGCCGACACATCCATTCCGCACCTGCCCCTCGCTCTTTCTCTTCAGAAAATATCCCCGCCGGAGGCATCCGCCGGTTCAACCCTTCCTATCCCCTAAAAGGCGCGCCCGGTCAGCGCAAGGCACCTGAGGCATAGAGGAATGCCCCAAAAGCCGCCGCGAGGATCGCGCCACCCACAACCGCCAGCGCGATCTTCCAGCGCGACCACGGGCGTTCCCCCTGCACCGCGCCGGTGCGCCCGTTGACGATGAAGCGGTAGGTCTCACCCCGGTATTTGTAGGCCGCCATCCAGATCGGCAGCAGCACATGCTTGAATGTGGTGGCGGAAATCTCGGTATCGGCCTGATGCACACGCTGGCGGTCGCCGCCGATATCGAACCGGATGTCGCGCAGGATCACCTCGTCCATCCGGGCGCGGGCCTCGGTGAACCCCTCGTCCAACGGCACGGTATAGGCCTCGGCGCTGAACCCGGCGAGGAAGGCAGGCTGATAGGGTTTCATGGCCGACAGGTCCCAGGGGCCGAGCCGATCCGCATAGGTTTTCGGCAGCGACCGTGACGCCAGCACCAGCACATCATCAAAGAACCGCGCGACCCGCCCGCGCACCGGGGTCCAGCGCACCTTCGGGATTTGCCGGTTCTGCATGACGGTCTTGCCGTTGACCTGCACCGGCACGCGCACCGTCTGGTAATAGACGATGCCGCGCTCGCCGGAATACTGCGTCCGCGTATTCGCGTCATAGGTCCAGTAGGGGATATAGATGCCCCGCATCGGCCGCCCGGCGCGGGCATAATCCTTCAGGCCCGACGGCGCGAACCACAATCCGCCGAGCCAGTCGTTCATCGCCTTGCGCGCCTCCGCCTCGGTCAGCGCGAAGGGCAGCACGCCCTTCGGTTTGATGTGCCGGTTGGCTGAGGTCTGCACCACCACCGGCGTTGCGCAGAACGGGCAGGTGCCGGCATGGGTCTTGTCGTCGAAATCGACATCGGCACCGCAATTGTCGCAATGGATGGTGCGCGTCTCCTCCACCTCCGCAGCGTCGAGCTGGTTGGCGAGCGCACGACGCAGATCCTGCTCGGCGATGTTTGCCGCGCCCCAGGGGCTGTCGGCATGTTCGATCTCGTTGGTCTCGCCGCAGAACGGGCAGCGTTGCACGGTTTCGCCCGGCGCATATTCAAGCGCCGCGCCGCATTGCCCGCACGGGAATTTTCCGTGCGGCTCCTCACCCGCCGCGTCGGTCATCTCAGGCGGGCGGCGGCGGCGGGGGCGGTGCGATGGTGAAAAGCTGCGCCAGTTCCGTCACCTCGCCCGCCGCTGTCCATCCGGCATAACCGGGCGACCAGACCAGCGTTTCGCGGGTGAATGCGCCGCTTTCGACCATCCGGCCCAGCGATCCGCGCCCGAACGGCCCGGAAGTGACGCCATTCGCAGCGACGTGCCAAACCCGCTCCGATGTTGGTGGGGGCGGAGGGGGCGGCGCAGACGGTGCGGCCCCCCACGGCCCCTGCTGGCCCATCTGATTGGCCATCGCCATGCCCATCCCCATGCCGAGCCCGGCCCCCATG
>CAYGRU010000089.1:0-6646 GCA_964352385.1 uncultured Candidatus Planktophila sp.
GTTCTGGGCGCGACCGAAGTCACCATCTCCGCTGGCATTGGCAGCGAAGCGATCAGGGCCGCACAGACTTACGGCAAAATCGTCGGCCACGAGGCCGATCTGAATTTCGGGGATTGTTTCGCCTATGCCTGCGCCAAAGCCTATCGGCTGACCCTCGTCTACAAGCGCAACGACTTCAGCAAGACAGACCTGAGATAGGCCTGTTGATCCGGCAACTCAATAAACGGCCCTCGCCTTCGCTCTCATCATACCTGAATTTCCCGCCTCGGCAGAGACGTTAACCGAGCGCTTGGTGAATAATCCGGGCTAGAGGGTGTTGCATTTCGCAATGGAATTCAGTTTACATCAATCTAATGACATGATCGGTTGAGGGCGCTGCACGTAATAAAGGTTTGTAAATAAAAGGAAAAAGTATGGCTTATAGAAAAGCACCTTCTATCTGCAATATTTTTGCCTGATTATGAATGGTAATATTATGTGGAAAATTAGAACAAAAGAAGAAATTAAAGCCCAAATAAGGCGAAAATGGTGGGAATTTGCCGTAATTGCATTAGGAATTCTGCTAATAAAGCGCTTTGGCGATGGATTTAGCGGTGCAGCTGCGTACGGAATATCTGCAATTTTTGTCATATTGCCTGCTCAAATAATCTTCAAAAGAAATTCAAAGGGACAGCAACAGCGAACCCGCCCGGACATCGACGACTGCCGGGGATCACCTTGATAATCGCGCCTGACCGGTCAAGGATCTCGCCACCGGCATGATCAGCGTCTACACTATGAAGGAACGGAGGCGCGCCCTCCCACGCTCACGACCTTATCGAGGAGACATGCTTCATGAAACTTTCCGGCTCCAGAACCATCGCTGCCGAACCTGCCGCTGTCTGGGACGCGCTGAATGATGCTGCCGTGCTGAAAGCCTGCATTCCGGGCTGCGAGTCGCTGGACAAGACCTCGAACACCACGATGGAGGCGGTGGTGAAGCAGAAGGTCGGGCCGGTTTCCGCCACCTTCAAGGGGGCGGTCGAATTGTCGGACATGAACCCGCCGGTCAGCTATCGCATTGCGGGCGAGGGCAAGGGCGGTGCGGCCGGGTTCGCCAGCGGCGGCGCGAATGTCTCGCTGCGCGAGGTTGCGGGCGATGACGGATCGGTGATGACCGAATTGACCTATGACGTGGATGCCAAGATTGGCGGCAAGATCGCGCAACTGGGCGCGCGGCTGATCGACGGTTTCGCCAAGAAGATGGCCGACCAGTTCTTTGAGACCTTCCAGAAGGTCGTGGAGGGCGGGGCCGACGCCGAAGCTGCGCCAACTGAAGCACCGGCGTCGGACACCCCGGCGGGTGAGGCGAAGAAATCATGGTTGAAGCGGTTGGTAAGCTGAGGGTCGTCAACTCCAGCGCCCTTGCACCTGCGAAGGGCCAGCACAAGACAAGGAAAGCCGCCCCCGAGGCAGGGGCGGCTTTTTCATGTGGCGCAGCGTCTGCCTTCGCTGCCGTTACCCCAGAACCAGACGCGGCAGATAAAGCACGATGCCCGGAAAGGCGATCAGACCTGCGATGGTGATCGCATCGGCGATGAAGAAGGGCGACGCGCCCCGGAATACGTCCTGCACAGAGATATCGGGCCTGACCCCGGCCACCACGAAGCAGTTCAGCCCGATGGGCGGGGTAATCAGGCATAGCTCCGCCATCTTCACCACGATGATCCCGAACCAGATCGCGCATTCCGGGCCGGACATGCCGAAGGCGCTGTCCGCTGCCGCCACGTTCAGCCCGCCATTCAGCGCCATGACGGCGGGATAGACGACAGGCAGGGTCAGCAGCAGCATCCCGATCGCGTCCATGAACATCCCCAGCACCGCATAGGCCAGCAGGATCAGGATCAGCGTCAGCATCGGCGACTGGTCCAGCCCGCTGAGGAAATCGGCAAAGGCCCCCGGCAGATCGGCGAAACCGAGAAACCGCACATAGATCAGCACCCCCCAGATGATGGTAAAGATCATCACCGTCAGCTTCGCCGTTTCCATCAGCGCATCGCGCAATTGCCGCCATTTCATCCCCTGCCACCATGCCATCAGCAAGACGACGAAGGCACCCAGCGCACCGGCTTCGGTCGGGGTGCCCCAGCCGAAATAGATGCAGTAGATGATGATCGCGACGACAAAGAAGATCGGCGTCGCCCCCGGCAGGGATTGAAAGCGCTGTTTCCATGTGAAGCCGCCGACCGACGGGCCGAGCGACGGGCGGATCTTGGCCATGATGACCACGAGCAAGCCATAGATGACCGCCGAATAGGCCCCCGGAATGAACCCGGCGAGCAGAAGCTGCCCGACCGACTGCTCCACGATGATCGCATAGATCACGAGGATCGCAGAGGGCGGGATCAGCGATGCCAGCGTGCCACCCGCGGCGACGACCCCGGCGGCAAAGCGCTTGTCATAGCCTTCCTTCAACATTTCGGGGATGGCGATGCGCGCGAAAACGGCGGAGGTCGCGACCGAGGCACCGGAGACGGCAGCGAACCCGGCTGTTGCGAACACCGTGGCAACGCCGAGGCCGCCCGGAAGCCAGCCGAGCCACCGTTTTGCCGCCTCGAACAGATAGCGCGTCAGCCCGGCATAATAGGCGAGATAGCCGATCAGGATGAAGGTCGGGATCAGCGACAGCGAATAGGTCGTCGCCTTCGAATGCGGCACCGACCCGGCCATCTGCACGGCGACGTCGAATCCCCGCTCGATCCCCATCTTCTGGGCGAAAATCCAGAACAGGCCCGCGAAACCGATGGCCGCGGCAGCGAATGCCACGCGCACACCGATCAGCACGAGAACGACCAGCACCCCGGACAGGATGAGGCCAATCGTGAACGGATCAATCATGATTTTGCCCCTCGCATGTCGGCTTCGGCACCGGCGACCGTTTCGGCCTCGCGCGCGGCCGCTTCGGCGGCGGTTTCGATCAGCGGCACCGCGACCGGACTGTCGTTATTTTCGCGGAACGCGCGCCAATAGCCCCAAAGTTGAAGGATCAGGCGTAACGAGAGGATGGTGAATGCAATCGGCACCAGCAGCTTCGCAGGCCAGAGCGGCAAGGCGATGTCGATGGAACTGTCGCGGCTGAAGAACGGCGCGTTCCAGTCGAAGGCGCGTTGAAAATGCCGGAAGGCACCGATGGTCAGCGCCATCGTCAACAGCAGCATGACCAGCGTCGAGACCATTTCGGCGAGCCAGAGCAACCGACCCTTCAACTGACCCACAAGGATATCCATGCGGATATGGCCGCCGAGCCGCTGACAATAGGCGATGCCGACAAAGGCAAAGACCGCCATCGCCTGCTCCACCCAGTCGATGAAGCCGGGAACCGGCATGTTGAACACCTTGCGCCCGACGATCTGTGCCACCGCCAGCAACATCAGCAGGAAAACGATGATCCCCCCGACCAAGGTGAGCCCGGATTCGATCCGATACAATCCACGGTCGGCACGCGACAACATCGTCGCGTCCTCCCGCACCAATGACGATCCAGACATGGGCGCCTCGTTCAGGTTGTAAAATGAAGGCGGCGCACGCGATGCGCGCCGCCCGATGCCGCCCGGTCAATGAAAGGGCGGGTCAATGAAAAGGAGGGTTCGCAGGGGCCGCGTCAGGCCCCCACGAATGCCCGGATCACTCGCGTGCCTTGGCGAGTGCGTCCTCAACAGTCGCGATCAGTTCTTCCGCCGGAAGGCCCTGCGCTTTCATCTTTTCGATCCATGCCGCCCGAACCGGACCGCCGGCTGCTTCCTTGAAGGCTGCGATTTCGCTGTCGGCGAGGTTCACCTTCTTGACGTTCTTTTCAGCAAGAATGTCGTTCCACGCACTGATGACCTTGCCTTCGTAGTTTGTGATGTAGAACTCGATCGCCTCATCGACGGATTCATCGAGGATCGCGCGGTGTTCGTCCGACAGGGCCGCATAGGCGTCGGTATTCACCACAACCGGGCAGTTCACCGTGCCGGGGTTCAGGTTCTCGGTCCACCAGGTGGCGAGGTCGATGGTGCGGAACGCCAGATGGGCGTGCTGCGCGAAGGCGACCGTATCCAGAACGCCGGATTCCATCGCATTATACGCTTCGGACGAGGTTACAGAGGTCGGCACCGCGCCAACTGCCGAAAACGCGGAACCGAGGCCACCCGTCGCACGGACGCGCATGCCCTCGAAATCTTTCAGCGTCTCGCGCGGCTCGCCGGTGCCGACAAGGTTGTATTGCGGCATCGGCGAGGTCATCAGCAGTCTGGCATTCCAGCGGCCAAGATCCGCGATGGTCGCGGGGTGCGCATAGACGGCATTCGATACCGCCACTTCCTCACGCAGGTTGGCCACGCCGAGGAAGGGCAGTTCCAGCACCGTCAGGGTGGGGTTCTTGTCCTCGTGATAGCCTGCGCAGAACTGCGCCATCTCGAACGCGCCGAAGGAAATCCCGTCGAGATTTTCCTTTTCGTTCGACAGGCCGCCATAAGACACGTTCATCGTGAATTCGCCGTTGCTTTTGGCAGCAACCAGTTCGGCCAGCTTTTCGATATGCTCGGTGAAGGCGCGGCGCTTGCCCCAGGTGGACACGTTCCATTCCAGCGCCATCGCCTCGCCAGCGATGCTGAAGGCGACTGCGGTGATGGCCGCCGTGCGAAGAAGTCTGTGTTTCATGGTGATCTCCCTGTGATCTGATTAGACTTTGTTATCGACGTCGCGACTTTAGTTGGATTTTCGAACACGGCAATAGGGTAAGGGCGACATCCTGTCTGCACAGATCAGGGCACGGCGCGGATGATCCAGGGCGAATCGAGATGGAATTCCTCCAGATTCGCGCCTGCGCCGATGCGGTCGATGACGGCGAAGAGGCCCGGCGTGGAGAGTGGCGTCAGCACGCCGTGCCATGTGCCCCGGTGGATATTCACCCCCTGACCCGGTGCGGTCAGAAAGGCGAGCGGGCGATCGGGCTTGCCGCCCGCGTCGGGCGCAACGGTGACCAAAAACGGCTGCATCGTCATCGGGACAAAGGCCTGCGATCCGGCGGGATGCCGCTCCATCAGATCCAGTTGATAGGGCAGGCTGCGCGGCGCGGCGTCGAACAGGCTGATCCCGGCCCGGCCATCGCTGAAATCCAGCATTGCAAGATCGTGGTGCCGCCCGCACAGGCCCTGATTGATGATCCGGTCCGGCGCATCCCGCAAGGCGATCACATCGCCGAACGGCGCAAAGGCGGCGGCGGTCAGCGGCTGCACGATGATGTCTGTCATGGCAGGCGCAGCTTCGGATGGCGGTTCACGTCCTTGTAAAGCAGGTATCGGAACGGCCCCGGCCCGGCGGCGATGCAGGCCTGCGGGCAGAACGCGCGCAGCCACATGAAATCGCCCGCCTCGACCTCCACCCAGTCGCCATTCAGGCGGTAGACGCCTTTCCCCTCCAACACATAAAGCCCGTGTTCCATCACATGGGTTTCGGCGAAGGGGATCGACCCGCCGGGCTGAAACGTCACGACGGTGATGTGCATGTCGTGGCTGAGGTCGTTCGGGTCCATGAACCGGGTCGTCGCCCAAAGGTCGGTATCGGGCATCCTGGTCGGCGCGACGGCCTTGTCCGAGGTGAAGATCGGGGCAGGGGCGGCGATACCGGGCGCGGGTTCATAGGCCTTGCGGAACCAGTGGAACACCGCGCGAGCGGTCGTCTGATTGCGGATCGCATAGGCCGCACCTGGGGGCAGATAGGCGAACCCGCCCGGCGCAAGCGGATGCTGCGCCCCGTCGAGTGTGACGACCACATCACCCGAAACCACGAACAGCGCGGTTTCCGCCTCCGGGTCCGGCTCCGGGTTGTCCGATCCGCCACCGGGGGCCAGTTCCATGATCGTCTGGGAAAAGGTTTCGGCGAAACCGGTCAGGGGTCGCGCCAGAATCCAGCCGCGCGCGCCGTCCCAGCCGGGAAACAGGCTGGTGACGATATCGGTCATCACGCCCTTGGGGATGACCGCATAAGCGGTGGTAAAGATCGCGCGGTCGGTCATCACCTGCGTTTGCGGCGGCAGGCCGCCGGTTGGGGCATAATAGGTCACGGCAACATCTCCTTCAGGCGCAACTCGGCAATCCTTTCCACCTGTCGACAGGCGGTGGCAAGCTCGGTCGCTGCGTCATTCCCGATCCGCTGCTGAAACGCCGCGAGGATCGACGCCTTGGTGTTGTCACGCACAGCGATGATGAACGGATGGCCGAACTTCGCCACATAGCGCGTGTTCAGATCCTCGAACAAAGCCCGTTCTTCATCGGTCAACGCATCGAGACCGGCGGAGGCTTGCTCAGCCGTGGAACTGGCGGTCAGCCGCTTCGCCGCCGCCAGCTTTCCCGCAAGATCGGGATGCGCGCGCAGCACCGCGAGCCGATCCGCATCGGGGGCGCTGCGGAACACCCGCGCCATCGCCTGCGCGAGGCCGGAGGCGGTGTCATGGGCGGGGCCAAGCTCCAGCGCATAAGTTCGCTCTGCAACCCATTGGGAATGCTCGAAAATGCCACCGAATTTTTGGACAAATTCGGCCTCGCGCAGGGCGCTCGGCACCACCTTTTGTGCGCGCGGTGGGTGGGTTTTCGCCCAGTGTTCGGCAATCTCGATCCGCCGTGCG
>CAYGRU010000090.1:0-6616 GCA_964352385.1 uncultured Candidatus Planktophila sp.
CGCGCGGCACCGTCCTTTGAACAGGGTGTCCAGTGCCCGCATTGCGTCGGTGCCTATGCGGAGGAAGACCGTGCCCGGTTCCGCGAGCGTCAGCGCCAGTTGGTGCTCGCGCGCTCCCGCGCCCGCGCGGCACAGGACGGGCGGCGCGAGCCATGAATTTGCCACCCCCGCCCGTGCTCGACTATCGTCCGCCGCATGCGCCCTATCTGGCGATCGCCTATAGCGACGCGCATGTGATCGTGATCGACAAACCGCAGGGCCTGCTGAGCGTGCCAGGCAAGGGTGACCATCTGGCGGATTGCGTCGCGGCGCGTGCCAAGGCGGCGTTTCCGGTCGCCCTCATCGTGCACCGGATCGATCTGGATACCGGCGGCCTGCTGATGCTGGCGCGCAGCAAGGACGCCCAGCGCATCCTGTCCGGCCAGTTCGAAAAGCGGATCATCGAAAAGACATACATGGCCGAAGTCTGGGGCGCCCCCGCCGATGACAGCGGCACCATCGACCTGCCGATGCGTGTCGACTGGCCGAACCGCCCGCGCCAGATGGTGTGCCACGAAGAAGGTCGCAGCGCCGTGACCGACTGGGTGGTGGAGCGGCGGGGCGAGACCAGCCTTATGCGTCTGCATCCAAAGACCGGTCGCAGCCACCAGCTTCGCGTCCATATGGCGGCCATCGGGCACCAGATTCTGGGCGATTCGCTTTATGCGACCGGACCGGCGCTGCAAGCCTCACCGAAGCTCAGGCTTTTCGCCACGCAGATCCGCTGGCGCTGTCCAGGTGATGGCACATGGCGCGAGGTGAACCGCTTTGGCGGGATCGAAACGAAATCCACCGAATGACAAAAGGCCCGGCACATCTGTGCCGGGCCTTTCACATTCAACGGCCAAGGATCAGTTCGGCAGAACGCCTTCGACGCCTTCGACATAGAAATTCATGCCGAGCAGGTCGCCATCGGATGCGGTCTCTCCCGCTGCGAGCCACGGAGTGCCGTCCTGCTTGTTGATCGGCCCGGTGAAGGGGTGGATCTTGCCGAGAATGATGCCAAGGCGGGCATATTCAGCCAGTGCCACCACGTCCTTCGGCAGATTTTCGTTATAGGGCGCGATCTCCACCATGCCCGGCGCGATGCCGTCCCATGTGTCGGTCGAGGTCCATGTTCCGTCCAGAACCGCCTGAGTGCGGGCGATGTAGTAGGGCGACCAGTTGTCGATGATCGAGGTCATCTGTGCGTTCGGGCCGAACTTGATCATGTCGGACGCCTGACCGAAGGCTTTCATGCCCTTTTCCTCGACGATGGTCATCGGGGCGGCACTGTCGGTGTGCTGCATGATGATGTCTGCGCCCTGCTCGATCAGCGCGTTCGCGGCATCGGCCTCCTTGCCCGGATCGAACCAGGTGGAAACCCAGACGATCTTGAATTTCACATCCGGGTTGACCGACTTCGCCGCGAGATAGGCAGCATTGATGCCGCGCACGACCTCGGGGATCGGGAAAGAGGCGATGTAGCCAACGGTGTTGGTCTTGGTCATCTTGCCGGCGATCAGGCCGATCACGTGACGCCCTTCATAGAACCGCGCGGAATAGGTGGAAACGTTGTCGGCGCGCTTGAAGCCGGTCGCGTGTTCGAATTTCACATCGGGGAACTGCGCCGCGACCTTCAGGGTCGGGTTCATGTAGCCGAATGAGGTGGTGAAGATCAGCCCGTGGCCGGACTGCGCCATCTGGCGGATCACCCGTTCGGCGTCGGGGCCTTCGGCGACGTTCTCGACATAGGATGTTTCGACCTTGTCGCCGAAATGCGCCTCGATTGCCTGTCGGCCAAGGTCATGTTCGTGGGTCCAGCCGAAATCGCCGGTCGGTCCGACATAGATGAAGCCGACCTTCAGCGGCTCGTGTCCAGCCGCCTGCGCGCCCAGTGCGCCAAGGGCAATTCCCGCCGCCGCGAGCGCCCCGGTGAATAGTGATCTGCGGTTCATCTGTCTCTCCTTTGATGACCTTTGGCCTGGCACCCCCCTCAGGGTCAGGCTGATGCGTAGAACGGTTTTCCAAGACAGGCGGGCGCATTCAGGCGCACACGTGATTTGTCTGCGGATATCAACACCAATACGACAATCGTGACCAGATAGGGAGTCATGGAAAGATACTGGCTTTGAATTGCGACGCCCAATGCCTGCATATTAAGCTGGATGATGGTCACCCCGCCGAAAAGATAGGCACCGATCAAGGCTCTTCCGGGACGCCAGGCCGCGAATACGACGATGGCAAGCGCGATCCAGCCCCGCCCCGCCGTCATCCCCTCGACCCAGAGCGGGGTTTGCACCACCGCGAGATAAGTGCCGCCAAGCCCCGCCATCGCCCCGCCGAACAGGATCGCGGCCAATCGGGTCAGCTTGACGCGATAGCCGATCGCATGGGCTGCATCATGATTTTCGCCGATGGCGCGCAGGTTCAACCCGGCACGGCTGCGCATCAGGAACCACCAGACGGCGGGGACCATGATGAACGAGAGATAAGTCAGCGGATCATATGACAGCAGCAGCGGGCCGATCACCGGCAGATCGCTGAGGCCGGGGACATTCAGCCTGACCGCCACGTCCAGCGTCTGCCCGGCATAGCTTTGCCCGAGCAGCGCCGCGATGCCGAGCCCGAACAGGGTCAGCGCCAGACCGGTCGCCACCTGGTTCGACATCAGGAACTGCGTCAGCAGCGCGAACAGCAGCGCCAGCAACGCGCCCGCCCCGGCCCCGGCGAGGATGGCGAGGGTGAGCGACCCGGTCGCATGTGCCGTCGCAAAACCGCCGATGGCCCCGACGATCATCATCCCCTCGACACCGAGGTTGAGCACGCCGGATTTTTCCACCACCAGTTCGCCCAGCGCCGCGAACAGCAGGGGGGTCGCCGCGATGATGAGACTGACCGCGAGTTGCACCGGGTTGAGCACCGACAGGTCCATCACACCGCCCTCCGTTTCCATCGCAGCCGATAATTCACCAGCACATCCATGCCGAGCAGAAAGAACAGCAACATGCCCTGAAACACGCTGATCGCCGCCCCCGGCAGGTTCATCTCGATCTGCGCCGCCTCGCCGCCAATGTAAGTCAGCGCCATGACCGACCCGGCAAAGAGGATGCCAACCGGGTGGAGGCGGCCGAGAAAAGCCACGATGATCGCGGTGAAGCCATAGCCGACCGGCAGCGACGGAACGAGCTGCCCGACCGGGCCGGACGCCTCGAACATCCCCGCCAGCCCCGCGAGCGCGCCCGAGATGCCGAGACAGGCCGCGATCACCCGTGTCTGGCTGAACCCGCCGAACCGCGCCGCGCGCGGCGCCTGCCCGAACAGTTTGATCTGAAAGCCGAGCATGTGCTTTTCCAGCAGCACATAGGCCGCGACCACCACCCCCAGCGCGACCAGAGCGCCGATATGGGCGCGACTGCCGCTGATGATGATCGGCAGGGTCGCACTGTCGTGAAAAATGCGGCTTTCCGGAAAGTTGAACCCGTCAGGGTCGCGCAGCGGCCCGCTGACCAGCGCTGAAAGCAGCAGCGCCGCCACATAGACCAGCATCAGCGAGACGAGGATTTCGTTAGCGTTGAACCTGATCTTCAAGAATGCCGGGATCATCGCCCATGCCGCGCCCCCCACCGCGCCCGCGACCGCCATCAGCGGCAACAGCCACAGCCCCGACACATTGTGAAAGGCGAGCGCGACGGAGCCACCAGCCAGCGCACCGATGATGAACTGCCCCTCAGCGCCGATATTCCAGATTCCGGCCCGAAAGCCGAGCGACAGGCCGATGGCGATCAGCACCAGCGGCGTGCCCTTCACCAGCAATTCGGTGCGCGAGAACGGATCGAGGAAGGGTTGGATGAAAATCAGCCGGATCGCCTCGATCGGGTCCTTGCCGAGCGCCGCGAACAGCAGCAGCCCCCCGGCCATCGTCAGCAGCACGGCGAAAACCGGCGTCAGCCAGCGCATCGTCTTCGATGCTTCCTTGCGGGCCTGAATCTCAAGCATGGGCGGCCTCCCCGGCGGCACTGCCACCCCCCATCATCACGCCGATCTGTTCGATGGTGATGTCCCGCGTCGGGATCGGGAAGGACAATCGCCCCTCGGATATCACCGCGAACAATGTCGATAATTCCATCAGCTCATCCAGATCCTGACTGATCACCATGACCGCCGCGCCGCCGCGCGCCAGATCGCGGAGCGCCTCGTGGATCACCTCCGCCGCCCCGGCATCGACACCCCAGGTCGGCTGCGACACGATGAAGACATCGGGCTTTTGCAGAATCTCCCGCCCGACGACGAATTTCTGCAGGTTGCCGCCTGAAAGCGATTTCGCGGCGTGATCGACACCCGCCGTCTTCACCCCGAACCGATCCACCACCGCACGGGCGAAATTTTCGGCAGCTTCCCTGCGGATGAAACCGCCGCCCGACAGCCGCGCCCGGACCCGCCCGGTCAGCACGGCATTCTCGGTCAGCGACATGTCGGGGGCGGCGGCATGGCCGAGACGTTCCTCAGGCGATGCGCAAAGGCCGAGGGCGCGCCGCTGATCCGGGCCGAGCGCGCCGATGCCCTTGCCCGATAGCTGGATCGCTTCGGCAGGGGCACGGACCTCGCCCGACAGAACGTCGAGCAATTCATCCTGCCCGTTGCCCGCCACGCCGCCGACGCCCAGAATGTCGCCCGCGCGCAGGTCGAAATGGATATCCCGCAGATCGACGCCGAACGGCTCCGGGTTGATGACCGTCAGCTTTTCGACGGAAAGACGTTTCGCGCCGGGCCCCCAATTGGCCACCTGCGGTGCGGCCAGCGAACGCCCGATCATCATCTCAGCCATCGACCGCGCGGTTTCGGCGCGCGGATCGCAGATGCCGGAAACCTTGCCCCCGCGCAGGATCGTCGCGCCGTGGCAGAGCGCGCGGATCTCATCCAGCTTATGCGAGATATAGAGGACAGACACGCCTTCATCGCTCAGCTTGCGGATGGTCTGGAACAGGATGTCCACCTCTTGCGGGGTCAAGACCGAGGTCGGCTCGTCCATGATCAGCAGCTTGGGGTTCTGCAACAGCGAGCGGACGATCTCGATCCGCTGCCGCTCCCCCACCGACAGGTCACCCACCGTCCGCGTCGGGTCGAGCGGCAGGCCGTACGCCGTACTCACCTCGCGGATGCGGGCATTCAGCGTGCGGGTCGGCGGCGCGTCATTCATGCCGAGCGCGACATTTTCCGCCACCGTCAGCGCCTCGAACAGCGAAAAATGCTGGAACACCATGCCGACACCGGCAGCGCGGGCCTCGCCGGGTTTGCCGGGCGCATAGGCCGCGCCGCGCATCCGCATCTGGCCCTGATCGGGGCGCAGCACGCCATAGATCATCTTCACAAGGGTCGATTTGCCCGCGCCGTTTTCCCCAAGCAAGGCGTGAATTTCACCGGGTCGCACCGCGAAGGACACATCATCGACCGCCCGGACGCCGGGAAAGTCTTTTACAAGGCCCTGCGCCTCGAACACATGCCCGCCCGAACTGGTCACGCGCGGCCCCGATTCTGTCTTGTCCCCATCATTTCTCCATTGCGCGCGACAGCGCCGGAAAGGTCAAGCACCGGTCGCTCTGGACAGGTTTCACCGGCGCCCTATCTTGCACAGCAATAACAGTGTTTTGGGGGAACATAGGTGTTGCAAAAAGCAGCCGAACGGCATGAAGAAAAGACGCCGGGTCAGGTGCGGGCACTGGCGCGGGCGCTCAGCATCCTGCGCGAACTGGGTCAGGCACCGGCGGGTCTGTCGCTGACGGAACTGTCGCACCGGGTGAACCTCGCCCCCTCGACCACCCACCGGCTGCTGACAACGCTGGAGACGCAGCGATTTGCCCGCCTTTCGGCGGCGGACAGTCGCTGGCGCGTCGGGGTCGAGACCTTTTCGACCGGCGCCGCCTTCGTGCGCGCCCGCGATATCGTGGACATCGCCCGCCCGACCCTGACGGCCCTGCGCGATGCGACCGGCGAGACGACGAACCTTTTCGTCAGCGATCTGACCAATGTGGTCTGCATGGTGCAGGCGGAATCGCCGCACCAGTTGCGCGCGATGTTCGCCATTGGTGGCAGATTGCCGATGCATGCGACGGCGGCGGGCAAGATCATGCTGGCGCATATGCGGGAGGATATGGCGATCCGGATGATCCGCGGCGCGGGGCTGGGCGCGCTGACCGACCGGACGATCACCGACCCGGAGCGATTGATCGCCGACATCCGCGCTGTGCGCAGCCAGGGCGCGGCCTTCGACAACGAGGAACACGCGATCGGCCTGCGCTGCGTCGCTGCCCCGATCTTCGATGAATTCGGCACTGTCGCCGCCGCCATCACCCTGTCCGGCCCCACCGCCCGGATCGACATGGCCCAGCACCAGACCCATGCCGCCGAAATCCGCAAGGCCGCCGCGACCATCACGACCGATTTCGGGGGCATCGCACCTAAATCGGGATGATCGCACAAAAGCCTCTGGACGCGCCTCACCCCCTTTGCTAAGTCCCGCCTCGCCCAAGGGCAAGGATCCGGCGTAGCTCAGCGGTAGAGCAGTTGACTGTTAATCAATTGGTCGTAGGTTCGATCC
>CAYGRU010000091.1:0-6513 GCA_964352385.1 uncultured Candidatus Planktophila sp.
TGGTCGCGGCGGGGCGGGCGGGCCTGCCCCTTGACCTTGTCGATCCGGTAATCGGGGCTGATCAGGGTCGCATCCCCCTCCAGCAACACGTCGATGCCATAGCGTTCTTCGATGGACGCGACATGGGCGCGTTTCTGGTTGATGAGGTAATTCGCAACCGCAACCGGCGCGATCACCTTCACCTCGCGCACCGCACGTCGCACGGCTTCTTCCTCCACTTCGCGCAGGATCATCAGCGCGACATTGTCGGCAGACCGCACGATGCCGGTGCCGTGGCAATGGGCGCAGGGGGCGGTCGTCGCCTCCAACATTCCGGGGCGCAGGCGCTGGCGCGACATTTCCATCAGGCCGAAGGCGGAAATCCGCCCGACCTGAATGCGCGCCCGGTCGTTCTGGAGCCGGTCCTTCAGGCGCTTTTCAACCGCCCTGTTGTTCCGGTTATCTTCCATGTCGATATAGTCGATCACGATCAGACCGGCGAGATCGCGCAGGCGAAGCTGGCGCGCCACCTCGTCCGATGCCTCTAGGTTGGTCTTCAGCGCGGTTTCCTCGATGGAATGTTCGCGCGTGGACCGGCCGGAGTTCACGTCGATGGCGACCAGCGCCTCGGTGATGCCGATGACGATATAGCCGCCGGATTTCAACTGCACGGTCGGGTTGAACATCGCCGACAGATGGCTTTCGACCTGATACTTCGAAAACAGCGGCGTGCCTTCGCGATGCGGCTGCACGTTCTTCGCGTGGCTCGGCATCAGCATCTTCATGTAATCTTTGGCTTCGCGGTACGCCTCTTCGCCCTCGACGATGATCTCGTCGATATCGCGCCCATAAAGATCGCGGATGGAGCGTTTGATGAGGCTGCCTTCCTCATAGATCAGGGCGGGGGCGCTGGATTTCAGCGTCAGATCGCGCACCTGTTCCCACTGGCGCAGCAGGAATTCATAGTCGCGCTTGATTTCCGTCTTGGTGCGCTGCGATCCCGCCGTGCGGATGATGAGGCCCATGCCCTTCGGCACCTCAAGCTCGTTCGCGATTTCCTTCAGCTTCTTGCGGTCACCGGCCTGCGTGATCTTGCGGCTGATCCCGCCGCCACGTGCGGTGTTCGGCATCAGCACGCAATAGCGGCCCGCGAGCGACAGATAGGTGGTCAGGGCGGCACCCTTGTTGCCGCGTTCTTCCTTGACGACCTGCACCAGCAGGATCTGCCGAACCTTGATGACTTCCTGAATCTTGTAGCGACGATGGTTCATGCGCCGGGGGCGAACCTCGTCCTCCATCTTTTCCGCGCCGACCGAGTCGGGTTTTTCGGCGGTTTCGCCATCATCGTCCTTTTCGGACGCGGCATCGGCAATGTCATCGGCTGCCGGTTTGCGGGCGCGGCTGCTGGGCGCACGCTTGCGCGGACTGCGGGCCGAACGCGCCTTGCGGGGGGCGGTGTCACCGTCGTCAGCCGCATCCGTGTCACCGGAAACGGTTTCTGCGGGCGTCTCCGCCTGTTCGGCGACGCTCGACGGAGCTTCGGCGATGTCTTCCGACACGCTTTCGTCCTCGTCCGCACCGGCGCTTTCGGCGATGGATTTCGGGCTTCCTGTCTCTGCCGTGAAGTCGCCATCCGATGCGTCGTCTTGCGGCGTCTCGGCGTCGATCACATCCATGCTGGATGGCAGTGCCTGTTCCGCTTCGGGCGCGGTGGCGGGGGCCTCAGCCACAACTTCGACAGCAGGTGCCTCAGCCGAAGTTTCGACCGGATTTTCCGCGACCGGGGCGTCATCTGCGGGATTGTCCGTCGATGCTTGATCTGATGGCGCATCATCCGATGACGCGGCGGTGTCGCCGCTGTCCTTGCGGCGGCTGCGGGATCGGGACCGGCTGGCGCGCGCGGGCTTCGCCTTTTGCGGCTCCGAAGGCTCGTCCTCGTCATCGGCCTGCGCGGCGGCCTCGGCGGCGATCAGCGCCTCGCGGTCGGCAACCGGAATCTGGTAATAATCCGGGTGGATTTCGGCAAAGGCCAGAAAGCCATGCCGGTTGCCGCCGTATTCGATGAATGCAGCCTGAAGCGAGGGTTCGACCCTCGTCACCTTTGCGAGGTATATGTTGCCAGCTAGCTGGCGTTTGTTGATGGATTCGAAATCGAATTCATCAATCTTGGTTCCGTCCATGACCACGACCCGGGTTTCCTCCGGGTGCGTGGCGTCGATAAGCATCTTCTTCGCCATTGTGTTTCGTGCGGCCTGCCCGGCGGCGCTGCGCCGTGGTGTGCCGTCTGTCCTGATTCAAAAGGACGGTGCTGACAACAGAGTTCAGGCGCCGCCGCTTCCGGTCGGTCACTCCTGCTCTGCTCGGTCATCCGTCGTTTCATATTGTCCTGTCGCGGTCGTGCCGCGCATGTGAGCGGGTGGCGCGCAAAGCGCCCAAGTTAACATCCTGCTGGCATCGCCACTGGGGGGGATTCACCCGCACCGTGCGGTGCCGGCTGAAATCAGCAAGTGCCGGATCGCATTTGGGCTTGCGCCCTTTCAATTCGGCTTCTCCAACATAAGCAGCATCATTGGGAATGTCCAAACAGATTTTCATTGCGGCCTTTGCCTGCCATAGATGAGGTGTCAAACGACGCTGCATCTAGTTTCAGGTGCGTCTGGATTTACTAGGAGTGGGCTGCAAGGGATGAAACTGACCTGGTGCAGACTGATCGGGCTTCTCGGCCTCTGCCTCGTGCAATTCGCCGCGCCTGCCCCTGCGCAGGACGCATCGGAAAAGGTCGGTGCCGTGCTGACCGCCCGGCTTTCACAGGACGGATCGACGGCGCTGGTTGATATCGGTTTGTCGCGGCGCGCGGCGTTCCGGGTTTTCACCCTGTCCGATCCGATGCGGGTGGTAGTCGATTTTCCCGACATGGTCTGGCAGGCGGAGCCGCCCCGGCCCGGTGCGGGCCTCCGGCTGATCGAGGGTGTGCGATTCGGCATCGCCGAGGGCGGTGCGGCCCGCATGGTGATCGACCTGCGCGGCCCGGCGCGGGTGGTGGAGGCCTTCACGGCAGATAGTGTCGGCAGCGCCCCGGCGCGGTTCTCGCTGACGCTCGCCCCTGAATCCGAGTCGGCATTCGCAGCCCGCGCCGGGTGGCCTGCCGGGCTGGGCCCCGTGGCCGGGCCGGGTGCGGCGGTGCCGACCGGCCTGCCGCCAGTGCCCCGCCCGCGCCCGAAACGGGACGTGCACGTCATCATCGACCCCGGACATGGCGGCAAGGACCCCGGTGCGCGCGCTGCCGGTGTCGCAGAAAAAGATCTCGTGATGTCCTATGCGACCGCGCTGGCCGAAATCATCTCCGCCACCCCCGGCTTCAAGGCCTTTCTGACCCGCGAGGATGATCGTTTCCTCAGCTTGCGCGATCGCGTGACCTTCGCCCGTCAGGCCAAGGGCGACATCTTCGTCTCGCTCCATGCCGATGCGCTGGAGGTTGGCGTCGCGTCCGGTGCCTCTGTTTTCACGCTCAGCAACGAGGCGTCGGATGCGGAGGCGGCGGCCCTGTCCGCATCCCATGACCGGGCGGATGTGATCGCGGGCGTGTCGCTGGACGCCGAAGAAAGCGATCTGACGCGGGTGCTGGTCGATGTCGCGCGGCGGCGCACGGCGGCGCAATCCGTCAGCCTCGCCGCCGCGATGGTCGCACGTTTGCGCGAGGCGACGCCGGTTCTGGAAGGCCGGGCGCAACAATCCGCCGGGTTTCGCGTGCTGAAGGCCCCCGATGTGCCCTCGGTTCTGGTTGAACTGGGGTTCATGTCCAGCATGGCGGATCAGAAACGGCTCTTGTCCGAGGACGGCAAGCGCAAGATTGTCGAGGCGCTCGCCGCCGCCATCCTCGACTGGTCGCGGGCGGAGGACGATCCCCGCTTCGCGCCGTCGCGTACGGGCAACTGAGGCGACGCCGGTGCGATCTATTGGCGTCACTGCACGAAAAATTGTGATCTTGCCCTGAAACTGCCCCGTGCGACGGTGTATAGAGATCTGAATCGCCATCCATCCGGCGAGAGGAGACCCGACCATGATCCGTTTTCTGGGCTTTCTGTTCAGCGCCCTTTCCATCGCCGCCATTTTCGGCATCGCCGGAATTGCGGCGATTGTCTGGGTCTATGACCGCGATCTGCCCGATCATGAGGGGCTTGCCGACTATCAGCCTGCGACGCTGACGCGTGTCTATTCGGGTGATGGCGATGTGATCGCCGAATTCGCCGAGGAACGGCGTATCTTTACCCCGATCGACGAAATTCCCGATCTGGTGAAGAACGCCTTCATTTCTGCCGAAGACAAGAATTTCTATGACCATTCCGGCGTCGACGGCCTCGGCATCGTCAAGGCGATGATCGACAATGTCAGGCGCGTGCAGTCGGGCCAGCGCCTGCGCGGCGCTTCGACGATCACGCAGCAGGTCATCAAGAACTTCCTGCTTGAATCCGAAGGCGCGGTGGAACGGAAGATCAAGGAATTCATCCTGTCGTCCCGGATCGAAAGCGTCTTGTCGAAGGATCAGATCCTCGAGCTTTATCTGAACGAGATTTTCCTCGGCCAGAACGCCTATGGCGTCACGGCAGCGGCGCGGCGGTATTTCGGCAAGACGCCGGAGGAGCTTTTGCCGCAGGAAGCGGCCTATCTGGCGGCACTGCCGAAGGCGCCATCGTCCTATCATCCGGTGCGCAAGCGCGACGCTGCCGTGTCGCGCCGCAACTACGTGCTGGAGGAGATGGGGCAGAACGGCTTCCTCAGCAGCGCGGAGGCGGAGGCCGCAAAGGCCAGCCCGCTTGAGACCCTGTTCGGCGGCGACATGGAAAGCCGCCTTCCGCCGATCCCGAACCTGAATTACTTCACTGACGAAATCCGCCGCCAATTGACCGCGCAACTGGGGCAGGGCGAACTTTATGGCGGCGGCCTGTCGGTGCGCGCCACGATTGAGCCCGACATGCAGGCGATCGCCGCCAAGGCCCTGCGCACCAAGCTGGAAAGCTGGGACCGGGAGCAGGGCGGGTATCGCGGCCCGCTAGCGAAGATCGAGACCGTCAGCGCCGAGGACGAGGCAGGCTGGCGCGATGCGCTCACGGAGATTGCCGCCCCGTCAGATATCGAGGGCTGGACGAAAGCCGTGGTGCTGGCCGTTGGCGCGCAAAGCGCCCGGATCGGGATTCACGAGGTCGCTGAGGATAGCGACGGCCATTACATTCCGTTCGACGATGTCAAAGGCTGGGCGCGACCCCGGCTGGAGGGGGAGCGTGTTGGCGCGGCCCCGAAATCGCCCGGCGATGTCTGGGCGGTCGGCGATGTGATCCTCGTCATGCCGATCCGCAAGGACAATGGCGATTTCGACCGCTGGTCGATGCGGCAGATCCCCGAAATTCAGGGGGCGTTCATGGCGATGGACCCGCATACGGGGCGGGTTCTCGCGCTTCAGGGCGGGTTTTCCTACGAGGCCAGCGTGTTCGACCGCGCGACGCAGGCCAACCGGCAGCCCGGATCGGCGTTCAAGCCCTTCGTCTATGCGGCGGCACTCGACAATGGCTACAGCCCGGCGACCATCGTGCTCGACGCGCCGGTTGTCGTCGAATTCGCTGGTGCAGACTGGAAACCGAAAAATTATTCCAACCGGTTCTATGGGCCATCGCCCTTGCGGCTGGGTCTTGAGAAATCGCGCAACCTGATGACCGTGCGTCTGGCACAGGATGTCGGGATGGCGACGATTGCCGATTATGCGGAACGGTTCGGTGTCTATGACGACATGCCCGCGCATCTCAGCTATTCGCTCGGCGCGGGGGAGACGACGCTTTTCCGGATGGTCGCGGCCTATGGCATGTTCGCCAATGGGGGTCGCCGAGTGACCCCGACGCTGGTGGACAGGGTGCAGAACCGGCGCGGCGAGACGGTCTATCGCCACGATCAGCGCATCTGCGAAGACTGCGCACTGCCATCGGATCGGGAGCCGTGGCCAGTGCCGACCGCCAAGCGGATCATGGACCGGGTGACGGCCTATCAGCTCGTCTCCATGATGGAAGGTGTCGCCTCGCGCGGGACTGCCGGGCGGCTGGCGGCGCTGGGCTTTCCGGTCGCGGGCAAGACCGGCACCACGAATGATGCCAAGGATGCCTGGTTCGTCGGGTTTACGCCCAACATCGTGGCCGGATGTTTCATCGGCTATGACAATCCGCGCCCGATGGGCAAGGGCGGCACCGGCGGCGGCATGTGCGCGCCGGTGTTTCAGGATTTCATGGCAGAGGTGATGAAGACCCGCAATCCGGGCGAATTCGTCGTGCCGCCCGATGTGGTCTGGGCCACGGTCGACCGGTTCACTGGCGAACGCCTGCCCGATGGCAGCGGCGGCAACACGATCCGCGAAGCATTCCGCGAGGGGCAGGCACCGGACCTTTACGAAACCGCATCGGTGATCGGCAGCGGCGCTGGCGCGTCGTCGTTCTTCGGCAGCGGCGATTTGCCGATGAGCCTGACCGGCGACAGTTTCGGGGATGGTGAGGA
>CAYGRU010000092.1:0-6365 GCA_964352385.1 uncultured Candidatus Planktophila sp.
GGGCGGGGCGAATGCCGCAGGCCGCCTCCACCGCATCGGGGAACTTGGCGGCATGGGCGGTTGCCAGCGCGACGGTCGGGCCGTCATGCGCCAATGCCGCGCCTGCGCCGATTGCGGAATGGGGGCAGAGGATCTGCCCGGTATCGGCGGCAATCCGCCGGATCAGTTCGGCGACCTCCGCCTCGCCGAACCGGGCGGAGGTGAATTCGGCGCGCAACCGCGCCAGCGCGCCCTGCGACAAGGCAAAGCCGCCCTTGCCCGAAAGTTCCGCCATCAACTGCGTGATGGCGCTGCCTTCGCGGTCGTAAAGGTCGAACAGCAGGCGTTCGAAGTTCGATGAGACCTGAATGTCCATCGACGGCGAGGTCGAAGGCTCCACCCCACGCTTTTCATGCGCGCCGGTTTCGATGGTGCGGTGAAGGATGTCGTTCTGGTTCGTCGCGATGATAAGCTGGTCCATCGGCAGGCCCATCCGCTTGGCCACATAACCCGCGAAGATGTCGCCGAAATTGCCGGTCGGCACGGCAAAGCTGACCTTACGCGCCGGTGCGCCGAGCGCCACTGCGGCGGTGAAGAAATACACCGCCTGTGCCAGCACCCGCGCCCAGTTGATGGAGTTCACGGCGGCAAGCTTCATCGTGTCGCGGAATTCGAAATCGTTGAACATCGCCTTCACGGCGGCCTGACAATCATCGAAGTCGCCTTCGATGGCCAGCGCGTGGACATTCGCCTCGGTCGGCGTGGTCATCTGACGGCGCTGCACCTCGGACACCCGGCCATGAGGATAGAGGATGAATACATCCACTGCATCCAGCCCCCGGAACGCCTCGATGGCGGCGGAGCCGGTATCGCCGGAGGTTGCGCCGACGATGGTCACGCGCTCGCCCCGCCGGGTCAGCGATGCCTCGAACATCTGCCCGATCAGTTGCATCGCGACATCCTTGAAGGCCAGCGTCGGCCCATGATGCAGTTCCAGTGCGAAGGTCTGCGCGCCGATCTGGGTCAGCGGCGCGCGCAGCCGATGGCCGAACCCGGCATAGGCACGGTCGATGATGGCGCGAAACTCCGCATCGGTGAACGCGTCGCCGATAAACGGGCGCATCACGCGGAAGGCGACCTCCTCATAGCTTTGCCCGGCCAGAGCGGCGATGTCCGCCGCGCTCATCTGCGGCCAGGTTTCGGGCACGTAGAGGCCGCCGTCGCGGGCGAGGCCGGTCAACATGGCGTCTTCGAACGTCAGAACCGGGGCCGTGCCCCTGGTGGAGATATACCGCATCATCGCCTCGGGCATGAAGGTCGTGGTCAGTGCGGTCTATAACGGCACGGGCAACGGGGGACAACGCGATTTGCTGCATCGCCCCATAACGGGAAGATGCAGCATTTCAGTGTGAAAGGGCGCGATACGCCTTCAGATCATCCCTGCCAATTCGGCGGGGCCGGACCCGTGGCGGGTTTCCAGCCGCGACTTCATCTTGCGCAGCGCCTGCGCCTCAAGCTGCCGCACCCGTTCTTTCGACAGGCCAAGTTCGCCGCCGAGGCTTTCGAGCGTGTCCGGCTCATCCGCCAGTTTGCGGCGGCGGATGATCAGCCGCTCGCGGTCGGTCAGGGCGTCGAATGCGTCGACGATCCAGTCGCGGGCGGTGCTCAACTCGCTTTCCCGCTCGACCGTTTCGGCGCCGAGAGGGTCACTGTCCTCCAGCGTTTCGATCCACTCGCGGCCATCTTCCGCCGCCTGCGTCGCGTTCAGCGAAAAGTCGGAGCCGCCGAGGCGGGCATCCATCATCTCAACATCGCGCAGCGGCACACCCAGTTCGGTGGCGATCGCATCGCGCATTTCGGCGGCGCTGCGGCCATCGGTGACCGGTCCGCGTTCCCGCTCCAACCGGCTCCGCACACGGCGGAGGTTGAAGAACAGCGATTTCTGCGAGGATGTGGACCCGGTGCGGACCATCGACCAGTCGCGCATCACATAATCCTGGATCGAGGCCTTGATCCACCAGCTTGCATAGGTCGAAAACCGAACGCCGCGATCAGGATCGAACTTTTCGGCGGCTTTCAGCAGGCCGACGCCAGCCTCCTGAATCAGATCCGACATCGGCGCGCCGTAACGGCGATATTTGGAGGCCATCGAAACCGCGAGCCGCATATAGGCATTGATGAGGCGGTGAAGCGACTTGTCGCACCGCTCGTCCCGCCACGCGGTCGCCAGTTGGCGTTCCGTTTCCGCGTCGAGCAATTCCGCGCGCATCGCGGTGCGGGTGAATGCGGTGTCGGCTGAAGCGTTGGAAATGGCCATCTCTAAACGTCTCCCGAGTTGTGTTTGAATGGGATACGTTCCGCAGTGGGGAACGGTTCACTGTTCCGATGGATGGAAACGTATTGTTTACACTTTCGACACTGTATCCGCGTGCATCCATGAATGGTGACCTTTTGCCGACAAGCGTCCATCCGGATCGCTGATCGGTCACCCCACAAAACGCGATTTGCCTTTCAGCCAATTCAGCCATTGAGTGACTGAAAAAGAGGAGGGTTCGAATGTCCTATCGCCTTTTCATCATGGACCGCGCCTATTCGAGCTGGTCGCTGCGCGGCTATCTGATGCTGGACGCGTTCGGCATTCCACATGCGACGACCGCAGCCGACTGGCCGAGCCCGGAATGGCACGAGATTTTGCGGCGTTGTGCCCCGGCCCGCACCGTTCCGGCGCTGGAGATCGGCGAAGGCGATGACCGCTTTCACCTCTGGGATACGCTGGCGATCACCGAAACGCTGGCGGAGCGTCACCCGGAGGCGGGGCACTGGCCCAGGCATCAAGCTGCCCGTGCGGCGGCGCGGGCGCTGGTCGCGGAAATGCATTCCGGGTTCACGGCACTGCGAAGCGCCTGCCCGATGAACCTGAAGGCGGTCTACGAAGGTTATCAGCCATCGGCGGCGGTGCAGGCCGATATCGACCGGATCAGTGCGCTCTGGTCCTGGGTGCGCGGGCGGTTCGGCGGGGACGGGCCTTATCTGTTCGGCGACAGGTTCACCGCAGCGGATGCGTTCTATCTGCCGGTGGCCGCCCGCTTCGGGTCGTTCCAGATCCCGCTTGGCGCGGCGGATGCGGCCTATGTCGATGCGTTGCATCGCCTGCCGTCATTCCGCCGCTGGCGCGCAATGGCGCGGGTCAATCCGCATGTGGTGGAGGATGACGTGGCCGATCTGCCGGTCAGCGGCGCATTCGGCCTCGGCGAGCCGCCCTTGCCCGCGCGTGCCATCACTGGCGTCGCATCGGTGAACGATGCGTGCCCTTATTCCGGCAAGCCGGTGGCGGCGGACAGTCTGGCGGAAATCGACGGTGTCGTGATCGGGTTCTGCAACCAATTCTGCCGCGACAAGACGGTGGAGGATGCGGCGGCATGGCCCGCAACGATAGCGATTCTGAACGCACATCGCACCTGAAGCGGGGATCGCGTCTGGAAATTTGAAGAACACAATGGGCGGGGGCGGCATCGTGGGCGAGGATGCGCCTGCTTTAGCCGCGTTCCGCCAGCGCGTCCTTCAACAACCGCTCGACCGGTTCCATCGGGATGTCGCGGGCAATGAAGGCCTCGCCGATGGCGCGGGCGAGGATGAAGACGAGCTTGCCATCCTTCACCTTCTTGTCCTGCCCCATCAGGCCGATCAGCGCGGCGGCATCGGGCAGATCGCCTTCTATATCGGTCAGGTCGGTCTTCATGCCCATGTTGCGAAAATGATCGCGCACCCGGCTCGGGGTTTCCTGCGCACAAAGACCGAGGCGCATCGACAATTCGAAGGCAAGCGCGATGCCGATGGAAACACCCTCGCCATGCAGCAGCCGCGCGGAATAACCGGTCGCCGCTTCCAGCGCGTGCCCGAATGTATGGCCGAGGTTGAGAAGGGCGCGGTCGCCTTGCTCCGTCTCGTCGCGGGCGACGACATCCGCCTTCATCTCGCAGGCCCGATGGATCGCCTGCATCCGCAATGCCTGATCCCCGGCGGCGAGCGCGGGGCCGTTCCCCTCCAGCCACTGAAAGAACGCGGCATCGCCGAGCAGGCCGTATTTCACCGTCTCGGCATATCCCGCGAGGAATTCGCGGCCCGGCAGGGTGGACAGCATGTCGGTATCCGCCAGCACCAGTCGGGGCTGATGAAAGGCGCCGATCAGGTTCTTGCCCTGGGCTGCGTTGATCCCTGTCTTGCCACCAACCGAACTGTCGACCTGCGCCAGCAGCGTCGTCGGGATCTGGATGAAATCCACCCCCCGGCGCAGCGTCGCCGCCGCAAATCCCGCCAGATCGCCGACCACCCCGCCTCCGAATGCGATGATGATGTCATGGCGCGCGATCTTCGCATCCAGCAGGGCGGACAGAACGGCCTGATACTGGGCGAAGGATTTCGTGGCCTCGCCCGGCGGCAGGATGATCGCCTCGGCGCTGATCCCCTCCGCCGCCAGCCCGGCCTTCAGCGTATCCAGATGCAGCGCAGCGACCGTCGCGTCGGTGATGATCGCGGTGCGCTTGCGCGCCAGCAATGGCGCAATCTCCGCCCCCGCGCGCTGCACGAGGCCCGGCCCGATGCGGATGTCATAGCGGCGCGCGCCAAGCGCGACATCGAGCGTCAGGCATGGCGTGGCATCGTTTGTCATAGCGGCTCCAGAACCTTGTCGCTTTCGGGCTTCGCGCGGTCCCATTCCAGCAGGGCTGCGAACGCCGCATCCGCCACATCGGTGGCTGATCCGCTGCCAGTGCTCTGAACCCGGATGTCGGCCTCGGCATAGATCGGGGTTCGGTCGGCCAGCAAGCGCGCAAGGATGTCGCGGGGGTTGCCTGCGTTCAGCAAAGGCCGTGATTTGCGCCGCGCCGTCCGCTCCACCAACGTATCCAGATCGGCATCCAGCCAGATCGCAACGCCGGTCTCGCGGATCGTCGCGCGGGTGGCCGGGGCCATGAACGCGCCGCCGCCGGTGGCCAGAACCAGCGGTGGGCCGGACAGCAGCCGCCGGATCACCCGCACCTCGCCCTCACGAAACGCCGCTTCGCCCATCTTTTCAAAGATTTCGGCGATGGACATGCCCGCAGCCTCGACGATTTCCGCATCCGCATCCTGAAACGGCGCACCGATCCGCGCCGCCAGCCGCGCGCCGACCGTGGTCTTGCCGCAGCCCATCAGGCCGATCAGCACGACCGGGCGTTTCAGGCGGTATGTCTGTTCAGTCGGGGTCAAGGTCGCCTTCAAAGTCGTTCCTGCGTTGCACCGGGCCGCCATGCCCGTTAGATTCGGCGATGAGGCGGGACAGTGCGTGGGGGTGTAACCGACCCTGACGGCGCTGGTAAAGGCGAACTGGTGGGATGAAGGCGGCCTCAATGCGACGATTCATCGGATTTCTGTTTGTTCTGAGCCTGATCGCATCGGTCGGGCTGGTGATCTATGTCTATCTGGTCGATCTGCCGCCACCGACGCGGGTGGTCGAAACCCCGGCGGTCGGCGTCGGGTTTTCCGACTAGGGCGGGCTGTGCCGGACCTGCATTCGCGCCGTCTGATCGCAGGGTTTCTGGACGCCATGCGCGCGGAACGTGGCGCGGCGGCGAACACGATCAGCGCCTATGCCCGCGATCTGGCCGATTATGCCGGGTTTCTGGAACAGCGGGGCGAAAGCGTCACCACTGCGGGCCGCGATGCGCTGGAGGCGTGGATGGCCGGGTTCGACGATCTGGGTCTTGCCCCGGCAACACGGGCGCGGCGGTTGTCATCGGTGCGGCAGCTTCATCGGTTCCTCTATGAAGACGGGCTGCGGCAGGACGATCCCGCTGCGCGCCTGACCGGCCCGAAAAAGGCGCGGAGCCTGCCGAAGACATTGTCAGTCGGCGATGTGGATGCCTTGCTGGATGCGGCGCGGCGGCGCGATGACCCGCGGCTGATGTGCCTGATGGAAGTCATCTATGCCACCGGCATGCGGGTGAGTGAGCTGGTCACCCTGCCGGTTGCCGCCGTGCGGGGTGATCCGCGCATGATCCTCGTGCGCGGCAAGGGCGGGCGGGAGCGGATGGTGCCGCTGTCCCCCCCGGCGCGCGACGCGCTCCTCTCTTGGCTGACCGCGCGGGATGCTGCGGCGGAGGCGCAGCGGGCGAAGGGCAAGGCGGCATCGGCGTTTCTGTTCCCATCCTCCGGCAAGACCGGGCATCTGACGCGGGAGCGGTTCTTTCAGATGGTGAAGGATCTGGCGGCGGCGGCCGGGATCGACCCGTCGCAGGTATCGCCGCACACGCTGCGCCATGCCTTCGCGACGCATCTTCTGGCCAATGGCGCTGATCTGCGGGCGATTCAGCAACTGCTCGGCCATGCGGACGTGTCCACCACCGAAA
>CAYGRU010000093.1:0-6072 GCA_964352385.1 uncultured Candidatus Planktophila sp.
GCAGTATCGGGATGGCTGAGGATCTTGCCCCCCCGCGTGACCACCCGCGCCACGCTCAGATCCACATCCGCGACCTGCACATTATGGGCCGGGGCATCCTTCGCGATCTGCTTTTCGTGGACCAGATGATACCAATTCTGCCCGATCCGCATCTTCCGGGTATCCGTGTCGGATGATTCTACCTCAAGTTGAGCATCAAAAACGCAGGAGTAATAGGCGCAAGCCATGTTGAGGTCAAAAACCCCAAGCGGTTCGGGCGTTTCAGTCAGTTTGGATTTCCTCATTTCAACAATCTTCCTCAATCAAAATCGTTCTCGACATTACCATTTCCCAAAGGCAGATCAAAGCAATTGCTGGAAAGGCTTGCGCATAAGTTTATCGGCCTCTACCTCCATGACAAAGCAGAAACCGGAGCCGCGCATGTCATCCTTCCTTACGATCTTCAACATGGTCATTTCCCTCGTCTGGTGGATCATCATCGTCCAGGCGATCATGAGCTGGCTGATTTCGTTCAACGTTCTGAATGTGCGCCAACCCTTCGTCTATCAGATCTGGTCCGGGCTGAACCGGATCACCGAGCCGGTCTATCGCCCAATCCGCAACCTGCTGCCGAGCATGGGCGGCGTCGATCTGACGCCTGTGATCGTCCTGCTGGGCCTTTCGGCGCTTCAGGTCGTGGTCAACAACAATTTCTGACGCGAGACCGTGGCGCGCCGATGCAGACGGCCTTGTCGCGGCGATCCGCGTGACACCGCGCGGCGGGCGCGCTGCAATCGAGGGCATCATCACCGACGCTGACGGGGCACCGCTTTTGTCGGTGCGCGTGACGGAGGCGGCATCGGACGGCAAAGCGACCCGCGCGGCATTGGCCCTGATCGCCCGCGCCGCAGACATGCCCCGCACATCCGTGCGCCTGATCGCCGGTGCCACATCGCGCGTCAAACGCGTCCACATCGCAGGCGATGCCGAAAACATTGCCGCGTCGCTGGAGGCCGCTGTCAGTCGAACGCGGTGAAGGTCACCGAACCGGCGGCGGTTTCGATCTCGCAGGTCAGTTGCACCCGGCCTTCCGCCACAGACACAAGCGCGGGTGGCGTCCCGATCGCCGCGTTCAGCGCAGCAATCTGCGGATGCGACAGGTGCAAGGATCGGCAGCGCAATCCCTGATCGCCGAGGCGTCGCGCCGGATGCAGACCGGCAGTCCAGTGCAGCGCGAGCGGGAACACCCCGTCCAGCCCCTGCACACCATCCAGCGGCACCGCGACCTGCCATTCGAGGTCATTGCGGGCGAACGATTCCATCTGACCCATCGGCACCGGCGCTGCGGCGGCAACCGCATGTGCATCGTCGCCCGCGATGGCCCATGTCAGCAATCGTGGCCCGCCGACAAGGCGCACCTGAATTGCCGGATCATCGAGGCCGAACCAGCGCGGCCTGCCGGGATGCGGCGCGCCAGGGTTGACCGCGACAAGCTCGATATAGGCATCCCCCATGTTCCAGAGCGCATTGTGCGTCCCCATCATGGCATGAACGCCGCGCCCGGCAGGCATTGCACCGAACCGGTCGGCGAGGCGCGGAATATCCGCCTCCAGATCAAGGCTGCCGAAAACTACATGGTCAAGCTGTAAAGGCATCGGTCTCACATTCGCGCGACCCGGCATCGGGACCATCCCGCGCCACTGGCTTGCGATGTATAAGCCATCGAATCCGGATCACAACAGCCAGAGGCCCCCAGATGCTCCTTCCCCGCAAGACCACGCCTGACCTGAACCTGCCGCTTGTCGGCGGCGGCATCTTTTCGCTTTCCGGCGAGACATCGGAAAAGGGCACGGTGGTGTGCTTCTATCGCGGGCTGCATTGCCCGATCTGCGCAACCTATCTTGGCGAGCTCGCCAAGCTGACGCCGGAATTCGCAAAGCGCGGTGTCGGCACCGTCGCCGTATCCTCCGACAGCGCCGACCGGGCGCAGGGGATGGCAGACAAGATCGGCGAGCCGCTGCGCATCGCCCATGACCTGCCGCTGACCGAGGCGAAGGCCTGGGGCCTTTATATTTCCACCTCGCGCGGGGTCACCTCCATCGGGATCGAGGAACCGGCGCTGTTCTCGGAACCGGGCCTGTTCATGGTCGGGCCGGATCGGGCGCTTTACTATGGCTCCGTGCAGACCATGCCCTTCGTGCGCCCGCATTTTTCGGAACTGCTGGCCGCGCTCGATTTCGCGGTCCAGAAAAACTATCCGGCGCGCGGCGAATATACCGGCGCGCTCTGAACATGATTGCGGCGCCGAGGTGACCCCCGGCGCCGCTTTTGCTTCGGCTCGACGGACTGACGCGCCGGTCAGCCCTTCATCCGCTTGTTCCGCATCGCCAACAGGCGCAGGCGCAGCGCGTTGATCTTGATGAAGCCTGCGGCATCCTTCTGATCGTAAGCGCCCGCATCATCCTCGAACGTGACATGCTGTTCGGAATAAAGCGAATAGGGCGACCAGCGCCCGACGCAACTGACCGACCCTTTGTAAAGCTTCAGCCGCACTGTGCCGGTCACATGTTCCTGACTGCGGTCGATCAGCGCCTGAAGCATTTCACGCTCAGGGCTGAACCAATAGCCGAAATAGATCAGTTCGGCATATTTCGGCATCAACTCGTCTTTCAGATGCGCCGCACCGCGATCCAGCGTGATCGATTCGATCCCGCGATGGCCTTCCAGCATGATCGTGCCGCCGGGGGTTTCGTAAATCCCGCGCGATTTCATGCCGACATAGCGACCCTCCACAAGATCAAGACGCCCGATGCCGTGTTTGCCGCCCAATTCGTTCAGCGCCGTCAGCATCGCGGCGGGGGACAACGGCGTGCCGTTCAGGGAAACCGGGTCGCCCTTCTCATAGCCGATCTCGATATGCTCCGGCAGATCCGGTGCCTTCTCAGGATCGACCGTGCGCTGATAGACGTAATCGGGCGCTTCTTCCGCCGGGTCCTCCAGCACCTTGCCCTCGGACGAGGTGTGCAGCAGATTCGCATCGACCGAGAACGGTGCCTCGCCGCGCTTGTCCTTCGGGACAGGCACCTGATGCGCCTCGGCCCATTCCAGCAGCTTGGTGCGCGATGTCAGGTCCCATTCCCGCCACGGTGCGATCACCTTGATGTCAGGCTCCAGCGCATAGGCGGACAGTTCGAACCGCACCTGATCGTTGCCCTTGCCGGTCGCACCATGCGCAATCGCATCCGCGCCCGTCTCGCGCGCAATCTCCACCAGCCGTTTCGAAATCAGTGGCCGCGCGATGGAGGTGCCGAGAAGGTAAAGCCCCTCATAGACAGCATTGGCGCGAAACATCGGAAAGACGAAATCGCGCACGAATTCCTCGCGCACGTCTTCGATATAGATATTCGCGGGGGCGATGCCCATCAACTCCGCCTTGGCGCGCGCGGGCTCCAACTCCTCCCCCTGCCCCAGATCGGCGGTGAAGGTCACGACCTCGCAGCCATATTCGATCTGCAACCATTTCAGGATGATGGAGGTGTCGAGCCCCCCGGAATAGGCGAGAACGACTTTCTTCGGGGCAGTCTTGGGGGCAGCCATTGCACGGGTTTCCTCTGTCAGGGATCGCAGAGCCGTTTATCGTGCATGGGATGCGGTTTCAATGCGATCCGGCAGGGGCAAATTGGCAGATTGCCAGCACCGGGCGGCAAGCGTAGCTTCAGCCGACACGAAAAACCGAGGTTACATCATGAACAAACCATACGCCCCGAACTCTTGGGAAGGCCGGGCCATGAAACATCTCATGGCTGGTTTCACCGATTTTCCGACATTGCAGGAACGCGGGCCGGTCGTGTTGACCCACGGCAAGGGCGCGCGCGTCTACGATGTCGCCGGGCGCGAATATCTCGATGCCAATTCCGGCCTGTGGAACGTCGTCTGTGGTTTCGACCATGAAGGGCTGACCGAGGCGATGGTCGCCCAGACCCGCCGTTTCCCGTCCTATCATGCGTTCTTTGGCCGGGTCGCCGATACCGCCGTCGAGTTGAGCGAGAAACTGATCGAGGTCTCGCCGTTCACCGATGGCCGCGTCTTCTTCACCAATTCAGGGTCGGAGGCGAATGACACCCTCGTCAAGATGCTGTGGATGATGAACATGGTCGAAGGCAAGCCCGACTGCCGCAAGATCATCACCCGCATCAACGGCTATCACGGCGTCACGGTCGTTTCCGCGTCAATGACCGGCAAGCCCTATAATGCGCATTTCGGTCTGCCGTTGCCGGGTTTCCTGCACACGACCTGCCCGCATTACTGGCGCAATGGCGAAGAAGGCGAGACGGAGGAAGCCTTCACCGCGCGCATGGCCGCCGACCTTGAGGCGCTGATCGAAAAGGAAGGCGCCGCGACCATCGCCGGGTTTGTTGCCGAACCTGTCATGGGCGCCGGCGGCGTGATCCCCCCATCGAAAGGCTATTTCCAGGCGATCCGCCCGATCCTGCGCAAGCACGGCATTCCACTGATCGCGGACGAGGTGATCTGCGGCTTCGGGCGCACCGGGCAGCTTTGGGGGTCGGACACCTATGACATCCAGCCCGATGCGATCATTTCGTCGAAAGTGCTGACCTGCGGATACATGCCGCTTGGCGCGGTCATCCTCGGCGATGATTTCGCGGTGCGGATGCAGGACGCGTCTGAAAAGATCGAGGAATTTCCGCACGGCTTCACCGCCTCCGGTCACCCGGTTGCCTGTGCGGTCGGCCTCAAGGCCATCGACATCATCATGAACGAGGGATTGCTGGACAATGTGCAGGCGATCTCGCCGCATTTCATGAAGCGCCTGAAATCCTTCGAGGATCACCCCATCGTCGGCGAAGGCCGCGGCATCGGCCTGATGGGCGCGCTCGAGGTGGTGAAGAACAAGGACACGAAGGAAAGCTTCGACGGCTCGCTTTCCGTGTCGGAACGGCTGGCCAATGCCTGCCTCGACAACGGCCTGATCTGCCGCCCGCTCGGCCCGTCGGTCGTGCTCTGCCCGCCCTTCATTTTCGACGAGGCGATGACGGACGAGATGTTCGACAAGATCGGCGCGGCGCTGGATCAGGTTCTGGCCGGCCTGCCTGCAAGCGCGTTCAAGTAAGCACTGCGGTCGCGGTGGGCCGATCCCGCCGCGACCGGCTCACGCCATCAGCGCCTGTCGGATCATGTTCAGGCCCATGATGAGGAAGAAGATCAGCAGCGCCTTCTGAAACCGTGCCGGATCCAGCCGCCGCCGGATCCGCTCGCCGATCGAAAACCCGGCGAATGTCGGGATCAGCAGGACCGCCGACCACAACAGCATCTCACCCGTCATCAGCCCGGATGCGAGATACCCCGCCAAAAGCGGGATCGCACCGAGCAGCAGAAGAACGCCGATGGAACGGACGAATTCCGACTTGTCGAGGCGCAGCGACAACAGGAAGACCAGCATCGGCGGTGCCCAGATGCCGGTGAAGCCGCCCATCAGGCCCGCCACCGATCCGGCGAGGATCTGGCCCGGCCGCTCCCACCGTTCCGGCAGGCGCGGCGGCGTGCCGATCAGGCTGGTCGCCGCGAATACGCCAATCGCGACCCCCGTGGAGGCGAGGATCAGGTTTCCGTCGGCCCCCGCCGCAAAGAAGCTGGCCGCAAACAGCACGATGGCCGTCGTCAGCGCCATCGGCCAGAACCGGCGCAGCGCCACGATCCCCTGCCCTTCACGGTGGACCTGCCAGACATTGGCCAGAACCATCGATGCCAGCCCCAGCGCCACAGCGACGCGCGGGTCGGTGACCTGCGACATGAAGGCGATGATCGTCGTCGGCAGGCCGATGCCGATGGCCCCTTTCACCGTGCCCGCGAGCAGAAAGACAAGCGGCGCGAGCCAGAGCACGTCTTCGGTCAGCATTCTGTTGTCCCCCTCGCGCGCCGCGCGCCTTGCGCTGCCCGATGCGGATACAGCGCCTCTTGCCCCTATCGGCTTTGGATATTTGGGGGAAGTGGCAAGCCGGGATCCGGTCCCCGTTCCATTTCCCATAAATATCCACGCCGCCGGTGGCAAGCGGGCCGGGGCAGAAGGGCTGG
>CAYGRU010000094.1:0-5905 GCA_964352385.1 uncultured Candidatus Planktophila sp.
TCAGCCATCCCGATACTGCCGATGACGGTCACCGGGTGGGCCGGGTGCGGGACCCGTTCGGCCACCTCTGGATCGTGACCGGGCCCTAGAGCATTCTAGGGCGCGATCAGCGCCCTTTTCGGCTTTCGGTTCACCAGAACGATCCCGATGGCGACGAGGCCGAGCGCGGCAATGGTGCGCGCAGTGATCGGGTCGTGAAAGATCAGCCAGCCGAAGATCACGCCGAACACCGGCGCGAGAAACCCGAAACTCGCCATGTCGGATGCTGGATAGATCGACAGGATCCAGAACCATGTCAGGTATCCGACACAGACCACCGCGAACACCTGACAAGCGAAGATCAGGATATGTTCGGTGGTCAACTCGCGCACCGTCTCGCCGGTCAGGAAGGCAAAGCCGAGCATGATCGGGGCGGATACGGCAAGCTGATACAAAAGCTGCATTTCCGGCGCGGAGCGTGACAGTTTCGTGGTTCGGGCCACCAGTGCGATCCCGGCCCAGAACACCGCACCGACAAGGCACATGATGTCACCGATGAACGCATTTTCGCTTGCGGGGGATACGTTGCTCGACAGCGCCAGCGCGACCCCGGCGATGGCGACGATCAGTCCGGCGACCTTTGCCACCGTCAGCCTTTCATTCGGAATGATGAAATGGGCGACCAGCGTGACCCACATCGGCATCGTGTAGAAAAAGATCGAGGCCCGCGCGACGGTCGTATAATCCAGCGCCTTGAACAGCAGCATGAATTCAGCCGCGAACAGTGTGCCGCAGATGATGCCGGGGATGAGGCTGCCATCGGATATCGACAACCGCCGCCGCATGATCCACGCAAAGGCCAGCACCGGCAGAAACGCGCAGGCTGATCGCATCCCTGCCTGAAACACCGGGGCCATGCCCTCGTTGACGATCTTCACCAGTGATTGGTTGAGGCCAAGCAGGATCGAAAACACGACGAGGATCGTCCCGCCGAACATGTCGATTCTGTCCTTGCGGTCGGCCATCATCCATCCCCTCTGCTTTTTTCCGAGCATAGAACAGGTGCTGCGGTGATTTGCAAAGGGGGTCAGTAATGCGGTGGCCGCTGGTCTGCGGGCGGCGCGTCCGCATCATCGGTCATCGCCGCCTCCAGCCGCCGCGTCAGGCGGGCGATGTCACGCTTCAGGCTGTCGATTTCGGCCCATTGCGCGCGCGCGGTTTCCGACAGGTCCTCGATGGCGGCCTCGGCATGGGACAGCGCGATCTCCAGCGCCTCCACCCGGTTTGCCGGGTCAGAGGTCATAGAGCGCCCCGAATTTCGCTTCGAGATAGTCGAGCAGCGGCGCAGCCGTCGGCATCTCTCCGGTCGCCTGTTCGATCAGCGGCGTGGCGGTCATCAGGCGGCCCTTCTCGTGAATGCGCTTGCGCATCCAGCGCAGGATCTGGCCGGTTTCCGCCGCGCTGACCTTCGTATCGCGTTCCGGCATGTCGGCCCGCATCGCCTTGTTGAGGCACGCAGCATAGATGTTGCCGAGCGCATAGGTCGGGAAATACCCGAACAATCCGGCAGCCCAATGCACATCCTGCAAGACGCCCAGCGACGGGTCGGTGACCGCGCGCCCGAAATCCCGCTCGAACCGTCGGTTCCATTCCGCTTCCAGCCCATCCACCTCCAGCGCGCCGGAGATGAGGTCACGCTCCAGCTCGAACCGCAGCAGGATGTGGAGGTTGTAATGCACTTCATCTGCTTCGGTGCGGATGAACCCCGTCTCCACCCGGTTGACCGCCGCATACAGCGCATCAGCGTCCGCCATGCCGAAGTCGCCGAACGCATCCGTCATCACCGGCAACAACCATTCGGCAAACGGGCGGGATCGCCCGATCTGGTTTTCCCAGAACCGCGACTGGCTTTCGTGCACGCCCATCGAACAGTAATCGGCCCAGGGCGACATCGCATCCGGCGTGCCCTGAGCATAAAGCGCGTGGCCGACCTCGTGGATCGTCGAATAGAGGCAATTCAACGGGTCGGCCTCGTCCGTCCGGGTCGTGATGCGCACATCGCCGCCGGAGCCGGAACAGAACGGATGTGCGACGGTGTCGATCCGCCCGGCGTCCATGTCATAGCCGAGCCGCCGCGCGACCTTCTGCGCCAGCCGCAACTGCTTGCCGCCGGGAAACGTCCCACTGACCGGCTGCGCCGCCGGTTTTTCGGCGATCGCCGCGCGCAGGGCCGACAGCCGGGGGCGCATCCCCTCCAGCAACGGCGAGAGGGTGGCGGAGGTCGCGCCCGGCTCGAACTGGTCGAGCAGCGCATCATAAAGCCCATCACCGCGCGCCCCCGCATCGGCGAGGCAGGCGGCTTCCTCCCGTTTCAGGGCGATATTGCGGCTGAGCGCGGGGGCGAAAGCCGCGTAATCCTTTGCTTCGCGCGCAGCGGCCCAGATGCGATGGCCGTCAGAGGCGGCCTTTGCGCTTTCTTCGGCCAGCCGCGCCGGGATGCGGGTCGCGTGGCGGTAATCACGCTCCACTTCCATCACAGTCGCGGCATCGGTGGCTGACAGCGCATTGCGGTCCAGCGCCGCGATCCATTCGGGAATGCGCGGGTCCGACCGGCGGGCATGCAGCACGGTGGCCATCGCCCCGGCCTGCTCCGCCCGCTGCGCCGCGCCCTTGGGCGGCATCGCCGCCTCCTGATCCCAGGACAGGAGGCCGGCAACCTGCGACAGTGCAGTCGTCTGGCGGATATGGGCGGTCAGCAATTCAAGGGCCATGAGGGTCTCGGTCATTGGGTAAAGGTCGCGGGGACCCTAGCCTCTGGCCGGAAACGGCGCAAAGCCTATGATCGGCGTGATCCCCCGCCACCCACCTTGCCACCCTTCATCCCGCCCGATATACGCGCACGAAACCATCAGGCGTGCGCGGAGGCGCTGCCCCGAAAAAGGCGCATCAGATGAAGATCAACGGCAACGAAATCCGCCCCGGCAACATCATTGAACATAATGGTGGTCTCTGGATCGCGATCAAGACGGCGCATGTGAAACCCGGCAAGGGCGGCGCGTTCGCGCAGGTGGAACTGAAGAACATCCGCAACGGCACCAAGCTGAACGAACGCTTCCGGTCTGCTGACAAGGTGGAACGCATCCGGCTGGAACAGAAGGATCAGCAGTTCCTTTACGAAACCGACGGCAAGCTGGTGTTCATGGACACCGAAACCTACGAACAGATCGAACTTGATGCCGATATCCTCGGCGACCGTCGCCCGTTCCTTCAGGACGGCATGACCATCCTGATCGAATATCACGAGGATGAGGCACTGTCCTGCCAGCTTCCCGAAAAGGTCATCTGCGAAATCGTCGAGACGGAGCCTGTGGTGAAGGGCCAGACAGCCGCCAACAGCTTCAAGCCCGCGCTGCTGGACAATGGCGTGCGCACGATGGTGCCGCCCTTTGTCGGCACTGGCGAAAAGATCATCGTGTCCACCGAGACCGGCGAATATTCGGAGCGTGCCTGATGTCAGGCCGCCCTGCCGCCACTGCGACGACGATGGTCGACAATGACCGGGTCCGCGTAACACGCTGGACCTTCGCGCCGGGTGCCGCGACGGGGTGGCATGTGCATGGCATGGATTACGTCATCACGCCGGTGGTCGGATCGAATGTCACGATCATCGACGCAAACGGGGCGGAGACCGCGGTGGTGATGGAACCGGACGTATCCTATTTTCGCCCCGCAGGTGTGGCGCATGACGTTGTGAATGCGGGACCGGGTGAGCTGGTCTTTGTCGAGACGGAATTGAAGGCCGCACAATGAATACTGGCTCCGCCAATCTGAACGTGATGATCAAGGCTGCGCGCAAGGCCGCGCGCCAGTTGAACCGTGATTTCGGCGAGGTCGAAAACCTTCAGGTGTCGATGAAGGGCGCGGGTGATTTCGTCTCGCGCGCCGACACCAAGGCCGAAGAGATCATCAAGGACGTGCTGATGGAGGCGCGGCCCGCCTATGGCTGGCTGGCCGAAGAGGGCGGCGAGGACAAGGGTGCGGACGGTATGCACCGCTGGATCGTCGATCCGCTGGACGGCACCACGAATTTTCTGCATGGCCTGCCGCATTGGGCGATTTCCATCGCATTGGAGCGGAAGGGCGAAATCATCGCCGCCGTGATCTATGACCCGACCAAGGACGAGATGTTCACGTCGGAAAAAGGCGCGGGCGCATGGATGAATGACCGGCGGCTGCGCGTCTCCGGCCGCCGCGAGATGATCGAGATGATCTTCGCGACCGGGGTGCCCTTTGCCGGATCGAAGGCATTGCCGACCACGCTAAAGGAACTTGCCGTCCTGATGCCGCGGTGCGCCGGGGTGCGCCGCTGGGGCGCGGCGGCGCTCGACCTCGCCTATGTGGCGGCGGGCCGGTATGATGCTTTCTGGGAACGCGGCATTCAGCCCTGGGATGTGGCCGCCGGATCGCTGTTGGTGCGCGAGGCGGGCGGCATGATCGGCGGTCTGGACGGCGCTGTAGACCCGATTGCCGAGGGCAAGATCATCGCCGCCAACGCGCAGGTTTTCGAGAAATTCAGCGCCTTGCTGGCAGAGGTCTGACCGCCTCTGCCCTTGCGGCATGATCCGCGCCGCCCCATGATGAGCCAGAGGCGTCGTGGCATGGGGCGGAGGACCGGATGGTCGCATTAGAGCGGACACGCATGGAGTTTTCGCAACCCGTGCGGCAGATTCTGGCCATGCTGGTGGCGCTCGCCGCTGTCGGTGTCGCCGTTTACTTTCTTTATCAGCCGATCCGAACGGTTTTCTTTGCCAATATCGGCCTGAACGGGCTGATCGGTGGTGTGTTCGTGATCGGCATGATTTCCTGCTTCTGGCAGGTCATTTCGCTGATGCGATCGGTTACGTGGATCGAAGGATTCGCCATCGACCGGCCCGGCCATGAATTCGTCGAACCGCCGCGCCTGCTGCGGGCCTTGTCATCGCTTTTGCGCGATCAGCGGGCGCGCAAGGCGCTCACCTCCACCTCCACCCGGTCGATCCTCGACAGCGTCGCGATGCGGATCGACGAAAGCCGGGACATCACCCGCTATATCATCAACCTGCTGATCTTTCTCGGCCTTCTCGGCACGTTCTGGGGGCTTAGCCTGACCGTGCCGGAGGTCGTGAACACGATCCGGTCGTTGCAGCCCGACGCCAATGGCGGGATCAATTTCGACCAGTTGATGCAGGGTCTGGAAAAACAGCTCGACGGGATGGGCACCGCTTTCGCATCGTCCCTGCTTGGCCTCGCAGGGTCGCTGGTGGTCGGGTTGCTGGAGGTGTTTTCATCCCGCGCCCAGAACCAGTTCTTTCGCGAGATGGAGGATTGGCTGGCGGGCATTACCCGGATTTCCATCACTGGCGATGCCTCGGACGGCGATCAGGTGTCTGCGGCTGCGGCACTGATGGAGCATAATTCGGCCCAGATCGCCGAATTGACATCGCTGGTCGCGCAGATGTTCGCGAAATCCGAAGAAAACGAGCGGCGTCGCGGTGTCGATCCCGACGAGGGCGCGCGCCAGATCGCGGTCCTGAACCGGATCGCGGAGCGGCTTGAATCCGTCACCGCCTCCACCGGCGGCGGCGGCATGGATGCCGAAACGCAGGACAGGATCCGCAATATCGACCGGCAGCTTTTGCGGATGACGGAGGAGGTTGCCGCTGGTAGGCAGGATGCCGTCGCGGAATTGCGGGCCGAGATCAGCGGCCTGACCCGCGCCCTGACCCAGATCGCGGAGCGGCGCTGAGCGATGGCGGTCGGGCGTCTTTCCGAGCGGGCGCGCGCCAGTCAGGCGATCTGGCCCGGATTCGTCGATGCGATGACAGCGCTGTTGCTGGTGCTGATGTTCGTTCTGTCGATCTTCATGCTGGTGCAGTTCGTCCTCAGG
>CAYGRU010000095.1:0-5411 GCA_964352385.1 uncultured Candidatus Planktophila sp.
GGGGCGATAGGGGTCCGGCACCGATGCCAGTTCCTGGATCAGCTTCAGCCGCACCGCAGCGGGAAACTGTTCCCATGATCTGACGGGCAGGTTGAACGAACCGGGGCCGCCGATCACGCAGGCCTCGTAATACTTGTCGAGATCTTTCAGCATCCACTGGCTGCCCAGCCCTTCCTGCGTCATCAGCGGCAGCCCGTTGATGACGATGCCCGCGGCCAACAGGTCTGCCCGCGCCTCCAGCACCGGGCGACCCTGATTGTTCGGCCCGTCGCCGGAGATATCGACAACCTGTCGCCACGATTCAAAGCCGTTGTCGATGAAATGGTCGGCAGCGAAGGTCATCGCGCCGGAAATCGAGGTGCGGCGCATGGAATCGCTGAACTCCGCGGTCAGGTTTGCGGCGAACCCCTCGGCATCGGAGCGGGTCTCGATCAGGGTCCAGTCCACGATCACCCGCTGGATGCCCGCCCATTCGACATAGGTCAGCGCAATCCGCCCTAATGCCCCCTTGCCGATGGCGTCGATCACCTCGTCGGACACCAGCGCCTCGGCATAGCCGCGCCGCTGAATCTCCAACTCGCGCGGCGACATGGAGCGGGAGACATCGACCGCGAGCACCAATTCGACATCCACCTCGATGTCTTCAGCAACGACAGGCGCGGCGAGGGAGCAGATCGCAAGACCGGCGGAAAGGGCAAGGGTGCGCATCCTGCAATAGTGCCGCGTAGCCTGCGCCGCTGTCGAGCAAATAAAATGTGATGCTCACAAGGCCGCGCACAGATCGCGCGGGCCGATCACGGAAACCCGGCAGACGATAACAATACCGTGGCGCCCACTCGCATGTGCTTTGTCGGGCGGGGCTGAATGGTTACTTCAACTGCATCTTGGTGAAATCTTGAGGAGGAAGAAATCCGATGCGACAGGTTCTGGTGGCGTGGTTCAGTACATTGTTTTTGATGATGGTGGCAGCCGGGGCGGTGCATGCCGCCAGCAAGGATGCTGTCTACAAGTCGTCCTGGTCGGGTGTTGCCATCAACGGTTACGATCCGGTCGCCTACTTCTCGGAAGGCAAGGCGGTGGAGGGTTCAGACAGCTTCACCCATACATGGAACGACGCCATCTGGCGGTTCGCCAGCGCCGAGAGCCGCGATGTTTTCGCAGCGAACCCTGAGGCCTATGCGCCGCAATATGGCGGTTATTGTGCCTGGGCCGTATCGCAGGGCTATACCGCATCGACCGACCCGGAAGCGTGGCGCGTGGTCGATGGCAAGCTCTATCTCAATTATTCCAAGGGCGTTCAGAAGAATTGGGAAGAGGATGCGCCGGGGAACATCGCGAAGGCTGATACAAATTGGCCGAAGGTTCTGGAGTGATCGGTCATGATCATTCGGTACTGATCCGAAGCGTGGCAGGCACCGGTTAAGCGAAAACGGAAAGGCCCCGTGCGGGGCCTTTCCTCTTTACGGGGTCTGACGTGCCTCGCCCTGAAGAAGCTCATCAGAAGCCACAGCTTATGCAACTCGGGCATTCTGTCCCCAACGACGTTCGGCAGTCGCCTTGGCAGGCAGCATGTGCAGCCATCAGTGATCACCCAGACATTGCGATGGGCCCTACTGCATCCATACCGAGGGCAAACTGGCTCTGATGGGGCCACTCACGAGAGAGGCAACCAAGCGCCTTCCCTCAGTCAGACAGAACGGGACGTTCGAGAGGGGTCACTGCTTGTTTCAGTGAACGTGGGGGCGCGGCACCGTATATCGCCTCGAGTTCGGCGATCTTCGCAGTCAGCAAAGCTTCCATCGGCTCATGGAAGCAGCGATCTACCAGCGGGTTCTTCAGCGAAGGAAAGTCGTTCCGCTTCCACGTTCCGCCAGCAAGGCGTTCGTGGCCACTGAAATGATAGAAGATGACCGGCACACCATCGACCAGAGGGCCGGACTTGCCTTCGCTGATGACGTGATTGCCGACGTTCCAAGGTGCCAGATTGATCGTCGGCTTGGCGAGCAGGCGAACGCGCCGATATCGCGTCGGCCATGCATTTAAGTAGCCCTGATTCATATAAGCGCCGAACTGCCCCTTTGGATCGCAGCTCTGCAAGCAATCATTCAGCCAGTCGCGCATGCAGTTCTGACCGATCTCGCCCTGTCGGCACATGACGAAGCCAGCGTTGAAATGACCATAGCGAAAGCCGTGCTTGACGTCGGTGCTGAACCTGTGGGGTGTGATGGCGATCTGGGAGTTTCGCAGATTTTCGTAACCCGGCGTCGGGTCGGAATAGAAGAACGTATCCGAATCGACCGAGGCGACCCATTGGCCAGGCAGCGCGTGCCGCTCAGCTATATAGAGCATGATTGCGGGTTTCAAAGTCGCGTAGAACGGCCAAGGGGCGCGGCTATCCCGAATTGCTTTCAGGGCCGGAAAATGATCCAGAATGATCTGCTGGCTGATCAGGTTGATACGATCGCCAAGTTCCGCCGTGACCACCTGCCTGACGAGCGGATCGTGAAAGATCAGGGAAATTGGGGCATCCGGCGCATGGCGGATCAGGCTTTCCAGCATCAGGACGCCGCGCGCAAGATAACCCTGATCAAAATGGGTGACGTAATGTGGTGTCATCGGTGGGTCGCCGTTCCGCCGCCAAGGCTCGCCGCCTGCACGCGAAGCGTATCGCAGGCTTGATCGAGCGTGACACGGTCCTGCGCGCGCCACCAATCGATGCGCGCCCGCAACCTTTCATAGGCGGGGGCGAATGTGTCCGGGGTCAGATGTTTCAGGAAAGACCGGGAGACCCACGCCGAAGACGCATTCAGATGCGCATATCTTGCCAAGACGATATCGGGCTGAACCGGCAGGCTTGGATCCGGGTCCGGCCCGGCGACGCCGCCAAAGCCGAAGCGGACTCCTGCGCCGAGAGTCATCGCGCCGATCTCGTCCAGCAGCGGCGAGGCGGCCATCACCATCGGATGACCGAGGCCGAGCGCGAGCGACAGATCGTTCAGGCCAACCATCAGTTCTGCCAACCCCGGCAAGGCGACGATTTCCGGTAGGGCATTGAGCGCCTCGCGCCGCTCCAGCAGGATGATCGCATCGGCACGCCCGCCAATCTCCGCGATGAATGACGTCACTTCGGCAACATTGCGAAACTGCGGCAGCATCAGCGCGGTCGCCCCGAATGCCAGCGCCTCCGCCACCTCATCCCGCGTACCCGCATGTGGTGGATTGAGACGCGCAAAGAGCCGCGCATCGGGTGCCGCGCGGTGCAGCGGGGCAAGGTGGTGCAGTTCGTGATCCGAAATCCGCGCATCGGGCACGTGCGACTGGCGCGTTTGCTTGCCAAGTCGCTCAATATCCACGCCGATCAGGTCGACCTGCGCCTGGCCCGCTGCGGCTGCCCAGACCGGATCGCGGGTCAGCAACGTCAGCCGAAAGGGGGAGGCCGCCCCGATGCTGCAAGGCATATCGTCAATCCATTGATACAGGAATGTCCGGCGATCCTGTTGCAAGGGTCCAGTCGTCCGGGTCCTCATATTCAAAGGCGATGTCGTTCAGAACCACATAGACGCCCTCGTCGGTGCCGGTGTTGCGCAGCGCATGCCAGACCCCGGTCGGAATCACGAGGTAGCGCGGACGATGCAGATTGAAATGCAGCACGCAGCCCGCGCCCTTTGTCGGCGACTGAGGGCGGCTGTCATAGAGGCCGATCCGAATCTGCCCACGCACCGGAAACACGATGTCGCGTTGGTTGTGATGACAATGCCACTGGGTCGTCGCGCCGGGCAGGATCGAGACGTGAACGACATGACTGATGGGAGATTCATCGGCGAACCATTCAGGCCGGTACAATTCGGTCAGCACGCCGCCGCGATAGATCACGTTCTTCACATCGACAACGCGGACCCCTTCGATCGGGGGCGGGTTGATCGGGTCCCACTCCGCCGTCACGGTCTGGCGGGCTTGTGCGTGCTTGAACGGGTCTTCGGTCGGTATTTCCTGTCTGGTCATATTCAGCCTCCCCGACTTTTGGCCACGACAGGAGACTACCACCGCAAACGGCCCCGCGCCATGCGGGGCCGCCGATTCTGTTCGCGTCTCGAACCGAGCCGATCAGTTTTTCGACTTGTCCACCAGCTTGCCGGCGGCGATCCACGGCATCATGGCGCGCAGCTTTTCGCCGACCGCCTCGATCTGGTGGGCGTCGTTGTTGCGGCGGGTCGCCTTGAAGGATGGCTGGCCGACCTTGTTCTCGATCATGAAATCGCGAACGAACTTGCCGTTCTGGATGTCCGTCAACACCGCCTTCATCCGCGCCTTGGTTTCCTCGTAAGGCAGGATGCGCGGGCCGGAGACGTATTCGCCGTATTCCGCAGTGTTCGAGATCGAGTAGTTCATGTTGGCGATGCCGCCTTCATAGATCAGGTCGACGATCAGCTTCACCTCGTGCAGGCATTCGAAATAGGCCATTTCTGGCTCGTAGCCGGCTTCGACCAGGGTTTCGAACCCCATGCGGATCAACTCGACAAGGCCGCCGCAAAGCACGGCCTGTTCGCCGAAGAGGTCTGTCTCGCATTCTTCCTTGAAGTCGGTCTCGATGATGCCCGACCGACCGCCGCCGATGGCGGAGCAATAGGACAGGCCGATCTCAAGCGCCTTGCCGGATGCGTCCTGATCGACAGCGACGAGGCAGGGCACGCCGCCGCCCTTGACGAATTCGCCGCGCACGGTGTGGCCGGGGCCCTTCGGGGCCATCATGATGACATCGACGTCCTTGCGCGGTTCGATCAGCTTGAAGTGCACGTTGAGGCCGTGCGCGAATGCGATGGCCGCGCCGGGCTTCATGTTGTCGTGGATATGCGCGTAATAGGTTTCGGCCTGCAATTCGTCAGGCATGGTCATCATGATAACATCGGCCCATTTGGCGGCTTCGGCGATGCCCATGACCTTCAGCCCTTCAGCTTCCGCCTTGGCGGCGGAGGGTGAGCCGGGGCGGAGGGCGGCGGCGACATTCTTGATGCCGCTGTCGCGCATGTTCAGCGCATGGGCGTGACCTTGCGAGCCGTAGCCGACGACCGCGACATTGCGGTCCTTGATGAGATTGATGTCGCAGTCGCGATCATAATAGACGCGCATGGCGTGTCCCCTTGTTCTGGTTTCTGGTGAGGGCGAGCATAGGGGCGGTGACGGCGAAAACCTGTCTATGATGTTCCTGATTGGCGAAATTGGAGTATGGATATTTTCAGGAAGTGGATTTATTGGAATATTCATGCACCAGATCGACGATACCGATAAACGCATCCTCCGGGCCTTGCAGGAGGATGCCAGCCTGAGTTCTGCCGCGCTGGCGGAACGTGTGGGGCTGTCCGCCTCCCCCTGCTGGCGGCGGGTGGCGGCGCTGGAGGCGGACAGCCCCACAC
>CAYGRU010000096.1:0-5398 GCA_964352385.1 uncultured Candidatus Planktophila sp.
CCCTTACCCCAACCTCACCCCCAACCGAACCGGCCCTCTGAACCCGAACCCCTGAAAGCACGCTGGATCGGGGTCCACGATCTCCATCGCCGGAAACCGGTCGAACAGTCTCGGCAGCATCACATCCGCGATCATCCGCCGGGCCACATGGGTGCCCTGACAGAAATGCGGGCCGTTGCCGAAGGCCTGATGCTGTGCCTTCGGGCGGTGGATGTTGAACGCTTCCCCATCCTCGTACAGCGCCTCGTCGCGGCAGGCGCTGGCCTGCACCGTCATCACCGTGTCGCCCTTCGGGATCGTGCAGCCCGCGATCTCCGTCTCCGCCGTCACCAGACGGGAGGAGACCTGGATGGGCGCGACCCAGCGGATCGCCTCCTCGAATGCCTCACCCCAGAGCGCATCGCGCTTCGCCGCCGCGAACTGGTCGGGATGGGTCAGCAGGCCATAGACCACGGTCAGCAGGGCGTCGCGCGGCTCGTTCAGCCCGCCGCCGATGGCGATCTTGATGTTGGACCGGATCTGGCTCGTCTCGATCGGATCGTCGGCATTCACCATCGCCGACAGGGCGCTTGGGCCCTTGTCCACCAGATGCCGTGCGGTGGCGGCGTCCATCGCCCGCTCCATCTCCGCATTGGCCCGGTCGGACCGGGCGAAGGGTTCGTCGGCCCAGCCGAAATTCCCGGCCCCGTCGATCAGCGCCTGCGACCAGAAGATCATCTCGTCATCCGTCGCATCGGTCAGGCCCAGAAGATGCGTCAGACAGCGCGCGGCGAAGGGCGCGGCGAGGGCGGGGAACAGGTCCACCACTTCACCCCGCGGCAGGCGGGCGACGTATTCATCGGCGATCCGGGCATAAAGCGGCATCCAGTGGTCGCGGATCAGTTTTGGCGCAAAGGCCGGGGCCATCGCCATACGCTCGCGCAGATGCGCCTTGCCATCCTTGCGCATCAGGGTATGGGCGAGGAAGGCGCGGCGCATCGGCGTGTTGGGATCGTCGGACGAGAACGTGACCGGGTCATCCTTTACCCGCCGCGTATCGGCGGCGCGGGTCAGCATCGTGCGCCCGATGGCGGGCACGCGGCAGACCGGGGCCTCGGCACGCAGCCGCCGATAGATCGGATAGGGGTCTGCGGTCAGCGCGGCGATGGAAATGCTGTCATCGGTGGGGGCGAGAGGCATCTCAAAGGCATCCTTCGGCAGCGGGCAAGCGGTCAGCGCCATAGCATCGCAAGCCGGTCTGCCCTGCAACCTGAAAACGGGCCGTCATCACGCCGCTGCGTCAGGGTGGCACCAAGGCTCCGGCTTGTCGCGCCGGTCACGCACCGCTAAGTGAGACGAGGAAACGCGGAGGGCAGGATGGCCAAAAGGTCGATATTCGAGGATGTCGGAGCAGCGACGGTTGCGGCAACCACTGCGGCACCCGGCGCGGCAGACCGGCGCAAGGCGCGCAACCGGCGGATCGTTCAAGGCTGGCTCTGGGTTTTGCTGGCGCTGGTGGTGGTCATGGTCGCGGTCGGCGGGCTGACGCGGCTGACCGACAGCGGCCTGTCGATCACCGAATGGAACGTGATCATCGGCGCATTGCCGCCGCTGTCGGATGCGGACTGGAACGCGGCCTTCGCCGCCTACCAGACGACTGATGAATACAAATTGCAGAATTCATGGATGACGCTGGCCGATTTCAAGCCGATCTTCTGGTGGGAATGGGGGCATCGGTTCCTTGGCCGTGTGATCGGGCTGGTCTGGGTGATCCCGCTGATCGTCTTTGCCGTCGCGGGCATGATCCCGCGCGGCTGGGGTGTGCGGCTGATGGTGCCGGGGCTGCTCGGCGGAATGCAGGGTGCGATCGGCTGGTGGATGGTCTATTCCGGCCTGTCCGCACGCGTCGATGTGGCGGCCTATCGGCTCGCGGTGCATCTGGGCATCGCCTTCCTGATCTTCGCCGTTCTGTGCTGGTTCATCCTGAAACTGGGACAGTCGGATGTGGAGGGGCTTCAGGCCCGCCGCCGCCGGGTGAAGGGCCTGTTCGGCCTCGCTGCGGCGACGACGACCGTGCTGTTCGTGCAGATCCTGTTCGGCGCGCTGGTCGCGGGGACGGATGGCTGGGCGGGGTGGAACACCTGGCCCCTGATGGACGGTGCGGTGATCGCCCCCGAAGCGTTCGACATGGTGCCCTTCTGGTCGAATTTCTTTGAAAATCCGGCGATGACGCAATTCGTCCATCGCAGCTTCGCCTTCTTTGTCATCGGGGCCGCGATCCTCTTTGCCCTGCGCGCGCGCCGGTCGGGCCACAAGGCGAGCGGACGCTGGGCCACATGGCTGCTGATCGGCATGGTCGCGCAGGCGGCCTATGGCATTGTCGTGCTGCTGGTCGCCGCCCCGGCAGATGCGCTGGTGATCGCGGTCGGCCATCAATTGGGGGCCTTGGCATTGCTGGCGCTGGCGATGCGCGCGAAATTCGAGGTGGCTTATCCGTCGGCGCAAAGCGTCAGGGGATGATGCCTCGGGGCGGCGGCTGAGCCTTCGGGGAGGATATTTGACGAACACAATTGGGGCAGGGCGGTGACAGGAACCCCCGCTCCATCGCTGAAGCGGGGGCATTGTGTTCGCAGTCATCGGCATCCCTGCCTGTACCGCCCGTGAACCTTGCGCGCGCAGTGGTTACCAGAACGCTAACGCGCGCATTGTGTTCTTCAAATATCCCCGCCGGAGGCATCCGCCATCCCCAGCGCCGCCCGAATCTGCCCCGGCGTCCAGCCCTCGGCGCGATAAAGGCGCAGGGCGCGGCTGTCGCTCCGCTTGGCGAGGCGGGTGCCCGCTTCGTCGCGGATCAGGCGATGATGCCGGTAGACCGGCGTCGGCAGGCCAAGCAGGGCCTGCAGCAAGCAATGCAGGGCGGTCGCGCCGAACAGATCGCGCCCGCGTGTGACATGGCTGATCGCCTGCGCGGCGTCATCCACCACGACGGACAGGTGATAGCTGGTCGGAAAGTCCTTTCGCGCCAACACGACATCGCCAACCTCTTGCAGCAGCGCGTCCTTGCTCACGTTGATCGGGCCGCTTTCGCCTTGCGGCCCTTCCCCCCGTTCCTCGAAGCCGAGCGGCCCGGTCGCTGCCAGCGCCCGCGCCATGTCGAGCCGGATCGCGGCGGGGCGGGACGGGTCGGCACCCCGATGGCGGCAGGTGCCGGGATAGACCGGGGCATCGCTCTCCCCCTCCTGCGGTGCGCCTGCGGCTTCCTGTATATCCCGCCTCGTGCAGGTGCAGCGATAGGTCAGGCCCATCGCATCCAGCCGGGCGAGCGCGTCGGCATAGGCGTCCATTCCGGCCGACTGGCGCATGACCGGCTCCGGCCATCGGATACCGAGCCAGCGCAGATCCTCCGCCAGCGCCGCCTCGTATTCCGGGCGGCAGCGCGCCCGGTCGATATCTTCGATCCGCAAAAGGAACCGCCCGCCCGCCGCCTGCGCCGCATCCCATGCGGTCAGCGCCGAAAACGCATGGCCAAGATGCAGAAGGCCGGTCGGCGAGGGGGCGAAGCGTTCCGTGTGCATGGGCCGAGGCTTCGCCGCCGAGGCCCGCGCCGTCAAGCCCGATTGGCGCTTGCCCTTTTGGGCGCTGTCAGGCATATCGTCGGCCCATGAACGCACCGATCTGCATTGCCGGGATCTGCATTATCCGCTGACACCAGTCCGCGGCGGCGCTTCATGTTCTCACAACAGATGAACCAGCGGCCCGCCGGGGGCCTAACTTACGTTGTGACCCATGACCGAGATCAAACTCCATAACTCCGCCACGCGCCAGAAGGAGGTGTTCGCACCTCTCGATCCGACCAATGTGCGGATGTATGTCTGCGGCCCGACCGTCTATGACCGCGCCCATATCGGCAATGCGCGGCCTGTTGTGGTGTTCGATGTGCTCTATCGGCTGCTGCGCCATGTCTATGGCGCGGATCACGTCACCTATGTTCGCAACATCACGGACATAGACGACAAGATCAACAAGCGGGGGCCGGAGGATTTTCCGGGTCTGCCGCCGCTTGAAGCCATTGCAAAGGTCACTGACAAGACCTCGCAATGGTTCGTGGAAGACATGCGCGCCCTCGGTTGCCTCGACCCTGATGCGCAACCCCGCGCGACGCAGTTCGTGCCGCAGATGGTCGCGATGATCGAACAACTGATCGCGCGCGGCCATGCCTATGCGGCGGAGGGGCACGTGCTGTTCGAGGTTGCGACCTATGCGAATTACGGCGCGCTTTCGGGCCGGTCCACCGACGACATGATCGCCGGCGCGCGGGTGGAGGTGGCCCCCTACAAGCGCGACCCGATGGATTTTGTCCTATGGAAGCCGTCGAGCGACGACCAGCCCGGCTGGGACAGCCCGTGGGGGCGGGGGCGGCCCGGCTGGCATATCGAATGCTCCGCCATGTCGTTGGAATTGCTTGGGGATAGTTTCGACATCCACGGCGGCGGCGCGGACCTGTTGTTCCCGCACCATGAAAACGAGATCGCCCAAAGCTGCTGCGCCGCGCCCGATGCCGGGTTCGCGAAGGTCTGGCTGCATAACGGGATGATCAATGTCGATGGTCGCAAGATGTCGAAATCGTTGGGGAATTTCCTGACGGTGGAGGATCTGCGCGGGCAGGCACCGGCGGAGGTGCTGCGGCTGGCACTGCTCGGAACGCATTATCGCGGGACACTGGACTGGACGCAGCAGAAGCTGGATGAGGCCGAAGATGCATTGATGAAATGGGGTGCGCTTGTTGCCGGGGTGACGCCTTCGCTGGATACCGCCGGGCCGGTTCTGGCGGCGCTTGCCGATGACCTGAACACCCCTCTCGCGATCGCGGAGCTGCACAGGATGGCGAAGGCAGGTGATGCCGCCGGCCTCGCGGCGGGCATGGCCTTTATGGCAGTGAGCGCGCCGCGCTCGCAGGATGCTTCGGCAGATGACCACAGGATGGTCGAAGCGCTCCTCACCGCGCGAACGGATGCCCGCGCGGCACGGGACTTTGGCCGCGCCGATCTGATCCGCAAGGGCCTCGATGACAGCGGTGTGGAAGTGATGGACAGGCCCGGTGCGCCGACTGAATGGCGCCGCGGCAAGGGCTATGACCCCAAGAAGCTTGCGGAAGTGCTGCGTGAGGCCGGACTATGACCCGCGCCCGCATCTCCCTCTACGACACCACTCTGCGTGATGGGCAACAGACCCAAGGCGTCGATTTCTCGGGCGACGACAAGCGCAAGATCGCGAGGGCGCTCGATGCGCTCGGCCTCGACTATGTGGAGGGCGGCTGGCCGGGGGCGAACCCGACCGACAGCGATTTCTTTGCGGATGCGCCAAAGCTGTCCCACGCTACCTTCACCGCCTTCGGGATGACCAAGCGGGCCGGGCGGTC
>CAYGRU010000097.1:0-5034 GCA_964352385.1 uncultured Candidatus Planktophila sp.
CACCCTGCCCGCCCCCCAAACCCCCATTGCATCGCGGCACGGGATTGGATAATCCCCGTCGCGGTGATCGCCGGTCTAGCTCAGCTGGTAGAGCGCCTGATTTGTAATCAGGATGTCGGGGGTTCGAGTCCCTCGACCGGCACCACCTTTCCCCAACCCCTCAATAGGCATTGAAGCCCGGCCCGGCCTCACTAAGCTGAGGTCAGAATTTTCAGACCCCGGATGTTCGATCCGTCATCGCAAGGCCGCTTGGTGGCCTAGCCCGACACAGTTCGTGTAGTTTCGCCAAATCTGGTATTATAGTCAGACGGAGCGATCCCCTTGCGACGCTGAAAGGCCCGGCGCATTCGTTCGGGGCTGCCTAGACCAAAAAGGTGAGGAAGTTCAGACAGCCGGGCCTCCCCGCGCTGAAGGGCCTCACAGGCGGCATCGACGCGCAGGTCTTCCACGAAGCGCGCAGGGCTTACTCCGATCGTCACGGCGAAGCGGCGGGCAAAGTTGCGCTCGCTCATATTGGCAATGGCCGCGAGGCGCGGCACCGACAGATCAGCGGCGAGATCGGCCAGAATCTCTGCAATCAGGGCATCAAACTCCCCGCCCTTGCTCAGTGCCTGCTGCTTGAGTGCGGCGCTGAACTGACGCTGCCCCCCTGTTCGCCTGACATAAAGCACAAGGGACTGCGCCAGTCTCAGGGCCTCTGCACGGCCAAGATCCTGCTCGACCATTGCAAGAGCCATGTCTATGCCCGCAGTGACACCAGCCGAGGTCCACACCCCATCGTCCTCCACAAAAATGGAATCTTCCTGGACGCCGACCTGCGGGAACAGGCGTTGAAGTTGCGTGCAGTTCTGCCAGTGCGTTGTTGCTCGTCGACCGTTCAGGTGACCACCCTGAGCAAGAATGAAGGCACCGAGACAGACGGAGCCGAAACGGCGGCATCGACCCGCCATCTCGTCGAGGAATGACAACAGCCTGACGGATCGGGCAGCCTCAAGGGCGCTATCGCCGCCAGAGACGATGAGAGTATCTGGTGAACAATCACGGAAGACGTCGAACGGATCAGAGTCCAACGCGAACCCCGTGTCCGTCTCGACCGGGCCGCCATGCTCCGAGACGAGCAAAACCCGATAGGCCTTATCTCCATCCGGCAGTCGGGCGTCACTGAAGACCTGCAGGGGACCCGTGACGTCGATAAGCTTGGTCCGGTCGAACAGCACAAAGGCGATCTGACGCAAGGTGGCGCGACGATTGGCAGAAAGGGAGGGCATACTGTCATTTATGCCAGAAAGGTCTCGCGCTAGCAAGTGACTGGATCAACACACACCCAGGAGGTTTTATTGCTTGAACTGCGCCCCAACTGCGAACTTTGCGACTGCGATCTGCCACCTCAGTCCGCTGACGCCCGCATCTGTACGTATGAATGCACCTATTGCGTTCGCTGTGTCGAAACCGTGCTGCACAATGTCTGCCCGACCTGCGGCGGGGGGTTTGCGCCCCGGCCAATACGCCCGCTCAAGGCTTGGCGCGAAGAGAAGCGGCTAGGGTTGAACCACCATCCTGCAAGCAACACCCGACATCACACACCCTTCACGTTGGACGAGATCGCAGCGCATGTGAACTCTATCAGGCATTTGCCGCCAGAGGACCGTTAACCGGCAGCTTGACCCGTATTCTCGAAGAGCGCGTCCGGCGCGATCACCGAGAACGTGCTGATGAAAGAGGCCGGGGCATGATTGATGTGTCCCGGCCGAACCGCCGCGACGCAACTCTCAAAGAACGATCAGGCCTTCAGACGGAAGGAGAAACGCGGCGGATGCGCGTCCCCTCTTTCAAATCCCAGCGCAATGTAAAACGCTTGGGCTTTGTGATTTTCCGGGTGGGTGCCAACCATCATATATTGGCATGACATCGTGATCGCCTCGATCTTGCAAGCCTCAACAAGACTACGTCCAACCCCTTGTCCGCGAAATGCCGCCTCGGTGAACAGGTGATGTATGTCCATTCCGCGCGCCCCGAACTGTAGTTGGATCAAGCCACACATCGCCGCGTATCCAATCAGCGTGCCGCCCATCTCGGCGACCACAACGGAGATCCACGGCGTATCACTGAAAAGGTCACGATAGAGATCGTCCCGCGAAAGGGTTGGGGTATCGCCATGATGCGCTGCCAACCGTCCTACCATCTGAAGGATCATCTGGCTGTCCGCCGGACGGGCGCGGCGTATCGCTCCGAAACTGGTTGGCAAAGGGAGGATAGGTTTTCCCATATGAGGCTCCTGTTCCGCCGCAGGAGCCAAAACATGTGCCACCATACGGCGGCGACATGTTCAAGTTCACCGCGCTCAAATGAGGCGGCAGTAATAGGCCACGAAGCTGGTTCTGTTCATGATCATGCGCACGATTTCGCGGATATCCCAAAGCGTGTCAAAGGAAACTTCGCCCGCGACGTCATCATGGTCTTGGGATACGCCGTCCCAAGAGGAAGAGAGCGGCGGTTTGGACCTTTCCGATGAGGACATCCGCCTCCGCCTCGTCGCGCTGAACAAGGAACACGCGGCGGAGGAGGCTTCGGGCCATATCCGCTGGCTCCGCCCCGAATACCAGAACCCGACCGGCAAGGCCGAGGTGAAGCGAGAGCAGACCGCGATGGATGTCGGCATCGCCGCCCACGCCGAAAAGGCCCCGTGGCCGAAAGCCATGCCCGACCAGTTCGCCGCGATGGGGTCAGGCCGAACGCAGCGACAATGGCCGCTCTGACCGCCGTCAGCCGCGCGGCACCACGATCAGGCGGTCGATATCGGCGGCGGTTCCGGCCACGTGCCATGCGCCGCCCGCCATCAGCTGAAATTCCGTCACATCCCAGGTATGCCCCGCCCCCGACGCCTTGCGGATCGAGAGGAAGTTGAACGGATCGACGAAATGGACAGGCATTCCGGCTGCGATGCAGCGCTGCATGAACAGCGTATCCTCGCCCAGATAGACATCATCGGGAAACGGCATCGTATCGAACACGCGCCGCACTCCGCTGAGCGTGGAACCTCCCCCCTCCTGCCCGAACCGGGCGGAGCCGATGATGTCGTCATCCGGCTTGGCGATCAGCCGCCCCTGTTCCTCCATCAGGATCACCGCCCGTGATTTGAGGATCATCGCCGCGCCGGTCATGCGCAGCCATGCCACCATATCGGCGGTATAGGCCGGGAAATGCAGGCTGTCGGCATCAATGCGCATCAGGACATCGCCATCAGCCGCCGCGACCGCCGCATTCAGCAATCCGCCGATCAGGGTGCCCACCGGGCATTCGACAATGCGAAGCGTTATGTCGATGGTCCACGCGGCGCGGATCGCATCCGCCGTCACCGCGCCGTTCGGCACCACGACCGCCTCGGCATTGGCCCATGTCTGCCGCCCGATCTGTGCAACGAGGTTGGGAATATCCGCAGGCCGGTGGATGGGGCAGAGATAGGATACGCGCCACGGGTCCGCCGCCGCATCGTGCCCTGCCCGCGCCGCGAGCAGCGCCGCGCGCGATTTCGGATACCAGTCGGCCAGCGGTGGAAGGTGATCCGAAGCCCCGATACGCCTCGCGCCGCGTTCCACCTCGTCCGCATCGGCGGCGCGCCCGGCCCGCCGCAAATGCTGGGCGGCAGTCATCAGCAGGTTGCTGAACCGGGTTTCATGAGGCAACGCGCCCAGATCGCGGCACGCAGCCAGAACGGCGTCGCTGTCGTCGCGTTCCGTGCCGCTGCGGATGCGCGCCGCCAGTTCCGGCACGGTCGGTGGCCCCTCGAAGGCCATGCACGCCGCCAGCAGCCGATGCGCCGCTTCGCCCTTGCCAAGGTCCATCAGGCGCTGCGCGGCATGGCCGCTGATCCAGCGTTCGGAAGCCGCGCGAAACCGGATCCTTTCCAGATACTCCGCTTCAGCCGCATCTTCGCGGCGCAGGTAGTGATAGCGCGCCCTGATCCACAGCGCGCGCGCATGGCCGGGCACCGCATCCAGAAGACGCCCCGCCCAGTCTTGCGCGGCCGGTTCATCGCCAGCCTTTTCGGCGATCTTCATGGCGCTTTCGCAGACTTGTGTCTGTGAAATCCCCGCAGCGTGAAGCTGCGTCAGCAGGATCATTGCCTTGTCATGTGATCCGTTCCGCGACAGGCGATCGGCGAGTTTCAGCGGGGTCGGGATGGCCGCAAGCGGAAGGCGCAACAGGCTGTCCGCATGGCGCATCAGGCGCACCTTGTCGCCGCTGACCAGCGCATGACGTGCGATGGTTTCCGCAACCAGTTCCGAATCAGGATTCCGGTCATGCAAGATATCCAGAAACGCGGCCCGCACCGGGGTATCGCCGGTCGCGGCCATCAGATCGCCCAGCACCGCCCGCGCCGCATCGCCGGACGCCGCATCGCGCAGCAGCGCCGCCGCATTGTCCGCCATCGCATCGGCGTCACCGCGCTGCACTGCCCGCTTGAAATGCGCGCGTGTGCGGGCCTGTTCCAGACGCGATCTGAACGGGCCGACAAGGGATCCGAGCGTTCGGGTCAGCATGTCATGATATCTCCGCCACGTGCCGCGCCCTGAGAATGGCATCGAAATCCGACGCCGTGTTCAGCCCCGAAACCCACACTTGCAATGACCCTTCGCCAATCGTTTCGACCGTGTTCAGCCGATTTTCCCACTTGGGTCTTATGACGTGAGATGCGATGCAAGGTCCATGCAAAATGAACCGCGCTCAGACAAACGATACAGACCGCGCCCGCCCCGGTCGTGGTGGCCCCGACATGACTGAATCGCTGCCCGTCGCCATCCTCGGCGGTGGTCCTGCCGGGCTGGCGGCGGCGGAAATGCTGTGCGCGGCGGGGCATCGCCCGGTCGTGTTCGAGGCGAAGCCCAGCCTTGCGCGGAAATTCCTGATGGCGGGCAAATCCGGGCTGAACCTGACCAAGGACGAGGCCCCCGATGCCTTCGCCGCCGCCATCGGCGCGCCCGAACTTGCGCCCGCGCTGGCCACCTTCGGCCCGGCGGAAGCGCGGGCCTGGGC
>CAYGRU010000098.1:0-4546 GCA_964352385.1 uncultured Candidatus Planktophila sp.
CCCCCCCCCCCGGAAGTTCTGTCGCCGAACTTTCATTCGAAGCGCCTGACGGGATTGTTCACCCCACCCAATCAAACGGCGTCGTCTGATAGATCTGGTTGATCCAGTTGCCGTAAAGCAGGTGCCCGTGGCTGCGCCAGCGGTTTTGCGGCGCGCGGGTCGGGTCGTCTTGGGGGAAATAGTTGACGGGCAGGGTGATCGCCGCACCGGCGGCGACGTCGCGGTCGTATTCCTGTTTCAGCGTGTCGCTGTCATATTCAAGATGGTTGAACATGTAGAGCGCGTTGCGCGCCTCGTCGCGCAGCAGGCAGAGGCCGGACTGGTCGGAGGTGGCGAGCACCTGAAGCCCGTCCGGCAATTCCTCCGCCCGCACTTCGGTCCAGCGGCTCGTCGGGGCAATGAACCCGTCAGAGAAGCCGCGCAGATAGGGCGAGGTCGGCGCTGTCACCCGGTGTTCGAAACAGCCGAACAGTTTCGCGGGCAGGGCATGTTTCCCGACCTTGTGGAAATGGTGCAGCATCGCCTGCCCGCCCCAGCACACGGCGAAGGTGGAATGGACATGGGTGCGGGTCCAGTCGAACACCTCGATCAGTTCGGGCCAGTATTCCACATCCTCGAACGGCAGATGTTCAATCGGCGCGCCGGTGATGATGAGGCCATCGAACTTGCGCGACTTCGCCTCGGCGAAGGTCTGATAAAACGCCTCCATATGCTGGGCGGAGGTGTTGCGGGTTTCGTAATCCGTCATGCGGATCAGCGTCAGTTCGATCTGAAGCGGGCCGGAGCCGATGACGCGGGCGAACTGTGTCTCCGTCTGCACTTTTTTCGGCATCAGGTTCAAAAGACCGATCTGAAGCGGCCGAATATCCTGCCGTTCCGCCGCGTCCTTGGCCATGACCATGACACCCTCGGACGAGAGGACATCATAGGCGGGCAGGTCGGCGGGGATCTTGATCGGCATCTCTGTCTCGGTTTCGGTTCAGGAAATCGGGATTATGCGCTGCGGGCGGCAGAGGCAAGTCTTGGGCAAGGCACGGCGCGTCACCTTTTCGCGCGCTGATCGAGCGTTCTTGAAACAAGATCTGAAAATTCCGCCCCGGTCTGCACGGCGGCGATGTCATCCGCCTCCACCGTGATGCCCCAGCCATCGGCGATGGCCTGATAGCGTGGGCGGCGATGGGCGATCAGCCGCGCGAAGCCATAGCGGATGAAAGCATCGGGATCGACCCGCGCCGCATCTGTGCCGGTTTCGGCCAGATACTCGCCCCAAATCGTGCGCAGGAAGTCTTCCTTGTAATACATCGGCTTCGGCGCGCGGTCGAAGCGGGCTTTCAATTCGTCCTCATGGGCTTCGGTGGCGCGGATATATATGGGCAGGATCGTGTCATGCAGCGCGCTCAGCACCGGATCGTCGGGATCGGTCGCCTCCGCCACCTCGCAGAGCGATCCCGACGTGTCGCAGATGAAATGGTCATAGCGATAGAGGTCACGCGCCCGAAAGATGAAGCCGGGCGCATCCTGCATCGCGTCGATTTCCGCCTTCCGGTGCTGGCGTTGCCGGCCCAGATATTCGTCGAACGGAATGCCGCCCTTGTCCGGGTCGCCGGGCTTGCCGAGCCATGTCGACAGCGGCGTGAGGTTATGGAACGACAGGTTCGACCCGATATAGATGCTGTCGGATCGCAGAAGATCGCGCAGATAGGGGTTCTTCATCGCCTCGCGCTTGAAATCGTCGGTGATCGCCTCGTTCAGATACCGGGTGCCGATGCGGTAATCGACCGAGTAATGGAACCAGTCGCCCTCTTCGCGCAGCATGGCGCTGATCCGGGTCTTGCCGACGCCGGACATGCCGATCAAGGCCACCGCCTTTTGCGGCGCGGCGCGCCAGTCGTCCGAGGTCTCGTAAATCATCGTTGTCGCTCCGCTCACGTTGGCCAGAGCATTAGTGCGGTTGCAGCGCCGGATCAATCGCCGCCGCCCGCGACGCCGCGACCGTCAGGCCGAGGCCGATGACCGACAGCAGGGCGCACAGCAACAGCATCAGACCATAACCGCCGACCGTCCACAGCAGCGAGGCAAAGAACGGCGCAGCGGCGAAGCAGGCCACATAGGGCAGGGCGAGCGCCCCCGAAATCGCGCCGAAACCGGACCGGCCCAGCAGATCGGCGGTCAGCAGCGGGCGCACGATGGACAAGGTGCCGTAACCCGCGCCAAAACAGATGACGAAGGCGGCGAAACGCCATGTCGTGCCCCCGGCAAACAGCAGAAACAGCGCCGCCGCCCCGATCAGGCAAAAGCAGATCACCGCAAAGAACAGCGCCTGCCTGCGCCCGCCGATCAGCGCCATCAATAGCCGCCCGCCGACCTGCGCCGGGCCGATAAGGGATGCGAACAGCACCGCCAGCGCAGCCTCCGCCCCGCGATCCTCCAGCAGGGGGATCATGTGGCTGAGGATCATGCCGTGGGTCAGCGCGATGATCGGAAAGGCGAGGACCAGCATGCGAAACGCCCTCGTCCCCCGCGCCCTGCGCGCAGCGATGGCCTCGTCGGCGCGGGAGGGGCGGGGCGATCCGGTGCCCTCCCGCTCCAGCCACCGGGTCGAGATTGCGAATAGTGGCACCGCGATCAGCAAGGTTGCCGCCCCGAACAGGCGCAACATGCTGCGCCAGCCCTCGGCATCCGACACAAGGTCGGCAATGGGAAAGCAGATCGTCGAGGCGAACCCGGCGACCAGCGTCACCAGCGTGATCGCGCCGCGCGCGGTCATGCCCCGAGACCGGGTGAGAAATGCAAAACAGGGCTCGTAAAAGCACCCCGCCATTGCGATGCCGATCAGGGTCCACAGCAGATAGAATTGCGCCGCCGTTTCCGCCAGCGACACCAGCAACAGCAAGCCGCCGCCCAAGGCCGCCGACAGCGGAAACATCGCCGGGCCATATCCCCGGTCGATCAGTCGCCCGGCCAGCGGTGCCGCCAGCGCCGATGTGGCGATTGCCAGCGTCAGCGCGAGCGACACCGCGCTTCGGTCCCAGCCGAAATCGGCCTCCCACCGCAGAAGCGTGATCGGGAATGTATAGAACAGCGCCGCCCAGACGATGGTTTCGGCAACTGCCAGCATCGCGACCGGAACCCAGCGCATGGTCACTCCGCCGGAGCCGCCACCGCTGGGCGCCGCGATTCAGCGATGATGTTCGCCAGATTGGCGGCGAAGATGATCACGGCCCCGACAAAGACCAGCGCCACCAGCGGCTCGTCATAGAACAGCATTCCGACCACGGCGATGATCGGCAGCCGGGCGAAATCCAGCGGTGTGACGACGGTTGCGGGCGCATGGGACAGGGCGCAGGTGATGCAATAATGCGCCGTCAGGCCACACAGGCCGATGGCGATCACCCAGGGCGCATCGGCGAGCGTCGGCCAGGCAATGTCCAGATCATATCCGGCGGTGATGAGGCCGAACATCAGCTGCATGACCGTCAGCCAGAACATGATGGAAATCGTTGCCTCCGTCCGCGTCAGCAATTTTGTGGAAATGGAGGTGGCGGTGAAACAGAACGCGGACAAAAGCGCCGCGACGATGCCCGGCGACAGGCCCGATGTGTCGGGCCGCGCCACCAGAAGGATGCCGATGAATCCGAACCCGGCTGCGGCAATGCGGGTCCGCGTCAACCGTTCGGTCAGGAAGAACGGCGCGAGCAGCGCCACCCAGAGCGGCACCGAGAATTCAAAGGCAAAAAGCGTGCTGAACGGGATCACCGTCACCGCATAGAACCACAGGTTCTGTCCGATGAAATGGCTGAGATTGCGCAGGCCGTGCAGCGGCATGCGGCGGATTCTGACATCGGATTTCAGGCCGCGCGCAAAGATCAGGCCAACGATGATGCAGACCCCGATGGCCGACCGATAGGTCATGATCTCGAATGTATCGAGCCGCCCCGCGAGTTCGCGCCCTGCCACCGCCATCAGGCTGAAGGACAAGGTCGCACCCATCATGTAGGCGAGCGCAAGCCAGGGCCGGGTCTTGTCCATCAGCGGTTACGGGCGGAGGGGAAGGCGCACATCATTCCCACTCGATCGTGCCGGGTGGTTTTGATGTGATGTCATAGGTAACCCGGTTAATGCCTTGAATTTCGTTGATGATCCGCGTTGCTGTCTCGCCCAGAAATTCATGGGTGAATGGGTAATAATCCGCCGTCATCCCATCGACCGACGTGACGGCACGCAGGGCGCAGGCGAAGTCATAGGTTCGCCCGTCGCCCATCACACCCACGGTGCGCACTGGCAGGATGGCGACGAAGGCTTGCCAGATTTCATCATAGAGCCCGTGCTTGCGGATCTGGTCGATGAACACCGCATCGGCCTTGCGCAGGATTTCGATCTTTTCGCGGGTGATCTCGCCGGGGCAGCGGATCGCGAGGCCGGGGCCGGGGAAGGGGTGTCGGCCGACAAAGCTGGGCGGCAGGCCCAATTCCCACCCCAGCGCGCGCACCTCGTCCTTGAACAACTCACGCAGCGGCTCCGCCAGTTGCATGTCCATCCGCTCCGG
>CAYGRU010000099.1:0-4376 GCA_964352385.1 uncultured Candidatus Planktophila sp.
CCCCCTCCCCCCGTTAGGTCTGCGGATACCCAAGCAATTCGCTCAGGAACGTGATGACTGACAGCAGCCTGCCCCCGGCCCGACCTGTGCGCCTGTTCGCGGCGCGCCGGCTTCGCCCCGACCTCTGGACCGTCGGGTCGCTGGTGATCGCGGCGCTGATCCTGATGCCGATGGCCGCCATCGGCTGGATGGCACTGTTTCCGCGCGAAAACATCTGGCCGCATCTTTTGGCCACGGTATTGCCGACCTATGTCGTCAACTCTGTCGCGCTGATGGCGATGACCGGCGCCGGGGCGGCGCTGATCGGCACCGGCGCGGCGTGGCTGGTGGTGATGAAGCAGTTTCCGGGGCGGCGGTTGCTGGAATGGGCGCTGCTCGCGCCCTTGGCGGTGCCCGCCTATATCGGCGCTTATGCGCTGGTGGATTTCTTTGAATATGCCGGGCCGGTGCAGGTGGCGCTGCGGGATGCCTTCGGCTGGCAGGATGCGCGCGATTACTGGTTCCCCGAAATCCGGTCGATCTGGACCGCCGCCTTTGTTCTGACCCTGTCGCTTTACCCCTATGTCTATCTCCTGACCCGCGCCGCGTTCCGCGAGCAAAGCGTCTGCGCTTTGGAGGTGTCGCGCTCGCTCGGTTGCGGGCCGTGGGGCAGTTTCTGGCGCGTCGCGCTGCCGCTGGCCCGCCCGGCCATCGCGGCGGGCGTCGCCATCGTGGCGATGGAGACGTTGAACGATTTCGGCGCGGTGGATTATTTCGCGGTGCGCACGCTGACGATGGGGGTGTTTTCGGTCTGGCTCGAAAGCGCGAATGCCGGGGGCGCGGCGCAGATATCACTCGTTATCATGGTGTTCGTGCTGATCCTGATGGGGCTGGAATTCAGGGGCCGCACCGGCAAGCGGTTCCACCCGATGTCGCGCCGGTATCGCCCGATCGAGCCGGAGCGGTTGCGCGGCGCGGCGGCGCTGGCGGCAACCGTGCTGGTGGCGCTGCCGGTGCTGTTCGGCTTTGTCCTGCCGGTGGCAGTGATCGCGGGGCACGCGGTGCAGCACACGGAGAACTGGACGACGCCGGAATTCTGGGCCGCATTGGTGCGCACGCTCGCGCTCGGCCTGTCGGCGGCTTTCATCGCGGTCTGCGCCGGCCTGTTCCTCGCCTTCGGGGCGCGGCGGTCGGCCTCGCGGATGCCGCAGATCATCGCCCGCGCCACGATGATCGGCTATGCCGCCCCCGGCGCGGTTCTGGCGGTCGGCGTTCTGATCCCGCTCGCGGCCTTCGACCGGACGATCCATTACGCGATGCTCGATCTTTTCGGGTTCGGCACCGGCCTTCTGCTGACAGGGTCGGCGGCGGCGATCATCTTCGCCTATGTGGTGCGGTTCAACGCCATCGCTTACGGTGCGCTCGACGGTGCCTTCGGACGGGTGACGCCGTCGATGGACATGGCGGCGCGGTCGCTGGGCGAAACGGCCGGCGGGGCCTTGCGCCGGGTGCATCTGCCGATCATCTCCGGTTCGATGGTCACTGCTGCGATCCTGATCTTCGTTGACGCGGTGAAGGAGCTTCCGGCGACGCTGTTCCTGCGCCCATTCAACTTTTCCACCCTGTCCACCCATGTCTATGATTTCGCAAGCCGCGAACATCTGACCGAGGCCGCCCCCGCCGCGCTGGCGATCATCGTTGTCGGGCTGGTGCCGGTTGCGGTGCTGGTGCGCCATCTCGGCGGTCATCGACCGGGCGAGGCGGCGCAAAGCGGGGCGGACTGATCGCCCGATTGGTGCCATAATATTGCGGCGATCCTGTCGGATGGTCATGTTAACATCGCCTGAATCAGACAGAGGAGCCGCCGCCATGCGCCGTTTCATCAAGATATTCGCCTCGCTGGTATTGCTGCTGGTCGTCGGTGTCATCGCCGTGCTGGCACTGCTGCCCTCGGACCGGATCGCGCAACTGGCCGCCGATCAGGTGAAATCGGCCACCGGGCGGGAATTGACCATCAGCGGCAAGGTCTCGCCCAGCTTCTTTCCGGTGATCGGGGTGGAAACCGGCGCGATCACGCTGGCGAATGCCGACTGGGGCACGGCGGACAAGATGGTGACCGCATCCTCGGCCAAGATCGGGGTGGAGCTGTGGCCGCTGCTGTCGGGCATCATCAATGTATCTGAAATCCGCCTTGTCGATTCGGTGATCGCGCTGGAGGTCGGCGCGGACGGGCGCGGCAACTGGGAATTCGGCACCGCAAACGCGCCCGCCGCGCAGACCGCCCCGGCGGAGGGGGGCTTCGTGAAGGGCCTGTCGCTTGGCGAGGCGATCATCGAGAACGGCACAATCAGCTTTGATGACCGTTCATCCGGTCAGTCGGTGAAGGTGGAGGCGATCAACGCCACCATCGGCCTCGCGGCACTGGACGCGCCGCTGACGGTGGACGGCTCCGCCCGCTGGAACGGCGAGGATGCGACCCTGTCGCTGTACCTGTCCACCCCCGCCGCCGCGATGGCCGGTCAGATGATCGACCTGAAAGTCGACCTGAAATCGGCGCTGGTGACGCTGGCCTATGACGGCAGCATCGCGCCGCCATCGGACGGGCAGCAGCCGACCCTGAAAGGCACGTTCAATATCGCATCAGCCGACCCTGCCGCCGCCGCCCTCTGGGCGACCGGGGCCGCTGCGCCCGATGCGCTGGCAGGGCTGACCGACCTGTCCCTGTCCGGCACCGCCGACCTTGGCCCCGATGCCGCATCGCTGGTCGCGGAGGGGCGGGCAACGCGCGGCGGGCAGATCGCCGAGATCGCGCTGAAGGCCGCAGGCGGGGCCGATTGGGCCAGCCGCATGGCGCTCGACATCGACCTGTCCGCGACCATCGGCAGCCTCGCCTCCGTCACATTCGTCGGCGGGGTCGCGCCCTCCGATGGGGCGGTGCCGGTGGCCCTGAACGGGCGCTATGACCTGTCGGCCAGCGACCCCGGCGCGGCGGTGGCATGGGCCACGGGCAGTGCGCCCGAAGCGCTGAACGGCATGTCGGCGTTGACCTTTGCCGGGGTTGTTGACCTTGGCGCCAAGGGCCTGTCGGCCACCGCCAAGGGCGGCCTCAGCCGCGATGGCGCGCGGGCGCTGATCGACCTGAAAGCCGCCAGCGGTGCTGAATGGGCGACCAACCGCGCGTTCGATCTGACGCTGAATGCCGCGCTGGAAGGGCTGGCCGATGCCAGCTTCACCGGCGGCGTCGCCCTGCCCGATGGTGCCGCCCCGTCGGTGAACGGCCAGTTCAGCGTCAATGCGCCGGATCTGAAGCGCCTCGCCAGCTTTGCCGGAACCGCCCTGCCCGCCGCCGGGCCCGGGGCGTATCGCAGCCTTGCGGCATCCGGTGCCGTTTCCACACCCGGCGCGAACCGCATCGCGCTCGACCTGAAATCGCTGACCTTCGACGACATCACGGCCAGCGGCACGGTCGCGGCGAATTATGGCGGCACGCCGACCCTATCCGCCAATCTGGCGGCGGGCGCGCTGGACCTGACGCCCTATGTCGTCGGTCAGGAAAGCGGCCCGACCGGCCCCGGTTGGTCGAAGGAACGGATCGACCTCAGCGGTCTTGGCGCGCTCAGCGGTGATATCGCGGTCCGCGCAAAGTCCGTCACCCTGCCGCAGGTGCAACTGGGGCAGAGCGATATCGCGGCGAAACTGACCAATGGCAGGCTCGACCTCACGATCCGCGAACTTGGCCTTTATGGTGGCGGGTTGAAGGGCGACATCGCCGTTGACGGGCGCAACAACAACGCGGTGGCGGCGAATATCAGCGTCGGCGCGGTCAGGATGCTGCCGCTGCTGAAGGCATTGGCGGGCATGGAATCGATCCGTGGCATCGGCCAGATGAACCTGAACGTCACCGGACAGGGCGCGAGCCTCCACGACATCATGAACAGCCTGAACGGCAAGGGCGCGATGAAGCTGGAGGATGGCGCGCTGGTTGGCTACAACCTCGCGGCGATGGTGCGCAATGTCACCTCCGCCTTCACCGGCGCGGGCGGCGGCGCGCAGGAGACGGACTTTTCCGAACTTGGCGGCACCTTCACCATCACGAAGGGCGTCCTGTCGAACGCCGATTTCGCCTTTCTCGGCCCGCTGATCCGCATCGTTGGCGAGGGCACGGTGGATATCGGCGGCCAGGCGATGAATTTCCGCCTGACGCCGAAGGCCGTCGCATCGCTGGCCGGACAGGGCGGCGCGCTGGATACGAAGGGCATATCGTTTCCCATCATCATCTCCGGCCCCTGGTCGAACCTGTCGTTCCGGCCCGATTTGCAGGCAGGTATCACCAACCTGCTGCAAGACCCGGAGGGGGCGGTGAATGCCGTTCAAGGCATCGTCGATCAGGTTGGCAA
>CAYGRU010000100.1:0-4335 GCA_964352385.1 uncultured Candidatus Planktophila sp.
GCCGCCAGCAGGCGCATCATCTCGGCATTCCGCCGCCCGTCGCGCTGGCTGGTCTGCGGCGGCGGGCGGCGGAATGCCGAGATGATGCGCCTGCTGGCGGCGGCCCTGGCTGCGCCGGTGGCGGCGGTGGAGGTGGTCGGGCTGAATGGCGATCTGCTGGAGGCGCAAGCCTTCGCCTGGCTCGCCGTCCGCGCCGCACGCGGATTGCCGCTGAGCGCACCGGGCACAACGGGATGCCGGGAGCCGGTGACGGGCGGGCGGGTTAGCTGTCCTTGATCGGGGTGCCGGGTGTCTTAGGATGCGACGGGTCGGCATGCGATCCCAAGAAAAAAATCATTAGCCCCGGATGATTGCCGCACCCTGCCGCTGCCCCTCGCCACTGGCAAGCGGGAATGCGGGGTCAGGATCGTACCGGCTTTCCCGCCCTTGCGCGGCGGCGGATGTGCCAGCGATATATGGCGGGGGCGAGCGCGTGGTCGTAGATCGCGACAGCCGCCTGCCGGATGCCCGGCAGCCCGATGATCCGCGCGAGCCAGCGATAGCGGGGCATTTCCCGCCACAGGATCAGGAAGGCAGGGATGCCGCTGACCAGCGCCCCCTGATGCGCCACGTAAAGGCGGCGCGCCGCCTGATCCTCGGTCAGGGCCCAGCGGGCCAGATCGCAGCGGTTGAGGTCGTGAAACGCCAGAGGCAGCGCCCGCCCGGCGCTGTAGGCCCGGTAATGGTCGATCTCGAACGAACAGACCGGGCATTCGGCGTTATAGATGATGTGGGTGTCGCTGTCGGCCATGCGGGGGACATGGCGCGCAATCCGCGCCTGTCCACCCGTAAGGCGGCCTATTCGACCAGCGATGCCTTCAATTCGCGGGTGCGCTGGGCGGCATATGCCTCCACCCTCGCGGTCATCTCGTCCATGCCGGTTTCAAAGAAATGGTTGGCACCCGGAATGATCTCGTGCGTGATCTTGATGCCCTTCTGCGCCTTCAGCTTGTCCACCAGTTTCACCGTATCCTCCGGCGGCGCGATCTTGTCGGCGTCGCCATTGATGATGAGGCCGGAAGACGGGCAGGGGGCGAGAAAGCTGAAATCATACATGTTCGCGGGCGGCGCGACGGAGATGAAGCCCGACGCCTCCGGTCGCCGCATCAAAAGCTGCATCCCGATCCATGCGCCGAATGAAAACCCTGCGATGAAGGTGATCTTCGCATCGGGTTTCAGCGACTGGAGGTAATCGAGCGCCGATGCCGCATCGGACAACTCGCCGATGCCCTGATCGAATTCGCCCTGACTGCGCCCGACGCCGCGGAAATTGAACCGCAGCACCGAATAGCCGAGCCGATGGAAAATATAGTGGAGATTGTAGACCACCTTGTTGTTCATCGTGCCGCCGAATTGCGGATGCGGATGAAGGATCAGGGCAACCGGCGCGTCGCGTTCTTTCTGGGGGTGGTAACGGCCTTCAAGGCGCCCGTCCGGGCCGGGGAAAATCACTTCGGGCATGAGCCGGTGGTCCTATCGGTTTGCGCGGGTGTGAATCGTTGACTAAACATGTCGGGCAATTTAGAAAGATTCCAAATTGCCGATCCCGCACTGTTCACCGTCCTTAAGGGGAGGGGGGCTTGCGGGTCAAGGATTCGCGATTTTTCGCCGCAGGTGGCCCGACAGGGCAGGAGGTCGTCATGAAGCTCAGCACCAAGGGTCGCTATGCCGTTACGGCACTGGCCGATATCGCCTTGCAGGGCGACAAGGCGCTGGTCTCGCTGGCGGACATTGCCGAGCGGCAGGATATTTCGCTGGCCTATCTGGAACAGTTGTTCGTCAAGCTGCGCAAGGCGGGCGTGGTGGATAGCGTGCGCGGCCCCGGTGGCGGCTATCGTCTGGCCAAGGGGCCGGACGGCACGCGGATCTCCGATGTCATGGCGGCGGTGGATGAACGGCTGAACGCGATGGGCTGCGACAGCGCGGCGGATCAGGGCTGCGGCGGGTCAAAGGCGGTCTGCCTGACCCATAACCTGTGGGAACAGTTGTCTGCTCATGTCTATGTCTTCCTGAACCAGACGACGATTGCTGATGTGATCGGTGATCGGATGGTGCCGTGCCCTGCGGTGCCCGATTTTTCGGCCCTGCTGGAAGAGGAAGGCGCGCGCGCGTGACGGTTCAGCGGACCTATCTGGACTGGAACGCCTCCGCCCCGCTGCGGCCAGAGGCGCGCGCGGCCATGCTGCGTGCGATGGACGAGGTGGGCAATCCGTCCTCTGTCCATGCCGAGGGACGCCGCGCGAAGGCGATTGTCGAGCGGGCGCGGGCGCAGGTCGCCGATCTGGTCGGCTGCGCCCCCTCGGCGGTGATCTTCACCAGCGGCGCGACGGAGGCGGCGGCGCTGGCGTTGTCGGGTTTCGCCGAAGTGCGGGCGCTGGCGGTCGAACATGATTGCGTCGCCGCATGGGCGACGAGCGTTGGGTCGGTGGACCGGGACGGTATCGCGCTGCCGGATGATGCGGTGGGGGAGGCGGCGATCCTCTGCGTGCAAGGCGCGAACAGCGAGACCGGGGTGATCCAGCCCGCGCCCGTGGCAGGGGCGATGCCCTGTCTGCGCGACATCGTGCAATCGGTCGGGCGGGTCCGCGCTACGGGCCGGTTCGAGGGCCGGTTCGGCCTCGTCTCCGGCCACAAGTTCGGCGCGCCGAAGGGCATCGGCGCCTTGATCGCGACTGGCGAATTCGCGGGTGGGCGGGCAAAGGGCGGCGGTCAGGAACAGAACCGCCGTGCGGGCACCGAGAATGTCGTCGCAATCGCCGGGCTCGGTGCTGCCGCCGAGGCCGCCACGCGCGATCTGGAAACCGGGATCTGGGACGAAGTGGCAGCGGCAAGAGATCATCTTGAAGCCACCCTTGAAGATGCCGCGCTAGACCTCATCATTATAGGGAAGGGCGCGCCGCGCCTTCCCAATACATCCTGCCTCGCCGTTCCCGGCTGGAAGGGCGAGACGCAGGTGATGCAGATGGACCTGTCCGGCTTTGCCGTCAGCGCAGGTTCCGCCTGTTCCTCCGGCAAGGTGAACAAGGCGAGCCGGGTCCTGCGTGCAATGGGATTTGATTACGAGACGGCCTCCAGCGCGATCCGCGTGTCGGTGGGGCCGACAACGACCGAGGCGGAGGTCACGGCCTTTGCATCGGCATGGATTTCTGCCTACCGGCGGTGGAAGGCAAAGGCGGCGTGAAGCCGCCAGAAACAGGAGCGCCAGATGGCCCTTGAAGAGATGGAAGTCGTGAAAGACGGCGTGGACCAGGAAACGGTCGATGCCGTCCGCACGGTCGGCGAGCGTTACAAATACGGCTTTTCCACCGATATCGAGATGGAATACGCCCCGATGGGCCTGTCCGAGGACATCGTGCGCCTGATTTCCGAACGCAACAACGAACCGGAATGGATGCTCGACTGGCGGCTTGCCGCCTATCGGCGCTGGTTGGATATGGTGGAGCCTGACTGGGCGATGGTCAGCTATCCCAAGATCGACTTTCAGGCGCAGTATTACTATGCGCGCCCGGCCTCGATGGTGAAGGAAAAGCCGAAATCGCTGGATGATGTCGACCCGGAACTGCTGGCGACCTATGCGAAGCTTGGCATCCCGTTGAAGGAACAGGCCATTCTGGCCGGGGTCGAAGGCGCGGAAGCCTATGATCCGTCACAGCGCCGCGTCGCGGTTGATGCGGTGTTCGACAGCGTCTCGCTCGGCACCACGTTCAAGGACGAACTGGCCAAGGCGGGCGTGATCTTCTGCCCGATTTCGGAGGCGATCGAAAAGCACCCGGATCTGGTGAAGAAATACATCGGCTCCGTCGTGCCGCAGGCTGACAATTACTATGCCGCGCTGAATTCTGCGGTCTTCTCCGACGGCTCCTTCGTCTATGTGCCGGAGGGCGTGCGCTGCCCGATGGAGCTGAGCACCTATTTCCGCATCAATGCAGAAAATACCGGTCAGTTCGAACGGACGCTCATCATCGCCGACAAGGGCGCCTATGTCAGTTACCTCGAAGGCTGCACCGCGCCGAAGCGCGACGATAACCAGCTTCATGCGGCAGTGGTCGAACTGGTGCTGCTGGAGGATGCGGAGATCAAGTATTCGACCGTCCAGAACTGGTATCCCGGCGACGAGAACGGCAAGGGCGGAATCTATAACTTCGTGACCAAGCGCGCCGATTGCCGGGGTGATCGGTCCAAGGTGATGTGGACGCAGGTGGAAACCGGGTCGGCGGTGACGTGGAAATACCCGTCCTGCATCCTGCGCGGCGATGACAGCCAGGGCGAGTTCTATTCCATCGCCATCGCCAACAA
>CAYGRU010000101.1:0-4104 GCA_964352385.1 uncultured Candidatus Planktophila sp.
CTGCCCGGTCGGGGTCGAAAGCACGATCATCGGTTTCGATCCGCGCGGCGCGGTGCTGCTGCGCCCCGGTGGCCTTGCGCCCGAACCCATCGAGGCGCTGCTGGGGGATCGCCTTCATCCCGCCGAGGCCGGTGCGATCACCGCGCCGGGCCAGTTGACCAGCCATTATGCGCCGCGCGCCGCGCTGCGGATGAACGCCGCGCAGGTGGAGCCGGGTGAGGTTCTGCTTGGTTTCGGGCCGGTCGCGAACGCCACATTCAATCTGTCGCCAACGGGCGATGCGGAGGAAGCGGCTGCCAATCTCTTTGCCGCGCTCCATATGCTGGATGGTCAGGCGGCGCGCATCGCCGTCTCGCCGATCCCGGATACCGGGTTGGGCCGTGCCATCAATGACCGGCTGCGCCGCGCCGCCGCGCCGCGCCCTGCCGGGGAAGGAACCTGAGATGACCCTGAATGCCGCCTCCGACACGCTGTTGACCGCGCTCCGCGACCAGCTTGGCCCAAAGGGCTGGCGCGCGCCCGAGGATGCGCCGCATCTGTTTCAGGAGGATCGCGACAGGTTCACCGGCCACGGCGCACTGGTCGCAAGGCCAGGGTCGGTGGAGGAGGTCGCAACGGTCATCCGGCTCTGCAACGCGGCGGGCACGCCGGTCATCCCGGTATCCGGTGCAACCGGTCTGGTCGGCGGGCACCTGACGCAGATGCAGCCTGCGCCAGTGCTGCTGTCGCTCGACCGGATGAACCGCATCCGCGATGTGGATGCCGCCGACAACGTGCTGATCGCCGAGGCAGGCGTGATCCTGCATGACATCCGCGAGGCGGCGGCAGGGATCGACCGCCTGTTCCCGCTGTCGCTCGCGTCCGAAGGATCGTGCCGGATCGGCGGGAACCTTTCGACCAATGCGGGCGGGGTGAACACGCTGCGCTATGGCAATGCGCGCGACCTGTGCCTTGGCATCGAGGCGGTGCTGCCGGATGGCACGGTGATGAACGGGCTGAAGCGGCTGCGCAAAGACAACATGGGCTATGACATCCGGCATCTGCTGATCGGGGCGGAGGGGACGCTGGGGGTGATTACCGCTGCCGCGCTGAAGCTGTTCCCGCGCCCTGCCGAAACGGCCGTGGCGTTTCTGGCGGTGCCGGGGCCGGAGGCGGCTGTGCAATTGCTTCACTTCATGCGCCCGCGTGTCGGCGATGTGATCTCTGCCTTCGAACTGGTGGACGTGACCGGCGTCGCGTTTCTGAAGGCGACGGGCCATGACCTGCCCCTGCCGATGAACCCGATGCCGAAATGGTCGGTGCTGGTCGAATGCGGCGGAAGGCGCGGCGTTGCGGAGGCGTTGGAAACCGCGCTTGCCGATGCGTTCGAGGCAGGCCTCGCCACCGATGGCGTCATCGCGCAGTCGGAGGCACAGGCGCAGGAATTCTGGGCGATCCGCGAGACGATCCCGCTGGCCAACCGCGCCATCGGGGCGATATCGAACCATGACATTTCGGTGCCGGTCGCCCGTATCCCGGAATTCATCACAAAGGCGACCGCGGCGATCATCGAATTCGACCCGGAGATCAGGATCAACTGCTTTGGCCATGTCGGCGATGGCAACCTGCATTTCAACGTCTATCCGCCCGCCGGGCGTGACAAGGCGGATTACGTCAATCAGCGTGATGTGCTGAAATCCATCGTCCATGACGTGACCCACGCGACCGACGGGTCGGTCGGGGCGGAACATGGGGTCGGCAGGCTGAAGGTGGACGACCTGACCAAATATGGCGATCCGGGCCTTCTGATCGCGATGCGCGCGGTGAAGGCCGCGCTCGACCCGAAAGGCATCATGAACCCCGGCAGCGTGCTCGCGGCGGCGGGGTAGCCAATCCCGCGACCTGTGGCCATCTGACCGCAGTTCGCGGCAATCCGCCACGCGCGCGTGACATCGCCTTCGCGCGCCGCACTTCGCCTTTCAGGAAATCATTCCCGAAGGCAGACCCATGACGACAGCACAGCGCATCGTTCTCGTGATCGGCAGCGGCCTCAATGCTGCCGAGACGGTTTCCTGGCCGCGCCAACCGTTCACCGATATCGTGGCGATCAACAATGCCTGGCGGCTGCGCCCGGACTGGACGCATGCGATCCACCCGGAGGATTTTCCGGCGGATCGTCGGCCACAGGCGGGCGCGGGGCAGACCATCATCACGGCAGACGATTATGTCCCGGTGCAGAATGCGCAGGGCGGGTTCATCTATGCCGGTGGGACGATGGCGTTCACCGCCGGGTATTGGGCGCTGGCGGCCTTACGCCCCTCGGTCATGGCCTTCATCGGCTGCGACATGATCTATCCCGCCAAGGGGCGCACGCATTTCTATGGCATCGGCGCGGCGGACCCATTGCGCGATGATGTGACGTTGCAATCGCTGGAGGCGAAGTCGGCGCGGCTGATGTTGCTGGCCGCGCGGCAAGGCTGCGCCGTGGTCAATCTGTCATCCGATCGCAGCCGTCTGGTTTTCCCCCGCGCACGACGCGACACGCTCGCGTCCTGCCGTCCGGTCGATCTGGCGGCGAAGCGCGTCGCCGACGCCGAGGCGCGGGAACGGCAGCTTGGCTATTTCGTCCCCTCAGGGCGCTATTGGCTGGAGCCGAACCGGTTCGATGCGGCTGCATTGGCGATGCTGGACCAGCTCTGGCTGTCGGCACATCGCGCGTCGGTCGGCGATCTGCCTGTCGAGGCGCGGGCCGCGTCCTAGACTGACAGCGGCACGCCCTTGCGCTTGCCCGCATGGCTGAGGACGATATCAGATCGCACCTGCGCCACCTTGGGATGCGGCAGCAGGCGGCGGTGCACGAACCCCGCCAGTTCGTCCAGCGACCGCACCCGGACATGCAGCAGGTAATCGGCGTCGCCGGTCAGCGTATAGGCCATCAACACCTCAGGCAGATCATCGAAGAACGCGGCGATATCGTCGGCGGTATGTTCCGAATGATCGGTCAGCGTGACCCGCGTGAACGCCTCCACCACATAGCCGAGCTTTGCGGCGTCAAGCTCCGCCCGATAGGCACGGATCAGCCCGGCTTCCTCCAGCGCAATCCGGCGGCGGGAACATTGCGACGGGCCAAGCGCAACCCGGTCCGCCAGCGCCGCATTCGTCAGACTCGCATCTTCCTGCAGGAGGGACAATATCCGGCGATCAAACAGATCAAGGCTCATTTCGCGCACCTTTCAGCAAGTTCGTGCGCAATCCTTGTATCACAGGGGCGGTCGGAGGCAAATACGCACAAACATCCCGCGTCGCAGCGCGTATGCTTGGCTCAAGATCGAAATACAGCACAGGAGAGCCAGTCATGGGTCCGTTCCCGCACGAAGCCGCCCCCGCAGAAATCACTGCCCAGAACCCCGCAGGCACCGACGGGTTCGAATTCGTCGAGTTCGCGCATCCGGAACCGGAGGAGCTTCACAAGCTGTTCAAGGTCATGGGATACGAGGCCGTCGCGAAGCACAAGACCAAGGACGTGACGCTTTATCGTCAGGGCGACATCAACTATCTGGTGAACGCGGAGCCGAACGATTTCGCCGCCGATTTCGTCAAGAAACATGGCCCCTGCGCCGCTTCGATGGCATGGCGCGTGGTCGATCCGCAGGCGGCTTTTGACCGCGCGATTGCGCATGGCGCCAAGGGCTATGACGGCGATGACAAAGTGATCGACGCGCCCGCGATCCTCGGCATCGGCGGATCGCTGCTCTATTTCATCGCGCGCGATGGTGGCTCGCCCTACATGAATGACTACGACTGGACCGGCGAGGTCGATCCGAAGCCGAAGGGCCTCGGATTCTACTATCTCGACCACCTGACGCACAACGTCCATCGCGGCAATATGGACAAGTGGTATGGGTTCTATGCCGGTATCTTCAATTTCAAGGAAATCCGGTTCTTCGACATCAAGGGAAAGCAGACGGGCCTGTTCTCGCGCGCGCTGACATCGCCTTGCGGCAAGATCCGCATCCCGATCAACGAAAGCGCCGACGCGAATTCCCAGATCGAGGAATATCTGCGCGAATACAATGGCGAGGGCATCCAGCACATCGCCGTCGCGACCAACGACATCTACACATC
>CAYGRU010000102.1:0-2871 GCA_964352385.1 uncultured Candidatus Planktophila sp.
CGGTGTCGCCATCGCGGGTAAAGATCGCGGTGCCGTTGCCATATTCATGATCCATCGCAAGGCCCAGCGCCTCCTCATAGGTCTTGGCGCGGACGGTGGACAGCACGGGGCCGAAAATCTCCGTCTTGTAGATGTCCATGTCCTTGGTGACATTGTCGAACAGGCAACCGCCGACGAAGAAGCCGTTCTCATAGCCCTGCATCTTGAAGCCACGGCCATCGACGACCAGCTTTGCGCCTTCCTCGACGCCCCGGTCGATCAGGCCGAGGATGCGGGTCTGTGCCTCCTTGGTCACGACCGGGCCGTAATCGGCATCGTCGCCGTCGGTATAGGGCGCGATCTTCAGGTTCTCGACGCGCGGCGCCAGTTTCGCAATCAGGCGATCCGCCGTTTCCTCACCCACCGGAACCGCAACCGAAATCGCCATGCACCGCTCACCCGCCGCGCCATAGCCCGCGCCGATCAGCGCATCGACCGCCTGATCGAGATCGGCATCAGGCATGATGATCATGTGGTTCTTCGCACCGCCAAAGCATTGCACCCGCTTGCCCGCCGCCGTGCCGCGCGAATAGACATATTGCGCGATGGAAGTGGAGCCGACAAAGCCGACCGCCGCGATATCCTCGTGGTCGAGGATCGCATCGACGCTTTCCTTGTCGCCATTCACCACGTTCAGGATGCCCTTGGGCAGACCGGCCTCGATCATCAGCTCCGCCAGCATCAGCGGCACCGACGGATCGCGCTCCGACGGTTTCAGGATGAAGGCGTTGCCGCAGACGATGGCGGGGCAGAATTTCCACATCGGGATCATGGCGGGAAAGTTGAAAGGCGTGATCCCGGCGGCGATACCAACCGGCTGTCGCATGGAATACATGTCGATGCCCGGCCCCGCGCCATCGGTATAGTCGCCTTTCAGCAAATGCGGCGCGCCGATGCAGAATTCGGCGACCTCAAGCCCCCGGATCACGTCGCCCTTGGCATCGGGGATGGTCTTGCCGTGCTCACGGCTCAGCGCCTCTGCCAGCTTGTCCATGTCACGGTGCAGCAGGCGCACGAATTCCATCAGGACGCGCGCGCGGCGCTGCGGGTTCTGTGCGGCCCATGCGGGCTGTGCCGCCTTGGCGCTGTCGATGGCGGCCTGCATTTCGGCATGGTTCGCCAGCGGCACCCGCGCCTGCACTTCGCCCGTTGCCGGGTTGTAAACATCGGCAAAGCGGCCCGATGTGCCTTTGACATGCGCGCCGTCGATGAAATGCGTCAGTTCCTGCATGGAATCCTCCCAAGATGTTGTTGCTGCCAGCATGATCTGCGATCCTGCAAAGATAAACCGGAAAGATGGCGGATCAGACATGCAGAAATACCGATCATGAAATGGGATGATCTGCGGGTCTTTCTGGCGGTGGCCCGTGCCGGACAGGTTCTGGGCGCGGCGCAAAAGCTGGGGCAGGATCAGGCGACCGTCAGCCGCCATGTGCGCGCGCTGGAGGCCGCGCTCGACACGCAGCTTTTCCAGCGTTCGCAGGCCGGGGTCATTCTGACCACCGCTGGCGAGCGTCTGCTGCCGATTGCAGAACGGATGGAGACGGAGGCGATTCAGGCCGCGTCCACCATCGGGCGCGACGAGGTGGAGCTTTCCGGCCCGGTCCGTATCGGCGCGCCGGACGGGTTCGGCACCTATTTCCTCGCGCCCCTGCTGGTGGAGCTTGCGGCCCGCCATCCCGGCCTACAGTTGCAGCTTGTGCCCCTGCCCCGGTCGTTTTCGCTGATGAAACGGGAGGCAGATATCGCCATTACCCTCGACCGCCCGACCGAGGACACGCTGATCGCGCGCAAGCTGACCGACTACACGCTCAGCCTCTATGCCACGCGCCGCTATCTGGCCGAGGTTGGCCCGATCAGCACGCTGGACGATCTCGGGCGCTGCCTGTTCGTGACCTATGTGCAGGACATGATCTTTTCGCCGCAGCTTGCCTATGGTGCGGCGGCGATGGCCCGTGCCGGGCAGGTGTTCGAATGCGCCTCGGTCGTCGGTCAGATGCAGGCCCTGCGTCAGGGCGGTGTCGGATATGTCCACGATTATGCCGCCCCCGCAGCGCCAGAACTGGTGCGGCTGCTGCCGGGCCATTCGGTGCGGCTGACCTACTGGATCGTCAGCCACCGATCCACCCAGACGATCCGGCGCATGAACGAAATGTCAGCCGCGATCATCGCCCGGGTGGAGGCTGCCCGCGCGACATTTGTCACATCATCCTGAAGCGGGACAAAAGGTCATCAATCGACAATTCACCCCTCAGGCATTAGAATAAGGGATGCACCAAAGTTTCTCGTCCCGCGTCGCGCGCTTCTTCGAGGCGTTCCGTACTGCCCGCCGCACACAAGTCGCGGCGCTGTGCTGGCGCATGGGCCCGACCGGCACCGAATTCCTGCTGATCACCACAAGGCGCACCGGGCGCTGGACGCCGCCGAAGGGCAACCTGATGCCGGGCAAGACCCCGTCGCAGGCCGCCGCCATCGAGGCATGGGAAGAAGCGGGCGTGAAGGGCGAAGTCAGCGCGCAGCCCATAGGCCGATATGAATACCTGAAATTCCGCAAGGAGGGCGTTTGGGAAAAGATGGCGGTGGACGTGTTCACCTTGTCTGTCTCAACGATGACCGGCGATTACCCCGAACAGGACGAACGCCTGCGCGGCTGGTTCGATCAGGAAAAGGCGGCTGATCTGGTGGATGAGGCAGACCTCAAGACCCTGATTCTGGATTTTGCCCCGGAGGGTGCACCACCCTCGCCGCGCCTCAACATTCAGGCAGGTTGACCGCCAGACCGCCCTGAGACGTTTCCTTGTACTTCGCATTCATGTCCATGCCGGTCTGGCG
>CAYGRU010000103.1:0-2777 GCA_964352385.1 uncultured Candidatus Planktophila sp.
GGCCCGCGCGCGGGCCGGTGCGGGTGGCATGTTGCCGGACGAGACGCATTTCCTGAACGCGCTGAAGGAAACGCTGGAGACGGGCGAAACCCCGGCGGATGAGTTGCTGCGGCGATACGACACCGATTGGGGCGGCGATCTGAGCCGGATCTACGCGGATTATTCCTACTGAAGATCCGGCAAGTCCCAGTGGCGGCGGCAGATGCCTCCGGCGGGGATACTTGTGGAAAGTGGAATTGATGGGCGGGGGACCTGACCGGTCCCCCGGCGAAGGCTGTTAGTCGACGAAGGCGCGCTCGACCACGAATTCCGCCGGGCGGTTGTTCGCACCTTCGGTCAGGCCCGCCTTTTCACAGAGCGCCTTGCAATCGCGCAGCATGTCCATGGAGCCGCAGATCATCACCCGGTCATGGGCCGGGTCGAAGGGCGGCACGCCAAGCTGGGCGAACAGCGATCCGTCCTCGATCCGATTGGTGATGCGGCCCATCACCGGATAGGCCTCGCGGGTGGTCGCAGTCACATGAACAAGCTGGTTTGTCGCCATCTCGCCGAGAAATTCATGGGCCTTTACCTCCGCCACCAGATCTAAGCCATAGGTCAGTTCGGCCACTGTCCGCGTGGTGTGAGTCAGGATCACCTGTTCGAATTTCTCATAGGTTTCCGGCTCGCGGATCAGGCTCGCGAAAGGGGCGATCCCGGTGCCCGTGGACAGCATGTAGAGCCGCTTGCCGGGGATCAGCGCGTCATTGACCAGCGTGCCGGTCGGTTTCTTGCGCATCAGCACCGTGTCACCGACGCGGAGCTTCTGAAGCTCCGATGTCAGTGGCCCGTCAGGCACCTTGATCGAAAAGAACTCGATCTCCTCATCCCATGACGGCGAGGCGATGGAATAGGCGCGGGTCAGCGGTTTGTCGTTGAAAGTGACAGGCGCGCCATCCTTCATCATGCCGATCATCACGAATTCGCCGGACCGGAAGCGAAAGCTTTCGGGGCGCGTCATGCGGAACGCGAACAGGCTGTCGGTATAGTGTTTCACCGAGGTGACGGTTTCGGCAAAGACGCCGGCGGGGATGTTCGCTGCTACAGGGGCCTGCATGCTCTGGTCCTCGGTCTGCTCAAAATGGTCGTTCTGTCTGCTGGCGATCACGGCCAATGGGGCATTTCCCCATGCTGCGACCGACCTTGCCTGCGGCACATATCATTTGTGCACAAACAAAAAAATCCAAATTCCGACTGTGGAATCACCGAAACGAAAAAGGGCACCGCTGCGGTGCCCTTCGTTCACTGTCCCCAAAACCGGGTCCCCATGATCCGGGGGAGGCTTATTTGATCTTGCCTTCTTTGTATTCGACATGCTTGCGCACGACCGGATCATATTTCCGCACGGCCATCTTTTCGGTCATGGTGCGGGAATTCTTCTTGGTCACGTAGAAGTGGCCAGTTCCGGCGGTGGAGTTGAGCCGGATTTTCACTGTCGTCGGTTTCGCCATCTGTCTTCTCCTCAAGCGCGCGCGGCGCATCTGTCGCGCGCGGCGCGGAAATTCGGAGCGCTCTATCTACCCGTGCGAGCGCCTGAGTCAAGGGCGGTTTTGCGGCAGAACGGCAGGAACCCTTCGCGGACGCCGGATCAACATCACTACATAGGCAAAGGCGACCACCCCGAGCACCCAGAACATGCCATGCGGCGGCCAGATGTCGATGGCAGCGCCAAGCGCAGGCGGCGAGGCCAGCGCGCCGAGGCCATAGGCAAAGGTAAAGGCACCAGTGCCGCGCGCCAGCGCCGCGCCGGAATAGCGCGCGCCAAGTTCGTTCAGTGCGAAGGTGTAAAGGCCAACGACCGTCCCACCCCAGACAAGCGCGGTGATCCAGAGCGGCCATGTGGTGCCCGCGAACAGCGGGAACAGCAGTGCGCCGAGGATCGTCGCGCTGGCGCTGAACCCCAGCAATTTGCGCCGATCGAACCGGTCGCCGACCCAGCCCAGCGGCACCTGAAGGATCACGTTCCCCGCCGCCAGCAGGGCGATCAGCGTCAGCGCCATTTGCGCATCGCCACCCGCGCGGAGCGTCCAGACGGGAAAAAGGCTCATCGCGCCGAATTCGATCACGCCGAACAGCAAGACCGCGCCCATGATCGCCGGATCAGTGACGAAGAACCGGGTGGTGTCGCGCAAGGTTGGGGCGGCACCCGCTTCTTCCGACAGATCGGGGCTGTCCTTCCATGCATAGAACACCGGCGGCAGGGCGCAGAGCGCGATGGCCGCGCCGCCGATGAACGGTGCCCAGCCTGCGGTGCCAAGCACCTTCAGCACCAGCGGCCCGACCAGAAAACCGAGCGACAGGAACAGGCCATAGATGCCGATCATCAGCCCCCTCCGTTCAGGCGGCGCGGCGGAGACGATCCAGATTTCGGAACAGACGAACAGCGCCGCCGTGGTTACCCCGAAAAGGAAGCGAAGCGGAATCCAGAGATACGGGTCAGGATAGATCGGGAAGACCAGCAACAGCCCCGCCATGCAGAGGATCGACACAGCCATGACCAGCGGCAGCGCGACATGGCGCAGAAGCTGCGGCAGCGCGAGCCCGCCGAGCAGGATCGCAAGCGCCGCCGCCGACCCGTTCCAGCCGATCAGGAGCGCGCTGGTCCCCATCTCCTCCAGCAGGATCGAAAACAGCGGATAGGTCAGCGACAGGCCGAAAGCGAAGATCGAAATCGCGGCGATGGCCGAGATCATGCCGCGCATCTGGCCGGGGCGAAGCGGCGCGGGATGGGCCGGGGC
>CAYGRU010000104.1:0-2763 GCA_964352385.1 uncultured Candidatus Planktophila sp.
CACCCGCCCCGCGCAGTTTCAACTCAACCCACCGCCCCCCGAATATGACTGCCTGATCGGGGAAAAGATCTGGGACCGGTTCAGGGAAGTCTGGGAATTTCCCTGAGCGCGGTGCGGGTGACCCCGACGCACCCGAAACATCGCAAAACTCGGGATGGAATCCTGCGCTTTGGAAGAGTAGGACGATGCTATGGACCCGCTTCGTGGCATCACCTTCAAGCTTTGTTCCGTCGCCGTGTTCATGGCGATGTCAGCCTTCATCAAGGCCACCGCAGACATTGTGCCACCGGGGGAGGCGATGTTCTTTCGCTCCGCCTTCGCGATCCCGCCGCTTCTGCTCTGGCTCTGGCTGCGGGGGGAGCTTCCCGGCGGGCTGGTGACGCAGAACCCGGCGGGGCATATCTGGCGCGGGCTGGTCGGATCGGGCGGCATGGCCTTTGGCTTTCTCGCGCTCGGCCTGCTGCCGTTGCCCGAAGTGACGGCGATCTTCTTCGCCGCGCCGATTCTCGCCACGATCTTCGCCGCCATGTTTCTGGGCGAGGCGATCCGGTTCTACCGCGTCGCGGCGGTCATCCTCGGCCTGATCGGCGTTGCCATCGTCATCTCGCCGCGCCTCGCCGAAATCGACCCGGAGGCGGCGACGAAGCTGGAAACTATCGGTGCCTTCGCGGCGCTTCTCGCCGCTGTATTCGCCGCGCTGGCGCAGGTCTTCGTGCGCAAGCTGGTGGCCGTCGAATCGACCGCCGCGATCGTCTTCTACTTTTCGCTGACAACGACTGTCCTGTCGCTCCTGACCGCGCCCTTCGGATGGGTGATGCCGGAAACGATACCGTTCATCATGCTGGTCGGTTGCGGCATTCTCGGCGCTCTGGGGCAGGTTTTGCTGACGATCAGCTATCGCTACGCCGAAACATCGGTCATTGCGCCGTTCGATTATGCGCAGATCATCTTTGCCCTGCTGATCGGCTGGTTCATCTTTTCCGAGGTGCCGACCGGCGCGATGCTTGTCGGTGCCGCCCTGACCATCGCGGCGGGCGGGATCATCATCTGGCGCGAACGCCAGTTGGGGCTGGAACGGGCGCAGGCGCGCAAGGTGATGACGCCGCAGGGGTGATCCCGCGCAATTCGGACCTATATTCGGATCATGGACAATCTGACATCTCTCGCCCGCCGCGATCACCTTCCCGAAGACATGCGCGCGCTGGTGCGCGAATTTCCCCGCCAGACATGGGAGGGGCGGACCGGCCCCTTCACCGCCTTCTATCTGGAACGGCACGAATTGTTCCGCCGCCTGATCCGCAGCCTGATCGCCGAAAACGAGGCGTTTCTCGACGGCACCCGCGACCCGGCGAAATACGCCAAGGCCGTTGCGCGGCTCGGCTCGATGTTCCTGAACGAACTTCAGGGCCATCATCAGATCGAGGATCAGCACTATTTCCCGCTGTTCCAGAAACTGGACCGCCGCGCCGAAAGGGCCATCGACCTGTTAGAAGGCGATCATCACGATCTGCATGACGTGCTCGACCGGTTTCACAGCCTCGGCAACGGGGCGATTTCCGCGCTGGATGGCGATGGCAGGTTTCAGGCCGCCGACCGGTTTCTGACCGCCCTTGGCGGCACGGAACGGCTGTTGCTGCGCCATCTGGCGGATGAAGAGGACATCGTGGTGCCGCTGATGCTGAAATACGGCGAGGACAGCATCGGTCACTAGACATGCCGCCAGTGCAGCGGTGATAACCACCGGGCAACAGGAGCATTTCATGGCACGATCATCATTCGGCTTCGGCGATTTCCTCTGGCGCTGGATCTTTGCGCAGGTGCTGGTGCTGGCCACCTTCAATCCCACCGATATCAGCTATGCCCGATGGGTGATGGAGCACGGGCAGGATGAGATGCCGTTGGCCCTGTTCCTTGGCGTGGTTCTGTTGATCGGCTGGGTCATCTTCCTGCGCGCGACGCTGCGCTCCATCGGCGTCTTCGGCATCCTCCTGATTGCGGCGCTGGCCGGGTCGCTCCTCTGGGTGCTGATTGACCGTGGGTTGCTGCGCGTTGATGACGTTGGCCTGCTCACGTGGATCGGGGTGATCGGCGTCGGCCTGATCCTGGGCCTCGGCATGAGTTGGAGCCACGTGCGCCGGATGCTTTCGGGGCAACTCGATGTGGATGATGTCGACGCCTGAGTCACCTGCGACGACGCTGGTTTCCCTCCCCCTATCGACATCGCCGCTGTGCTGCGGTATCTCGCGCGTCTGAAATCTAACCGACGGGTGCCGCCGATGGAAAATATCATCCTGATCATTCATCTGATCATCGCGCTCTTCCTGATCGCGGTTGTCCTCTTGCAGCGGTCCGAAGGGGGCGCGCTTGGCATGGGCGGCGGCGGCGGCGGCGGTCTGGTGTCCTCGCGCAGCACGGCAACGGCGCTGTCCAAGGTGACATGGGTGCTGGCAACGGCGTTCATCGCCACATCGCTGGCGCTGGTCATCATTTCGGCCACGAATTCCGGCTCCCGCTCGGTGATCGACGGTGTCAGCACCGGCGTTCCGGTGGAACAGGATGCTGAGACGCCCGCCGTCGGCGGATTCAGCCTGCCCCAGTTGCAGCAGAGCGTGCCCGCCAATCCGACCGAGCCGCCCGCAGCGGACTGATCCGGCCCGGACACGAGGCCGCGTCAGCGCGGCCTCAGCCCATCCAGAAACAGTTTCTTCAGGAAGGCGGCGCCATCATGGAACCGCCCCTCACCCGCCCCGCCCAGCACGGCGC
>CAYGRU010000105.1:0-2735 GCA_964352385.1 uncultured Candidatus Planktophila sp.
CCTCCGATCCCGGTGAAGGTGGGCGCAGCTATGCCGTGCTGGTGGAGGCGGCGCTGGCCGCGATGCCCTTTGCGGGCCGTGCCCTGCGGCCTGAGGCGGTGTCGCCCCCCGAAGCGCCGCGCGCCGGAACCCTGTTCAAGGCCGCGCCGGTCACGGGCGGGCGGTTGCCCGGCGGCAAGACGGTGCCGGTGCAATGAGGTGGCCTGCGATCATCGGCGCGGCGGCGCTGCTCGCCGCATCTATTGCCCAAGCCGAGGATCGCCGATTCACGAAGGATGCGGAGGCGGCGCAGTGGGCCGGGGTCGGAATCCTCTCGCGGGCCGATGGCGCGGCCTGCACGGCGGCGCTGATCCGCCCTGACGTGGTGCTGACCGCCGCCCATTGCGTGGCGGACGCCGCCCGCCAAACGGTCGTTGCGCCCGCTGATGTCTGGTTCAGCGCGGGCGTGCGCGACGGTCGGTATCAGGATCGGGCGGCGGCCAAAAGGATCGACATTCACCCCGGATATTTCGCGGCGGGGCGGACCTATGGCCCGAAACAGGTGCGGGTGGACATCGCGCGCGTCACACTCGACCGCGCCCTGACCGGGCTTCCGGCCTATGCGGTGGACGGCACGGCGCCGGTGGGCACCGAAGTCGCCTTGCTGAGCTATTCGCGCGGGCGGATGCAGCGCCTGTCGATCCAGTCACCGTGCCGGGTCATCGACCGGGAGACGGAGTTTCTGCGGCTCGATTGCGCGTCCGACCCCGGTGCCTCCGGTGCGCCGTATTTCCGGATCGGGCGGGATGGGACGACGCGCATCGTGGGCATCAACTCCGGCACCAGTCGGCGGGGTGCTGCGCGCACCGCACTGGCATTGGCCTTCGATCATGTCCGCGATTTCATCGGGCGGAGCGGCGGCGCATCGCCGTCGATACCGCGCGCCGGTGATGCCCCTGAAAAATCGGCGCGCACGACCCGGTTGCCCGGCGGATCAGTGCCGCGCGACCGCCGGACCAGGACCGGCGAATGATCTGGCGCATCGCGCTTGTGTTCTTGTTGCTGGCATCAGGCGGCGCGGCGGCATCAGAACGTCGAATGCTCGGCGCGCATGAACAGGCCGATTGGCAATCGGTCGGCAGGCTCAACCTCGGCGACGGATTCTGCTCCGCCGCCCTGATCGCGCCCGATCTGGTCGTCACGGCGGCGCATTGCCTGCACGTCCCGCGCACCGGCGTGCGGCGACAGCCGGATCGCGTGCGGTTCGTCGCGGGGTACCGGCTTCGCAAATATCAGGGGCTGGCACAGGCGGCGCAGTTCATGACCCACCCTGATTACACCTATGTGCAGCAGCCCGATGCCGCTCAGATCGGCCGCGATCTTGCGCTGGTGCGCCTCGATCTGCCCTTGCCGGGCCTCGCCGCCTTTGGCCTCGCGCCCGGTGTCAGCGTCGGCGAGGCGGTCGCCATCGTATCCTACGGGCGCGACCGGCCAGAGATCCCGTCGATCCAATCGCCCTGTCTGGTCGAGGCGGTCATCGGTGCCGTTGCGGTGCTTGACTGCGATGCGACCTATGGCGTTTCGGGCGCGCCGGTGTTCCGGCAGGTCGATGGTCAGTGGCGCATCGCCGCCGTGATTTCGGCCATTGGTGAATATGGCGGCGGGCAGAAGGCCTTTGCGGTCATTCTCGACCGTGCGCTTGGCGCGGTATTGGCCGCCCCTTGAAACCCGAAAATCCTGTTCCTATTTTTCGATCATCCGGTGCCACTACGGGCCGGATATCGGAAATGACCCTGCCCTTACGGGAGGGTCGCAGAGTATCGCTTCATCAGGAGGATATGCGACATGCGTAATTTTGATCTGACCCCGCTTTACCGCTCGACCGTCGGGTTCGACCGGTTTGCATCCATGCTCGATCAGGTTCTGACATCCGAGGTCAGCCAGCCGAGCTATCCGCCCTACAACATCGAAAAGACCGGCGATGATACCTACCGCATCACGCTCGCGGTGGCCGGGTTCGCAATGGGCGATCTGGATATCGAGGCGCGCGAGGGCGTGCTGGTCGTGAAGGGGGGCAAGGCCCCGGAAAGCACCGATGAAGGGCGGGTCTATCTGCACCGCGGCATCGCGGAGCGCAGCTTTGAGCGCCGCTTCCAGCTTGCCGACCACGTTCGCGCGCTGGGTGCCGACCTCGAAAACGGTCTGCTCCATATCGAGCTTGTCCGCGAGTTGCCCGAAACGCTGAAGCCGCGCCGCATTGAAATCGGTGGCACCAAGGCGATCGAAGGCAAGCCGTCGAAGGCTGGCAAGACCAACTGATCCCGCCAACTGAAATGATTGAGGCGCGCGGCAGATTCTGCCGCGCGCCTTTTCATTGCTCGCGAATGTTTTGGGTCGATCCGGTAGGTCCGCCACAACCAACCGTTCCGCAAATGCCGAAGGCCGCGCTCTCCGGCGCGGCCTTCGGATCATTCAGCCAAGCGCCCTTTCGGGCGGCGCTGTTCAGCCCTGACGGGCCTTGAACCGGCGCTGGGTCTTGTTGATGACGTAAACACGGCCCTTGCGGCGCACGACGCGGCAATCGCGGTGACGGTTCTTCAACGAACGCAGCGAATTTCTAACTTTCATCGGTATTCTCCCGGCACGCCTGCGCCTCTGGATTTAATCTCGCCCGGTGCGGCGGAAATCTGGTGGGCGTAACTGGGATTGAACCAGTGACCCCTTCGATGTCAACGAAGTGCTCTCCCGCTGAGCTA
>CAYGRU010000106.1:0-2665 GCA_964352385.1 uncultured Candidatus Planktophila sp.
ATCATAATCCGCGTGTCGGGGGTTCAAGTCCCTCCTCCGCTACCAGATTTCATCCGAAAATCGAACGGTCGGCATCGCAGATGGGTCTGATTTGGCCTGTCCTGTGCCGTCGGCCAACATTCGTTGATCGCGTTTCGAAGCAGGTGGGCGCTTTGATCCCACGGCGCCGGTCTGGTCCGAGGCGCAGCTTATCGTCGGCGCGCACGACATGGGGTTGCTGATCCGCTCGAAAAACGGGTTCTGGCTGGCGACCCCGCTGCCCGCCGAAGGAAAATCCCTGCGGGCGGCAGCGGGATCGCCCGGCGAATGGGAACGGCGACGCGGGCTGCGCCTGCGCTTCGTCTATCGCCGAACTGGGCCGAGCCTGCTGGTGGCGGAAGGACGGCTGAATACGAAAGGCCACGCGGTCGTGTCGCGCTTCAAGACCGGGCGCGGCAGGGTCACCGCGCCGATCTTCCTGCTCGTGCCGCAGGTCAAGTTGCCGAAACGGCTGGACCTGGCGCGGGACGCGGACCGGGCATTGGACAGCGTGCCGGGGCTGATCGTGGCGAACTGGGTGGAGGGGCGGTTATGATGCTATCCGTTCGGTTCTTCGTATCGCCGGGTCGGGCAGCTTAATTTCCCGCATGAGCATGGTCGGTTAAACGGTGCCTGTGTATTCTCCGCGCGCCGGGTAGCTGTTTTTGATCGCGAAATCCAGTGCGCCGACAAGTTCGGAGAAATGCGGTCGCACGAAGGGCATCGTCTGGACCGAACCATAGTAGAGCGACTGCTCGGGTGTGACCATGAAAAGGCCGGGTTCGGAGAACAGCGCCGGCTCTTCGATGCCGATAGAAGTCTTGCCCCGGGAGGTCGAGATGTAGAGCCCCCATTCGCGCGCTTTTGCCAGGGACAGGTCGTAGCCAAAGCGCAGCGTGTCGGCGCCGATCTTCCTCGCCATCTCGCGGGCGCGGTCCTCGCCGTCCGAGCTGATGGCGATGGTCCCGACGCCGCGTTCGGCGAAATCGGCGGCCCGCTTCTGGAGCTCGGTGAGGTAGGTGGCGCAAATCGGACAGTGCAGTCCGCGATAGAAGCAGATGACCGTGCCGCGCTCGGACGTCTCGCGCGAAAGGTCGAAATCGCCGTGATCCAGGGTCGGAAGCTTCAGGTTGGGGGTCTTCTGGCGGGGAACAAGCATGGAAGGGTCTCTCTTTTGATGGTTGTACGGCAACCATATCAGATCTATGATCAGTAAAATCCGAAAAATCTGACCAGAACGCCCAAATGGACCGATACGACCGGCTCACCACCCTGATCGACAGATTCAAGCTGACAGTTGCGCCGGCGATGCCGGAGGATGCGAATCTTGTCGCCTTCGCTGCACCCCGTGGTACGCCCCACCGCGCGCTCTTTTGCGCGCGCGGCGCGGATTTCCGGGCAGAACTCGGGCAGGTTCTGTTTTGCGCGCGCGTTGAATGGAGCGGGTCGGATAATCCTCTGCTGACAGCGCTTCCCAATATGGTCGAAATCGACCTGTCCGACGACCCGGACAGCATGGGCCTCGTGCGGATGATGCTGACCGAGATCACGCGGCGACGGTGTGGGGTGGATTCCGTGCTGAGCCGACTTGGCGAGGTGTTGATCGTGCGGATGATGCGCATGCAGATCGAGGCTGGCTCAACGCAGCCGGGCCTCTTGGCCGGTCTTTCCGATCAACGTCTCAGCCGGGCTATTGTCGCAATGCACGACCGCCCTGGACGGGCATGGCGCAATAAGGACCTTGCGGATCTCGCCGGAATGTCCCTCAGCCGTTTCGCCGAAAAGTTTCTCGCCGAAGTCGGTGAAACCCCCGCCGCCTATCTGCGTCGCTGGAGGCTCACGCTGGCACGACAGGACATCGCGAAAGGTCACCGGGTGGATGTGGTCGCGCGCCGCTACGGCTTCTCTTCGCCCGAAGGGTTCACGCGGGCGTTCAAGAAGCACCACGGTGATACGCCGATCGCGCTGAGGCACGGGCAGCCCATTCAGACTTAGGCCACCACCCCGGTCAAATGTTCGGTTCAGCTCCGGAACAGTCGACAATGCGGCCGCTGATACTTCGCAGCTCTGCCTCGGCAACAACCTTGGCGCACGTCGGTTCTTTACTCAGTATACAGGATGGCGAAGACCCATGCCCACCCCCCGCGAAACCATTCTCGCCGCCTTGCACAAGCGGCTCTCGGCGCTGCCTGCCACCGCCCTGCGCGGCGACGTGCTGCCCGAACGCGTGCCCGCAGAGGGCCTGCTGATCCTGCGTGACGGCGAGCCGGGCGAGCCCGAGGTGACGCTGTCGCCGCTGACCTATCACTACCAGCACCGCACCGAGATCGAGGCTGTCGCTCAGGGCGCTGCACGTGACACCGCCTTCGACGCGCTGACCGCCAGCATCGGCGCGGCGCTCGCCGCTGAGCGCACGCTTGGGGGCCTCTGCGAGTGGGCCGAGGCGGAAGCGCCACGGCCCGTGGATCTGCCCGTCGAGGGCGCGGCGAGCCTGAAGGCCGCCGTGATCCCGGTCGTCCTGCACTATTCCACGGCTGATCCGCTCGGCTGATCCCGACAACCCGAGGAGAATACCATCGCACGAGCCCAGGGGGCGCGGGCGCTGATGGCACTTGCGTTCGAGACGACCTATGGCACGCCGCCCGTC
>CAYGRU010000107.1:0-2103 GCA_964352385.1 uncultured Candidatus Planktophila sp.
GCGATGCCCCGCGCGCACATCACCCCCGACATCACCCCGCCGATCAGGCCCGGCCCCGCCGTCACCGCCACCAGGTCGATGACATCGAGGCCGACCCCGGCGCGCGCCAGCGCCGCCTCCACCGCGAGGTCCAGCGTTTCGGCATGGGCACGCGCGGCGATTTCAGGCACGACGCCGCCGAATGCGGCGTGCAATTCGTCCTGACCCATGACGACCGAGGACAGGATGTCGCCCGGCCCATCGGCCCCGACCACAACCCGCACCACCGCCGCCGCCGTGTCGTCGCAACTGCTTTCAAGGCCGAGAATGGTCAGATGCGTGGTCATGGGCCGTGCTGTCAGAGTGTGACGGTTTTTGCCCGCGCCTGATTGCGCGGCCTCGACGCTCCGGTTACAGATTTTGCCATGATGACGCAAACATTCTCCCCCGACACACCGCTTCGCATCGGCACGCGCGGATCTCCGCTTGCGCTGGCACAGGCTTACGAGACCCGCGCCCGCCTGATGGCCGCCCATGACATGCCGGAGGATGCCTTTCTGATCGAGGTGATCCAGACCACCGGCGATGCGGTGCAGGATCGCGCGCTGTCCGAGATTGGCGGCAAGGGCCTGTTCACCAAGGAAATCGAACAGGCGCTGGCCGATGGCCGGATCGACATCGCGGTTCATTCCATGAAGGACGTGGCGACGGTGCTGCCCGACGGGATGGAGATGATCGCCTATCTGCCCCGCGAAGATGTGCGCGATGCCTTCATCTCGCCCGCCTATCACCGGGTCGAGGATCTGCCGCAGGGCGCGACCATCGGCTGTTCGTCGATCCGCCGCCGGGCGCAGGCGCTCGCGGTGCGGCCCGACCTGAAGATGGTTGAATTTCGCGGCAATGTGCAGACACGGATGAAAAAGCTCGACAGCGGCCTCGCGGTCGCGACCTTCCTCGCCTGTGCCGGGCTGAAACGGCTGGGGTCGGAGATTACGATTGCCCACCCGATTGCCGAGGACGTGATGCTGCCCGCCGTGGCACAGGGTGCGATAGGGATCGAGGGGCGTGCCGCCGATGACCATATCAAGGCGCTGATCGCGCCGCTTAATGACCCCTCGACCGATATCCGCCTGACGGTGGAGCGGGCGTTTCTGAAAGTGCTCGACGGGTCCTGCCGGACCCCGGTCGCTGGGCTTGCCGAACTGTCCGGCGACCGCATCCGGTTTCGCGGCGAAATCCTGCGCCCCGATGGCTCGCTCCGCTATGCGACATCGCGCGAAGGCGGCGTGTCGGACGCGGCGGCGATGGGGATCGACGCGGCGATGGAGTTGAAGACGAAGGGTGGGCCGGGATTTTTCGACGACCTTGCCGCCCGCTGATGCCCCGCGCGCTCCTCACCCGCCCAAGGGCGCAGTCGGAAGGTCTGGCGCGGGAGCTTCGTGACCAGGGCTGGGATGTGGATATCTGGCCGCTGATCGATATTCGGCATGTGCTGACCGACGCGCCCGACTGGGCCGGGGCGCAGGCGGTTCTGTTCACATCGGCGAATGCTGTCCGCGCAATCGGGGCGTTTTCACCCGCAGATGCGCCCGCCTTCTGTGTCGGGGCCGCCACGGCCCGCGCGGCGCGTGAGGCCGGGTATCGTCGGATCGAAAATGCGGCATCGGATGTCGAAGGCCTGATCGCGCTCGCCACCGCGCGGTTGCGACCAGAGGCGGGTCCGGTCTGGTATCCTCATGGCCGTGACACAACCGGCGATCTGTCGGCGCGGCTGGCCGAGGCCGGATTCGAGGTTGTTGCGCCGGTTGTCTATGACGCCGTGGAAACCGGCCCGCCACCGGTGGAGATCGCCGACCGGCTCGCGTCTGGGGTTTATCAGGCGATTGCCCTGTTTTCCCCGCGCAGCAGTGCCCTGTTCGATGCCCATTTGGACAGCACCGCACGCGCCGCGCTCGGCCAGACGAATGCCATCGCGATCAGTGCTGCGGCAGCGGCACCGCTGGCAAAACTCGGATTCGGCAGTATCATCATCGCGAAGGCTCCAAACGCCGGGGCCATGCGGGCGGCGATTTGCCAGCCTGCCTAGGACAATCCGGCGATCTGGGGTAGGAACGTTTGATTGAA
>CAYGRU010000108.1:0-1971 GCA_964352385.1 uncultured Candidatus Planktophila sp.
GGTGGGTGGTGCCACGACCGGTCAGCGACCCTCCACGCCGGGTCTGCCGGGCCGTACACGCCCGGAAGATGGAACGACGAGAGGTGCCGCGCGGAACAGAGAACCGTCTTCATCCGGCCCCGGCATCCTTGCGACATGAAAAGGATGCGCCGACTGTGATTAACAGTGTCTTACCAATCTTGCATATTGTTGTGGCCGCCCTGCGGTCCTAGTTAGAATGGGTAAAGAAAAGGCGTACCATGACCGTTGATACCCTCGTGACCGTTCCGCAGAGGCCTTCCCGCGACAAGCTGGAAGGCGGCGTTCGAATCGTCATGGAAACGCCGTTTCAGCCCGCAGGCGACCAGCCGACCGCGATTCGGGAGCTGTCCGAAGGGATCATGAGCGGCGAGCAGGATCAGGTCCTGCTGGGGGCGACCGGCACCGGCAAGACCTATACGATGGCGAAGGTGATCGAGGCGACGCAGCGCCCGGCGATCATCCTCGCGCCCAACAAGACGCTGGCGGCGCAGCTTTACGGCGAGTTCAAGTCGATGTTCCCGCATAACGCGGTCGAATATTTCGTGTCTTATTATGACTACTATCAGCCGGAGGCCTATGTGCCCCGGTCCGACACGTTCATCGAGAAAGAGGCGCAGATCAACGAACAGATTGACCGGATGCGCCATTCGGCGACCCGGTCTTTGCTGGAACGTGACGACGTGATCATCGTCGCCTCCGTTTCCTGCATCTATGGCATCGGCGCGGTGGAAACCTATGGGGCGATGACGCAGGACCTGAAAGCGGGCGCAAGCTATGTGCAGCGCGACGTGATCCGCGAACTGGTCGCGCAGCAATACAAGCGCAACGATACGGCGTTTCAGCGCGGATCGTTCCGGGTGAAGGGAGATACGGTCGATCTCTGGCCCGCACATATGGAAGATCGCGGGCTGCGCTTCGCGTTCTTCGGGGATGAGCTGGAGGCGATCACCGAATTCGACCCTTTGACCGGCGAGAAAACCGGCGCACTGGACCGAGTGCGCATCTATGCCAATTCCCACTATGTCACGCCCCGCCCGACGCTGAATCAGGCGATCAAGTCGATCAAGGCAGAGCTTGCGGTGCGGCTGAAACAGTTGACCGACGAGGGCCGGTTGCTGGAGGCGCAGCGTCTGGAACAGCGCACGAATTTCGATGTGGAGATGATGGAGGCGACAGGTTCCTGCGCCGGGATCGAGAACTATTCGCGCTACCTCACTGGCCGCGCACCGGGGGAGCCGCCGCCGACCCTGTTCGAATACATCCCCGACAATGCCATTGTCTTCGCCGATGAAAGCCATGTTTCCGTCCCGCAGCTGGGCGCGATGTACAAGGGCGACTACCGGCGCAAGTTCACGCTGGCGGAGCATGGGTTCCGCCTGCCGTCCTGCATGGACAACCGGCCGCTGAAATTCGAGGAATGGGATGCGATGCGGCCGCAATCGGTATTCGTCAGCGCCACCCCCGGCAAGTGGGAGATGGAGCGTTCGGGCGGCGTCTTTGCTGAACAGATCATCCGCCCGACCGGCCTGATCGACCCGCCGGTCGAAATCCGCCCGGTGGACACGCAGGTCGATGATCTGCTGGACGAGGTGAAGCGGGTGGCACAGGCCGGGTATCGCTCGCTCGTCACCACGCTGACCAAACGGATGGCGGAGGATCTGACCGAATATCTGCACGAACAGGGCGTGCGTGTGCGCTACATGCATTCCGACATCGACACGCTGGAGCGGATCGAAATTCTGCGCGACCTCCGCCTCGGTGCGTTCGATGTGCTGATCGGCATCAACCTGCTGCGTGAGGGGCTGGATATCCCCGAATGTGCTTTGGTCGCCATTCTGGACGCTGACAAGGAAGGGTTCCTGCGGTCGGAAACCTCGCTGGTGCAGACCATCGGCCGCGCCGCCCGGAATGTGGATGGCAAGGTCATCATGTATGCCGACCGCATCACCG
>CAYGRU010000109.1:0-1885 GCA_964352385.1 uncultured Candidatus Planktophila sp.
CGCCTGACGGGCACCGTGCGCTGTTATTCCGAGGCCAACCGCGCCTTGGCGCGCGACCGGCTGAACGCGATCATCCAAAGCACCTGTGCGGCCTTCGGCGCGACGGCTGCGGTGGACTGGGTGCGCGGCTATCCGCCGATGGTCAATCACCATACCCAGGCGATGTTCGCCGCCGATATCGCGGATGAGGTCGCGGGCGGCTGCATCCGCGACACGCCCCCGGCGCTGGGCGCGGAGGATTTTTCCTATATGCTGGAGGCGCGACCGGGCGCGATGATCATGATCGGCAATGGCGCATCCGCCGAATGTCATCACCCGGCCTATGATTTCGCTGATGAGGCGATGCCTGCGGGCGCGTCGTGGTGGGTGCGGCTGGCGGAACGCGCCATGCCGTTGAAAGGATAAGATATGCCTGTCGTGAATTCCATCGCCGGGATGAAGGACGAGATCACCGCCTGGCGGCGCGATTTTCATGAACATCCCGAACTGATGTATGACGTGCCCCGCACCGCCGGGATCGTCGCCGACAAGCTGCGCAGCTTTGGTTGCGACGAGGTTGTGGAGGGGGTCGGACGCACCGGCGTCGTCGCGGTCATTCGCGGCAAGGGGACCGGCAGCCGGGTCATCGGGATGCGCGCCGATATGGACGCGCTGCCGATCGTCGAGGCTTCGGGTGTGCCACATGCATCGAAAACACCGGGAAAGATGCACGCCTGCGGGCATGACGGCCATACGGCGATGCTGCTCGGTGCCGCCAGATACCTTGCGGAGACGCGCAATTTCGCGGGCACTGCCATCATGATCTTCCAGCCCGCCGAAGAGGGCGGCGCGGGCGGCAAGGCGATGGTCGACGACGGGATGATGGATCGTTTCGGGATCGAAGAGGTTTACGGCATGCACAACATGCCCGGCCTGCCGGTCGGCCAGTTCGCGATCCGGTCTGGCCCGCTGCTCGCGTCGTCCGATGAATACACGATCACCATCAAGGGCAAGGGTGGCCATGCCGCGATGCCGCATCTGGCGGTCGACCCGACACTGGCGGCGTCGCAGATCGTCATCGCCCTGCAATCGGTGGTCGCACGCAACCTCGACCCGATCCATGCGATGGTGCTGACGGTCACGTCTTTTCAGACAGACAGCACGGCCTATAACATCATCCCCGACAGTGTGGAGCTGCGCGGCACGGTGCGCTGCCAGTCGCATGAAGACCGGGCGATGGCCAAGGCGCGTATTTTCGCGGTGGTGGAGAATACCGCCGCCAGCTTTGGCGCATCGGCACAGATCGCGTGGGAGGATGGCTATCCCCCGACCATCAACACCGCCGATCAGGCGATGTTCGCCGCCGATACTGCCGACGATGTTGCCGGCACCTGCATTCGCGATGTGCCGCCGATCATGCCCGCAGAGGATTTCGCCTATATGCTGGAGGCCCGGCCCGGCGCGATGATCTTCATCGGCAATGGCGATACCGCCATGTGCCATCACCCTGCCTATGATTTCACCGATGATGCGATTCCTGCCGGTTCGTCCTTCTGGGCGCGCCTCGCGGAACGCGCCATGCCGCTTTGAGGAGCCAGAGATGCCTACGATCAACCGATTTGCCGACCTGCACGATGAAATCACCGCCTGGCGGCGCGACATTCACGAACATCCCGAATTGCAGTTCGATGTGCACCGGACCGCAGGGCTGGTCACGGAAAAGCTGAAGGCGTTCGGCTGCGACGAGGTCGTGACCGGCATCGGCAAGACCGGCGTTGTCGGCATCATCAAGGGCCGGGGCGGCAGCGACAAGGTGATCGGCCTGCGCGCCGACATGGACGCGCTGCCCATCGAGGAGGCGACAGGAGCGCCGCATGCGTCCAAGACCCCCGGCAAGATGCATGCC